>JALHOC010000001.1:0-20869 GCA_022843225.1 Hyphomonadaceae bacterium
CGCATATGGTCCGCGCCCTTCAAACCAGGGACAAAACTAGGTTTGGGCGCGTAGCTCAGCGGGAGAGCACTCCCTTCACACGGGAGGGGTCACAGGTTCAATCCCTGTCGCGCCCACCAGTCCCGGCCTTTGTTTTCAAGGTCGGGACGGAAGTCTGCAAACTAAGTCTGCAAACTTTCGTTTTCGGCCCGTCGCTGGTTCGTTCCAATGAGACCGCGCTTCTGCTGGATATCAACGGTGATCTTTTCGCTGTTTTGGACATAGACCTCGCGGTTCATGGCGCCGTCCTTGTGCGCGGTCAGGTGGCGGACCTTGTCCAACTCGACGCCCATCTCCTCGGCTTCGGTCGCCGCGCTATGGCGTAGATGGTCATAAACGCGCTTAGCGCCCCCGGCGAAAGCTCGCCACTTGCATAGGTGCAGACGACATTGTGGTGATGTGGTCGATGTCGGGCAAACTCATGTTGAATTTCTCTAGCCGCGGTCGCACCCTCTTCCTCTGGCACGCTTTCACAGGCTAACGTCACCCGAAACATCGCGAATCTAATCACATGCGAGCGCCTGGCGGCGCCGTTAGCGCCGATGTCAGTTCTAAAGCCAAATCCAGCATTAACTCTCAAATCCCCGCAGCACCGCGATCTCGTCGACCGCCGCGCGATCGCTCCGCAGCGTGTTGATCGGCGCGGCGTCGTCGGCGTAGCCGAGCGCCATGCCGCAATAGATCATCTCGGTGTCGCCCAAGGCGAAATGCGCGTGCAGCGGCGTGCGCATGCGCGCCCACGCTTCCTGCATACAGCTCGCCACGCCGCGCTCCAGAGCCGCCAGCGCGATCGATTGCATGAACATGCCCAGATGCGCCCATTGCCCATGGCCCATGCGTGTATCGATGACGAAAAAGAGCGCGCATGGCGCGCCGAAAAATTCGAAATTACGCGCCATGTGCATCAAGCGCGCCATCTTGTTGTCGCGCGGGATGCCGAGAATGGCGTACATGTCCTCGCCGACCTTGAAACGGCGCGAGCGGTGCGGCTCCCAGAGATCAGCTGGATATATCGGCCGATCGCCTTCATCGCCGGGGAGATTGGCCTTCGCCAAGTCAATCAGCGCGTCCTTCTCAGCGCCGGCGACCGCGATCACACGCCAGGGCTGCACATTTCCGCCCGACGGCGCCCAGCGCGCAACGTCCAAAATCTCGCGCACCACAGCTTCCGAAACCGGATCGGGCTTGAATGCGCGGGTGGAAATTCTGGTCTTGAGTGCTTCGGTAACTTTCATCGGCCCCGCGCCCGTTGTTGGATATCTTTGGCGTAGACACGCCCGGCGCGCTGCGCCGCGTCGATCTCGACGGCGCTCATTTCCCGCGCCAAAGCGCTTGCGCGCTTGCGCGCGGCGTCGTTGCCCGACAACGCCACCGCCGCATAGAGCCATGACAGCGCCTCGATCGGCTCAGCGCGCATGATCATGTCGGAGAGGTGCAACATGGCGGGCGCGTGGCCTTCCTCGGCGGCGCGCAACAGCCAACGGCGCGCATCCTGGGGCTCGCTCATGGTCGCAAGCTGCACCATGGCGTCGTGATCGCCGGCGCCAGCGGCGGAGCGAAAGCAGGCGCGGGCGCGCTCGTCGTCCTTTTCCGCGCCGATTCCCGAACGCAGGGCGATGCCAAGCGCGGTTTCAGCAGCGGGTAGGCGCGTCTCAGCGGCGCTGGCAAAGCAGGCGACGGCGCGGTCTGCTTCGCGCTTGCCGCCGAGCGCGCGCCAATAGAGCAAGCCCAAATGATAATCGCCGGCAGCGCGGCGTTGTTCGGCGGGCGTCTCTTCCAGCAGCCGGCGCGCGCGTTTCCAGTCACGGCGCTCGAAGGCGTCGAGCGCACGATCGATGCGCGACGTACTGCCAAAGAAGCCCATTAGACCGAGAAGCTCACGCCGCAGCCGCAGCTCGACTTGGCGTTGGGGTTCTTTACCTTGAACGAGGCGCCGATAAGCTCATCCACCCAATCCACCTCGGAGCCCAAAAGGAAGGGCAACGAAACCGGGTCAATGAAGAGTTTGGCGCCGTCGCGCTCGACCACGTGGTCGTCGGCTTGTGCGCCTTGCGTGACGGTAATGTCGTATTGAAAGCCGGAGCAGCCGCCGCCATCAACCGCGACGCGCAGGCCCGCGCCGGGTGGTTCGGTTGCGACGACCGCCTTGATGCGCGCAGCGGCGGCGGGGGTAAGGCCTATGGAAGCCATGCATTAACCTTTGGCGTTCAGCGCTTTCTCAAGCCTGGATGCCATATATGGTCGAAACCGGGCCAAGGAGAAGGCGGTTCATGGGGCAGGGGCAGCGCGCAGGCGCCAAGAAGGCCAAGGGCGAGGGGGCGGGCTCGCCGCCCGCGCAAGCGCCGCGCGCGCCGTACGCGACCGATCCGGGCTTATCGCGGGGGCGGTTGCACCCCGAACCAGAGAGTCGCACGCGCACCCCGTTCGAGCGTGATCGCGACCGCATCGTGCACGCAAGCGCGTTCCGGCGCCTGAAGGGCAAGACACAGGTGTTTGTCGCCCATGAGGGCGATCATTATCGCACCCGGCTGACGCACTCGTTGGAGGTGGCGCAGATCGCACGAAGCGTCGCGCGGCGTCTGGGGCTCGACGACGATCTCGCGGAAGCGCTGGCGCTCGCGCACGATCTCGGCCACCCGCCGTTCGGGCACACGGGCGAGGATGTGCTCGATCTCTGCATGGACGGGTTTGGCGGCTTCGATCACAACGCCCAGACATTGCGGGTGCTGACCAAGCTTGAGCGCCGCTATCCAGCGTTTGACGGCTTGAACCTGACTTGGGAGACGCTGGAAGGCGTGGTCAAGCACAATGGACCGCTGATCCGCCACGGTCGCGCGCTCGCCGATTTGCCGGTCGCGATCCAGGAATACGACGCTCATCACGATCTTGAATTGGCAAGCTGGCCCGGCGCGGAAGCGCAAGTCGCCGCCCATGCCGACGACATCGCGTACAACAATCACGACATCGACGATGGCCTGCGCGCCGGTCTGTTCACGTTGGCGGAGTTGCGAGAAAGCGTGCCGATGGTGGCGCGGGTGGCGGCTGCGGTTGAGTGCGATTACCCGGGCTTGGCGGCTGATCTTGTGATTTCGGAAACCGTGCGCCGGCTGATCGGGCAATGGGCCGACGATCTGGTGGATGAAACCGAGCGTCGCGTGGCGCGCTTGAACCCCCAAAGCGCGGAGGATGTGCGCGCGGCGGGGGCCCCGCTCGTGGGGTTCTCGGATGCGCTCCGTGAGGAGGAGGCGGGTTTACGCCGCTTCCTGATGACGCGCATGTACCGGCATTGGAAGGTCAACCGCTCCCGCAGCCAAGCCAAACGCATCCTGCGGCAATTGTTTGACCTGTTCCTTGCCGAACCGGAATTGCTACCGCCCAATTGGCAGCTCGGCGGCGATGGGCCGCGCGGCCAGAAAACCGCGCGCCGCGTGTGCGATTACATCGCCGGTATGACCGATGACTTCGCCATCGAGGAACATAAGCGATTGTTCACCTTGTAAGCGCACGCTGGGATCGCTTCGGAAACGAAATATCAATACCCCGCGCCCTTAACACCATGATGCGCGCCTGATGTTAAACTCGCGTGCGATTCAGGGGTTGGACCGTGACGGCGAGAACAGATCCGCGCATGCATGCGTATGACAATCAGAACCGGCATGCAGGCTTCGTGTATGTGCTGATGCTGGTTGTCGCTTTGGCGTTCGGCGGCTTCTTGTGGCACCTGTACAGCGAGCCTACCACGCCGCGCATCACCGCGCCCAGCACGCCGTACAGCGTTGAGCCTGCGATCATTGCCGAGCCCAATCCCAGTGCGCTGAGTGCGCCCGAAGACATTCCGCCCGCGGAGGTCCTTGCTGACGACATAATCGCGCCAGCAGAAATCGTCGATGAAGCTGTCGGGCCGCCGCAGCTTGCGCCAGCGCCTGCCTTTGCTGCTACCGGCGCCTATGTCGCGCAACTGGCGGCGCTGCAGAACCAAGCGGGCGCGGAATTGGCCTGGCAGCGTCTAGCCTCGCGCGCGCCAGGCTTGTTCGCCTCGGCGCAATTGGATGTCGAGCGCGCTGATCTCGGCCCCCGGGGCGTCTATTATCGCGTGCGTGCGGGTTATTTTGCCGATCGCACCAATGCCGCGCGCTTCTGTGAGCGCATCCGCCAAATGGGGCAGGACTGCATCGCGGTGGCGCGCTAAAGTACGCGCATGAGTTTGCTTTCTTGCGCGCTTGGCGTTCGCCAACCTCAATTGGATACCGATTTGGGCGCGTTCTTGCGCGCGGCGCGGCCGTGGGGCCTCATTCTGTTTCGGGAAGCGTGTGTGACGCGCGAACAAGTGCGCGCGCTGTGCGCGGCGCTGCGCGAGGCGGCGGGCCATGACGCCATCATTTGGATCGACCAGGAAGGCGGACGCGTCGCGCGTTTGAAGCCGCCGGAATGGCTGGTTTGGCCCGCCTGCGCCAAGTACGGCGAAGTGTACGCGCGCGATAGGGCGTCGGGGCTGGAGGCAGCGCATCTTGGGCATCGCCTGATCGCGCATGAGCTGAAGTCCATCGGCGTCGATGGCGATTATGCGCCAGTGCTCGATGTCGCTATCGAAGGCGCCGACAAGATCGTGGGTGATCGCGCTTTCTCAAAGACGCCGTCGGACATCGCGCCTTTGGCGCGGGCGGCGCTTGAGGGTTTGCATGCGGGCGGCGTGGCGGGCTGCATCAAGCATATGCCGGGTCATGGACGCGCGATGGCGGATAGTCACCTCGCGCTGCCGCGCGTCAGCGCCAGCGACGACGACCTGTCACGCGATATGGCGCCGTTCGTCGCGCTCGCTGACGCGGAAGCGGCGATGACGGCGCATATCGTCTATGAAGCCTGGGATGCTGATCGCCCCGCGACGTGTTCAGCCAAAGTGATCGAGCAGATCATTCGCGGACGCATTGGTTTCGAAGGGCTGCTGATGAGCGACGATCTCGACATGAAGGCGCTCCAATATGCGATGAACGGCGGCTTGGCCGAACGCGCGGACTCCGCGCTCAAGGCCGGCTGCGATGTGGTGCTGCAATGCTCTGGCGTGTTGGCCGAGATGGAGGAAGCCGCCAAGGGCTGCCGCCCGTTGGAGGGCTTGTCCCTAGTTCGCGCGCGCGCTGTGGAGGCGTTCGCCAAACGCCCAGCGGGGGAATTCGACGCCGAAGCGGGCTGGACGCGGTTCAAGGAGCTTGTCGGCTAGGGATGCGGATCGTCCAGAATTCGCATATGTAACGACGCCCCCCCGGATGATAGGGACGTATGAGCGATAGCACCGAAGACCAGATCGAACTTGATCTCGTCGCCGCCGAGGAGGCGGAGGGCGCGGAGGCGCTTGTCATCGCGCTCGATGTTTTTGAGGGCCCGCTGCACGCGCTGCTGGAGCTCGCGCGCGCCAAAAAGCTCGACATCGCCAAGGTGTCCGTCGGCGAAATCGCTGACCAATATCTCGCGTTCATCGCCGAAGCCCGCGCCGCGAACATGGAGATCGCCGGAGATTATCTGGTGATGGCGGCGTGGCTGGCGCTGCTCAAATCACGCTTGCTTATTCCGAAGCCGCAGATCCCCGTCGATGAACCCGATCCCGACGATTTGGCCAATGCGCTCAAGCTGAAATTGATGCGCCTCGATGTCGCGCGCGCCGCTGCCAAGCGTCTGGAGGAGATGCCGCAATTAGACCGCGACGTATTCCTCAACGGCCAGCCGCAACCCACGATCTTGACCAAGACCGCCGTTTGGCGCGCTGACTTGTACGAATTGCTCAATGCCTATTGCGCCGAGCGCGCCAAGAGTGTGCGCAAGCGTGCGTATAAAACACTCGTGCGGCGCGCTTATCCCCTCGAAGCCGCGCGCAAGAAACTCGAACAAGCGCTTGTCAAGCTTGAGGAATGGCGCACGATTGACACGCTGGCGCCGCTTGCTGATGCCGGCCCAGAGGCGCCGCCACGTGAAAGCTATCTCGCGTCCACCTTTGGCGCGGCGCTGGAGTTGACGCGCGAGGGCAAGGCGGAGCTCCGTCAGGCTGAAGCGTTCGCGCCGCTATTTGTGCGCGGCAAGACGGAGGCGGCGCATGAACCTGCCTGACCCCCCGCTCGCCGACGCCATGCGCCGCATCGAAGACGCTTTCAGCGAAGGCGGCGAGGCACGGCGCGTCCCGCCATCGCCCGACGCGCTCCGCGCCGCGGAAGCTCTGTTGTTTGCTGGCGGCGAGCCGATCAGCGCCAAGGCGCTCGGCGAAAAGCTGGGGCCGGGCGTCGATGTCGCAGCGGTGCTGATGCAACTCAAGTCAGACTATGCCGGGCGGGGCGTGCAGCTGGTGGAGGCGGGCGGGGCCTGGCGGTTCCAGTCCGCGCCTGACCTGCAGCGGCTATTTGCGGAAAACCGCGAGGCCCCCAAGAAGCTGCCGAAGGCGGCTTTGGAGACATTGGCGGTTATCGCTTACCATCAACCCGTTACGCGCGCGGAGATCGAGGAGATTCGCGGCGTCAGCCTGTCGCGCGGGTCCATGGAACTCCTGTTGGAGATCGGATGGATCCGACCGAGGGGACGCCGGCGCACGCCCGGCCGGCCCCTGACCTTCGGCACAACCGACGCCTTCCTAAGCCAATTCGGCTTGGCCTCGCTTGACGCCTTGCCAGGCAAGGACGATCTGAAGGCCCTGGGTCTGCTTGATCCGCGTGCGGCGCAGGCGCTTGAGGTGCCTCGCCCAAGCGATGAAGCCGCCCCGGACGAAGAGCCGCTGACAGAAGGTGACGACGCGGCAAGCTTTTTCGTGGATCATTTGGGCGAGGACGAGTAAAGCGACGCGCCCCGCGCGCGATCCGTCCGCTGAGTTGGAGTGTTTCAATGCATATGCCAGGGCTGATCCCGCTTCTGATCGTGCTGGGTTTGGCGTTCCTGCTGTTCTCGCGTCCCGGACGGATTTCCAATCTGATGGAAGATCTGGGCAAGGGTATTCGCGGTTTCCGCAAAGGGCTGGTTGATCCCCAGGAACAGCCGCCGCAGGACCCGCCGCCGCAGGTTCAAGACCGCACGAATGGGGACCGCGCGCCGTAAAGCGCGGGGGCAAACCCCATGCTGCCGAGTCTCGGCTTCAACGAACTTCTGATCCTTGGCGTGCTCGCCCTCGTGGTGATTGGGCCCAAGGACCTGCCGCTCATGTTGCGCAAGCTCGGGCGGTGGACCGCAAAGCTGCGCGGCATGGCGCAGGAGTTCCGCACGGGTTTCGACGAACTCGCGCGTCAGGCGGAACTCGATGAGTTGAAGAAGGAAGTGGAGGCGCTGCGGCGCACCACCAATCTCAACAGCCTCGGCAACGAAATCACCAAGCCGCTGCCGACGCTTGAGGATTATGCTGGGATCAAAAAGCCCCCCCCCTCCCCTCTGGCAGGGGAGGTGTCGCCGGAGATGACGGAAGGGGCGCGCGCAAGTGAAGGAGTGAACGGCGCCGTGACGCTCGCTCCTGATGGCCTCCCACCGCCTGCCCCTTCGCCTCAGGGAGGGGATGATGGCATCCGCCACGACGAGCCGCTTGCCCGGAGCGCGCCATGAGTGCGTTGCCGCAAAGCGATGACGAGATCGAAGCTTCGCGCGCGCCGCTACTCGATCATTTGAGCGAGCTGCGGCAACGCCTTGTCAACGTTTCCATTGCGGTGGTGATTGGGTTTATCGTCTGCTTCATTTTTGTCGAGCCGATCTTCTTGTACTTGGTTGCGCCATTCCAGACGGCGATGGCGGCGGTGCATCCCGAGCGCGCGGGTGAAGGCGTCGATCTGATCAATACCGGCGCGTTCGGCTTCTTCTCCGTAAAAATGCAGATCGCGTTGTTTGCGGGAATCTGCGTCAGTTTTCCGGTGATCGCCTGGCAGGCTTACGCCTTCATCGCGCCGGGGCTTTACAAACGCGAGCGCGCCGCGGTTGCGCCGTTCATGATCGCCGCGCCCTTCATGTTCGCACTGGGCGCGGCCTTCGTGTTCTATGTCGCCATGCCATTCGCCTTGAACTTCGCCTTGACCCAGGAGGTCACGGAAGGCGCGGTGCGGGTGCGCTATCTGCCGAAGGTCGAAGAATATATGGGACTGGTCACGACGCTCGTCTTGGCGTTCGGACTGATGTTCCAGATGCCGGTGGTGCTGTCGCTGTTAGGGCGCATGGGCGTGGTTTCAGCGGAGCTTTTGCGCAAGGGCCGCCGCTACGCGATCGTGGGCATCGCAGCGTTCTCGGCCTTGGTGACGCCGAACGACGTGATCTCGATGGCGGTCATGGCGATCCCGGTTTACCTGCTCTACGAAATTTCCATCTGGCTTGTCGTGCTGATCCGCAAGGCGCGCGACGCCGAGGACGCAGCGGCGCTGGCGGGAGGCTAGTTGCCGGCGCACGCGCGATAAACTAACCCCTCGCTCATGCACGACATCAAATCCATCCGCGACAACGCCGCCCTTTATGATGCCGCCTGGGGCCGCCGGGGCTTGTCGGCGCAAACGCCCGCGATCTTGGAGGCGGATACAAAGCTGCGCGCGGCGCAAACCGCCAAGCAGGAAGCCGAAGCCGCGCGCAACGCCGCGTCGAAGGAGATCGGCAAGGCCAAGGCCGCGAAGGACGAAGCGCGCGCGAGCGAATTGATGGCCCAAGTCGCGGCGGCGAAGGAGACCATCGAGCGCGCCGGCGTCGACGAAGCTGAGTGGCAGAAGAAGCGCGATGATTTGTTGGCCTCGCTGCCGAACTTGCCTGCAGTAGACGTGCCCGATGGCGAAGACGAGCACGGCAACATCGAGGTGCGGCGCTGGTACATCCAATCGGGCAACGGCCCGCCCGCGCTCGATCTCACCGCCGATCATGTCACGTTAGGCGAAGCCCTTGGCATGATGGACTTCGAAGGCGCCGCGCGCATGAGCGGTTCGCGCTTCGTGGCGCTGAAGGGCCAGCTCGCGCGCCTCGAACGCGCCCTGGCGGCGTTGATGCTCGATCTACACACGACACAGAATGGCTACACGGAAGTGAGCCCGCCGCTGTTGGTGAAGCCCGAGGCGGCACTCGGAACGGGTCAGCTCCCGAAATTCGCCGACGATTTGTTCCGGGCAGACGTGCGGTACTTTGAGGAACAAGAGGGTGGGTTTACGTACGACGCCAGCCGAGATTCCCGGTGGGTGTTCAACGATGCTCAGCGGCAGGCCGAGTTCGACGCCGCAATGGAGCACGGTTTCTGGAAGTACAAAGGCCACCGAAGCGGGAGCAGGTATCAGTTTTTCGACCAATCACTCACCGTTGAACAGTCGTATTTTCTTATCCCAACCGCTGAAGTCTCCCTCACCAATCTCGTGCGCGAGCAAATCCTGGAAGCCTCGGCACTGCCGATCCGCATGACGGCCGATACGCCGTGCTTTCGCTCCGAAGCGGGCGCGGCGGGCAAGGACACGCGCGGCATGATCCGCCAGCATCAATTCCGCAAAGTGGAAATGGTGTCGATCACCACGCCCGAGCAAAGCCACGACGAACACGAACGCATGACGGCGTGCGCGGAAGATATTCTGCAGCGCCTCGAATTGCCCTATCGCGTTATGCTGCTGTGCGCGGGCGACATGGGTTTCGGCGCGAAGAAAACGTACGATCTCGAAGTCTGGTTGCCGAGCCAAGGCGTGTATCGCGAGATTTCGTCCTGCTCCAGTTGCGGCGATTTCCAAGCCCGGCGCATGCAGGCGCGCTATAGGGATAAGGACGGCAAAGTGCAGTTCGTACACACTCTGAACGGCTCCGGCCTCGCGGTCGGGCGCACTTTGGTTGCTATCTTGGAGAACTACCAAAATGCCGACGGCTCGATCAATGTGCCGAAAGCGCTCGTGCCGTACATGAGCGGGGTGGAGAAGATAGCCCGGTGACCCCCTCCCAGCCGCCCCCCTTCAGGGGGATGGGTTGTGCAGCAGCGTCAGCATCTCCGCGCCGCTCGCATTGTCTTTCAGCGCGCCAAAATCAGCACGGACCTCCAACGCTGCGCCCAGGAGCGCGTGGAATATCCGTCGTGGCAGCGTCTCAGCGCCGAATTGCTGCAGGTGGGGCGTCACGAATTGCGCATCGAGCAATTTGAATCCGCCGACACGCAGTCGCGCGGCCAGGTGCACGAGCGCCGCCTTGCTAGCGTCACGCGCGCGCGAGAACATGCTTTCGCCGAAGAACGCCCCGCCGATGGCGACACCGTAGAGACCGCCGACGAGATCATCGCCAAGGCGCGCTTCTATCGAATGCGCGATCCCGCGCGCGTGTAGATCGAGATAGAGCGCGCGAATGTCGGGATTGATCCAGGTGTCTTCGCGATCGATGTCTGGTTCGGCGCAGAACTCGAGCACCTCGGCGAAGTCGCGATTGGCGGTGAAGCGGAAGCGATCCTGCCGGATGGTGCGCGCGAGCCGACGCGGCACATGAAAGCGCTCAAGCGGGAAGACGCAGCGAAACTCGGGATCGACGATGAAGAAGCCGTCATCATCGCGGCTTTCCGCCATCGGAAACACGCCGCGTTTGTAGCAGGCGATCAGATCGTCAGTGGTGAAGCGCTTCACGGGCGTCAGTGTGCCAAGAAGTGCTGCGCCCGTCAGCCCTCGGCGTCAGCTTTCGCCTTCAACATCTTCTCCAGCCAATGGATCGAATAATCGCCATTGATGATGTCGGGCTCGTTCATGAGGTCGCGGAAGAGCGGCAGCGTTGTCTCGACGCCGGTGATGACCATTTCGTTCAGTGCGCGGCGCAGGCGCATCAGGCACTCGGCGCGGTCGCGTCCATGCACGATCAGCTTGCCGATTAGCGAATCGTAGTTCGGGGGAATCGAATAACCCGCGTAAATGGCGCTATCCAACCGAACGCCGAGGCCGCCGGGCGGATGGAAGCCTTCGATGCGGCCTGGCGAGGGGCGAAACGTCGCCGGGTTCTCGGCGTTGATCCGGCATTCGATGGAGTGTCCGAGGAACTTGACCTCTTTTTGCTTCACCGAAAGCGGCGCGCCATCGGCTATGCGGATCTGCTCGCGCACGAGATCGATGCCAGTGATCATTTCGGTGACCGGATGCTCGACCTGGAGCCGTGTGTTCATTTCGATGAAATAGAACTCGCCGTCCTCGTAGAGATACTCGACCGTGCCCACGCCGAGATAGCCGAGCTTCTCGATTGCGTCGGCGGTGATCTTGCCGATGCGCGCGCGCGCTTCGGCGTTCAGCGCAGGCGAGGGCGCCTCCTCGAGCACTTTCTGGTGGCGGCGCTGTAGCGAGCAATCGCGTTCGCCGAGATGAATGACGTTGCCGTGGCTGTCCGCGACGATCTGAATCTCGATGTGGCGCGGGCGCGTGAGGTACTTCTCCATATAGACCGCGTCATCGCCGAACGCGGCTTTGGCCTCCGCGCGCGCTGTGGAGAAGGCCTCGCTCACCTCGTCTGCCGAGCGCGCCACCTTCATGCCGCGTCCGCCGCCGCCTGCCGCTGCCTTGATGAGCACGGGATAGCCGATCTTCTTACCCCACTTCTTGGCGTCTTCTTCGGTGGCGATGCCGCCATCGGAGCCGGGCACGACCGGCATGCCAGTATCTATGGCGGCTTGCTTGGCGGCGATCTTGTCGCCCATCAGGCGGATATGTTCGGCCGTGGGGCCGATGAAGGTCATGCCGTGCTGGGTGACGATTTCGGCGAACTTGGCGTTCTCCGAGAGGAAGCCATAGCCGGGATGGATCGCCTGCGCGCCTGTGATTTCCGCGGCGGCGATAATCGATGGAATGTGCAGATAGGATTTCGACGCCGCCGGCGGGCCTATGCACACGCTCTCGTCGGCGAGGCGCACATGCATGGCGTCGGCGTCGGCGGTGGAATGCACGGCGACTGTGGAGATGCCCATCTCCTTGCATGCGCGGTGAATGCGCAGCGCGATTTCCCCGCGATTGGCGATGAGGACTTTTTCAAACATCTCTTACTCGATGATCGCCAAGGGCTCGCCGAACTCAACGGGCTGGGCGTCGTCCACCAATATGGCGATGATCTTGCCCGCGCGTGGCGCGGGGATGGGGTTGAAGGTTTTCATGGCCTCGACGACCATGAGCGTCTGCCCCTCCGTGACCGTATCGCCCACTTTGATGAAGCGCGGTGCGTCGGGCTCGGGCGACAGATAAGCCGTGCCGACCATGGGTGAGGGCACGGCGCCTGGGTGCTTGGCGGGATCGGCTGGGGCGGCGGCTGCAATTGGGGCATGAGCAGGCGCCATTACCGGCGCTGCCGCAGCATGCACCACATGCGTATGCGCCGGCGCGGCTGCGACCAAGGTGCGGGCTATGCGCAAGCGCAGCTCGCCATGCTCGACCTCGATCTCGCTGAGGCCAGTGTCGTTCAAGATTGTCGCCAGTTCGCGCACCAGCGCCGGATCGATCGGTTCAGGTTTTTTATCGCTCATCTTTTGCGGTTTCCTGCTCACGGCGGGCTTTCTTGTGACAGAAGGGCGGCGGCCTCGATCGCCAGGAGGTACGAGGTCGCGCCGAAGCCGGCGATAACGCCCTTTGCGGCCTGGCCGACTAACGAAACGTGACGAAACTCTTCGCGCGCCATGGGGTTGGAGAGGTGGGTTTCGATGACGGGGACACCAATCGCCTTGATCGCATCATGCAGCGCCACGGAGGTGTGCGTGTAGGCGCCGGCGTTGAGGACGACAGCGGCGGCTTGGTCGCGCGCTTCCTGCAGCCAGTTCACCAGCTCGCCCTCGACGTTCGATTGGCGGAACACGATGGTGCGCCCCAGCTGGCCGGCGCGCGCGACGCACGCGGCCTCGATCTCGGCCAGGGTGAGATGGCCATAGATATGCGGCTCTCGCGTTCCCAACAGGTTCAAATTGGGGCCGTTCAGCACGTAAATCGGTTTTGCGCCCGGCATCGTCCCTTTGCGCGGAGTTGTTTCGTTGAACCCCGGCTCAAGGGGCTCTAAGTCGGGGCGGATAGGAAGGCTTATGCGTCTGAGCGTCAACGGAGAAATGCGGGACGCGCCCGATTCCGCGACCCTGGCCGAGCTGCTCGCCTCCCTGGGGATCGATGGGCGGCGGGTGGCGGTCGAGCGCAACCTCGAAATCGCGCCTAAGAGCTTGTGGGGGCAGATTATTCTCCAAGACGGCGACCGGCTGGAGATCGTTCAATTTGTGGGGGGCGGGTGATGGGTGCGCGGGAGGCGCTTTTAACCCCTGTTATCACCCTCAGACGGGTGATGGACTTTTACGATCATCAGGACACTGAAACCGACGACGACCTGATCGACATGATGGTCGCAAGCCAGCGCCCAGATGAACTCTTGGAGTTGGTCGAGTATTTAGATCCGCTCTTGGCTGACACGTCCATAGCAGAGCAGGACCTGGTTGCCCTTCTTGAACGCTGCGGTGGCGGCGCATTTGCTGGTGATGCGCGCGAAAGCCTGGTTAAGCTGTCGGCAGCTGCACGCGATGAGTTAGCTGGCAAAGTCTATAGGCCAACACGAAGCGAATGACCCTTCACTCAAACTGACGAGAGTCACGCAAATGATCGATTGGTCCCAATGCAGTGCTGTTGAGCGCCATCCTGGAAAGGTCAGTGGCGCCTGGCTGTTCAAAGGCACGCGTGTGCCCGTAAAGGCGCTCTTCGAAAATCTCGAAGGTGGCGCGACGGTGGAGCAGTTCCTTGAATGGTTTGCGGGCGTCGAGCGCGCGCAAGTGGATGAGGTTCTGGAGCACGCGCAGCGCAGCTTGGAAACGGCCTAACTGAGGATGAGGGTCTTGTTCGACCAGGGGACGCCAGCGCCGCTTAGGACGGCGCTTCGCGGGCATGACGTAAGAACCGCGTTCGAGTGCGGATGGGGTGCTCTCGAAAACGGGGTGCTGCTATCGGCAGCCGAGGCTGATGGGTTCGAGGTTTTCGTGACAACGGATCAAAATCTGCGGTACCAACAAAACCTCTCCCAACACCGTATCGCCATCGTCGTTTTGTTATCAGCGAATTGGCCTCGCATCCGCCCGCACGCGGACCTCGTTTTGAGCGCGATCAACGGCCTCGCGCCGGGTGCATTCTTGGAAGTATCGATCCCATGACTGACACCATCACTATCGCCGGCAAGAGCTACGCCTCGCGCCTCATCATTGGCACCGGCAAGTACAAATCTTACGCCGAAAACGCCGCCGCGCTTGAGGCCAGCGGCGCCGAGATCGTTACCGTCGCGGTGCGGCGCGTGAATTTGAGCGACCCCGGCAAGGAACGCCTCACCGATCATATCGATCCAAAGAAAGTGACGTTCCTGCCCAACACCGCCGGCTGCTTCACGGCGGATGAAGCTTTGCGCACGCTGCGGCTCGCGCGCGAAGCCGGCGATTGGAAGCTGGTGAAACTGGAAGTGCTGGCCGATCAGAAGACGCTCTATCCTGACATGGAGGAAACGCTCGCCGCCGCCAAAGTGCTCGTCGCCGAGGGCTTCGAAGTGATGGTCTATTGCAGCGACGATCCGGTGTATGCGCGCAAACTGGAAGAGGCAGGCTGCGTCGCGATCATGCCGCTCGGTTCACTCATCGGTTCGGGTCTCGGCATCCAGAATCCGGTCAATATCCGCCTCATCGTCGAGCAATCGCGCGTGCCGGTGATCGTCGATGCGGGCGTCGGCACCGCGAGCGACGCGACCGTTGCTATGGAACTGGGCGTCGACGGCGTGCTGATGAACACCGCCATCGCCGAAGCCAAAGACCCCATCCGCATGGCCCGTGCAATGAAACACGCGGTTATCGCTGGGCGCGAAGCGTACCTCGCGGGGCGGATGGGGAAGAAGCGCTACGCTGATCCGTCGAGCCCGCTCGGTGGATTGATTTAGAGACAATGCAAGCGCCGTCGCAGAAGCCTGCCATTGCCGCATCGCATGCGGAATCGTAGTCTCCATGAGACTCAACAGGTGGAGATGCGGATGTCATATTTGCTGCGTGGATTTGTGGTCGCTCTGGGCCTTCTCGCCGCCGCGTGCGCGCCGCCCGCCGAACAGGCGCAAGAGCCACCGGCCGAGGCCGCAGCGCCCGCCCCTCAGCAAGCCGTGCTCGATGTGCTGACGCCGATCATCTCCGCCGAGATCGGCAAGCCGGTGAGCCTCCAAGCCTCCACCGCGAATGTCACGGAAGAGTGGGCCTATATCGCCGCGCTGCCGCGCAACACGGATGGCTCGGTGATCGACTGGACCACGACCAACCTCGCGGACCGCTACGAGCACGGCGTGATGGACGAGAGCGGCGCCATAAACGCGCTCTTGCGCAAGCAAGAAGGCGTGTGGGTGGTGGTCGAGCACGTTGTGGCGCCGACGGATGTGGCTTGGGTCGATTGGGCCGCGCGCCATAATGTGCCGGCGGGCGTCGTCGATGTGCCGACGGCGCAGTAACGCGCCATTGCATGTTGGCGGCTAACGTGAACAGGTGAGGCAAGCAGCGCGGCGCTGCTCGTCTCAAAGGCGTCAAACATCGCACCCGAAATCATCCTCGCGATCGTACTGCGCCATGGCATTTGGCGCGTGAGCCAAGATGGCGTGTTCTACGGCGATTATCGCTCTAAGGATCTGGCCTCGGATGCTGCAGGCGACCTGCAGCGCAAACTCGCGGCGAGCGGACGAAGAACTAAGCTGCTCATCGCGTGAACGAACTCATTCGGCAGTTCCGCCTTGTAATCCAGGCGCGCGGGGCCATGTCGGTAGGGTCAGATAACATGCTGACGTTTCCCACATGAGAACTCCATGACCGATCAGCCGAAAATGGCGCCGAGCGCGCCTGTGAACGATCCTGCGACCAAGAAGGCCGACGGTACGATCGAAACCAAGCCGACGGTTCAAGAGCCGCAAGCAGCGCCGCATGCGGCGCCGATTGAGGTCAAGAAGGTCTAGAAGCGATCGCCGGCTGAGCAACGCTCGGCCGGCGGCTGTTCGAGAAAAAAGCGCGAAAGTGGATGCCATGGCCTTCATCGTGAATTCCTCGCCCGGCTCGGGCCTACGCTTTGAGCCCAGCGTGACCGTCGCCAACGCACGCGACGCACTCGATCACGCTATGGATTTGGCGCGGCGCGGTATGCGGCTGATTAGGATCAAGGACGTGGCGACGGGCGAGGTCTTCGATGAGAAGGCTCTCCGCGAGCGCGAGTCTGACCGGAAAGTTCAAACCAGTGAACGATAGAGATGAACGCGACACGCTTACGCCAGCGGATTTTTTGGCTGCAGGCGTGGAGGCGCCGAACTGGCGCGAAGAGCCGATCCCGTCGCTGGAAACGTGGCGTCTCTGGCGCGCTGCGGAGGACAGAGCGATGGCAACGAAGCGCGTTCTTGCGCGCGCTGGGTCCGTTGTTGCACCCTGATTGCGGGCGTCACACTCCCTGCCACGCTCCCAAATCCGCCAACGCCCGCTCCGCCATGGCGAGTTTCTTCGCGCGTCCGCGCTCTTCGCCCTTGAGCTTTTTGCCATCTGGCCCATGCGTTGGCGCGACGATTTCAGGGAAGAGGCCGAAATTCACGTTCATCGGCTGAAACGTTCCTTTGCCGCCCTCGATGTGGCCGCCGGTGACGTGCGCAAGGAGCGCGCCGAGGGCGGTTGTCGTTGGTGGCGGCTCAATCGTGCGACCCAAACGCTCCGCCGCGGCGAAACGCCCAGCTAGCATACCCATCGCAGCGCTTTCGACATAACCCTCCACACCCGTGACTTGCCCGGCAAACCTGACGCGCGGCTCCGCGTGTAGACGCAATGTTGCGTCCAGCAGCTTGGGTGAATTCAGAAATGTGTTGCGATGGATGCCGCCCAGCCGCGCAAAGCGCGCGTTCTGGAGGCCCGGGATCATGCGAAAAATCTCTTCCTGCGCACCGTATCTCAGCTTGGTTTGAAAGCCGACCATGTTGAAAAGCGTGCCGAGTTTGTTGTCCTGACGGAGCTGTACAACCGCGTGCGGCCGCGTGCCCACGCGTGGGTCCATCAGCCCCACCGGCTTCATCGGCCCGAAGCGCAATGTCTCGGGTCCACGCTCGGCCATCACTTCGATTGGCAAGCAACCCTCGAAATAGGGTGTATTTTTCTCCCATTCCTTGAACTCGGTCTTTGCGCCCGTATTCAGCGCGGCTATGAAGGCGCCATACTGCGCCTCATCCATCGGGCAGTTTACGTACGCGGCTTTATCGCCTCCAGGGCCTTCCTTGTCGTAACGCGATTGCTTCCAGGCGATATCGAAATCGATCGAGTCCGCATGCACGATCGGCGCGATAGCGTCAAAAAAGGCGAGGCTGTCCTCGCCGGTGAGCGTGCGGATAGAGTCGGCGAGCGCGGGGGAGGTTAGAGGGCCGGTGCAAAAGATGACTTTCTCGTCGTCGCTGGTCAGCAGCGCTTTGAGCGACTTCACCTCGCCGCGCTCGATGCTTATGTGTGCGTGCGCTTCCAGCGCCGCCGTCACGGCATCGCTAAACACGTCCCGATCGACAGCCAGCGCGCTGCCCGCTGGAACCTGAGCGGGTTCGGCGCTGGCCATCACCAGCGAGCCGAGACGGCGCATTTCTTCATGCAGGAGTCCGACGGCATTGCCGCGCCAGTCATCTGAACGAAACGAGTTGGAGCAGACAAGTTCGGCGAATTTGTCGGTGTGGTGAGCGTCGGTTTTCACGATTGGCCTCATCTCGTGCAGCACCACCGGCACGCCGGCATGCGCCAGCGCCCAGGCGGCTTCCGATCCGGCGAGGCCGCCGCCGACGACATGAACAGGTTTCATAGCTTCCACATGCCGCGCCAATCTTCGCGGTTCAAGGCTCGCGCGGCGCGCCAAATACCGGCATAAGGCGGCCCGGAGGTTTCGGCATGACGGTAGGGACGCAATCATTGACGCGCGACAGCATCGGCGAAGCGCTCCGCTTTGTGCGCGGCAATTTTCAGTTTGTTCTCCTAGCGGCAGCGTTTGGCGCGGTTGCGTTAGCGCTGTTGTCGACGGCAACGAGCGCATCCCCGGCTTTGGGATTTCTCGCGCTCTTGGGCCCGACGTTCATTCAGGCCTTTGCTTTTGCGGCGCTGACGGGTTGCTCTCTGTATGGCGCGGGTTCGGTGCGAGCGCGCGTGGTAGGTGATGGCGCGCGCGTTTGGGCGGCGATGGCGATCATCGGTTTCTTTTTGTTCATCGTTGTCGTGGTGGTCAGCATTCCGGCGATGATCATGCTCGTGGCCGGACCGCTCGCGCCCTATGTGAGCGATCTGCAGGCTGCGGGCCAAGATCAAGCCGCCGTGCTGACGATCATGACGCGTTTCGCTGAGGAAAATCCTCTCCCGTTGTTGCTGACCTTTCTGTTATTTAGCAGCGTGTGGATGGTGTTGACCTCGCGGCTCTATCTGGCGGCGCCGGCCAGCGTCGATCAGGGGCGCATTCTGAGCTTCGAGACATGGGCATGGACCAAGGGCGCCACATTACGCATCATAGGCGCGCGACTCTTGTTGCTCCTCCCGGCGAACATTCTCTCTGGCGCATTGGGATATTTGGCAGGCCGAGCCGTCGGTGTGGACACGATGGATATGGGCGGCTTGGCGCAGGCCGCCAGCGCCAACCCCGGCGGCATGTTGATTGCGGCGTTCGCGGCCAATTTCTTCTCGCTGGCGCTGTTTTCGTCGCTTGAAGCGGGCCTTTCCGCCGCACTCTACAATAGATTGAAGCCACAAGCCTGAGGCCGTCTCGACCGACTCAGGGGGCTCGGCTAGACGCAAGCCCCATGGTCGCTTCTCGGTCCTACGTTGCTGATCTACTGCGTCTCGCCGGCCCTGTAGCGCTTGCGCGGCTGGGCATTATCGGCATGGGGATCGCCGATGTGATTGTCGTCGGTCAATTGGCGCCCGACGAATTGCCCTATCAAGCCTTGGGTTGGGCCCCGACGGCGGTGTTTCTGGTGGCGGGCATTGGGTTGTTGCAGGGCGTGCAAGTTTTGGCGGCGCGCGCGATTGGCGAGAACAAGCCTGAAGGCGCGGGCGTTGCGCTGCGGCGAGGGCTGATCCTCGCTCTGATCGCGGGTTTCTTTTCTTACATGCTGATGTGGCTCGGCGGCGAGCGGCTGTTTACGGCGTTTGGCATCGACGCGAGTCTCGCGGGCCCTTCGACTCCCGTCATGATGGTTCTCGCTCTCTCGGTGCCTTTGCATCTTGTGTACGTGGCGGGGACATTTTTTCTCGAGGCCATCAAGAAACCCGGGATCTCCACCGCGATCATGTGGAGCGCCAATGTCCTCAATGTCGGGCTAAACCTGGTGTGGGTGCCCGAGCATGGGGCAGTTGGCTCTGCTTGGGCGACGGTGGTGGCGCGCGTGTTCCTCGCGGGAACGATCCTCCTTTGCATTTGGTTTTTGCGGGATGCGAGATTGTACGGGTTGCGCAAATGGAAAGCGGACGGGCCGAGCTATAATGCACTTCTCGGCGTGGGCGTCGCGGCCGCTGTCAGCCAGGCGGTGGAGGCGGGGGCCTTCTCGGCGATGACGGTGATCGCTGGGCGCATCGGGGCCGATGTCGTCTCAGCCTATCAGATTATCCTCAATCTGATGGCGTTCGTGTTCATGACCGCGCTCGGGGTTGGCGCCGCAACAGCAGTTCTCGTGTCGGAGGCCGTCGGACGCGGCGCGCCGCAGGACGCAGCGCGCGCGGGCTGGACCGGCATCGCGATCAACGCTGTCGTCATGATCGTCGCCGCAATCATTATCCTTGTGTTCGCCGGGCCGATCGGGCGCGCCTACACCGCTGATGTCGCCATCGCAGGGCTGATCGCTTCACTGATGTGGATTGCGGCCCTGGTGCTGCACCCTGACGGCGCGCAAGTCGTCATCGCCTCGGCGTTGCGCGCACGTGGCGATAATTGGTTCCCGACCTTCAGCCACATCCTGGCCTACGCCGTCATCATGCCCGTGCTGGGCTATTGGTTGGCGGAAGTGCAGGGCATGGGCGTGGCAGGGCTCTTGTTCGCGATCTTCTGGGCGAGCGTCGCGTCAGCCGGTGTGCTGATCCTGCGCTGGTGGGCGCTGGCGGCGCGGCCGGTGGCGCAAGCGGAATTGCCCTAACGCCGCGCTTGCCTTGACAAACCGGGGGAGGCCATGCGCTACCCGCCGCTTCAAATTTGGCCCTGGAGCCCGCTATGCACGCCTACCGCACCCACACCTGTGGGCAGCTTCGTCCCACTGATTCCGGGTCATCCGTGCGCCTGTCTGGCTGGGTGCATCGCAAGCGCGATCTGGGCGGCGTGCTGTTCATCGATTTACGAGACCATTATGGGATCGTTCAATTGGTGGCGAACCCGGATTCGCCAGCGTTCCCCTTGTTTGAAAGGCTGCGCGCCGAAAGCGTGGTGCGCGTCGATGGGCGTGTGATTGCGCGCTCGAAGGACACCGTCAACGCCGAACTGGCGACCGGTGGGATTGAGGTGCGCGTCGAGTCCGCTGACGTGCTGGGCGCGGCGGAGGAATTGCCGCTGCCGGTGTTCGGCGAGCCGGACTATCCCGAAGACATCCGCCTCAAATATCGCTTCCTCGATCTACGCCGCGAGAAGCTGCATCGATCCATCCTTCTGCGCAGCCAGGTGATCGCGAGCTTACGCCGGCGTATGATCGATCAGGGCTTCACCGAGTTCCAGACGCCGATCCTCACAGCGTCCAGCCCAGAAGGTGCGCGCGATTTTCTGGTGCCGTCGCGGCTGCATCCGGGCAAGTTTTACGCGCTGCCGCAAGCGCCGCAGCAGTTCAAGCAGCTCTTGATGGTCGCGGGCTTCGATAAATACTTTCAGATCGCGCCATGCTTTCGCGACGAAGATGCGCGCGCCGATCGCTCACCCGG
>JALHOC010000001.1:20969-56773 GCA_022843225.1 Hyphomonadaceae bacterium
CGGACAAGGATCAGTTCGCGTTCTGCTGGATCGTAGACTTCCCGATGTATGAATGGAGCGAGGAAGAGAAAAAGATCGACTTTTCGCACAACCCATTCTCGATGCCGAACTTCGACCATGAAGCGTTCTTGCAGCTCGATCCGGGCGACCGAGCCACGATCGAGAAGATCACTGCCTTCCAGTACGACATTGTCTGCAATGGTGTTGAGCTCTCATCGGGCGCGATCCGCAACCACAAGCCTGAGATCATGATCAAGGCGTTCGAGATCGCCGGTTATGGCCGCGACGTGGTGGAAGAGAAATTCGGCGGCATGCTCAATGCCTTCCGCTATGGCGCGCCCCCGCACGGGGGCTCGGCGCCTGGCGTTGACCGCATCGTCATGCTGCTGGCGGGCGTCGACAATATCCGAGAAGTGATCGTCTTCCCGTTCAATCAACAGGCCCAAGACTTGATGATGAACGCGCCGGGAGAGGTGACGCCAAAGCAGCTGAAAGAGCTGCACATCCGCATGGTGGAGCAAGCGAAGAGCTAGCCTCCGCTTGCTTCGCCCTTAGCGCCGCAGGCGTCGCAAGTTCCGCTTTCTTGCACCGTGAAGTGCCCGCACGCGCCGCATGGCTCGCCGCGATAACGCGGGCCGTTTGCGGTGCGCGCAGGCGGGGCCTTGCCAACTATTTTGCCCGATGCGATGCGCTTGTCCTGTGTGATCTCGGCTGTGGTTTTGGGGCGCAGCATTACCAGATTATCAGGCGCTGCGCCGCGCGCGAAACCACGTGAAATAAGCCGCGCTGCGCTCTCAGCGTCTTGCGCATGTTTCGAGAGCCCATCGCCGCGCGCTTCGAAGGGATCAATTTGTGCTAGATCAGCGCGGCCCAGATAGGAGACCGCCAGTTCACGGAAAATGTAGTCGAGGATTGAGGTCGCGTGGCGGATCGTGTCGTTGCCCTTGACCTCGCCTGCAGGTTCAAAGCGCGTGAACAAGAAGGCGTCCACATATTCTTCGAGCGGCACGCCATATTGCAGGCCAATCGAAATCGAGATCGCGAAATTGTTCATCAAGGAGCGGAACGCTGCGCCCTCCTTGTGGAGATCGATGAAGATTTCGCCGAGGGCGCCATCGTCATACTCGCCGGTGTGCAGATAGACTTTGTGGCCCCCGACCGTGGACTTCTGAATATAGCCTTTGCGCCGTTCGGGCAGGCGACGGCGTTGCACGTCCGCTGCAAGTGCTTGTTGGGTGACACTGGCGGGCGCTGGTGGCGCGCTGATCGTTTCCGGCTCCTCGTCGAGCGTCGGCAGGGTCAGGGAAACCGGCGGCGCTTCAGCGCGGATGTTGATCAGCGCGACGCCTGCGGCTTTCGCTGATTCCAGCAGAGCCGAGCGCTTTTCATAGTCGGCATGTGTGAGCGTAATGTCGAGCGCCGTGCGCGCAAATGGCGCCACTTTCTCCGCCATGGCGATACGGGCCTGCGGGGGCACGTCAGCGGCGTTGGAGAAAATGGCGGCGTGAGCCTGATCGAGCACTTCGGCAGTTCTGAAGTCGGCCGCGCCGATGGCGAAGGCTTCCGCAGCCGCAATGTCGCTCTCGCTGAAGCCCAAAGTCATCAGAAGGTCGCCGCGTTTGCCCGCCGCAACATCAGGCGGCAGCTTAAGAACGCTCTCGCAGAATTCCGGCCCGATCACGAGCGGATGGATGGCTGCACGCAGGTTGAACGCATCGGCGATGGCGTCCTCTACGGCGTCGAGCGCGGGTTCGGTGAAACCTTTCGCCGCGAGTGTGTCGAGGTTCACGCCCGGCGCGCCTCTAAGAGTGCGCCGCCCTTCGATGTGCAGCGCGAGCGCGGCGATCTCTTCACCATCATAGCCCAGGCTGACAAGCGCGATGCGTGCGTCGTCGCTGAGAATGCGGCCGAAGCGGCCGTCTGGGTTAGCGCCGAAATTCGCGACGCCAAACACTGGGTCGAGGCCGATGCTGCCTTGGCCCAAGCGGCGCGCGCTGGCGCTGTCGAGGGCGCAAGCAATGCCGACAGAACAGCGTTGGCTGACCGTCTTCGGTAAGGCGCTGTAAAGGGCTTGCGCGCGTTCGCCAATCTGGCCCGTAAGCTGCGTCGCGGCATCGCGTGCGCGCTTCAGACTTGCGTCCTCGGCACGTTTGACGCGACTCCAATCCGCGTATGCGCCGCCTCTCTCAGCAAGGGCTGCGCTCTCGGTCATCGCCGCCGCATGGGCAAGCGCCGCGACATTGGCGGCCAGAGCGCGCGCGGTATCGCTGTCATAAGCGAGTCCGGTACGAAGTATCAGCGCGCCCAGGCCCTCCAAGCGGAGAAAAATGGCGCGACGCTGTGAGACCGGCGCCTCGCCATGCGCTGCATTAAGCGCGCGCACCAGTGCACGCACAGCAGCTTCGAAAGCCGTTGTGTCGAAGCCGTTGGATGCGTCGTGAAACCGCGGCAACGCCAAACTTGCGCCAATGGCGACGTCGTCGGTTTGCGCTGCAAACGCGCCGGTTGGATCGATGACGCCATCGGCCAGCGCGGTCAGCGCGTGCGCGCCGGGCTCGCTTGCGGCAATGGCGACGCGGTTGCGTGCTTGGCCCGCGCCGGCGTCGATGGCGGCGGCATAGGCGCCGCGTGCGACGGTCCCGGAGAGCGCCGCAAGGATGTCGGAATCTGGCGCGCCCGCGAGACGCGCGACTGCCGCTTTGCGCTGCACCGCGCCATGTTGCGCATTCAAACCGGCGCGCACAGCTTCGATGGCAAGCTCAGCCAGTGCCGCGTCGAGCGCGCGTGCGCCGGCAGCCAAGGCCGCGTCTGCGCGTGAGCGAGCTTGGTCATTCGCCAGCACCGTTGTGTCGCCGTGCGCGCGAACAAGCACTGACGGGCCGTCGATGCCGTCTGGATCAAAAAGCCGAGCGCTTGCGTCGAGGGCATCGAGCGCGGCGGCTTTTGGCGCGCCATTGATACCGATCTTGCAGCCGGCGGCGAGCAAGGTTTGCGCTTGTGCGAGGGCCTCGAATTCGGCGCGTGGCGTCTCTGGCCAAGTGAGAACCGCCGCCGAGGCTGTCTCGACTTTTGAGTCCAAGAGGGCTGCTCGGATCAAGGCGGGATCGAATGCGATCTTGCCGTCGCGCAGCAAGGCGGCGATTTGGGCGTCAAGAGCGGGGTCGCCCGCCCAAGCGCCGAGGTGCTCTGCGACGGCATCAATGGCGGCCTCTATGTTGGCGGCCTGCTCGTCCTCTATCACCAGGCCGCTCTCCAGCGCCGCGCGGGCCATGCCTTCGCTCCAGTTCGGCGGGGCGGCCACCGTCAGTGCATGGTCGTCGTCTAGGTCGTGGGCCATGGGGCGCGTCTCCGAAAGCAATGCGAAGCTACGCCCGTTGGGGGTATGCAATCAACATTTAGTGGCTCGTAAGGCCATTTTATCCCAAGATATTGTTTCGCGACTGCACTGGACGCGCTCACGGCGCGACGCCATAGTGCTGTTCTGACGTTGATTTGCCCTGATTTTCCTCTATCGGGCCGCGAAGTCAGGGTCCGGGAGCCAAAAGTACAGCTCATGCTTAAGCGGATATTCACTTGGTGGAACGGAGCGACCCTTGGCGCGCTGTTCGACATTGGCCGTCGCGGCGTGCTGGTTGGCCAGGACGAGCAGGGCAATAGGTACTTTGTAGAGCGCCGCGCCAGCCAGGATGGCGGCAAGCGCCGCTACGTCATTTACAAGGGCTTGGCGGAAGCGTCGCGCGTGCCGCCGGATTGGCATGCCTGGATGCACTACACGATCGACGAGCCGCCGAGCGTTAAGCCGCTGAAGCGCCAGACTTGGGAAAAGCCTCACTTGCCCAATCAAACCGGAACCGTACGCGCATACCGGCCGAAGGGATCGCTAGCGCGCGGGGGCGTACGCGCTGCGGCTACGGCGGATTACGAAGCATGGACGCCTGGAGATAAGCCATGAAGCTCAATCTCGAGCGCTGGGGAGAGACGCTCCTTGGCGCGGCGGTAGCGGTTGTGGCGGTTGGATTTTTTGTATTCGCGGCAGCGCAGGCCGGGCAAACGAGCGGCGCCTCCGGGTACGATTTGATCGCGCGCTTCCAGCGCGTCGATGGCGTCGCGGTTGGGTCTGATGTGCGCGTTTCCGGCGTGAAGGTCGGCGTTGTGCGCGCTGTGGCGCTCGATCCGGCAACCTATTTGGCGCAGTTGACACTCACCGTAAACGAAGACGTGCAGGTCCTTGATGATTCCACCGCCCGCATCGCCAGCGATGGCTTGCTGGGCGGCGCGTATGTCGCGATTGAGCCGGCGGGTCTCGATGCGTTGGCGCCAGGCGCCGAAATTCCCAACACGCAAGGCGCGGTCGATTTGCTCACCTTGTTCGCGAGCTTCGCGCAGGGCCAATCTCAAAACGGGGACGCGCCACAATGATCCGTGCATTACTTGCAGCTTTGGTGCTGACATTCGCCGCTGTCGGGCCAGCCTACGCGCAGCGCGCGGTCGTTCGAGGTTTGGATAAGGTTACCGGACACGCGCGCGATTATTCGCTGACTATTGGCCGCCCCGCACGGGTCGGTACGCTCGAAGTCGTCGCGCGGTCGTGTTCAAAGAACGCGCCGGAAGAGACGCCGGAAGTGCGCATTTATGTCGAGGTGTTCGACAGCCCGCCCGCGCGCGCCGGCGAAGAGGCGGAGCGCCGCGAGATCTTTCATGGCTGGCTATTCGCCTCCAGCCCAGGGCTCTCAGCCATCGACCACCCAACCTATGATCTTTGGGCGATCGATTGCCGCTGATTGTGCGACGCAGCGAAGAGAGAATTCCCTGGCTTTCTTAGGGACTCTGCTAAGCTCCCATAACAGCGGCGGCAGACCGCTCAAAAAAGGGAGAGGAACATGCGTGTCATGGGGCACAATGCGCTCGCGATTATCGTCGCGGCGATCGTTATCTACGCAATCGAGTTCGTGATTTTCGCCATGCTGATCAGCGGCGAGCAATACATGAGCTTCACGGGCTTTACGCAGGCGCAAGCCGAAGCGATAGGCCAAAGCCGGATGCCGTTTGGCATCATCATGCCGGTGCTGACGGCGATCGGTCTGTCGCTGGCGATCAAGTGGCGCAATGCGCCCGGCTTGATGGGGGGTGTGACGACAGCGTTGTTGATGGCTGTTTTCTTCGGCTTTGGGACCAGCCTCTATGGCTATGTCTACGGCGCACACACCGAAGCCTACCTGCCCGTCAACCTCGCACATTTCCTTGTGTGTTGGGGCGCGGCCGGCGCCGTGATCGGGGCGTGGAAGTAGCCCGCGAGTGACAAGCCATGGTCGTCGCGCTAAGCGCAGCGACCATGCGCATTCTCTGCACCAATGATGACGGCATCCACGCCACCGGGCTTGCGGTTCTTGAAAAGATCGCGCGCGGGTTCAGCGATGATGTCTGGGTGATAGCGCCGGAGAGCGAGCAATCGGGCGCCTCGCGCGCGCTGACGCTCTCGGCACCCATCCGCGTGCGTCAGGCGGGGGAGAAGCGTTTCGCGGTGTCGGGGACGCCAACAGATTGTGTACTGCTTGGCGTGGAGCATTTGATTGAAGGGCCAGCGCCCGATCTCGTGCTTTCAGGGGTCAATCGCGGCCAGAACATCGCCGAGGATGTCACCTTCTCAGGCACCATCGCCGGCGCGATGCAAGGCATGCAATTGGGCATCCCCGCGATTGCGTTGAGCCAGGCGCGTGGCCTTCGTGGCGAGGAAGCGGCGATTCCCTGGGAGACCGCCGAGCGCTTCGGACCCGGCATCGTCGGGCAATTGATCGAGCGTGGTTGGCCGAAAGATGTGCTGATGAATGTGAACTTTCCCGACGCGCTACCCGATGATGTGCGCGAGGTGGAGATGACGTTCCAGGGCCGGCGCGATCAACACATCGTCTATGCCGACAAGCGCACCGATCTGCGTGGTGGCGCGTATTTCTGGCTCGGCTTTCGCGGCAAGCTTTCCAATCCGCCTGACGGCTCTGATCTGCGCGCGATTTACGACGGCCGCATTTCGGTGACGCCGCTCCATGTTGATCTCACCCACGCCGACACTCTGCAGAAGTTGAAAGGCTTCTTAGGCGGTGCGCCGCCAAAGGCGCCTTGAGCGTGAACGGCGCCGACCCCGCGCGCTTGATGCGCTTTGTTTTGGAGATGCGCCAAGCGGGCGTTACGGACGCGCGCGCGCTGGCGGCGCTCGAGCGCACGCCCCGAACGCTTTACGCGCCAGCACATCTCGAAGGGCTCGCTATGGACGACATGGCGCTTCCGCTTGCGCACGCCCAAACCATGACCAAGCCCTCGCTGGTAGGCCGAATGATCGCTGCGCTTGGCGCAGGCGAGGAAGAAACCGTACTTGAGATAGGCACCGGGTCTGGTTTTCAGTCCGCAGCCCTGACGACGGTGGCGCACAAGGTGGTTACCCTCGATCGAATTGCGCCGCTCGTGTCCGACGCGCGCGCCAGATTCGGCGCCGCGCGACTCATGCGCGTGTTCGCACATTGCGCAGACGGTTTCGACGGTTGGGAACAGGACGCGCCATATGATCGGATCATTATCAATGCGGGTGTCTTCGAGCTGCCACGTGTTGTGTTGGCCCAGCTGAAGCCTGGGGGCGTGCTGGTCGCGCCCCTTGGGCCCGTCGAACAGCAACGATTGGCGCGGTATCGCGACGGGGAGGTCGAAGATTTCGGTCCAGTCCGATTCCAACCGTTGGAGCGCGGCGTTGAACAGGTGATGCAAGAGCCCTGATTCTCAGCGAGGTTCGACGGATGAAGCGTGTTTGGCTGGTCTCGATATCATGGATTGCGGCGTGCGCATCAGGCGCGCCCGCACCGGTCACCTACGGAGATGCTGAGCGCGCTCCGGTGCCGCGCGCTGAGCCTGCGCGGCAAGCAACACCCCAAACGCAGACTGAACGGACAGGCGCGCTTTCGGACTACGCGTTGCGCCCGGAAGATGTGCAACCCTTAGACCCAACCCGCTTGCCGCGCACGCATCGGGTTGGCGCCAATGAAGCCATCTATGACATCGCCACCCGGTATCAGATACCGATGCTGGCGCTGATCGATCAGAATGGACTTGGGCCCCCCTATGCGCTTTCGCCCGGTCATGTTCTGGAGCTGCCGCCGCCGCGATTTCACGTGGTTGAGCGCGGCGAGAGTTTGCGTGACGTCGCCGAACGCCACGCGATCGATCCGCGTTCGCTAGCTTTGCTGAATCGGCTGGCTGAACCCTACGAGGTTCGCCCGGGCGATCGGCTTGTTTTGCCGGCGATGGCGGCCGCGCGCGCTTCCGAGCCCGATGCGCCTGCGCCGCCGTTGACCGCGCCGCGCGCCAGCGGCGAAGCGCGTTTCGCGTGGCCTTTACGCGGTGATGTGGTGGGCCGCTTCGGCGCGCAATCCAACGGCGCGCGCATCGACGGCATCGAAATCGCCGGCCGGGAGGGTAGTCGGGTTCTGGCGGCGGCCGATGGCGACGTCGTCTATGCTGGCGCGGATTTGGAATCCTACGGCGCGCTTGTGCTCGTGCGCCATGCTGGGAATTACGTCAGCGCCTACGGTTATGGCGCGCGGGTGCTGGTGCGCGAAGGGCAGCGCGTGCGCGCGGGCGAAGCAATCGCGGAGGTCGGCGCACGCGGACGGCTACTGTTTCAGGTGCGACAAGGGCGCGACGTTGTCGATCCGATGCCGCTGCTCGGCGAAGGCGGCTAGGCGCTCTTGCTCTTGAGCAGCAACCATTGGCCCGCCAGCACAAGCAAGACACCCGCGAGCGCCCACGGCCCCCAGGTCTTGGCCTCAAACACACTTGAAACAAGCATCGCCACGGGCGGCGTTAGCGCCGAGATGTAGGAAGCCGTCGCGTAGCCACGCCGTCGCGCGAGGCCAAAATAAAGCAGGAACGCTAGCACCGAGCCGATGATCGACAAATACGCCAGTGACAGCATGTATTCAGGGGTGAATTCGAACAGCCAGGGTTTGCCTGTCGCGACGGCAAACGCCGTGAGCCCGGCCACGCCGTATAACATGCCCCACGCAGTGAAAGCGGCGACGCTGGCGCCGGCAATCTCGCCGCGCCGCGCGAACACATTGCCGAAGGACGCGGCGATGACGCCCGCGAAGGTCAAGCCGATGCCCGCCAGGGCGCCAGGGTTCATTTCCGCGCCGGTGAGTTCTTCCCACGACAAGAAACCAACGCCGACAACGCCAAGTCCAGCGGCGAGCCAAGACAGCAACGGCGCACGCTGAGCGAACACCGCGCGGAAGGTAAGAAGATTCACGAACGCCATGGCGGCGAAGACGACGGCCACGACAGCGGAGGTGACACGCTCTTCGGCCCAATACACGAACGCGTAATTGACGGCGAAATTGCATATGCCCATGCCGAGCGCGGCGGCATGCTGGGCGCTGGAGAGCTTGATGCTCTCACGTCGCAGCGCGCACCAACCCAACAACAGCGCGGCGGCGAGGGCGAACCGATAGATGATCGAGATGATCGGATCGACGACGCCAAATTGCAGTGTGATGGCAAACCAAGTGGTGCCCCACGCCAAGGTGCAAATCACGATCGCGGCGATGTCGCCCAATTGCAGTGGGCTTCGCGCGCCCATCGTGTCCGCGTTCATGGCGCCCCCCGGCGGACGTCTTAGAGGAGCCTGAACCCGCCGTCCTCCCAGATGGGCTGCGTCAAGATGGTGAATGCCGCTGAAACGGCGCCTTTCGAAGCGCGCGGCGCGTTGACACCCCCAAAGGGAGGCATACCTTGGTCATGGCATTGGGAGGCGCTCCAGGGGGGCGGGGCCCGGCCTGACGCCTCCGCGCCATTGTGGCGCGCCCATTGAGGAGGCATTGCATGCGCATACAAGTCGCCGGACGGCAGATGGATGTCGGCGAAGCGCTTCGAACGCGAATTGAGGACGAACTAGCGTCTGGCGTCAGCAAGTATTTCAACCGCGCGACCGACGCGGTCGTGACGGTGGCCAAGAATGGCGGGCCTGGGATCGAGGTCGATTGCACGGTTCATTTGGCGTCCGGAATATCCCTACAAGTTGAAGGGCAGGGCGGCGACGCCCACTCCGCGTTTGACGATGCTATGGGTAAGCTCGAAAAGCGGGTGCGCCGCTATAAGCGGAGACTGAGAAACCACCACGCCAACGGCAAGTTTGCCCTTCCCGCCGAGAACGCGACGGCGTATGTGCTCGCCCCGTTTGAAGAGGACAGCGAGGCCGGCGCCGATGAAGCGTCGGGGGACCAGGAGCCCGGCCCCTTGGTGATCGCCGAGACAACTGTCCCGGTGCGCGCCATGACCGTCTCCACCGCCGTAATGCAACTCGACCTATCGGAAAGCCCGGTGCTCTTGTTCAGGAACGCCGCCCATGGCGGGCTGAACCTGGTTTATCGCCGCGCGGACGGAAACGTCGGTTGGATTGATCCTGAGCGGGCGACCACCCGACCTACGTGAGACGCTGAACTCGAAGGCTGCGGCGCCGCTCCCCCCGGAGCGTTCGTCTGAGGTAAGGCATGAACGGTTTGAGCGATCTGGTCGCGCCAGAGGCAATTCTCGCGCGTCTTCCGGCGAGTTCCCGGCGGCAGGCGTTGCAGGCCATGGCCGACGCACTGGCCAAAACGCAGCCGGTGAACGCGCGTGTCGCGTTTGAGGCTGTGCTGATACGTGAGAGATTGGCGGGCACCGGCATGGGCGAAGGGGTGGCGATCCCGCATGCGACCATTCAGGGTCTCGCACATCCCATCGGCGCATTCGCGCGCCTGGAGACGCCAATCGAATTCGACGCGCTCGACGGCCGACCGGCTGACCTCGTGTTCATGCTGCTATCGCCAGCGGACAGGGCCGCCGACCACCTCAAGGCGTTGGCGCGCGTTTCGCGTTTTTTCCGCCGCGCGGACTTACGCGAGAAGCTGCGTGCGGCTCGTGGGGCTGACGAGTTGAGCGCGCTGTTCGCGAGCGCTGTCCAAAGCGACGCCGCATGATGACCGCGGCCGACAGGCTGTTTTCCTATTTTCCGTTATTGATGACAATCGCGTCGTTTGCGGCGCTTGGCGTCTTCGCGGCGTGGCCAAATGGCTGGAGCGCGGCGCTGGTGGTGCTGGTGATTTACCTGTTTCCACCGATGCTGCTGCGAATTGTGTTCCGCTGGGCGCCGCTGAAACATGGTGTGTTGACGATCGATGGTCGCAAATTCTGCCCATGGCTCGCGGCGCACCACATCCAAGCCTTTTACGATGCGCTCCCGTATCTCGAATCTATGCTGCGGGTGATCCCTGGGTTCTATTCGATGTGGCTTCGGATGTGGGGGTCTCGGATAGGCTATGGTGTGGAGTGGCCCGTGCGCATGGACGTGCTGGACCGCAACTTGATGGATATCGGCAACCGTGTTGTCTTCTCGCGCGAGGTGGAGCTTGCCGCCCATGTTCGTCAAAAGACCGAGGGTGGGGGCTCGCGCGTTCTTGTGCGACCGGTGCGGATCGGCTCTTACGCCTTTATCGGCGCTGGAGCACGGCTCGGCCCTGGCGCGGTGGTTCCGCATAACGTTTCGGTTCCGACATCGGCGGTTGTCGATGTGAACCAGACCTTCGGTGACCCCAAGCGACGCCATCCGGAGTTGATCGAGGCGGAATTCGCGATCTCCTAGAGTATAGCTCCCCCGGCGCGCCAGATCGGCGCAGGTGTGCGGATTGAAATGATGGGGCTGGGCGATATAGTCCCGGCCGCGCGGGGTCCCCTCGCGACCGTTTTCCCTTCCGTCGCAACGGTGAACCCCGACGCGACGCAGCTTGCGAGGATCAATGTTCATTTCCGAGGCTTATGCGCAGACTGCGGCGCCCGCTGGCGACCCCGCCGGCGCCATCTTCATGCAGATATTGCCGCTGCTGTTGGTATTCGTCGTGTTCTACTTCCTGCTGATCCGTCCTCAGCAGCAGGCGCGCAAGCGGCACATGGATATGGTCGCCGCACTCAAGAAAAACGACGTGGTGGTCACGTCTGGCGGTTTGATCGGCAAGGTGAAATCCGTCGCCGACGATGAGGTGCGCGTGGAACTGGCGCCGAATGTCGAAGTCCGCGTCGTGCGCGGCACCATCGCCGAAGTCCGCTCCAAGACTGATCCTGCGCCTGCGAACGATTCTTCCGCGAGTTAATCCATGTTGAATGTCGCCCGCTGGCGAATCGTCCTGGTTGCGGTGGTCGCCGCGCTCGGGATTGTGTTCGCGCTTCCTAACTTTCTTTCGCAAGCTGTACGCGACACGTTGCCGGGCTTCATGCCCCGGCAAGCGCTTAATCTGGGGCTTGATCTGCGCGGCGGCTCACAATTGCTGCTTGAGGTGGATATCGAGACGCTGCGTCGCCAACAGCTCGACAACATCGCCGATCAGATGGGCTCTTCGTTGCGTGAGGCGGAGCCGCGCATCGCGGCGACGGGCCGGGGCGTGGTCGGCGATGCGGCGCGCATAAGGCTGATCAATATCGAGGACATGGGTCGCGCGCGCGCCGCGCTGCGCGAAATCGCACGTAATCCCACCGGTGGGCAGGACGATATCCTGAATTTCACGCAAGGCGAAGACGGAACCATCGAAGCGCGCATTACCGATGAGTATCTCGGCCAATTGAGCCGGCAAGCCGCGCAGCAATCGATCGAAGTTATTCGCGACCGCATCGATCCGACTGGCACCAGCGAAGTGTCGATTGTCCGCCAAGGTGATCGCCGCATCGTCGTGCAAGCGCCGGGCGTATCCGATCCGGGCCAACTGAAGAGCCGGATTGGTCAAACTGCCTTGATGACCTTCCATATGGTCGCGCAGCCCGGGCGCACCGGCGGGGTCATGCAGGCGCCGCCCTATCAGCAGATGAACCAGGGGCAGCCGGAGATCGTCGAACGCCGCCCGCGCTTGACCGGCGAGCACCTGTCACGCGCGTCGCCGTCGACCGATCCCACGACGAACGAGTTCGTACTGAGTTTTCAACTCGACTCGCAGGGCGCGCGCATCTTTTGCCGCATTACCCGCGAGAGCACGGGCGAGCGCTTCGCGATCCTCCTCGATGGCCAGGTGCTCACCGCGCCGCGCATCAATGAGCCGATCTGCGGTGGCTCGGGGCAGATAACCGGCAGCTTCACCGCCGCTTCGGCGAGTGAACTCGCTTTGATGCTGAACGCCGGCGCGCTGCCGGCGCCACTCACGGTAATTGACGAGCGCACCGTGAGCGCGAGCTTGGGTCAAGACGCGATCGAGTCCGGCACCGTGGCGTCGATGGTCGCGGTTTTAGTCACGGTTGGCTTTATGCTGCTCGCGTATGGCACATTTGGGATATTCGCGTGCTTGGCGCTGATCGTGAACGGCATTCTGATCACAGCATCCATGACGGTGATCGGCGCGGCTTTGACGCTGCCTGGCATTGCCGGCCTAATCCTCACCATCGCCATGGCGGTCGACGCCAACGTGCTGATCTATGAACGTATGCGAGAAGAAGCGAACGCGGGCCGAGGTCCCGCGCTGGCCATAGACGCCGGGTTTAACCGCGCGATGATCACCATCATCGACGCGAATCTGACCACGATCCTGGCGGCGTTGATTTTGTTCCAGTTCGGCGCGGGACCGGTTCGAGGTTTCGCCTGGACGCTCTCGATTGGCGTGATCACTTCGGTGTTTACCGCCGTGCTCGTGACCCAGATTCTAATCGCATGGTGGTTCCGACTGAGCCGCCCCAAACAATTGCCGATTTGAGGAACATGAACGATGTCGTGGTGGCCTCTCATCAGACTACTCCCCAAGAAAACGAACTTCACCTATGTGAAGTTCGCTGGCTTCGCGGCGTTTGCCTCGATCGCCGCCGTCACCGGCTCGCTTGTGTCGATGTTCACCGGTGGGTTCCGTGAAAACCCGATTGCGATCTATCAGCAAGCCGAGGGCAGCCCATTGGCGCGGGTTGGCGCCATCATGGAGCGGGGCTTTGATCTGGGGATCGACTTCCGAGGCGGCACCTCAATTCTGATCGAGGCGCCTGCCCCGATTGATCTAGGCGATCTGCGTGCGCTTGGCGGGCGTCTGCAGGAAGGTGGGATCGAAGTGCAAGGCACGACGTGCCGACCTACCGATGCCCCGCCCTATTGCGCCATCATCAATTTCGAAGCGACGGAGGGCGGCTCGCAGACGGTTGAAGAGCTACGAGCAGCGTTGCCAGGGCTTGTCGACGGCGCGCGCATCGCCAACGTCGATGTCGTGAGCGGGCGGGTGTCGGAAGAATTGTTTTCCGGCGGCTTGATCGCACTCGGCCTCGCGATGCTGCTCATGCTGATCTACATCTGGTTTCGGTTCGAGTGGCAATTCGGGCTCGGCGCCATCATGGCGCTGCTGCACGACGTGATCCTCACGCTTGGGCTGTTTTCGATTTTCAGGCTTGAGTTCAATCTCACCATCATTGCCGCGCTCCTGACCATCATCGGCTACTCGATCAACGACACGGTGGTCGTCTTCGATCGGCTTCGCGAGAATCTACGCAAGTACAAGCGCATGCCCCTAGGCGAATTGGTGGATTTGTCGCTGAACGAAACGTTGTCGCGCACGATTATAACCGGCTGCACGGCGCTGTTTGCCTTGGTGGGGCTCTATTATTTCGGCGGTGAAGCGCTGGAAGGCTTCGCGATTGCGATGATTTTCGGCATAATCGTCGGTACGTATTCGTCGCTCTATGTCGCCGCGCCGGCCATTCTGTTGTGGGGGGTGAGGCGCGGGCGCGGCGGGGATGAGGCCAAGGTTGGCGCGCCGCAAGCCGCTGGGTGAGCACGGGCTGGAGGAATTGGAATGGCTTGGTTCTTGAGCAATATTCGCTATGTGGCGTGGACGTCGCTGGCCGTGGGCTTGTTGCTGCTGATCTATTTCGGCATCGGCGTGGCCGGTTTCGGCTTTACGGATTCGATCTATATTGAGGCTTTCCTGCGCTGGACCCACGTGCTCACCGGCATCATGTGGATCGGCCACCTCTATTATTTCAATTTCACCCAGATCCCGAACATGCCCAAAATCCCGGAGGAGCATCGTGGGCCCGCGATCGCCAAAGTGATCGCGCCGGCGGCGTTGTTCTGGTTCCGCTGGGGGGCGATGCTCACTCTGATAACCGGGCTGTTGCTCGCTGCCAATCAGAACTATCTGGTGGAAGCGCTGACCTTGGGCGCCACCGAAGGCTTCCTTGTGCCGAAGCACATTCTGATCGGCATCGGCATGTGGTTCGCGATCATTATGTTCTTCAACGTGTGGTTCATCATCTGGCCGAACCAGCAACGCGCCTTGAACATCAACAACAAATTCCCTGACCTCGCGGCGGATGTGAAGGCGGGTCACGGCAAGACGGCCATGTTGTTCTCCCGCACCAACACCTTCCTCTCCGTGCCGATGCTGGTGGCGATGACGGGCGCCAGCACGCTGTTCTGACGCCGCGATGGGCGAGAGCCTTGATGCGCTCGTCCGGCGGGTTGACGAAGATCGCTGGCTTGCGAGCCGCTTCGCGCCTTCAGGGGTGCGTGAGCGGCTCGTGGCTATTTACGCGCTCACTTATGAGATCGCGCGCACTAGCGAGGTTGTGAGTGAGGCCGGGATCGGCGCCATTCGGCTCGCCTGGTGGCGCGACGCGATTGCTGACCTTGCGGCGGGGAAGTCCCCAGCTCACCACCCCACGCTCCAAGCTCTGGCGGCGACGGGGGGCGCAGCGACAGCGGAGCAGGCGCTCTGGAATCGGATGATTGAGGCGCGCGCGGAGGAATTTTCTGAAGCGCATTTCTCAAGTGCAGAAGCGCTGGAGACTTATCTCGACGCCACCGCTGGTGGCACAATGCGTTTGGCGCTGAACGCGTGCGGCGCTGTGTTGGAGGAAGCCGTGGCGACGCAAGCTGCACGAGCATGGGGCATGCTCAGCCTCGTTCGCGCGCGCCGTGCCGGGTCCGAACCAGCCTGCGCCCACGATGCGATGGCGAGTGCGGCGCGTGGAGCCTATGAAGCGATCCGGCGCGGCGCGGGCGCAGCCCCGAGCGCCGCCTTTCCCGCAATTGGCTATACTGCGCTTATCCCAGCACATCTGCGCGCGCTTTCACGTGACGCGCCCGCGTCTCTCCAACATCGGCAATGGACGCTGGTGTGGGCGTCTGCGACGGGGCGGATCTAGCGCGCGGCTTCGCGGCGCTCGCGCGCTTCTCGCGTGGCTTGGCGCAAACGCGCATCGAGCTGTTCTTGGTTGAAGCCCGGCACCAATTCGCCGTTGATGATGAAGCCCGGCGTGCCCGAGATCGAGTAGTCGAGGGCGTGAGCGCGGTTGTCTTCGAGTAATGCGGTTATGTCGGCGCTTTGCATCGCCCGGCGCATGCGGGGCACGTCGAGGCCAGCGCGTCTCGCGATGGTGTCGATCGCACTTGAATCAAGTTCGCCACGATGCGCCATCAATCCACGGTGAAACTGCCAGTAACGGCCTTGCGGGATCGACGCGACGGCAGCGCGTGCAGCCTCCATCGATTGATCGCTCAGGATGGGAAGTTCCTTGAGCACAACGCGCACATCGTTGCGCGTACGCACAACCTCGCTCACCCACTCCAAGGCCGCATGGCAATAGGGGCAACGATAGTCGAAGAATTCCACGATCACGATCGGCGCATCGGCCGGCCCGATCGAGAAATCACGGGGGTCAGAGCGCACCTCTTGCCAGCGTTCCGAAGTCACGCGGGCCTCCAGCGAGTCCAGCGCCTCGCGCAGCACGTCGGGATTGCGCACCAGATACTCGCGGACAATCGCGCGAATCTCAGCTTGCTCTTGTGCGTTAAAGCTTTGTGCGGACGCTGCGGGCGCGAGAGCGGCCAGAAACAAAAAAACACCCGCGATCACGCGTGCCATGGGACGTCTCCAGAAGATGTGCGCAGCAATGGCGACTTTTGGAACCGGCTGCAAGTTCAGCCGCGACGCCCGCGCTCTTGCGCTCGCTCGCGCACTTCCTCACCCGCGAAGGTCAAGAGGTCCATCGCCCGTTGATAATCTGGCGTGTTCCGCGGCAGGCCTCGACGCGCGCGCTCGGCGAAGCTGACGGCGGCGCCGAAATCACCAAGGTGGAAATTTTGCTCCGCAGACGCGAGTTCCGCCAAGGCTTGTTGCCCCTTGAGATCGCGTGAAACGGCGAGTTCGCGCCAAGCGAAGGCGTTGTTCGGTTCGTGATTGAGCGCCTGCTGAAGCAGGTTGACGGCTTCGTCGGCGCCGTCGCGACCGTGCGCGGCGTTCAGAGCACGCGCTAGATTGATCTGGAGAAGAGGCTGTCCCGGCGCCAGTTCGAGCGACCGACGATGAAAGGGGATAGATTCCTCAGCGCGGCCATTCTCGAATAGGATTTGTCCCATCAGCTCTTGAAAATAGGGGTTCCTGGGATCTTCGGCTATCAGGCTTTCGAGTTCCGTGCGCGCGCGCGGAAGGTCCGAGACGCGGTAATACGCGACGGCGCGCGCGTAGCGAGCGGGCTGGGAGACGTCGCTGAGCGGGTACCGTGCTAAGGTCTGACCTTGATTTTGAATGAATCCGATCAGCTTCGCCTGCATGAAACGGAAACGCCGGATGTTGTCTTCCGAATCCGTCGCATTGTAGTGCTCACCCGCCATCACGCGTTGTCGAAGGGATTCCACGCGATCGGATGAGAAGGGGTGTGTCATCATCCAAGGCGGCGCCCGCCGTGTCAGGAACTCATAGGGACGGATGTTCTCGTTGAAAAATGAGATGAGACCGCGCCCGGATTGTCCGGTGGCTTCGAGGTAGGAGGTAGCCGCCTGATCTGCTGCGGATTCTTGAACCTGCGTGTGACGGACGAAGTTGCCCATCGCGATACCTTGCGAGCCGCTTATGAGAACGGCGCCCGCGTCCGGCGCGCCGGCTGCGATCGCGAGAACGCCGAGCCCGATCGAGATCAGGGCGGCGCCCATCGACTGTCCCATCGCTTCGCGAGAGCGCGCCAAGTGTCCGCCCGCGATATGTCCTGTTTCGTGTGCGAGCACGCCAATCACTTCGTTGGGCGTGTCGGCGGCCAGGATGAGGCCGGTGTGGACGAAGATATTCTGCCCGCCTGATACGAAGGCGTTAATCGACGGGTCGTTGACGATGTACATATCGATATCGGCTGGATTGAGGTTCGCGGCGCGCAACAACGGCTCTTGGTAGACCCTCAACGTGTCTTCGATTTCAGCGTCGCGAATGAGACCCTGCGCTGCCGCAGCTCCTGCCGATGTCAGCAACGCGCCGGATGCCAGGGCGGCAGCGGCAAAGCCCCGGATTGTCGCGCCGAACCACGATGCGGCCATGAACCGCTCCCTTATCGCATGACTGAACCTACCGGACTTGAAGCCCCGGTTTGAGGCGGGATCAAGGCCGGTGAGTTGTGGGCTTGCGCCTCAAGTCTTTTTCGCCCAGCGCGAGATGCGTGAGAAAAATCGGTCTCGTCGTTCCTGATCCGGTTCGTAGGACGAGGTCTCGGCATCCGGCTCATCCGTTTCGCTTGATGGCGATGGCGGCGGCTCTAGCGCCATGGTGGAGGCCGGCGGCGGCGTTGTCGGCTCGTCTTGAGAAATCTCAGCGACGGTGGCCGCATCTAGCACCGGCGCGACGTCGGCGCGCGGTTTGCGCGGCGCGAGAGCCTCAGGCTCTGGCGCAGCACTCGGCTCCGGCCGCGGCTGAAGGCGTTTCAAGTCAGCGCTGACGAAGTCCAACCACTCGCCGCCATCGACCTCATACACACGACGACCGCGCCCACGCCCGCGCCGACGGCGTTTGCCGCGTCCGCCTCGATCCTCGCGCGCTTCGCGTGCCGGCGGTGTCCGTGTCTCTTGGCTAGCCGGCGCGTCCGCAGCCTCTTCCGCAGCGCCCTCGACGCCTTCTTCACGCCGATTCTTGCCGCCGCGCCGTCCGCGCCGGCGTCGCCCGCGACGACGGTCTCCATCACCGTCGGCAGCTGTCTCGGGTGCTTCCACTTCCACGGACTCTTCTTCGTCCTCTATCTCGTCCTCGATCTCTGGCTCTTCCCGCGTCTCGACAAGGCGCTGTGCGCGTGCTGTGGACGGGGCTTCCGCCTCGACGCCGTCGTCTTCGCTAAGGACATCGGCGCCGATATTAATCTCGAAGTCGCCCGAGTGCAGATCCGAGACCGCGACGATACGCACCCGCACGCCGTGATTGGCTTCGAGCGCCGCAAGTGCGTCACGCTTTTCGTTGAGCAGATAAAGCGCGGTGTCGGTCGCGGTGCGGGCTTCGATCACCCGGCCTTTCTGACGCGCGCTGGCTTCATCCAACGCACGGAACAAGGAGAGTGAAGCAGATTCCACGGAGCGCACGCGCCCCGCGCCCTGGCAATGCTCGCAGACATGGCTGGTGCCTTCTAGAACGCCGGTGCGACGGCGCTGTCGCGACAGCTCAAGCAGGCCAAATCCAGATATCTTTCCCATCTGAACGCGCGCGCGATCGAAACGGAGATTGTCCTTCATACGCTTTTCGACAGCGCGGTCGTTCTTGTTTTCCTCCATGTCGATGAAGTCGATCACGATCAGGCCCGCAAGGTCGCGCAAGCGCATTTGCCGGGCAGCCTCGTCGGCGGCTTCCATATTGGTCTTGAAAGCGGTTTGCTCGATATTCCGCTCGCGCGTGGCACGCCCGGAATTGACGTCGATCGCAACCAGCGCTTCGGTCTGATTGATGACGATGTAGCCGCCGCTTTTGAGCGTGACGATCGGGGAGTAGATCGACTCCAGCTGCCGCTCGACGCCGCTTTTCGCGAAAATCGGGCTTGCGTCCTTCCACAGATGCACGCGTTTGGCGTGGGAAGGCATCAGCATGCGGACGAAGTCCTTCGCCTCCTTGTAGGCCGCCTCGCCATCGACGTGCACTTCATCGACATCTTTGTCGTACAGGTCGCGGATCGCGCGCTTCACCAGCGAGCTTTCCTCGTAGATCAAGGCCGGGGCGACGGATTTCAGCGTTTCGTCGCGGATCGTCTCCCAGGCGCGGATCAAATACTCATAGTCGCGTTTGATTTCCGTCTTGGTGCGCTTGGCGCCGGCGGTGCGTATGATCAGGCCCATGCCCTGCGGTACGTCGAGATCGACAGCGACTTTCTTCAAACGCTTGCGATCCGTCGCCTGCGTTATCTTGCGCGAAATCCCGCCGCCGCGTCCGGTATTCGGCATCAGCACGCAATAGCGACCGGCGAGCGAGAGGTAGGTGGTCAACGCAGCGCCTTTGTTGCCGCGCTCTTCTTTCACCACTTGCACCAGCATGATCTGCCGGCGGCGAATGACCTCCTGGATCTTGTAGCGGCGGGTGAGGATGCGACGGCGGCGCTCTTCCGCCGCGCCTTCATCTTCCTCCTCGTCGTCCGCCTGCGCTTCGGCTGCGGCGAGTTCGGCTTTGATGGCCTCTTGGTCGGCGACCGGAATGGCGTAGTAGTCCGGGTGGATTTCCGAGAAGGCAAGAAAACCGTGGCGGTTGCCGCCATACTCAACGAAGGCCGCCTGCAGCGACGGCTCAACGCGCGTCACTTTGGCGAGATAGATATTGCCTCTGAGTTGTTTTCTGGACTGAACCTCGAAATCGAAATCTTCAACCCGGTTTCCATCGAGCACCGCAACCCGGGTTTCCTCCGGGTGGGCGGCGTCGATCAGCATTTTCTTGGCCATTGAGGGCTCCGTGGGCGTCGCGCGCGCGGGCTTGGCGCCGAACGGCGACCAAGCGGGCAGCGTCGATGCGACGCGATGTCATGAGACGGTCATGGGACCCTTGCGCATAGGCGTTTCCGGCTCGGAAGCCGGCTTCGCGATAGCTTGCGCAAGAGGCCATGGGTCACTCCAAGGTGCTCCGCCTCGAAGGCGGCGCGGGGCGGGTGCTCCCGGTCGGGCACGCGTCGTGGGACCTGATGCGGGAGCGCCGCTAGGGGCTTCCGCGGGACCGTTCCGCGTGGCGGGAGCGTGTTGGCGCAGGAGAGAAAGCCTCTGGTGCGCCAAACGAGCGCCCACCTTTGCATGAATTCGTTGAGAATTGGAAGGCTTGCCGTGGGCAGGACATCGGTTCGCGACCGCTTCGCCCAAATTTCTGTGGTTAAGGGCGTATTCACTCAGCTTTTCAACGCGATAGCAATTGCTCGCTGTTAACGTCCGTGACTGCCATGGACTTGACCCGTCGTTCTTTGTTGTTCGCTGGCGCGACCGCCTTGGGCGGCGTGGGTTTGCCGAGGCGCGCCTGGGCTGACAATCCAGCCTTGATCCGGGGCGTGGCTGTTGGCCCGTCGGCTGCCGGCGCGCGCGTTTCAGTGGTGCTGGAGCAGCAGGCGTCCAGCCGTACATTTTTTCTCGAGAATCCAAATCGCTTCGTCATTGACGTCGCCAATAGCCGCTTGGCGCTGCCGCAAGGCGCGACGGGCGAGGGGCCGGGGGTAGGTTTCATCCGCCGCTATAGGTTCGGGCCACGCCCTGAGGGCGTTTCTCGCCTCGTACTCGACCTCGAAGCTCCGGCGCGGCTTGTTCGGCAGGATCTGGGAACGCGCCGTCAGCCCGAGATTACGTTCGATTTGAGCCCGACCGCGCCCATCGTCGCGCCGGCGCCACGCGAAATGCTGGGGCGGGATGCGGCGCGGCGCACTATCGTCATCGATGCCGGCCATGGCGGGCGCGATCCAGGCGCGATCGGCACAACAGGTACCCGTGAGAAAGATGTGGTATTAAACGCCGCGCTGCAGCTTCGAAGCGCGCTCGAGGCGCGGGGGCGGTATCAAGTGGCCCTGACCCGGGATTCCGACCGTTTCGTGCCGCTTGAGGATCGCGTGCGTTTCGCTCGCACGCAAAACGCGGACCTCTTTATCTCTCTGCACGCCGATTCCAACCCGCGCGCCGAGGCGCATGGCGTATCGGTCTATACTTTGTCGGAGCGGGGGGCCAACCGCGCCCAAACCGTCATGGACGCCCAAAATTGGGAGATCGATCTTGGCGAAGCGCCCCGCCAAGGCATGATTGGCGACATTCTGGTCGACCTGGCGCAACGCGAGACCACCAACCGCTCTGCGCAATTCGCAGAGGCGTTGATCCCGAGGCTGGGCCAAGTGGCGCCGCTCCTGAGCAATACCCACCGCAATGCGGGCTTCTTCGTGCTGCTCGCGCCGGATGTACCGGCCGTCCTGATCGAAACCGGTTTTCTCTCGAATGTGGCTGATGAGCGACGGCTGGCGAGTTCAAGGGCGCGTCAGGCTATGGCGGAGGCCATGGCGTCGTCTGTGGACGCATATTTCGCCGGACCGCAGATCTACGCAGCGCGCGCCTAAAACCGGCTCGAATCTTGGGCTATAGGCGTTAAGGTCCCTGCGGTCATAATCGCGCCGCAATGGAAAGCGAGGCGCGGGGGCGAGACCAGAGCATTCGCGCGAGAAGCAGGACGCCATGCAGCGAAATGATACCTACAATCGCGACCGTTGGGACGACGATTACCGCGAGCCTCAGGGCGGCGGTTTGCCATGGCGCAAAATATTTCTTGGACTCGCCATAGCGGGCGGCGCTGGCGTGCTTGCAGTGATCGTTTTCCTGATCGCCGCGTTCCAAGGCCTGCCGAGCCTCACTGAGTTGGAAAACTACGAGCCGCCTGTCACCAGCCGGGTGCACGCGGGCGATGGCGCCTTGGTGGCGGAGTTTGCGCGCGAGCAGCGCGTGTTCGTGCCCATCGAACAAATTCCCGATCACGTGAAGAACGCTTTCATCGCCACCGAGGATGCTCGTTTCTTTGAACATTCGGGCATCGATTATGCGGGCCTTGCGCGTGCGATGGTGTCGAACGTCGGCAATGTGCTACGCGGGCGGCGCCTCGAAGGCGCCTCGACCATCACCCAGCAGGTTGCGGGCAATATGCTAACAGGTCGCGCGGCTTCGTGCCCTGGCGGCATCGGCGGCATTTTCTGCGCTGTCTACACCAAAACGCGTGAAGGCTTGATGGCTCAACGCATCGAGCGCGTGTTCGACAAGGAACGTATTCTTGAGCTTTATCTAAATCAGATTTATCTGGGCAACCGCGCCTATGGCGTGGCGGCTGCGGCGCTGAACTATTTCGACAAGCCGCTGACTGAACTCACGGTTGCCGAAGCCGCTTATCTCGCGGTGCTGCCTAAGGGACCGGCCAACTACCATCCGGTGCGCCAACGCGAGCGGGCGCTTGCGCGGCGTAATTACGTGGTCGCGCGGATGTTGGAGCGCGAATACATCACCGAAGAACAGGCCACCGAGGCGCGCGCGTCCGATCTCGTGACTCATGACCGGCTCGCGGGCGATCAGTTCGTGGCGGCGTCGCATTTCGTCGAAGAAATTCGCCGCCAGGTGCAGCAGCAATATGGCGAGCAGGCGCTTTATGACGGCGGACTTTCGATCCGCTCGACCATAGACACGCGACTGCAATTGGCCGCCGCGCGCGCGCTGCGTGCTGGGCTGGAATCCTATGATCGCCGCCACGAATGGCGCGGTCCTTTGAGCATGGGAGATGCGAGCGCCGACGTGCAGGCGCAACTGGGCGAAGCGCAGCGCCCGCCGACGCTCTCGAACTGGGTGCGCGCCATGGTGACCGCCACTGGCAGCGGTGCGATCACATTGACGGACGAGAACGGCCAAACCGGGCGCCTGAGCAATGACGACGCCCAATGGGCCGCTCAAGGCGCGCGCCGCGATCGAGCGCGTGCGTTGCGGGCTGGTGCAATCGTCTATGTGCAGCGAGCATCGAACGGACGCTATGCTCTGAAGCAACGCCCGGACATCCAAGGCGCGCTTGTCGCTATGGATCCGCACACGGGCCGTGTGCTCGCCATGGTGGGCGGTTATTCGTTCGACGACGCTGACGGCTTGAACCGCGCCACGCAAGCGAACCGTCAACCGGGCTCTTCGTTTAAGCCTATCGTGTATGCGGCCGCGCTTGAGTTTGGGCTCACGCCCTCAACCTTGATCGACGATGGTCCGTTGGCGATCGAAGCTGGCGACGGCAGCAATTGGTCGCCTGAAAATTACACGCGCGAATACTATGGCCCGACGACCTTGCGGCGTGGCCTGGAATTCTCGCGCAACGCTATGACGGCGCGCATCGCCTACGAGATGGGGCCGGAGCGTGTGCTTCAGTATGGGCAACGCCTCGGCGTCTATGGCGAGAACACCTCGGCGGTGTTCGCGCTGGCGCTGGGCGCGGGTGAAACCACGCTCATGCGTATGACGACGGCCTATGGGATGTTCGTGAATGGCGGCCGTTGGGTGCAGCCGATTTTGATCGATCGCATTCAGGATCGCTCAGGACGCACTGTGTTCCGGCGCGATCAGCGCGAATGCGCTGAGTGCGCGGCCGAGTGGCGCCGCCAAGCGCCGCCGACCTTGCCGGACACCCGCCAACAAGTAATTGACCCCGTGACCGCCTACCAAATTGTGTCGATGTCGGAAGGCGTGGTGCAACGCGGTACAGCGACGGTCATCAACGCGCTTGGTGTGCCGCTCGGGGGTAAGACGGGAACCACCAACGACTATAAGGACGCTTGGTTCATTGGCTTCTCGCCTGACCTGGTTGTTGGCGTGTGGGCGGGTTTCGATACGCCGCGCGACATGGGCGAAGGTGAAACCGGTGGGCGTATCTCGGCGCCGATCTTCCGTGATTTCATGCGTGAGGCCTTGCGTGAGGTTGCGCCCGCCCCATTCCGGATTCCGGCTGGCGTCCGCCTTGTGCGGGTGGATTACCAAACGGGGCTCTTGCCCAGCCCCACAACGACGCAAACCATCCTGGAAGCCTTCCGGCCGGACACCGAGCCGACGCGAGATGTCTCCGGTTCGCCCTTCGTATTTGGCGGCACCGATCCGATCGATCCCCGGGTGCTGTCAGGCCTCGGCGACGTCTATGCGCCAACCGAGGGCGATAGCCGCCCGGCGCCAAACAACCCGCAACAACAAGAAGAACTCGGCGGACTCTACTAATTCCGGCAAAGTGATTGTTTGCGCGGCGCGGGCCGTCGTTTATCTATCGCGCGAACCGAATCCAAGGAAAACTCCCATGCGCGCCGACATCACTCATCTCGCCGAGCAAATCTCGTCGTCCGCCGTCCTGCTGCGGAGGCGTCTTTGACTGGGATCGCGCCCAGGTCCGATTTGACGAACTAACCGCGCTCTCCGAGCGCCCTGATTTTTGGAACGACCCCGAGAAAGCGCAAAAGCTCATGCGCGAGCGCAATAAGCTCGACGCGGGCATGGGCGCGATCACGGCGATTGAACGCGAGCTTCGCGACTCGCTCGAACTCGCGGAAATGGCGGAAGCCGAGGGCGATACAGGCCTCGTGGATGAGGCACATGCGACGCTCGTGCGGCTACAAGAGCGCGCCGCCAAAGCCGAGCTCGAAGCGCTGCTGTCCGGCGAGGCCGATGGCAACGACGCGTATGTCGAGTTCAATTCCGGCGCTGGCGGAACCGAGAGCCAGGATTGGACCGAGATGCTTTTGCGCATGTATTCGCGCTGGGCCAACGTGCGGGGCTTCAAGGTCGATCTGCTTGAAGAGCAAGGCGGCGACACAGCCGGCATCAAGTCAGCCACGATCTTGGTGCAGGGTGAAAACGCCTATGGCTGGCTGAAGACCGAAGCGGGCGTGCATCGTCTCGTGCGTATAAGCCCTTATGATTCCAACGCGCGACGTCACACCTCGTTCGCGAGCGTTTGGGTCTATCCAAAGATCGACGACACAATCGAAATTGAGATCAACGAGAAGGATGTGCGCACCGACACGTATCGCTCATCCGGCGCGGGCGGCCAGCACGTCAACAAGACCGATTCCGCCATTCGCCTCACGCACGTGCCAACGGGCATAGTCGTCGCCTGCCAAGCCGAGCGCAGTCAGCACAAAAACCGCGCCGCCGCGTGGGACATGTTGCGCGCGCGGCTTTATGAGGCGGAGCTTCAAAAGCGCGAAGCAGAGTCCCAGAAGCTTGAGGATTCGAAAACCGAGATCGGATGGGGTCGGCAAATCCGCTCTTACGTTCTGCAACCCTATCAGATGGTCAAAGACCTCCGCACGGGCGTCGAAACCTCCGACACCCAAGGCGTGCTTGATGGCGACCTCGATCGCTTTATGGCGGCATCCCTGGCCGCGCGTCTGACTGGCGCGGGTGAACAATCGGTCGCGGATATCGATTAGGGGGCGACTGGGGGCACCGTTTGCGGCGCGTCTTCGGTTTGGGCGAGCGTTTCGGTTTCTGCGGCGGGTTCTGGCGCAAGAGCATGCGCGCCGCCGCTCGTGGACGCGGGCTCGCGCTGCGGGAGCGGCTCGAAGATGCGCCGCAAGATGCCGGGCGTCAGTGCCGACACTGGGTTGACGCCAACGCGCGGCTCGCCGGCGGCGCCGTTGATCGAATAGGTCATGCCGAAGACGCCTTCGCCACGGCGCGAAACCAGGAGGTCGCCGATGACAGGGACTTGACCCAACATCGAAAGATTGAGCATCGGCGATGGCGCGACCACGCCGTCGATGTCGAGGTCGTCGCGCGCAATGTCATAAGCGCCTGACCCTGTCAGACCCAGAGACGGTCCGCGCATCGCCCCGTCGGTGAACGCCAAGCGATTGTTCGCGTACGTCATCCGCGCTTCCATGTTGGAGAAGCCGATGCCGTCGCCGTTGAGCATCTCGACAAGTCCCGTGAGCGAGCCTGCCGAGGACAAGAGCCGCGCCATCGCCGGCAAGCGCACCACTTGGAAATTCCGCATCTGCACGTCAAAGCGCGCTGTGGATGGAGGGCCGGTGCGCCAATCGCCTTCGGCGCGCGCCGTGCCGCCGACAACATTTTCCGCGCCGGTGAGCGCGCGAACGGCGAACCCGGCGTCGTCGGAGTTGAAGAGTATGCGTCCGTCCGCGCGATCGGGACGGGGCCCGAGCCCCAGTGTGAACGCGCGCCCACCAGGGGATGCGCCCGTGACGGTCAGCATCGCCAGCGCACCGCGAGAGGTGTTGAGGTTCACGCGCGCATCCGTGAGAGTGGCGCCGCCGCGCATCTTCAAACGGTCAACCACGACGCTGGCGCGCAACGGCGCAGGCGCTGCCGCGCGGCCAGCGCCTGGTGTTGTCGCGGCAGGCTGACCCGCGCTCATGAACGGCGCTGCATCAAACAATGGTCCACGCACCTGCACATCAAGCCCGCCATCGTCAGCGCGGGTGGCGTTGATGCGTGCGTCGGAGCGACCTTCCACAGCGAGCCGCGCGAATTCGGCTTCGACAATGCGATCATCCCGCGCCAGGCGCACGCGCCCCTGCGCGGTCAGCCCGCCGCCGCGCGCATCGAGATTGGAAAAGATAAGCCCGCCATCTGTGGCGCGCTCCACGTTGAACCGCGCTGTGGCGGCGATTCCGGCGCGCTTGGTCCAGAACGAGAAGGGTGATTCCACCGCTGCATTGGTGAGATCGATTTCGATGCGTGCGTTGTCGACATCAAAGCCGCGACCCTCGCCGGTAACGGTGAGTCCGAGGCGACCCTGCGCGTACTCCGCCACCGGATAACCCAAGCGTTCTAGGTCATTGGCGTCGAAATCGCCGGCGATTTGGTATTCCGAAGATGAGCCTGCGCGGCGGCCGATATGTTCGGTCCAACGCACGTTCTGGATATTCGAGCCGCCCACGCGGATCGGACCGGACACGGTGATGGCGCGTTGATCGCCGCGAACCTGCAGCTGGCCGTTGGATAAGGCGACGCGTCGCGTCGACATCGTGCCGGCAAAGTCGCGGATCGCGCCGTCCACGGCGAAACGCCAATCTTCAAAGCGGACCTCGCGTTTGGTGGGGCGTTGCAGGCGTAGATTGATCGTCCCGCGACCGCTCGCGCTCGCCGCGTCCACAGGCAGCCGTTCTCCCAGACCAAGCGGCTCCTGGTAGAGCAGCTCAAGCATGTGACGCGCATCGCCGTCCGCGCGGCCAGAAATCGTGAGCATCGCGCCTTCCGGTTTAAAGCGCGGAATGTCAATGCGGCCATTGGTTATGCTAAGCGTGTTGAGGCGCGCTTCCGGTACCGTCATTTCGAAGCGGTTGCCGCGAAGCACAGCGCTAGCGCGTGCGCCCATGACCGGCGACATGGTCGAGATAAAGCGCAATTGGCCACCCGCGACGTTGAAGCGAACATCTACGGCGCGGTCGGGGAGGGCTGGTGCGGCGAGATCGCCGGGGCGCAGATCAAGCCGGGCCGTTAGGTCTGTGACTTGTCCCGCCTCCAGGCCACGCGCCATGAACGCGCGCGCGCCCTCGCCCAAGCCGATCGGCCAAGCCAGGATCAGCGGCCGCGCCTCGATCGCACCCTCCGAAGCGGCTTCCAATTCGATGCCTGTATGGGTGTCGGCGCCGACCTCGCGCCAGTAGAGCCGGCCTCGCCCTGAAAGCGCCCCGCCGCCAATGTCGGCGCGCAAGCGCTCGAAGCGGATCGCGCGCTCGCTTGAGACGACCGCGCCCACCGCTTGAATGTTTAAGAGCGAAATCGGCTCGGCGAACGTGCCCGGCACATCAAGCCGCATGGAGGGCAAGGTGATGTTGAAGGCCGCGGGTTGGTCCGGCGCTGCGTTGAAGATCGCGGAGACGTTCCGCAGCCTAGCCTCGCCATTGATGCGCGTGCGGTCCCCGGCGAAGCTTAGTTCGTTGATCACGAGTTCGTCGCTCTCAACGTCGTAATTGCCGTGCACGCGCCCGCCATCGAGGCTGAAGCGACCACCCGCCATGTCAGCGGCGCCGCGTCCGAACACAGCTTCGCCTTCAAAACGGCTCACGCCTGCATCGCGGTCGAGCGCGATTGAGATTGTCGCCGTCAGCGGAGCGTCGAGCCCAGCGAATGGGCCAAGCGCTGCCTGTGAAAACAGCGCGCGCGGGCGCACGTTCTCGGCGCTGAACTCAACGACCGCCGATTGGAATCGCGTGTCCGTGGTGACGCGAAGGCTTGTTGGCGAGCCGCCTTCGACGCCTTCAACGCTGACGTCGGCAACGAGCGCGAGCGATCCGCCCTGGCGTGCGAGTTGGAGGCTCGCGTCCCGACCGGTCCAACGGCCGCCGCCTTGGTCATCGACAATTGTAAGTGCCGCGCCGCGAATGCTCAGCGCGCGAAGCCCGCCGCCGGCGCCAACGGGGCGGAACGCTTTTTCGAGGCTATCGAGGATGCGCGCCACACGCTCTTCGAGCGTTTCGTTTGGTGGGGGCGCTGGGATGATGATGTCGGCGGCCGCGCCCTCGGGGCCAAAAGCCACGTGCACTTCCCCGTCAAGCTTGCGGGTGAAGGTCAGTGCGCCGCCGATGAACTCCGCGCGCACAACCGAGACTCTGCCTAACAGGAGCGAGGCCAAGCCGAGTTCAATGCGAGCCTCATCTGGCCGGGAGAGCACGCCGCCGAGCCCGTCTTCGATCGAGACATTCAGCGCGCGCAGCTCGATCGCTGTTCCATTGGGGCTCAGCGCCAACACGACGCGCTCAATCCCAACCGGGCGTCCTCCGCGGGCGGCGCTGAGTTCGGCTTGGACGGTTTCACGGATGAAGGAGAGTTCAATGGGGCCTTGCGAGAGCCGCCACCATGCTACCCCGAGCCCGATCACCAAAGCGGCGATCAGGCCGAGAACGATTTCGACGGCAATCAGCGTCGAGCGGCGTATCATCGCCTCATCTCCGACGCCCCTCGGCGGTATCTAGCGCGAATGGCGAAGGTGACGCAAAGCACGTTTTCAGCGCCGCCGTCATGACGGGCGAAGCGCCCCAACCCGAAGACCGGGAGAACCGATGTGGCCAAAGAACTCAAACCTGGCGACCCCGCACCCCTATTCGATCTCCCGACGGCCGGGGGAGGGCGCGTCAGTCTCGCCAGCCTGAAGGGCAAGCGGGTCGTTCTCTATTTTTACCCGAAGGACGACACGCCGGGTTGTACCACCGAAGCCCTAAACTTCACTGAAAAAGCCAAGCAGTTCAAAGCTAAGAAGGTCGAGATCATCGGGGTTTCCCGTGACAGCGTCGCCAAGCATGAGAAATTCGCCGTCAAACATGCCCTAACCATTACCCTTGCCTCGGACGAAGATGGGGCGGTTTGCGGGCTTTATGGCGTCTGGGTGGAGAAAACGCTGTACGGCAAGCGCTACATGGGCGTGGAGCGGGCGACCTTCCTGATCGACGCCCATGGCCGGCTGGACCGGGTCTGGCGTCAGGTCAAAGTGAAGGGTCATGTGGATGACGTGCTCGCCGCGCTCAAAGCCACCTAGACCATATCGCCATTTTTTCCTCGATTTGGCGCTGGTTTGGTTGAATTTCGGCTCTTCGCCGTTAACGACTCTGAAATTCCTGTAAACGGCAGTCACACCCTGTTGCAATTCGTGAGCGTTTCATGTTGGATCGAACTTGGCGGGGCTATCGGGCATAGTTTTTTGGGTTTACGGGCGGTGGTCGGACAATGAGCCAGTTCGGATCGCGGGCGCGAGCGTATTTCGATCGCATGTTCCCGGAGCGTCAAATTTATCACCGCAGCGGCGGGACGGTTAGATACGTCTCGTTGTCGCCGAGTAAGCAAGCCTTGCTGGCGCTGAGCGCCGTGGGCCTCGCGGGCTGGTGCGTCTATGCGACCACTAATACCGTGCTGGAAGGTCCCCAGGCGACAGCCAGCAACGCGGAAATCGAGCGTGAGCGCGCGAAATATGACCGCTGGCTCAACGAATCCCGCGCTCAAGCCGCAGCTTCCCAAGCGATGCTTGAAGAGCGTACGCGCCAGTTTGATCGCGCCACCGCCGACTTTGAGAGCCGCCACGAAGTGCTCCGCTCGCTTCTGGAATATGCTGGTGGCTCTGGCCTCCAACTGGCGGCGAACCGTCCGATCGAGCGCGATGGCGCTCGGATCATCATGGCGGCTTCCATTGATGAGGCAGAGCCGCGTCAGTCGCGTGCGCTGGCCTCTGAGCCTTATCAGGTTACCACTGTTGGGTTCCGCGCCCGCACCGAGCGCCTCGAGGGCGATCAAGAACAAACGCTTGCCGAGCTTGAGGATCAGGTCTCCGAGAGCAGCGAGCAAGTCCGTGGCGTGTTGCGCCTGACGGGCGTCTCCATGGCGTCTTTGACTGGTGAGGAAGCCGATGGCGGAACAGGCGGCCCCTTGGTGCCGCAAGATTTCGTCGCCTATTTGCGCGAGAGCGGCTTGAACCCGCAATTTGCGGATCGCGTCGCCCAGGTCGCCGCCCGAGTTACAGAGTCGCGCCGGTTGAACGATATCGCGAGCTCGACGCCTTTGGCGCCGCCGGTGGCCGTAGATTACCGCGAGACCTCAGGCTACGGGCAACGCATGGACCCCTTTACGGGTCGCCCGGCATTCCATTCCGGCTTGGATCTGGCTGCGTTTGAGCGTGCGCCGGTCGTCGCCACGTCTCCGGGTGTGGTGTCCTTCGCGGGCACGAAGTCTGGCTACGGCTACACCGTTGAGATCGACCACGGACACGGCTTCAAGACCCGCTACGCCCATCTGCGCGATATCCAAGTCGAGCGAGGCGACCGGGTCGCGATTGGGCAGCGCGTCGGCTCCATGGGCTCGACTGGCCGCAGTACGGCCACACACCTCCATTACGAGGTTTGGTTCCGCGGCAGGGCGGTTGACCCTGTGAATTTCTTGAGGGCAGGACGGCATGTTCACGAACAAGGGTAGACCGGCGGATTCAATGCCTGCGATGCCCGAACCCGTGCCCCAACGCCGCCAGCCCAGTCGCCCCGGAATTGCATCGATCATCGCCAATGGCGTGAAGATCACCGGGACTATTGACGCTGACGGCGCCGAGATTCAGGTTGATGGCGAGATCGAAGGCAATGTGCGCGGAGGCTCTCTGACCGTTGGCGACACGGGCATGGTCAAAGGCGACGTGGTGTCCGAGAGCGTGACAGTTCACGGGCGCGTTGAAGGTTCGGTTCGCGCCCGCAAGGTCGTTCTCGCGCGTAATGCGCATGTGCTTGGCGATATCGTGCACCAATCCCTCTCCGTGGAGATGGGCGCGGTGTTCGAAGGCCAGTGTCGCTATCTGCAGGATCCGCTCTCGCAGTCGGGACCAGGAACGCCAGCCGCGCCGCCCGCCGCCTCGCCGGCCTCATCGTTCGGCGGGTCTGTGTTCGGCGAGCCACGTGACGACCGCATGATGTCGGGCGTCGTGGTGACGGGTGCGTCAAGCTAATTCAGTTTGGGTTAGACTAGAAACTCAAGGGCCTGGCGAGAGCCGGGCCTTTTTCTTGTGCTGAAGCACAACTACGCCCTTAAGGCTAGGCGCACTTATTCGTGAGAGAAAACTGGCTCCGCGGGTAGGATTCGAACCTACGACCAGCCGGTTAACAGCCGGCTGCTCTACCACTGAGCTACCGCGGATCAGGGTAAGGCGCGCTTCCTATCAAGTTCGACCCGCCGGGGAAAGGGTCTGAGTGAAGCTTTCCCCTTCATAGCGCATCGGCGTTGTAGAAAAACGAGGGCCCCTTTCGGGGCCCTCGAAGGCGTTGGGTATGGTGGGGTGTCTCCAAGGGAAGACATTGTGAATATGAAGCTAATCGGTAAAGAACGCGTTAATGGCAAACGCGCCATTCATCGAGCTTGCTGAAGCTTGAAGAGAGTTGGAGGCCTCGCCCGGAATCGAACCGGGGTGCACGGATTTGCAATCCGCTGCGTCACCACTCCGCCACGAGGCCGCCTGGAGGCGGGGATCGGTTCCTAGGGCGGTTCCGTGTCGGCGACAAGGCGCCGCTTGCGGCGGGCGGCGGGCGGGCTTAACGGGAACCCGCAACAAGGAAGATACGAATGGATCTCGCGCGCGCCCGCGACTTCATGGTGGAGAGCCAAGTCCGCACCAGCGACGTGACGGACATGCGCGTTCTGGAAGCTATGCGGACGCTGCCGCGCGAGCGCTTCGCGCCAGCGCAGAAGCGAGCTTTGGCTTACGCTGATCTCGAACTTGAAGTCGCTCCAGGTCGCACGCTGCTGCGGCCGCGCGACCTTGCCAAGCTTATCCAGGGGCTGGCGCCGAAACCGAATGAGCGCGCGCTTGAGATCGCGGGCGCCACAGGCTATGGCGCTGCGCTCTTGGCGCATTGCTGCCGAGAAGTCGTCTCGCTCGACCCAGATCCCAATATTTCCTTCGCGGCGCGTGCGGCGCTTGAGTCGGTTGGCGTCGCGAACGCCAAAACAGTATCCACGCCTACCGTGGATGGGTGGCGCGATGAAGCGCCGTATGAGGTGATTTTGCTCAATGGCGCGGCCGAGTTCGTTCCAGAGTCGTGGCTCGCACAATTGGCTGACGGGGGGCGGCTAGGCGTTATTGTGCGGCAAGGGCAAGCTGGCGCTGCACGCATCTACGCGAAATCAGGCGGCGCGATTGCATACCGCGTCGCGTTCGACGCCGCGCCGCCGCTCGCGCCGGGACTTGAGAAGCCGCCGGCCTTTGCATTCTGATCCGCGCGCGCAACGAAAGCCTTTAACGATCTCTTATCCCGGTCAGCGCACACAAGCTCGTGTGCGTTGATTCAAATTGCGTCCATTCAGATGGGGAATCAGCGCAAATGGTGATCAACGAACTTTGATCTTGCGTGAGGTTTCAGATGGCGGCTCAGGAACAACAAGCTGAACCTTCCATGGAAGAAATTCTGGCTTCCATTCGCAGAATCATTTCCGAGGAAGATCAAACGGCGCCGGAGCCAGTGCTTGATCTGACGCAGAAGGAAGAAGCCGCGCCTGCGTTCGACGAAGAAGATGACATCGTCTTCGAGGCGGCCTCTGAGCCCGAGCCCGCTCCAGTCGCTCGATCGCCGGCGCCAATCGCCCCGCCCGTGATGGAGGCCCCTGCGGAGCCCATTCTATCAACGCCCACAGCCAACGCAGCGGCAGGCGCGCTCGCGCGCCTCGCTGGTACGCTCCGCATCGCCGATACGGAAGGTCAGACCGTAGAGGGCGTGGTGCGCGAGCTTCTGAAGCCGATGCTGAAGGATTGGCTCGACCGGAACCTGCCGGCGATCGTTGAAAGCCGCGTCGAAGCGGAGCTGGAGCGGATCGCGCGCATGGCGCGCTAACATCCCGACATAAGCGATTTCGAAACGCCTCGGCTCCTGCCGGGGCGTTTTGCTTTTCGGCTCTTCGCGCGGCGCCGTTGGGCCTGCTATAGCTTCCGGGCAATGATAGAAACCACGTTCAATCCAAAAGAAGTCGAGCCGCGCTGGAGCGAGGCTTGGGAGAAATCCGGCGCATTCAAGCCGAAGAGCGATCCTGACGTCGAAGCGTTCTGCATCGTCATCCCCCCGCCCAACGTGACGGGTTCGCTCCACATTGGTCACGCGCTGAACAACACCTTGCAGGATGTGCTGGCGCGGTTCGAGCGCTTGCGCGGCAAGAGCGTGCTCTGGCAGCCGGGTATGGACCACGCTGGCATCGCCACACAGATGGTGGTGGAGCGGCAACTCTCGCAGTCGGGCGCGAATGAAGATCGCCGTACGATGGGCCGCGAGGAATTTCTAAAGCGCGTGTGGGCCTGGAAAGACACGTCGGGCGGCATGATCATGAACCAGCTGCGTCGGTTGGGGGCGTCGTGCGATTGGTCCCGCGAACGCTTCACCATGGACGAAGGCCTGTCAGCGGCGGTGCTGAAGGTCTTCGTCCAACTCTACAAGGAAGGGCTGATCTACAAGGACAAGCGCCTTGTGAACTGGGACCCACACTTCGAAACCGCGATCTCCGATCTCGAAGTGCAAAACCAGGAAGTGAACGGGCACTTCTGGCACTTCAAATATCCGCTGGAGAATGGCGAGAGCTACCAGTTTCCGATTGCGTTCGATGAAGACGGCAAGCCGACGGAGTGGGAAGCGCGCGACTACATCGCGATCGCCACGACACGGCCGGAGACTATGCTGGGCGACGGCGCGGTGGCCGTGCATCCGAGCGATGCGCGCTATGCGCCGATCGTCGGCAAGCGCGTGCTCTTGCCGCTCGCCAATCGCTATATCCCGATCATCACGGATGAGTATCCGGATCCCACCTTCGGCTCAGGCGCGGTGAAGATCACCGGGGCGCATGATTTCAACGACTACAAGGTCGCGCGCGCTCACAGCATCGAACTTTTCGTGCTGATGGATACGAAGGGCCGCATGGCCGACGCCGAACACGTGCCGGCGAAATATCGCGGCCTCGATCGCTTTGAGGCGCGCAAACAAGTAGTGGCCGACATCGAGGCGCAGGGGCTGCTGCTTAAGGTCGAGGATAAGAAAATCCAACAGCCGTTCGGCGACCGCTCCGGCGTCGTGATCGAGCCGATGCTGACCGATCAATGGTACGTTAATGCGGGTGAGCTGGCGAAGGCGGCGATCGCGGCGGTAGAAGATGGCCGCACCAAGTTCGTGCCGGAGAATTGGACGAAAACGTACTACCAGTGGATGCGCAACATAGAGCCGTGGTGCATCTCGCGCCAGCTCTGGTGGGGCCACCGCATTCCGGCGTGGTATGGGCCGGATGGGCAGGTGTTTGTCGAGGAAAACGAAAGCGCGGCAAAGAGTTCAGCCAAGAAACACTACGGCAAGGACGTAGCGCTCACCCAAGACGAAGACGTCCTCGATACTTGGTTCTCGTCTGGCCTCTGGCCATTCTCCACGCTCGGCTGGCCGGAGAAGACGCCAGAGCTGAAAAAGTTCTATCCGACCTCAACACTCGTCACCGCGCACGACATCATCTTCTTCTGGGTGGCGCGGATGATGATGCTCGGCATGCACTTCATGAAAGAAGTGCCGTTCCACGAGGTCTATATCCACGCTTTGGTGCGTGACGCCACCGGCGCCAAGATGTCGAAGTCCAAGGGCAATACCATGGACCCCCTGGAGCTCATCGATAAGTTTGGCGCTGATGCCTTGCGCTTCACTTTGGCGGCGATGGCGGCGCAGGGGCGCGACATCAAACTCAGCGAACAGCGCATCGAAGGCTATCGCAATTTCGGCACCAAGCTCTGGAACGCCGCGCGTTTCGCGCAGATGAATGAATGCGCGGTGTGGGATCAGTTCGATCCAGCAAGCCCAAAGCAACTCGTGAACAAGTGGATCGTCGGCGAGACCGCGAAATGCACGGCGGATGTCACGCGTGAACTGGAAGCGCGGCGCTTTAACGAGGCAGCTGGTACGCTCTACAAATTCGTTTGGAATGTCTATTGCGATTGGTATCTCGAATTCATCAAGCCATTGCTCAATGGCGAGGATGAAGCCGCGAAGACGGAAACGCGGCGCACCGCGGCGTGGGCGCTCGATCAAATCCTGATCATGCTGCACCCGTTCATGCCCTTCATCACCGAGGAGCTTTGGGCGCGGCTGGGGGACTTCGGCCAAAAGCGCTCCGGCATGCTCATTGTTGAGAAGTGGCCGAAACTCTCGTCGGACTTGATCGACCCGCAAGCCGAAGCCGAAATTGACTGGATGGTGCACCTTATCGCTGAGACCCGCTCGACACGCTCTGAGCTGAACGTGCCGCCAGCGGCAAAAATCCCTCTGCTGCTGATTGGCGCGGATTCGGTCACCGAAGCGCGGCTTGAACGCTATCAGGACCTGATCGATCGCATGGCGCGATTGGAATACTCGACCAGCGCAACCGAGGCGCCGAAGGGTTCGGTGACGTTCGTGCTTGATAACGCCACCGTCGCGTTGCCGCTTGAAGGCGTGGTCGATCTGCCAGCGGAAACGACGCGGCTGGCGAAAGAGATCGCCAAGCATGATGCGGAAATCAAAAAGATGGACGCAAAGCTCTCCACCGC
>JALHOC010000001.1:56873-186543 GCA_022843225.1 Hyphomonadaceae bacterium
TCGCCTTACCCTTATTCCTCCACGAAGGCTCAAGCGGAACGGATCGTGCGCGAGTCCAATGCGCCTGGCTTCGAAACTTTGGTCCTACGGCCGCGCTTCATTTGGGGTCCGGGCGATACGACGCTTTTGCCAACTATCGAGGCGATGGCCAAGGCCGGTAAATTCATGTGGATCGATGGCGGACGCGCGCGCACATCGACGACGCACATCGATAACCTCACGCACACGATTGATCTGGCGCTGACCAAAGGGCGTGGCGGCGAGGCCTATTTCGTGTTGGACGACGGCGTCACCACGATGCGCGAGATCATATCCGGCATGGCGGCTGCGCGCGGCGTCTTCCTGCCAGACAAGTCCGTTCCGAGTTGGCTCGCGGATGCGATCGGTGCCGTTAGCGAGGGCGCCTGGCGCACGTTCTCGTTGAAGGGCGAGCCGCCGCTGACGCGGTTCTCGGCGATGATCATGTCGCGGGACGCCGTGCTCAAGGATGATAAAGCGCGCGCGGAACTAGGATACCGCCCGGTGATCTCGCGTGAGGACGGGCTCAAACAGCTCGCTGGTCATGGCTAAAACCGAACGCATCGACTTCGCCAATCTCGACGACGCTGGCTTTCAGCGCCTTTACGGCGCGCGCATCGAGCCGTGTTTTATCGCGAACGAAGCTGGGCGCGTGGCCGCCGTCGAGACCTTCAAGCAGCGCGGGCTTGTCACCGCGGGCATCGCGATTGCCTTGGCTGTCGTAGGTTTTCTCATTTGGCGGAGCGTCACGCCCGCGCTGGTGCTTGGGATGTTTGGCGCCATCGGCGGCGGCATTTGGGCGTATCAACCGTTAGCCAAGGTCGGCGAGAAGCTGAAGCAGGAGTATTGCTCCGCCATTGCCGAAGCGATGGACGCGCACTTCGCCATGGGCGGTTTCGCGCCGCCCGCGTTCGAGCGCATCAAGGCGCTGAGCTTGGTGCCGAATTATTCGCGTTCGAAGTTCGAAGATCGGTTTTATGGCACCCACCGTGGCGCGAGCTACGACCTCTATGAGGCGCATCTTGAGCAGCGCCATACCGACAGCAAAGGAAGGACGAGCTATTCCACGGTGTTCCGCGGCCAGTTGATTCGGCTTCACTTCACGCGTGATTTTCTGGGGACCACGATTGTTCGCCGCGACGCGGGGCTTTTCAATGTGTTCGGCGGGGGCAACAGCAACGGCCGGAGGCTCGAACGCGTTGGCCTAGTCGATCCCAAGTTCGAGAAGATCTTTGAGGTGTGGGGCACCGATCAAGTTGAGGCGCGTTATCTCGTTCATCCCGTGATGATGGAGCGACTGCTGGAACTTGAGACGACGCTGCAGGGCAAGCGCGTCCGCTGCGCGTTCGAGGGCGGCGATATGCTCATCGCAGTCGAAGGCGGCAATTTGTTCGAGCCTGGCGACTTGTTCAAACCCTTGGCGGACCCCGCGCGCGCGCGTCGCATCGTTGATGATATCGTCGGCGTCATCAGGGTTATGGAGTATGTGCTTACCGCGCAGGCCGCGCGCCCGGCCGCCACCTAAAGGCGGCCGGGCGTTCCCGGGGTTATCGGCAAAGGTTGCGGTCAGGGCTCGCGCCTGGCCCGCCGCGCGGCCCCGGCGGGTTCTCCCAGTTCGTACCGGGGCCGCCGGCGGGGCCAGGCGGGTTGCCGTCGCGGTCTTGCGCCCAACACCCGCGATAGGGGTGCCAGTACCAATAGGCGTTGCGCCAGAACCAACGCTCGCCGCGCCAAGAATGATCATTCCAGTGATAGGTGCCCCAGCGGCGATCGGGGGAGGCGCCGGGGCCGCCGCGCGGACCGCGCGGGTTCTCCCAGTTCGTTCCAGGACCGCCGCGCCAACCGGGCGGGTTGTTGTCACGATCGCGATGCGCGGACGCGGGTGTGGCCAAGGCCAGTAACGCGACCGAGGCCGCCAGAGCTGTGAGTAACTTCATCGTATTCACTCCCGTTTGATCCCTCTCAGGCATTGAACGATAGCGGCTCAAGGCCTCCGTCGGCGGTGACCATCACAGTGCCGTGAGCAGTCGATCCGGCGCGCGCTTCCGCCCCCTTGCAGCGACGCAATAAATCGTCCATGCGGGCGCCGGGAGAGCCAGTTTTCATGACGAAAATTCTCGTCGACGGCGCTGAAGTCGACGTCCCGTCGGACTATACTTTGCTGCAGGCGTGCGAAGCCGCCGGCGCGGAGATTCCGCGCTTTTGTTACCATGAGCGCCTTTCGATCGCCGGCAATTGCCGCATGTGCTTGATCGAGGTGAAGGTCGGCGGCCGGTCTGGGCCAAAGCCGGTCGCCTCATGCGCACAGCAAGTGAAGGACCTGCCGCCGCCGCGCGACAATTTCCTGAATGAGCTCGTCACCAAGAGTCCCACCGTCGAGAAGGCGCGCAAGGGGGTGATGGAGTTTCTGCTCATCAATCATCCGCTGGATTGCCCGATCTGCGACCAGGGTGGGGAATGCGATCTCCAGGACCAATCCGTGGCCTATGGCCGAGGCGGCTCGCGTTTCGACGAAAACAAGCGCGCCGTCGAAGAGAAATTCATGGGGCCGTTGGTCAAAACCGTCATGACGCGATGCATTCAGTGCACGCGCTGCGTCCGGTTTGCGACCGAGATCGCGGGCGTGCCGGAATTGGGCGCGACTGGGCGCGGCGAGGACATGGAGGTCACGACCTATCTGGAAGCGTCACTTGCGAGTGAGCTTTCGGCCAATGTGATTGATCTTTGCCCCGTCGGTGCGTTGACCTCGAAGCCCTACGCCTTCAATGCGCGCCCTTGGGAGCTCGCCAAGACTGAATCCATTGATGTGATGGACGCTCTCGGGTCAAACATCCGCGTCGATGCCCGCGGAGACGCCGTACTGCGCGTGTTGCCGCGCGTGAATGAGGGCGTCAACGAAGAATGGATTTCGGACAAAACGCGCTACGCCGAGGACGGGCTTTCGCGGCAGCGGCTTGATCGGCCCTACGTCCGCGAGAACGGAGCGCTGCGCGCCGCCTCCTGGGAGGAAGCGCTCGCCGCAACCGCGCGCGCCTTGTCGGGTGATCCGAAGAAAATCGGCGCCATCGCGGGCGACCTGGCGTGTGCGGAGAGCATGAAGGCCACGCTCGATTTGTTCCGCGCGCTCGGGTCTCCGAACACCGATTGTCGTCCCGACGGCGCAAAACTAGGTGGTGTCCGTCAAGGGTATCTCTTCAATTCGACGATCGCGGGCGTCGATGAGGCTGACGCTATCCTGTTGATTGGGACCAATCCGCGCCTGGAAGCGCCGGTGCTCAACGCGCGCATCCGCAAGGCTTGGCTGCGCGGCGCTGAAGTAGGCGTCATTGGCGAAGCTGCTGACCTCACATATCGATACGCTCAAATCGGCGCAGGGCCGCAATCGCTCAGCCAACTTGGCGCGTTCGGCGATGTGATGAAGAACGCCCAGCGGCCGATGATCATCGTGGGTCAAGGCGCGCTGACGCGGGCGGATGGCGCGGCGGTTTTGCGCGCTGTCGGCAAACTCGCTGCGCAGCAGGGCGTCATCAAAGATGGTTGGAACGGCTTCAATGTGTTGCACACGGTCGCCGCGCGCGTCGGCGGCCTCGATCTCGGTTTTCTGCCCGCTCAAGGCGGTAAGAGTGCCGAAGACATGCTGACGGGCGGCATGGAGACGCTGCTTCTTCTGGGTGTTGATGAGGTCTTGCTCCCGAACGTAGGGACGATCATTTATCTTGGCACGCATGGCGACGTGGGCGCACATCGCGCGGACATCATCCTGCCTGGCGCTGCCTACACCGAGAAGGATGCCACCTGGGTCAACACTGAAGGCCGGGTGCAATATGGCCGTCGCGCGACCTTCCCTAAGGGCGACGCGAAAGAAGACTGGACGATCCTACGTGCGCTCTCTGGTGTGATGGGCAAAACGCTGCCCTACGGTTCACTCGATCAGGTGCGCGCCAGAATGATCGCCGATCATCCGAGTTTCGGCCAAGTTGACTACGCGCCCGGTGCGGCGGATGGCGGCGCCTTCGATCCAGCGCAACTCGGCGCGGAGGGGCAAGTTTCAGCGGAGCCGTTCAGAAGCCCGATTTCTGACTTCTACCTCACCAACCCGATCGCGCGCGCATCCAAGACCATGGCGGAATGCTCACGTGCGAAGTCGGGCGCGCATAAGGTGGCGGCGGAATGAACCCGAACCTCGACTATATCACTTGGTTCGGGATCGACTGGCCGGTCGAGGTCGAGTGGGCGCTTGTGAAGACGGGGCAAATCCTCGCCATCATGATCTACCTGCTGCTGACGCTGGCGTTCATTCTGCTATTCGACCGCAAGGTCTGGGCGGCAGTGCAGATGCGCAAGGGGCCGAATGTCGTCGGCCCGTTTGGCCTGCTCCAAAGTTTCGCGGACTTCTTCAAGTTCGTGTTCAAGGAAATCGTCATTCCGGCTGGCGCGAACAAGACAGTGTTCATTCTGGCGCCGCTGATGACATTCGTGCTGGCCTTCATCGCTTGGGCGGTAATCCCGTTCGCGAATGGGGTCGTGATCGCCGATCTCAATATCGGCATCATGTATCTGTTCGCGATCTCCTCGCTCGGCGTTTACGGCATCATCATGGGCGGGTGGGCGTCGAACTCGAAGTATCCGTTCCTAGGTGGCCTGCGCTCCGCCGCGCAGATGGTGAGCTACGAAGTCTCGATTGGGTTCGTGATCATCACCGTGCTGTTGCTGGTGGGCTCATTGAATCTGGGCGACATCGTTGAAAACCAGCGCGATGGTATCTGGATGTGGCACGGCTTCCGCCTGTTCAATTTCGCGGAATTTCCGAGCAACCTCATCGTAGGCATCACGATGTTCACGATGCTCGGCGTCTTCTTCGTTTCGGCGTTGGCGGAAACCAATCGGCCGCCGTTCGACCTTCCAGAAGCTGAGTCTGAACTCGTGGCCGGTTATCAGGTCGAATACAGCTCGACGCCGTATTTGCTGTTCATGATCGGGGAGTACCTCAGCATCGTGCTGATGTGCGCGCTGACGAGCATTCTGTTCCTCGGCGGCTGGCATGCACCGTGGGGGCCGGTCGATCATCCTGTGATCGGCTTCATCGTGCTCGGCGTGAAGATGTGGGGCGTGTTTTTTCTGTTCGCGATGGTGAAGGCCATCGTGCCGCGCTACCGCTACGATCAGCTCATGCGACTCGGGTGGAAGATATTCTTGCCGACGTCGCTCGTGGCCGTGGTGGTCATTGGGTATTACGTAACGTTCGTCGCGCCGCGCGCGGCGGAAATTGTCGCGGGAGGTTAGGGCATGTCTCGGCTTCTTCAGGCGGCGCGTGGCGCCATGATGCTCGACATGCTGGGCGGCTTCATGCTCGGCATGAAATACTTCTTCCGGCGCAAGGCGACCGTGAACTATCCGTTTGAGAAGGGTCCGCTGTCCCCGCGTTTTCGTGGAGAGCACGCCTTGCGGCGCTACCCTAACGGCGAGGAACGCTGCATCGCCTGTAAACTTTGCGAGGCGATCTGCCCAGCGCAGGCCATTACGATCGAGGCCGAGCCCCGCGAGGACGGCTCACGCCGGACCACGCGCTACGACATCGATATGGTGAAGTGCATCTATTGCGGCTTCTGCCAGGAAGCGTGCCCCGTCGACGCAATTGTCGAGGGGCCGAACTTCGAGTTCGCCACCGAGACGCGGGAAGAACTCTATTACGATAAGGAACGGCTGCTCGCGAACGGCGATCGCTGGGAGCGCGAGATCGCCAAGAATCTGGAATTGGACGCGCCGTACCGCTGAGTACGGGCGCGAGGGGAGAGGATCGAGACTGATGCTGGAGGCGATCGCCTTCTATGTGCTTGCGGCTATCGCGATCGTTTCGGCGTTCGCGGTCATTGCCGCGCGCAACCCCGTGCACTCGGTGCTGTTCCTCATTCTGACGTTCTTCACGGCGGCGGGGCTGTTCGTGTTGCTGGGAGCGGAGTTCCTAGCGATGCTGCTGATCGTGGTCTATGTCGGTGCGGTCGCTGTCCTGTTCTTGTTTGTGGTGATGATGCTCGATGTCGATTTCGTTGAGCTGAAGCAGGGCTTTCTCGAATACATGCCGATTGGCGCGCTGGTGGCGCTGGCTTTGCTTGGCGAGCTTGGTTTGGTCGCGAGTGCGGCGCTCTCGGCCAATGGCGCGCCGATAGCGCTTGGCCCGGCGCCGGCCCCTGAGATCACCAACGCCGAGGCGATCGGGCGCGTTCTCTACACCGACTATGTGTTGGTCTTTCAGCTCGCTGGCCTAATTTTGTTCGTGGCGATGATCGGCGCGATTGTTTTGACGCTGCGGCACCGGCCGGGTGTGCGCAAGCAGGATATCGCCGCCCAGGTGGGTCGCAAGCGGTCTGAAGGCGTCGAGTTAAAGGACGTCAAACCAGGGCAGGGGCTCGGGTGATGGAGATTACGCTCGCCCATTATCTGTTCGTCGCGGCCGCTCTTTTCACGATCGGCGTGTTCGGCATTTTTGTGAACCGCAAGAACGTCATTATCATCCTGATGTCGATCGAGCTGGTGCTGCTCTCGGTCAATGTCAATTTGGTAGCGTTTTCGGCTTTCTTGCAAAACATTGAGGGGCAGGTCTTTGCGATGTTGGTGCTCACTGTCGCCGCCGCCGAGGCGGCCGTGGGCCTCGCGATCCTTGTGACCTATTTCCGAAATCGCGGCGGCATCGCCGTCGAAGACATCAATCAGATGAGGGGCTGAGGCGGTGCAGTTTTCACCCGAAGTCCTGATCGTGCTGGCTCCGCTGTTCGCTGCGGCTTTCGCGGGATTGTTCCAGCGCTTCATCGGCGACCGCGCCGCCATGGCGGTCACAACGGCCTCGGTCGGGCTGTCGCTTGCGTTGTCGTTGCCGATCTTCGCCGATTTCGTGTGGGGCGAGGGGCACGAACGAACCATAGAGCTGTTTCGCTTCATCGATGTGGCGGGCTTCACGTCCACATGGAGCGTCCGCATTGATGCGCTGTCGGCGATCATGCTGGTTGTTGTGAACAGCGTCTCGTTCTTGGTCCACGTCTATTCGATCGGCTACATGGCCGAAGACCCGCACCGGGCGCGGTTCTTCTCGTATCTTTCGTTTTTCACCTTCTCGATGCTCGCGCTGGTGACGGCGAATGACTTCCTGCAGCTTTTCTTCGGCTGGGAAGGCGTGGGCGTTGCGTCTTATCTGTTGATCGGCTTTTGGTTCAAAAAGCGCAGCGCTAATGACGCGGCGATCAAAGCGTTTGTGGTCAACCGGGTCGGGGACTTTGGCTTCGCGCTCGGCATCATGGCCGCGTTCTTCTGCTATGGATCAATCCAGTTCGACGAGGTGTTCCACGCTGCCGCCGCCAATCCTAACATGATGCTCGGCGTCGGAGACATTCAGTTCAAGGCTGTCGAGACGATAGCGTTTCTGTTGTTCATCGGGGCGATGGGCAAGAGCGCGCAATTCTTCCTGCACGTCTGGCTGCCGGATGCGATGGAGGGGCCGACGCCTGTTTCGGCGCTAATCCATGCCGCGACCATGGTGACCGCAGGCGTGTTCATGGTCTGCCGCGCGGGCGAGTTGTATCATTTGGCGCCGCTGGCGTCGGGTTTCGTAACGATCGTGGGGGCGATCACGGCGCTCTTCGCGGCCACGGTGGGATTGGCGCAGAACGACATCAAACGTGTCGTTGCGTACTCAACCTGTTCGCAACTGGGCTACATGTTCTTCGCCGCCGGCGTGGGCGCCTACAACGCGGCGATGTTCCACCTGTTCACGCACGCCTTCTTCAAGGCGCTGCTCTTCCTCGGTGCTGGCTCGGTCATCCATGGCCTCCATCACGAGCAGGACATGCGCTACATGGGCGGGGTCCGCAAACCGATGCCGATCACTTGGGCGATGATGCTGATTGGCACATTCGCGCTCATTGGCTTTGGGTTGCCCATCGAGGGCTTCAAGATTGGTTTCGCGGGCTTCTATTCCAAGGATGCGATCATCGAGGCCGCCTATGGGTCGCATGGCATCGGCGCGCAATTCGCCTTCTGGTGTGGTGTCACTGCCGCGTTGTTGACGAGTTTCTACTCGTGGCGGCTCGCCTTCATGACGTTCGAAGGGAAGTTCCGACCTAACCCGCACGCGCGTCACGATGACCATGACGCGCATGCTCATGATGATCATCACGCCCCGGCAGACGGCTCGGCGCCCGCACATGAATCGCCTTGGATCATGCTGGCGCCGCTGTTTGTTTTGGCGGCTGGCGCGATCTTCGCGGGCGCGGTCTTCTATCCTTACTTCCTTGGGTACAAGGCCGAGGAGTTCTGGGGGCATGCGATCCCGCTGGAGCACGGCCATCACGACTTCCCGGTGTGGGTGCTGTGGGCGCCTGTTGTCGTGACGGTGACGGGCTTCCTGCTCGCGGTGATCTTCTACCTCTGGCAGCCAGGCGCGCCGAAGGCGATGGCGAAGGGGCCTGCACACGCCTTCCTGTTCAACAAATGGTATTTCGACGAGTTCTATGACTTCGTCTTTGTCAAAGGCGCGCGCGCGCTCGGCGATCTCTTCTGGAAGGTCGGCGATCAGAAAGTCATCGATGGGCTTGGGCCCGATGGCGTGGCGTCGTCATCGCGTTTCCTCTCGCGCGCGCTGCGCCGCGTGCAGACGGGATTTGTCTATCACTATAGCTTTCTCATGCTGATCGCGGCGATCGCGTTTGGTGGCTATGCGCTACTGGCGGGCGTGGGAGGCGGACGATGAGCGAGATGCTCGAAGGCTGGCCGCTGCTCTCCATTCTCACGTTCTTGCCCGCGGCCGGCGCCATTTGGGTGATGGCGGCGCGCGCGATGTCGCCCGGCGAGAATCCTGGCTTCGATCGTGGCGTTCGTCTGATCACGCTGATCGTGACTCTGGCGACGTTCGCGGCGTCATTGGTGGTACTGGCGGCGTTTGATCACGAGAACCCGGATTATCAGTTTGTCGAGAACGTGCCATGGGCGTTTGGCATCGCCTATCGCATGGGCGTCGACTCGATGGCGATGTCGTTGATCGTGCTGACAACGTTCCTTACGCCGCTCTGTATCCTCGCCAGTTGGTCGATCGATAAACAAGTCTCCAGCTACATGGTGCTGTTCCTGATCCTGGAGACGCTAATGATCGGCGTATTCTGCGCGCAGGACATAATCCTGTTCTATCTCTTCTTTGAAGGCGGCCTCATCCCGATGTTTATCCTCATCGGCGTATGGGGCGGTTCGCGGCGCGTCTATGCGGCGTTCAAGTTCTTCCTCTACACGCTTCTGGGCTCGCTGCTGATGTTGGTCGCGATCGTGGCGATAATCTCGATCGCGGGCACGAGCAGCATCCCGGAGTTGACTGCCTACGCGCGACAAACCGGCTTCGACGCCGACCTGCAGATATGGCTATGGCTCGCGTTCTTCGCGTCCTTCGCGGTGAAAATGCCGATGTGGCCGGTCCATACTTGGTTGCCCGATGCGCACGTCGAAGCTCCAACGGCAGCTTCGGTGGTTCTGGCCGCGATCCTGTTGAAGATGGGTGGATACGGTTTCTTGCGGTTTTCGCTGCCGATGTTTCCTGACGCCAGCCATTTCTTCACGCCAATGGTATTCGCATTGAGCGTGGTCGCTATTGTTTGGGCCTCCTTAGTCGCGTTTCGGCAGCTCGATATCAAGAAGCTCATCGCTTATTCCTCGGTGGCGCACATGGGGTTCGTCACCATGGGCATCTTCTCAGGCAATATGCAGGGCGTGCAAGGCGCGATCTTCCAGATGCTCTCGCACGGCGTGATCTCTGGCGCGCTCTTCCTGTGTGTCGGCGTTGTCTATGATCGCATGCACACGCGCGAGATCGCCTTTTATGGCGGCCTCGTGAACCGGATGCCGGTCTATGCGGCGATCTTTATGCTGTTCACGTTGGGCAATGTGGGCCTGCCGGGGACGAGCGGTTTTCCAGGTGAAATCCTGACTATGGTCGGCGCTTTTCAGGTCAACGCGTGGGTAGCGGCTGGCGCCGCGCTCGGGGTGATCCTCTCGGCGGCGTATGCGCTGACTTTGTATCGCAAAGTGGCATTTGGCGTGATCGAAAATCCAAAGCTCGCGGGCATAACCGACCTTGATGGGCGGGAGTGGATCACGTTCGCGCCGTTGGTGATCGCCACACTCGTCATGGGGCTCGCGCCGAGTCTGGTCTTTGATTTCACGCACGCATCCGCCGAGGCCGTCGTGAACGCGTTCGCGGGGAACGCGCCATGATCTCTCCCATGACGGATCTGGCTTATTCTTGGCCGCACCTCTTCCCCGAAGTGCTCCTCGCGGGCTTTGCCCTTTTAGGCGTGTTCTTCGGCGCTCTGATGGGGGGAGATCGTCGCTTTGGACTTATATCGATCTTGGGCGTGGCGGCCTTGGTTGGCGCTGGCGTGCTCGCTATCGTGCATCAGCCGCTCGCCCCGGTTCATATTCTTCAAGGCGCGATGGTCATCGATGGCGTTGGCGTCTTCGCCAAAGCGCTGATCGCATTCGCGGCGGCGGCGACTTTGACGCTTGGCGCTGATCATTTCAACAACACCGGCGAGCGCCGCTTCGAATTCCCTATCCTGGTCGTCCTGGCGACGCTCGGCATGTTTGTAATGGTCTCGGCGCGAGACTTGATTACGCTTTATGTGGGCGTCGAGTTGCAGAGTTTGTGCGCCTATATTCTCGCGGCATGGCGTCGCGATGATGCGTACTCGTCTGAAGCCGGTCTGAAATATTTCGTGCTGAGCGCCATTGCTTCGGGCTTGCTGCTGTTCGGCGCGTCTTTCGTCTACGGCTTTACCGGCTCAATTCACTTCGACGTAATTGCATCCGTCGTGAGCGAAGGCGGTGGCGGTGTGGGCGTAATCTTTGGCCTCGTGCTGATGCTGTGCGCCCTCGGCTTCAAGATGTCGGCGGCGCCCTTCCACATGTGGACGCCAGACGTCTACGAAGGTGCGCCGACGCCGGTGACCGCGTTTTTCGCGGCGGCCCCGAAGGTGGCTGCGGTCGTGCTGATGGCGCGGCTCTTATACGAGCCATTCGCTGCGATGATCGGGCAATGGGGTCAGGTGGTCATGGCGCTATCGGCCATTTCCATGGTTTGGGGATCGTTGGGCGCGCTGCTTCAAACGAACCTCAAGCGCCTCATGGCATATTCGTCGATCACCAATATGGGCTTTGTGTTGATGGGATTGGCGAGCGGCGGCGAGCAAGGCCCCGTTTCGGCGCTCATCTATCTGGCGCTCTATCTCCCAGCGACGATCGGAATCTTCGGACTAATCCTCTCGATGCGGCGTGAGGGATTGCCTGCGGAGACGGTGCAAGACCTCGCCGGACTAGCGAAGACCCGGGCCTGGGCGGCGGCGCTGCTCACGATGCTATTGTTCTCAGTGGCGGGGATTCCGCCGTTTGCGGGCTTCATTGGAAAACTCTTGGTGTTGAGTGCGGCCGTTGACGCGGCGCTCTACTGGCTCGCCATCCTGGGCGGGGTCGCGGCTGTTGTCGCAGCGGCCTATTATTTGCGCCTGCTCGCGTCGATCTGGTTCAGCGCGCCGGCCGCGCCTTTGCAGCGCCCGTCTGGGGCTGTTGCGCTCACAGCCGCGACGGCTGCAATACTGAGCTTTCCCGTTCTGGTGTTCGCGCTTGGGTTCATCGAGCGTTGGGCCGAGGCAGCTGTTCGAATGAGCTTCTGAGGAGCGCGATGATCGACGGCCAAGCGCCCGTCGCGCTATTCGACGAAATTGACTCCACGCTCCTGGAGGCGCGTCGGCGCGCCGAGCGCGGCGATTCTTCCCCCGTGTGGCTGATCGCGCGGCGGCAGACCGCGGGACGTGGTCGGCGCGGGCGGACTTGGTTGAGCTTCGACGGTAACCTGCTTGCGACGCTTCTCTTTACAACAACGCGTCCGCCCGCCGAGATAGCGCTGCTGGGCTTCGTGACCGGCGTCGCCATCGCGGAAACGTTCGATACCTACGTTGGGGTCGGTCGCGTCACGTTGAAGTGGCCGAATGACGTTTTGATCGATGGCGCCAAGGCGGCGGGCATCTTGATCGACAGCGGCTCTGTCGCGAAAGCGGGAACATGGGTTGCGCTCGCGTTCGGCGCAAATGTCGCGGCCGCGCCGGCAGCGATTGATCAGCCAACGACGAGCTTACGACAGACGCTGCCGCCAGACGCGGCGGTGCCCGATGCGATGACGTTCTTCTCGGTCTTGCGGCCGCGGTTGGAGCACTGGGCGACGCGGCTCGCCACAGAGGGGTTTGCGCCGGTGCGGGCGGCTTGGTTGCAACGCGCACATGGCCTGGGGCGGAGCGTCAGGGTCCGCCAAGGCGAAACCGACATCGAGGGCGTCATTGCGAGCGTATCGGCGCGAGGCGAGCTTGAACTCGACACCTCGACCGGCCGGCGGTTAATCGCTGCGGGTGATGTATTCTTTCCCCAAGCCCACGTAGGATAGATCCATGCTGCTCGCTATCGACGTCGGCAACACCAACACCAAGTTCGCGATCCATGATGGCGTGGATTGGCGCGGGCAGTGGCGCGCGTCCACGGATTCGAGCCGTACAGCGGATGAGTACGCGCCGTGGCTTAGCCAGATCATGGCTCTCGCCAACCTAGGGTTCGCCGATGTGAGCGCTTGCATCATCTCGACGGTAGTGCCCCAAGCGCTGTTCAACCTGCGCAACCTCTCGCGGCGCTATGTCGGCGCCGAGCCCCTCGTGGTGGGTGAGCCGAACGTGAAGCTCGGCATCGAGGTTCGCATCGACAAACCAAACGAGGCGGGCGCGGACCGTCTGGTAAACGCGGTGGGCGCTTTCATCCAATATGGCGGTCCTGCAATCGTGATCGACAGCGGCACGGCCACGACGTTCGATATCGTCGGCCGCGACGGCGCGTTCGAGGGCGGCATCATTTTGCCGGGCATCAATCTTTCGCTGCAGGCGCTGCACGATGCGGCGGCGCGATTGCCGCGCGTGGAAATTCGCGACCCCGGTTGCGTCATTGGCAAGGACACCGTCACGGCGATGCAGTCCGGCATCTATTGGGGTTCGATCGATATGATCGAAGGCCTTTGCCGGCGCATTCGCAGCGAGTACGGTGCGCCGATGATCACGATCGCCACAGGCGGCGTTGCTTCAATCTTCGAAGGGGCGTTCCCTAGCATCGACCACTTTGACCAAGACCTCACATCACGCGGCCTGCTCGAAATCTTTAAACGGAATGGCGGCGTTCTTTGAAAGCCAAGGCAAACGACGAACTCGTCTTTCTGCCGCTCGGCGGCTCAGGCGAGATCGGCATGAATCTCAATGCCTACGGCTATGGCCCGCCCGAAGAGCGGCAATGGATCATCGTCGATATCGGCGTGACCTTCGGGCGCGAGGATTCTACGCTTGGCGTTGACCTTATCCTGCCCGATCCCACCTATCTCGAAGGTGAGACTATTCTTGGCATCGTGCTAACCCACGCGCACGAAGATCACATCGGCGCTTTGGCGTGGTTGTGGCCTCGATTGAAAGCGCCAGTTTTCGCGACGCCGTTCACGGCGATCCTGGTGCGCGAAAAATTGCGCGAGCGGGGGCTGCTCGACAAGGTGAAGCTGACGGAAATTCCGCTAAAAGGCGGCCTTACGCTTGGGCCGTTTGATATTGAATACATCACGCTAACGCACTCGATCCCGGAGCCGAATGGGCTCGCGATCCGCACGCCGCTGGGCCTTGTCTATCACACCGGCGATTGGAAAATCGATCCAGACCCGCTGATCGGCGAACTCACCGACGACGCCAAACTGCGCGCGATGGCTGAGGAAGGCGTGCTCGCCATGGTGTGCGATTCAACCAATGTGTTCGTGGAAGGCACGTCGGGCTCCGAAGCGGATGTCCGGGAAAAGCTCACGCAAGTCGTCGGGAAATGCGCCGGCCGCGTGGCGGTGACAGCTTTTGCGTCGAACGTCGCGCGTGTTGAATCAGCGTTGTTCGCTGCCCGCGCCAGCGGACGCACGCCGTGCCTTGTCGGACGATCGATGCATCGTATCTACGGCGCTGCGCAAGCGGTGGGGTTACTCCAAGACACCCCGCGCGTCATCAATGAGGAAGAGGCGGCGGGGCTTGATCCCGCTAAGGTGCTCTATCTGTGCACAGGTAGTCAGGGCGAGCCGCGCGCCGCCTTGACGCGCATCGCCCGGGGGGATTTTCGCAACGTCTCGCTGAAGCAGGGCGATACTGTGATCTTCTCCTCGCGCGTCATTCCCGGCAACGAGATGGCGATCCACGCCCTCTACAACGCTTTTCTGGAGCGTGGCGTGGAGCTGATCACGGCGGATGATCAACCTGTGCATGTCTCTGGTCACCCGGCGCGTGATGAATTGCGCCAGATGTATGCGTGGGCGCGACCCAGGATCGCGATCCCCGTGCATGGCGAACGCCGCCACATCCTCGAACACGTGAAGCTCGCGCGCGAATTGCAGGTGCCGGAGGCGCTGGCGCCCAACAATGGCGACCTCATTCGGCTTGCGCCTGGTCCCGCAGCGGTCGTCGACGAGGTTCCGTCCGGTCGATTGTATGTCGATGGCGGCGTCTTGATCGAAGCCGAAGACGATGCGCTGAAGGACCGCAAACGCCTCGCCGCCGAGGGGGCAGTCAACGTGTCTCTGGCCGTGAGCGCCAAGAACGCTATTCTGGCTGGGCCGAATGTCACGGTACGCGGACTTTCCATGAGCGACGACGAAGAGTTCGAGCTGGCGGTGGAGGATTTGGAGCGAACAGCGGAGGCCGCCTGGGCGAAACTGTCTCATGCTGAGCGTGGCGAAGACGAGACGGTTGAAGCGACTTTAGTGCGCGCAGTGCGAAAGGCGGCGGATCGCCTGTGGAAGAAGAAGCCACTGGTCGATGTGAGCGTGTTGCGGCTTTAGTCTTTCGCTGGGGCGCGAGGAGAAGGATGATGATCGGACGTTTGAACCATGTGGGCGTGGCGGTGCCCTCCATCGAAGCGGCGAAGCAAACCTATCGTGACCTCTATGGCGTTGCAGACAGCGCCATCACGGAAACGCGCGAGCTTGCCGCGCAGGGTGTGAAGTACGCGTTTGTGAATGTCGCCAACAGCCAGATCGAGTTGATCGAACCCTTGGGTGAAAACTCCCCCATCCTGAAGTTCCTCGAGCGCAACCCTGCTGGCGGGCAGCATCATGTGTGTTTCGAGGTCCCAAACATTTACGCCGCGCGCGATGAGATGCTGGCAAGGGGTGCGACCGTCCTGAATGAGCCGCGCATCGGCGCGCATGGCACGCCGATCATTTTCATTCACCCAAAGAATTCGAACGGCGTGCTTATCGAATTGATGGAAACGCCGAAGGGTACGCACTGATGACCCTTTTCTTAGGGATCGCCATCTACATCATCCTCTGGTGGTTGACCTTCTTCGCCATGTTGCCGATCGGCGCGCAAAGTCTACACGAGGCCGACGAACCGGCCGCGCCAGGCGTGGAACGCGGCGCGCCGCGTGCGCCGCGATTGGTCCTGAAAATGCTTTGGGCTGCGGGCATCGCGGCAGTTTTGTGGCTTTTCGTGGCATGGGCTATCTCGGTTGATCTGTTCCGAGCGCGCGGCTGAAGCGCACGCGTTGCGAGGCGGCCCGGCGCAGTCTATGCACAGGCCCCGAAAGGACTGATGTACGCCCATGCATGCGCTCAAAGTCACGCGCGCCGAGGATTTCCCCGAATGGTATCAGGCTGTCGTGCGCGACGCCGATCTGGCGGAGCTGTCGCCGACGCGCGGCTGTATGATCATCAAGCCGTGGGGATACGGCATCTGGGAGCGCATCCAGGGCGAACTAGACCGCCGTATCAAGGCCGCCGGCTGCGAGAACTACTACTTCCCGATGATGATCCCGCTGTCCTTCATTGCCAAGGAAGCTGAGCACGTTGACGGCTTCGCCAAGGAAATGGCTGTGGTGACGCATCATCGGCTTAAGGCTGTAGATGGGACGCTGAAGCCCGACCCCGACGCCGAGCTGACCGAGCCGCTAATCCTGCGGCCGACCTCGGAAACGATCATTGGTGATGCGTTCAGCCGCTGGATCAAATCGTATCGCGATCTACCGCTGATGCTCAATCAATGGGCCAACATCGTGCGTTGGGAAATGCGCACGCGCATGTTCTTGCGCACTGCCGAATTCCTTTGGCAGGAAGGGCACACGGCGCACGCTGACAAGGCCGAGGCGATTAGCGAGACCATGCGTGCGCTGGAAATGTATCGCGCCTTTTCTGAAGATTTCCTCGCCCTGCCGGTGGTCGCGGGAGAGAAACCGGAAAACGAACGCTTTCCGGGCGCAGTTTCCACCTTCTCGATTGAAGCCATGATGCAAGATGGCAAGGCGCTGCAGGCTGGCACCTCGCATTATCTAGGCACGCACTTCGCGGAAGCTCAGAACATTCGCTACCAGGATAAGGATGGTGGCATGACGCTCGCGCACACGACGTCTTGGGGCGTGTCTACCCGTCTCATCGGCGGCGTGATCATGACCCATGGCGATGACGATGGTTTGCGTACGCCGCCTGCCTTGGCGCCTCGGCAAGTTGTCATTGTGCCGATGTTGCGCGGTAAGCCGGAAGACGATGATCTCAAGGCGTACTGCGCGAGTCTTGCGGCGGAGCTTGGCGCGCTGAACGTGTTCGGCGCGCCCTTGCGGGCGTTGGTGGACGTGAAAGACGCACGGCCGGCGGACAAACGCTGGGATTGGGTGCGCCGCGGCGCCCCCTTGATTTGCGAAATAGGTCCGCGTGACGCTGCGGGCGGCCAGGTTACCTTCATCAAACGCAACGCTTTGCGTGAGGGTGAGAAGGTGAAGTCGCACACGTTGTCGCGCGCGGATTTCGTCGCGCAAGCCGACGTGCTGCTGCGAGGCATGCAAAAAGAGCTGTTCAATGAAGCCAAGGCGCGGCTCGACGGCAACATCCGCGACGGCTTTGCGAACTTCGCTGATCTGGAGCGTTATTTCGGCGAAGACAAAGAAGGCGAGTTCAAGGGTTGGGCGCGGGTGCATTGGGCAAAGCCCACGGGCGCAGCGCTTGAGGAGGTCGGCCAGCGGCTGAAGGCGCTGAAGCTCACCATCCGCAACGCGCCGCTGCAACAACCTGCGTCGTTCGGCGCTTGTATCTTCACGGGCGCGTCTGCAGTGGAAGAGATTTTGATCGCACGGTCTTATTGATGTCGGGCCGCTCCGCTCCCTTCGGTCTGTTTGAGCGCATGCTCGCTGGCCGCTATCTGCGCGCGAAGCGTCAATATGGCGGCGTCGCGCTCATCTCGGTGATTTCGGTCGTGGCGATCACGTTGGCGGTGATGGCGCTGATCATCACCATGTCCGTGATGAACGGGTTCCGCGAGACCTTGCTCTCGAGGATTCTGGGCGTGAACGGGCATGTCTATGTCGATGTGCAGAACCTGCCGGGCTCCGAGGTGGAGCGCTTGCGGCAGCTGGTGGCTCAGACGCCTGACGCCCTGCATGTGACGCCGATCATCAACGCTCAGGGTTTGGCGACGGCCGACGGCTTGGCGCAGGGTGTGGTCGTGCGCGGCATTCCGCGCGCCGAACTCGCGGCGTTACCGATTGTAGCTGAGAGCATTCGTCCCGGCGGCGGGCTGGATGGATTTGAGGGCATTGAATCGCCCACCATACTGCTTGGCGATCGCCTGGCGGGTTCGCTCGGCGTGATGGAAGGCATGGCGGTGTCTATTCTGTCGCCGCAAGGGGCGGCGACGCCGTTTGGGCTGACGCCGCGACGCAAATCGTTCCTGATCGGCGGGGTGTTCAGCGTCGGCATGGCTGAATACGATTCTGCGCTCGTTTATATGCCGCTGGAGCAGGCGCAAATCCTTTTCAGTCGCGGCGACGGCGCTGATGAATTGGAAATTCGCATCAATGATCCTGATCGCACCATGGCGTTCATGATGGAGCTGCGCTCGCGGCTGGGGCCTGATGTGCTCATCTATGATTGGCGCGCGAAGAGCCAAGGGCTTTCGGATGCTTTGGTGGTCGAGCGCAACGTGATGCGGCTGATCCTGATGATTCTTGTCGCGATCGCGGCGTTGAACATCGTCACCGGCCTCATCATGTTGGTGAAAAACAAGAGCCGCGATATCGCGATCTTACGCACGATGGGCGCCACAAAGGGCGCGATCATGCGTATCTTCTTCATGGCGAGCGCTTCGCTCGGGCTTCTGGGGCTTGGTCTTGGCCTGCTACTCGGCATCGGCTTCTGTCTGAATATCGAGGCGATCCAGAATGCGGTCCAGGCATTGACGGGTTTCGATCTCTTCCCGGGCACCGTCTATTCGCTGGAGACGCTGCCGGCGCGCGTCGAATGGAGCGAGGTCGCGTTGATTTCGTTCTTTACCATCCTGGTCACTTTCGTATCGACGCTGGTGACGTCGGCCTGGGCCTCGCGCTTCGATCCGGTGGAGGCGCTGCGCTATGAGTAACGCGCCTGTCTTGCGCCTGAGCGGCTTGGAGCGCCGGTTCAAGTCCGGTAGCGACGAGCTCGTTGTTCTTAACGGCGTCAATCTCGACATCATGCCCGGCGAGATTGTCGGCCTTATTGGCCCATCAGGTTCTGGCAAATCGTCGCTGCTGCACGCGGCCGGCTTGTTGGAGCGGCCCAATGGCGGCGATGTGCAAATCGCGGGTGTTTCGGCTTGGCCTCTCAGCGATGACGCGCGCACTGAAATTCGGCGCAACCGCATTGGGTTTGTCTACCAATTCCACCACCTACTGCCCGAGTTCGACGCTCTGCAGAACGTGTCGCTCCCCGCTCTGATCGCGGGACGGCCCAGGCGCGAGGCGGAGACTGAGGCGGAGCGTTTGCTGGGGGTCATGGGGCTGCAGGCGCGCATTCGTCACCAACCCGCGCAGCTCTCGGGCGGTGAGCAGCAACGCGTCGCCATAGCGCGCGCCATGGTGAACAATCCCGTGCTGATCCTCGCCGACGAGCCGACGGGTAATCTCGATCCCGATACCTCAACCGTAGTGTTCGGGGCGCTCTCGGATCTGGTGCGCAAGGAGGGTGCGGCGGCGCTCATCGCGACCCACAATATGGAACTCGCGAAGTTCATGGATCGCGTTATGGCGCTCGACCACGGCAAGCTGGTGCGGCGGAACTAGCCACACGCTAGGATCGGGCGGAAGCGAATCACATGGCACCGCCCTTCATCCATCTCCGCGCCCGTTCGGCTTATTCGCTGTTGCAGAGCGCCGTGCATGTGAAGGAGCTGGTGGAGCTCGCCGCCAAGCATGGCATGCCCGCGCTCGGGCTAGCGGATTCCAACAATCTCTTTGGCGCGTTGGAGTTTTCGGAGGCTGCGGCTGACGCTGGCATTCAGCCGATTGTTGGGCTGACGCTCAATGTGAAAGACGAAAGCGGCCTGGACGGGGTGCTCGCGCTCTATGCGCAAAACACCACCGGCTATGCCAATTTGATGCAGCTATCGAGTTCGGCGTACCTCGATGCAGGTGTCGATGACCCGCATGTGCCACTGCCGCGTTTGCTGGAGCTGAACGAGGGGCTGATTGCGCTCACGGGCGGCGGCGATGGTGTGCTCGCCGCGCTGCTTGCCGAACACAAGCACGACGCCGCGGAAGCGGCGCTCGTGCAGTTGGCGACAGCTTTTTCGAATCGTCTCTACATCGAGTTGCACCGCCACGCCGAGTTCATCGAAGCCGATACCGAAGGCGCGCTTGTGGACCTAGCTTACAAGCGCGGCCTGCCGCTCGTCGCCGCCAACGACATTCGCTTTGAAGAGCGGGGCGATCATCGCGCGCATGACGCGCTGATGTGCATCGCGGCGTCATCCTATCTGGGTGAGGAAGACCGCCCGCGTGTCACCGAACAGCATTACTTTAAGGGCGCTGCCGAGATGACGCAGCTCTTTGCCGACTTGCCGGAGGCAATTGAGAACACTGCCGAGATCGCGCGGCGTTGTGCGTTCCGCGTGGAGAAGCGCAAGCCCATTCTGCCGCGCTTCGATACCAAGCGTGGGCGCGATGAAGCGGCGGAGTTGAAGGCGCAAGCCGAGGCGGGCTTGAAGGAGCGACTTAAGGCGCTCGGGGATCGGCGCGCCGGCTCGGTCGAAGACTACGAAACACGCCTCGCCTTCGAGCTGCAGGTCATCACCCAGATGCAATTTCCTGGGTATTTCCTGATCGTCTCGGACTTTATCAAATGGGCGAAGTCACACGGAATCCCTGTCGGGCCCGGACGGGGCTCGGGCGCGGGCTCGGTGGTCGCCTGGGCGCTGACCATTACCGACCTCGATCCCCTCCGCTGGGGGCTGTTGTTCGAGCGTTTCCTCAATCCTGAACGCGTATCGATGCCCGACTTCGACATAGATTTCTGTCAGGAACGCCGCGGCGAAGTCATCGACTATGTGAAGCAGAAGTACGGCGAGGACCGCGTCGCGCACATCATCACGTTCGGAACGCTGCAGGCGCGCGCAGTGCTGCGCGATGTCGGTCGCGTGATGCAATTGCCGTTCGGCCAGGTCGATAAGCTCGCCAAATTGGTGCCGGCCAATCCCGCGAACCCGGTCACTCTCGCGGAAGCGCTCGAAATCGAACCCAAACTGAAGGAGGCGCGCCGCCAGGAGGCAGATGTTCGTGGGTTGATCGATACAGCACTCCAATTGGAGGGGCTCTATCGCAACGCATCGACCCATGCCGCAGGCGTCGTGATCGGTGATCGCCCTTTGATCGAGCTTGTGGCGCTCTATCGCGATCCGCGCGCGCATTTGCCGGCAACCCAATTCAACATGAAATGGGTCGAGGCGGCCGGCCTCGTAAAGTTCGACTTTCTAGGTCTCAAGACGCTCACCGTGATCGACCGCGCGGTGAAGTTCCTGAAACAGCGTGGGATTGAGATCGATCTGGAGAACACCCACTACGACGACGAGAAAACCTACGAGCTCATGCAATCCGGCCTCACCTTCGGCGTGTTCCAATTGGAAGGCCAAGGCATGCGCGACACGCTGCGCAAAGTGAAGCCGACATGCCTCGAGGACGTGATCGCTCTGATCTCGCTCTATCGCCCGGGGCCGATGAAGAACATTGATCGCTTCGCGAATGTAAAGCATGGGCGCGAGCAGCCCGACTATCTGTACGAAAGCCTGAAGCCGATCCTGGAAGAGACGTATGGCGTGATCGTCTATCAGGAACAGGTCATGCAGATCGCGCAGGTGCTCTCGGGTTATTCGTTGGGAGAAGCCGATCTGCTTCGACGCGCGATGGGCAAGAAACAACCCGCCGAGATGGCGAAGCAGAAATCCCGCTTCATCGAGGGCGCCAAGGAACGCGGCGTGAGCGAGGGTTTGGCCTCGCACATCTTCGATTTGGTCGAGGAATTCGCCGGATACGGTTTCAACAAATCGCACGCAGCGGCCTACGCGGTCATCGCCTATCAGACCGGCTATCTGAAGGCGCACTATCCGGTTGATTTCATCGCGGCATCCATGAGCCTCGATCTCTCGAACTCCGACAAGCTGGCGAGTTTTCATCAAGATGCACGGCGCGTTGGCGCGCCAGTTCTGCCGCCTGATCTCAATGCGTCGGAGGCGGATTTCAGCGTTGAACAAACCGAGGATTGCGTGTCGATCCGCTACGCTTTGGGGGCGGTGCGTAATGTCGGCGCCGCAGCCATGGAGTCGATTGTTGCCGAGCGCAAAGCCAAGGGGCGGTTCAAGGCGTTGTATGATTTCGCGGAGCGGATTGACCCGAAAGCGATCAATCGCCGCCAGCTCGAGAACTTAGCCAAATCCGGCGCGTTCGACTCGATGGAGCCGGATCGCGCGCGCGCCTTGGCGGCGTGCGAGACGATCTCCGCCTACGCCCAGCGTGTCGCCGAGGAGCGCGCGTCCGCACAGACGAGCTTGTTCGGCTCGGAAGAGCCCAGCGCGCGCCCGGCCTTCCCGAAGGCGCCGGCTTGGTCAGCGCAGGATCGGCTCGACGCCGAGCGCGAGAGCGTTGGCTTTTATCTCTCCGGTCATCCGTTGTCGGAATTCTTCGTCGATGCCGGCGAACGCTATTTCAGCTACGCCGACATCCTCGAAGAAGGCGAAACCGAGCAACGCACCTACGCCATGGCGGGCGTCGTTCGGCGTGTGCAGTATCGCCCGGCGATGTCGGGCGGCACGCTGGCTTTTGTGTCCATGTCCGACCCCACGGGTGATTTCGAAGGCATGATCATGCCCGAACATGTGCAAGCCGCCCGCGATGTGCTCGAAGTCGGCAGGCCCTTCGTGTTCCGAGGACGCGTGCGCTGGCGCGATGGCGATCTGAAACTGGCTGCCGACACGTTTGAGCCTGTCGAGGCCGCCGAGGCGCGCACCAGTGAGGATTTGCGAGTGTTTGTCCGCGAAGGCGCGCCGCTCGATATGCTGGCGCAGACATTGAAGGCGCTGCCGAAGCCGGCGGCCGGGGAGGCGCGCCCGCTTCGGCTGATCTTGAAACTGAACGATGGACGCGAAGTCGAGGTGAAGGCGCGAGATCAGGTTTCGGCGACGCCTGCGGCCCGCGCCGCTTTAAAGGCCGCGCGGGGCGTCGAACGGGTTGTCTGAGGGCATGGGCGCCTCGTCGCTAAATTCTCCCGAAAGGCGCGCAAAGGCTTGCCCCTTCAGTTAGGGGTTCGGCAGAGTGCCGAGAGCTTTTTTTGGGGATACTCCATGCGATTGCGTTGGATAGCCGTTGCCGCGGCATGCTTGGCGCTAGCGGCGTGCGCCACCACCGGGGCTGATACCGCCGACGCTGAGCGCGATGGTCGCGTGCCTTATGCTTCTACGTATACACCACGCCCTTCTGCGCCGACGCTTATTCGCGGCGCCACGGTACTTAATGGCGCGGGTGCTGAATTGGCGAACGCTGACGTGCTGATGCGTGACGGACGCATCGCGGCTGTCGGGCAAAATCTGGAGGCCGACGATGGCGTGGCCGTTATCGACGGGCGCGGCAAGTTTGTCACGCCCGGCATAATCGATGTGCACTCACATCTCGGCGTTTACCCGTCGCCTAGCATCAGCGCCACCTCGGATGGCAATGAAGCGACCCAACCAAACGCCGCCGAGGTGTGGGCGGAACACTCAGTATGGCCGCAGGACCCAGGATTTGGGCGCGCCGTGGCGGGCGGGATCACGACACTGCATATTCTCCCTGGATCGGCGAACTTGTTCGGCGGTCGTGGCGTGACGCTGCGTCCTGTGCTGGGCGCGAATACCGTGCAGGAGATGAAATTTCCAGGCGCGCCGCAGAGTCTCAAAATGGCGTGCGGCGAAAACCCCGCCCGCGTCTATGGCGAGCGCAATTCCTCGCCCGCAACGGACATGGGCAATGTGGCGGGCTATCGCGCGTCGTTTATAGAGGCCCAAGCCTATGACCGGCGCGTACAAGCCCACGAAAATGGTGATGGCGAAGCGCCCGACCGTAATCTCGAACTAGAAACGCTGGCGGGCGTGCTCAACGGCGATATCCTCTTGCAATGGCATTGCTACCGTTCCGATGAGATGGCGACCGCAATTGAGGTCGCGCACGAATTCGATTTTGAAATCGCCGCGTTTCACCACGCTGTGGAATCTTACAAGATCGCCGATCTACTCGCCGAAGAGGGAATTTGCTCGGCCATGTGGGCCGATTGGTGGGGTTTCAAGATCGAAGCTTATGACGCCATCCGCGAGAACATCCCTTTTGTCCATGCGGCAGGCGCGTGCGCGATCGTGCACTCGGACAGCGAAGTGGGCATCCAGCGTTTGAACCAAGAAGCGGCTAAGGCGTTGGCCGACGGGCGCCGCGCCGGCCTGACCATCACGCGGGCCGAGGCCTGGACCTGGCTATCGCGTAATCCCGCACGCGCCTTAGGCATAGAGGAAGAAACCGGGACGCTTGAGGTCGGACGCCGCGCTGATGTGGTGGTGTGGTCGGCTGATCCTCTGTCAACCTACGCCGTAGCGGAGCGCGTCTTCATGGATGGCGCGTCCGTGTACGAACCCGGGAGGGGCCAGGAGCATTTCTCCGACTTCGAACTCGGCCAATCCTATCGGGAGGGCGCCCAATGAAATTTGTCTGTGCTCTTCTGTTTGCCGTTGCCCTTGCCACGCCGACGGCTGCCGAAACGATATTGATCCGCGACGGGCGCGTCGTCACCAATAGCGCAGCTGGCGTCATTGAAAGCGGCGACGTCCTAATCACGGATGGTCGCATAGCAGCGTTAGGTGCGAACATCGCCGCCCCGCGCGGCGCGCGTGTCATCGATGCCCAGGGGCGCTACGTAACGCCCGGAGCGTTCGCGGCGATGAGCGAACTGGGCTTGTCGGAGATTTCTGGCTCAGGCGCGCCGAACGACGCCAGCGTGGAAGGGGGGCTCGTTGCCGCCGCAGTTGACGCTGCGCAAGCGTTCAATCCGAACGTCACAGCTGTAGCTGTCACCCGCCTCGAGGGCGTGACGCGCGCGGCCATCGCGCCGTCGGGCACGGCGAACATGTTTGGCGGGCGTGGTGCGCTCGTGACGCTGAATGGCGCCGCCGAGAGCGTCTTGCGGCCGCGCGCCTTCATGGTCCTGGAGCTTGGCGAGACAGGTGCGGAACGCACAGGCTCTTCGCGCGCCTCGCTGTGGCCAGCGTTTGAGGCCGCGCTGCGCGATGCGCGCGAATACCCTGGCCGTTATCGCTCTGGCCAAGGCGGCGCCGTTCTCAACGAACTCGACGCGGAGGCGCTCGCGCCATTCGCGCGCGGGCAGGGGCTTTTCCTGGTTCATGTCGAGAGCGCCGCAGATATCCGCCGACTCATTCGGTTCAAGCGGGACAATCCGAGTCTTCGCTTTGCCATCCATGGCGGCGCCGAAGCTTGGCAGGTGGCGAGCGAACTGGCCGGGGCAGGCATTCCGGTTATCGTCGATCCCTTGTCGAACCTGCCGGATCGATTTGAACGTCTCTCCGCGCGTTCCGACAATGCCGCGCTATTGCACCGGGCGGGCGTGCGCATCGCGATCGCCCCCGCGCCGGGCTCGGTGGACGCCCATCAAGCGCGCCTGGCGCTCCAACTCGCTGGCAATGCTGTCGTCAATGGTTTGAGTTGGGACGCTGCCTTTGCGGCGGTGACGAGGGGGCCTGCCGATCTATTTGGGGTAGGCGATCGTCTGGGGCGACTGGAGCGGGGCTATCTTGCAGACGTCGTGATCTGGGACGGCGACCCGTTGGACGTGATGTCCGCCCCGACGGCGGTTCTAATCGAAGGTGAAGAACAGCCGATGGTCTCCCGCCAAACGCGGCTTAGGGACAGATACAACCCCACTCGCGCGCGCTGAACGCGCGGGCTTGCGCCCGCATGACCGCGCCTTTATATCCGCCCCTCACTTCGCACGCGGGGTCGGCGGGGCGGTCTAAAAGCGGCCGTTCCCTCCATCCGGTCCGGGCTCAGAGACGAAATCTGGTCCGGGTTTCCCCGTGGCGGCAAACCGGAGAAGGAAAACACCCATGGCGCTGCCTGAGTTCAGCATGCGTCAGCTCTTGGAAGCTGGCGCGCATTTTGGTCACCAGACCCACCGTTGGAACCCGAAGATGGATCGCTTCATCTTCGGCGAGAAGTCCAATATTCACATTATCGACCTGTCCCAGTCGGTGCCGTTGCTGCACCAGGCGCTGGTAAAGGTTCGCGAAGTCGCCGCACGCGGCGGGCGTGTGCTGTTCGTCGGCACCAAGCGCCAGGCGGCGGAGCACATCAAATCGGCCGCTCAACGTTCGGCGCAATACTTTGTGAACTCGCGTTGGCTCGGCGGCACGTTGACCAATTGGCAGACGGTCTCGAAGTCGATCGCGCGCCTGCGCGAGCTCGAACAGACCATCGCCGGCGGCGCTATCGGCCTCACCAAGCGCGAGGTGCTCAACCTTACGCGCGAGCGCGACAAGCTTGATCGTTCGCTTGGCGGCATCGCGTCGATGGGCGGCGTGCCTGACATCATGTTTGTGATTGACACCAACAAGGAAGCGATCGCGATCAAGGAAGCCAAGAAGCTTGGCATTCCCGTGGTGGCCATCATTGACTCGAATTGCGACCCGGACGAGGTCACCTATCCGATCCCGGGCAATGATGACGCGGCGCGCGCGATCCAATTGTATTGCGATCTGATCGCAGACGCGGTGCTCGACGGTCTCACCGAAAGCCAAGTGCGCGGCGGCGTCGATATTGGCGCCTCGGCGCGTCCCCCGGTGGAGCCGGCTGTACGTGAACCCGCGCCCTACGTCCCCGCGGAAAGCCCGATGGATGGGCCTAGCGGCGCGAATTATTGATCGTCTGAAATTGCGTGCGTTTGGGAACCGCGTGATGGTGGCCCAGGCGCACGCGTGAACGAGGAGCACGAACATGGCGGAAATCACCGCGGCGCTGGTCAAGGACCTGCGTGAGAAGACTGGCGTCGGCATGATGGACTGCAAAAAGGCGCTGGCCGAAACCGAAGGCAATCTTGAGGCGGCGGTCGATTGGCTGCGCGCGAAGGGCCTCTCCAAGGCCGCCAAGAAGGCCGACCGCGCCGCCGCTGAAGGCGTCGTGGCGATCGCCCTCGGCGTCAATGACGGCGCGGTGATCGAGCTCAACTCGGAAACGGACTTCGTCGCCCGTAACGTCGATTTCCAGAAAGCAGCAGGCGACTTCGCCAAGATCGCTCTTGGGGCTCATGGCCATGACGCGCTGCTCAATGCGTCGCATGCCGGCGCCAAGGTATCGGACGCGGTGACGCAACTGGTCGCAACCATCGGCGAAAACATCACCCTGCGTCGCTCGGCGAAGCTGGCGGTGCAGAGCGGGGCGATAGCGGCCTATGTGCACTCGAAGGTCGACGGGGCTGACCATATCGGCCGCATCGCCGTGCTGGTGGCGCTAGAGTCCACGGGCGACAAGGCGGTGATTGAGAGCCTGGGTAAGAAGGTCGCGATGCACATTGCGTCGGCCAATCCCTTGGCCCTCAACGAAAGCGAAATCGACGCTGACCGCGTCGAGCGCGAGAAGACGGTGCTGCTTGAACAGATCAAGGAGGACCCCAAGGCCCAAGGCAAGCCGCAGCAGGTGCTGGACAAGATGCTCGAAGGCCGGATGCGCAAGTTCTTCGAAGAATCGGTGCTGCTGAAGCAGGCATTTGTTCTGAACCCGGACCAGACGGTCGAGGCGGCTGTGGCCGAAGCCGCCAAGACCGCCGGCGCGCCGATCAAGATCGCCGGCTTTGTTCGCTTCGCAGTGGGCGAAGGGGTCGAGAAAAAGACCGACGACTTCGCCGCCGAAGTGGCCGCGATGACCAAAAAAGACTGAGAGCTACCCTCAGCCGAAATGAAGCAAGCCGCCGCCGTTAGCCTTTGCGCCGACGGCGGCGGTTTTGTTATGGTGGAGGGAACACGGACGGTTGCCCCATGAGTCTCGCTGAATCTCTTTCACAAGCCGCGACCGAACGCCCCTTTAAGCGGGTCCTTCTGAAGATTTCCGGCGAAGCCTTAATGGGCGACGGTCAATACGGGATCGATCAGGGGGTTTGCGACCGCATCGCGCATGAAGTGGTCGATGCGGTGAAGGCCGGCACCGAGATGTGCCTCGTCATTGGCGGAGGCAACATCTTTCGTGGCGTGCAGGGCGCGGCGAAGGGCATGGAGCGCGCCAGCGCTGACTATATGGGCATGCTGGCGACGGTGATGAACGCGCTCGCCATGCAAAACGCGATCGAAGCGATCGGCGGCTATGCGCGCGTGCTCTCAGCCATCCCGATGGTAACCGTATGCGAGCCCTATATTCGCCGGCGCGCCATCCGCCACATGGAGAAAGGCCGCATCGTTATCTTCGCGGCCGGCACCGGCAATCCCTTCTTCACAACGGATACAGCGGCTGCGCTCCGCGCCGCTGAGATGGGCTGTAACGCGCTCTTAAAAGGCACGCAGGTTGACGGTGTCTACACAGCCGATCCGAAGAAAGACGCCAGCGCCACGCGCTACGATCGGCTCAGCTATCACGAAGTGCTCGCGCGCGATCTGAAGGTGATGGACGCTTCAGCGATCAGTCTCATGCGGGAAAATGGCATCCCGATTGTTGTGTTTTCCATTCACACGCGCGGCGGTTTAGCTCAGGTTCTCGCCGGACACGGCACACGCACGATTATCAGCGACTAGGACAACAGATCATGGCAGCGCCTGCCCCCTTTAAACTCGATGATTACAAGAAGCGCATGGATGGCGCGCTGACAGCGCTCGCCCATGAGTTCGGCGGCTTGCGCACTGGGCGCGCCTCGCCGGCCTTGCTCGACACCATACAGGTAGATGCCTACGGCTCGGTTTCGCCGCTCAATCAAGTCGCGGGCGTCAATGTGCCCGAGCCGCGCATGCTGTCTGTGCAGGTGTGGGACAAATCGATTGTCTCGGCGGTCGACAAGGCGATCCGCTCAGCCAATCTGGGCCTCAACCCGATTGTGGACGGTCAGAATTTGCGCATTCCGATCCCGCCCTTGACCGGAGAACGCCGCCAAGAACTCGCGAAAGTGGCAGGCAAGTATGCCGAGCAAGCGCGGATCGCTGTGCGCAATGTCCGCCGCGATGGCATGGATCATCTCAAGAAGCTCGAGAAAGATCACGCGATCAGTGAAGACGAGCACAAGAAGTACGGCACCGAGGTTCAGAAGATCACCGACGACCACATCAAGAAGATCGATGAATCGCTGCGCCACAAGGAAGAGGAGATCATGCAGGTTTAGGGACTAGGGATTGGAGGGGTAGGGCGAGCTCCCTGTCGCAACGCATGCAATCCCCAATCCCAAAGCCTCGATCCAGCATGACAAACGCCCCCACCCCCCAACATGTCGCCATCATCATGGATGGTAACGGGCGCTGGGCGAAACAGCGTGGGCGTCCGCGAACGTTTGGGCACGCCGAGGGCGTGGAAGCGTTGCGGCGCACTGTGGAAGCCGCCGGCGAACTCGGCGTGTGCTATTTGACCGTGTTTGGCTTCTCTACGGAGAATTGGCGCCGCCCTGCCGAGGAAGTCACCGCCTTGTTTGACCTGTTGCGGCTCTATGTGGCGCACGACCTCGACAAGCTAGTGGCGGAGGGCGTGCGCGTGCGAATCATCGGCAGCCGTGCTGGCCTGCAGCCGGATATTGCCGAAATCATTGATCATGCTGAAAGCCGATCAAAGCACAACGACAAACTCAACCTTACGATCGCGTTCAACTACGGCGGCCAGGATGAAATCGCGCGCGCGGCCCGGCGCATCGCCGAGGACGCCGTGGCCGGAAAGATCGCGCCGTCAGAGATCAATCCCGCGCACTTCGCCGCCTATCTCGATACATGCGAGCTTCCCGCGCCGGATCTGGTGATCCGAACGTCGGGGGAGGCGCGCCTCTCCAATTTTCTATTGTGGCAGGCGGCATACGCCGAACTCGTGTTCGATGACGTGTTGTGGCCTGATTTCGGCAAAGCGTCGCTTGAGCGCGCGTTCGCTGAATTTCGTCATCGCGAGCGTCGGTACGGGGGGCACGGCTCTGAGCAAGCCTGATCTCGCCGCCGGATCGCACGAGCGCAACGATTGGTCCGACCTTGGCGCGCGTGTCGTCTCCGGGTTGGTTTTGGCGATTGGCGGCGTCGTCGCCGCGTGGCAGGGCGGCCCCTGGCTCGCAGCCGCGTGCGCGGCTGCGGTTGTGGTCATGAGCTACGAATGGGCGCGGATGAGCGAGCCGGACGCCGCTATGGCAGCCTTTGCTTTCGCGGTGGCTGGTTCGCTTGGCGCGGTCTTGTTTTCCAGCTGGCAGCGTCTAGACCTGAGCGCCGCTTGGTTGGCCGCGTGCGCGTTGACATCGGCGATTACGCGGCGGCGCAGCCTAATGGGCGCGCTCGAAACCGCAGGTGGCGCGATCTATGTTGGCCTCTCGCCGGCGGTGTTCTTGTGGCTGCGCGACCGCGCGCCGGAGGGTCTCGAAACCATCCTCGCACTCTTCGCGATAGTCTGGGCGGCGGACATCTTCGCCTATTTCGGCGGCAAGATCATTGGCGGGCCAAAGGTCGCCGAGGGGCTGTCGCCTAGGAAGACATGGTCGGGCATCGTTGTGGGCGTTTTCGCCGGCGCCATCGCAGGCTATGGGTGTGGGATCTTGTTCCACACGGACGCAGGATTGCGAACCGCATGGCTGGGAGTTGGTGCGCTGCTGGCGTTTACGGGGCTCATGGGCGATCTGTTTGAATCCTTTCTCAAGCGCCGTTTCGGGGTGAAAGATGCTAGCCGCATCATCCCGGGGCATGGTGGCGTGATGGATCGCATTGATGGATTAATGGCCGCCACGCTGCTTGTGGGCGCCGCGCTCGTGTTCGGCCCGCGCGCGACCTCGCTTCTGTTCGGGACAGGGCTATGAGCCTCGAAGGCCGCACCGTCTCGATCCTCGGTGTCACCGGTTCGGTCGGCGAGTCGACTATTCGGGTGATCGAGGACCTTCGCGCGCAGGGTGTCGCCATCGGTGTTGAGGCGGTCACCGCCGGCGCCAATGTCGACGGCTTGGCGGCGGCTTGCCGGCGGCTCAAGCCTCGATTCGCGGCGATTGCCGATCCCAATCTGCTGGCAGCCGCGAGAGAGGCGCTGGCTGGGCTTCAGATCGAGGTCGGGGCGGGGCCTGCGGCTCTCGAGGAAGCTGGTGCGCGCGAGGCCGACTGGGTCATGGCGGCCATTGTGGGGGCTGCCGGCCTTACGCCGACCATGGCGGCGGTGCGCCGCGGCGCCTTGGTCGCGCTCGCAAACAAGGAATGCCTCGTCTGCGCCGGGCCGTTGTTCATGGCGGCCGCCCGCCAGCATGGGGCGACCTTGCTGCCTGTGGATTCCGAGCACAACGCCATTTTCCAGGTCCTGACGCACCCGGATCGGGTCGAAAAGCTCACCCTGACGGCCTCGGGGGGCCCCTTCCTAAACGCCAGTCGGAGCCATATGGCGCGCGCCACGCCCGATCAGGCGTGCGCGCACCCACGCTGGAGCATGGGCCGCAAGATATCAGTGGATAGCGCCACCCTCATGAACAAGGGGCTTGAGCTCATAGAGGCAGCGTATTTATTTGAAATAGAACAAGAAAAACTAGACGTTATCATTCATCCTGAAAGCGTCGTGCACAGTTTTGTCCATTACGTCGATGGTTCGGTCTTGGCGCAGATGGCGTCGCCGGACATGCGGGTTCCGATAGCCTATGCACTGGCTTGGCCGGACCGTGCGCGCATTGGTGCGGAGCGGCTCGACCTTCCGAAACTTGGCGCACTGACCTTCCAGGGAGTGGATTTGGAGCGTTTTCCGGCGCTCCGGCTGTGTCGTCAGGCGCTCAGTCTGGGCGCGGCGTCCACGACGGCTTTAAGCGCCGCCAACGAAATCGCGGTTGAGGCGTTTCTTGCGGGCGGGCTCGCTTTTCTGGACATCGCCCGCACCGTTGAGGCGACCCTGGACGCGTTGGGCCGCAGCGATCCTGGGATGATCGCAAAAACGCCTACTTCGTTCCTCGAAGTGACGGCTGTGGATCACGCGGCGCGGCGCGAGGCGCGCCGGATTGCGGGAACCATGGCGGCGGCCTAAAGGCAGGTGGTCGGCGGTCGTCGAACCAGAACAGCCGGGCGGGAAGGAACGCGTTGCAATGGCGAGCATGCTGCAAGACGCATTGATCTATGTGGGCTCGTTTGTTCTGGTACTGAGCCTCGTTGTCTTCGTGCACGAGTATGGCCATTTCCGCGTTGGACGCTGGTGCGGCATTGCCGTGAAGAGCTTCTCCATCGGCTTAGGCTCTGAATGGTTCGGTTGGACCGATAAGCATGGCACGCGCTGGAAGGTCTCGCGGATTCCGCTCGGCGGCTTCGTCTCCTGGATCGATGACACGGACGGGTCCTCCACACGTCCGGCGAAAGAAGAAGATCAGGCGCTCAGTGAGGCCGAAGCGCGACGGCTCGGCCACTTCCGCGCTATGCCGGTGTGGAAGCGCGCGGCGACGGTGGCGGCCGGCCCGCTGACAAATTTCATCTTTGCGATTGTCGCATTCGCGCTGGCCGCTTTGATCGTCGGACGCGATGTGACCGATTATATGAGCATTGTCCCACGCGTCGGCGGCGTTGAAGCAGGCTCGCCAGCAGAGGCTGCGGGGCTGCGATCTGGCGATGTTGTACGCGTAGCCAATGAAGCGCCGATCACGAGCTGGGGGCAGTTGCAGGCAGTCATTTCTGCAAATCCCGGAACACCGATAACGCTCGTCCTCCAGAATGAGGGCGAGCAACGTACAACAACGGTTACGCCGCGTTTGGTGGAACGCCCGACGGCGGACGGTCGCGTCGAGAGCGTGGGCGCGATCGGCGTGCGGCTCGGCGTTCTCCAAAACGATCGCACAATTGAGCCCGTTGGGCCGTTGGCCGCGCTGAGCTTTGGCGCCGCCAATACCTGGGAGATCGTGACGCGAACAGGAGAATATGTCGGCGGCATCGTGACCGGCCAAAACTCCGGCGGCGACATCGCCGGCCCGTTGGGAATTCTTAATGCTTCGGGCCAGGTCGCGACGATGGCCCTGGACAGCGGCGATAGCGGCCTAGGCGGAAAGCTAGGGAGCCTAGCGATTGCGCTTTTGCAGTGGGCGGCAATGCTCTCGGTGGCGGTGGGGATCGTCAATTTGCTGCCAATTCCGGTGCTCGACGGGGGGCATTTGGTGTTTTACGCCATCGAAGCCCTACGTGGCGGGCGACCGCTGCCGCCCATGTTCCAGGAATGGGCATATCGGGCTGGATTCGCCGTAATCGGGAGTTTGTTCCTGTTCGCAACCTGGAACGACATCTCGCGCCTGTTCCCAGGCGCACAATGAACAGCGCCTCGTTCTTGTCTTTCGGGTCGGAATGAGGTCTTAAAACCAACGGCGCAGGGGAGCGCCAGTGCGTCGAGGGCTTAATGAATCGGGTTCTACGAGATGTTGTGCTCGGCGCTGTCAGCTGCGTCGCCACAGTCGGTGCCGGAGCAGGCGTGCTCCTGGCGGCTTCGGATGCGGCTGCCCAAGAGGGCCGGGGGCAACCCGCCGCCAGCCCGCAACAGCCGGCTGGCATGGCGATCCGCAGGGTCGTGGTCGAAGGCAACCAGCGCATCGAGCCTGCGACGATCAGTTCGTATTTGCAGGTGCGCCCAGGCGACACGTTCGATCCAGAGCGCATCGACATGTCGCTCAAGACGCTTTTTGCGACGGGCCTGTTCGCGGATGTGCAGATTGAACAACGCGGCGCCGATCTCGTTGTAGCAGTGATTGAAAACCCGGTGATCAATCGGGTCATCTTCGAAGGCATGAGCACGCTCGACGAAGAGGATCTCGAGGACGAGGTGCAGGCTCGGCCGCGTTCTGTGTTTACGCCCGCTCGTGCCCAAGCTGATGTTCAGCGCATTATCGAAGTTTATCGGCGCGCCGGGCGTTTCGCCGCGCAAGTGACGCCCCAGGTGCGCGAACTCGATCAGAACCGCGTCGATCTGATTTTCGAGGTTGACGAAGGCCCAGTTACGGGCGTGCGAGACATCAACTTCATTGGAAACGATGAGTTCTCTGACCGACGTCTACGCGATGTCATCGTGACGTCGGAGTCGAGTTGGTGGAATTTCTTCAACAGCAACGACAATTACGACCCCGATCGGCTTGAGTACGACCGCGAGCAATTGCGCCAGTACTACAACAATCGTGGCTATGCGGACTTCCGCGTCGTATCGGCGGTCGCGGAACTGACGCCTGATCAACGCGACTTCTTCATTACTTTTACGGTCGACGAAGGCGTACAATACGAATTCGGTGAGATCAGAGTTCAGACGGAACTCGACCGTTTATCTTCCGACCTGTTGCTAGCGGCGGTGCCTATTCGTGAGGGCGCTGTGTTCCGTGGTGATCAGATCGAAGACGCGATTGACGCCATGACATATATAGCTGGGACAGTGGGCTACGCCAACGTCGATATCGCCCCTCAGATCGAGCGCGACCGCGATAATCGGGTGGTGAATATCACGTTTGAGGTCAATGAAGGCCCGCGCGTTTTCATTGAGCGTATTGATGTCGTCGGAAATACCAGAACGCTGGATCGCGTGATCCGGCGCGAACTGCGTGTGGCGGAAGGTGATGCGTTCAATCGCGTGCTGCTTGATCGTTCGCGCCAGCGCATACGTGCTCTCGGGTTCTTCGAGGATGTAACTGTCGAAGAAAGTGACGGCTCGCAACCGGATCGGTCCGTCGTTACCGTGACGGTGGAAGAGCAATCGACGGGCGAGCTCGCATTTGCTGCAGGCTATTCATCGAGCGAGAGCTTCCTCTTCGACATCTCCGTTACCGAGCGAAATTTACGCGGCCGCGGTCAGTTCTTACGCCTGCGGGCGTCCACGAGCGCCCAACGCCAGCAAGTGGATTTGCGCTTTACCGAGCCGCGTTTTATGGGCCGCGAACTCTCGGCTGGCTTCGATCTCTACACGTTGCGTACAGACTTCCTCGACCAGAGCTCGTTCGAGAACCAGTCCACAGGCCTTGGTTTGCGCGCCAGCTTCCCGATCGCGGAGCGCTCCAGCTTGGGGCTGACTTATTCGCTGATTCAGGACGATACTGAGATCGCGGACTCGTTTGTGGATCTCGGCGGGAGCATCGGCATCGTCAATCAATGTGATGTCCAGAACCCGAGTCGCCCCGTTCTATGCGATCAGGAAGGAACGTTCCTGACCTCGGTTCTCGGCTTTACCTATAATCTTGATCGCCGAAACGAACCTGTTCGGGCGACACGAGGCTTTGACGTGCAAATCAGCCAGGACATTGCCGGTCTTGGCGGCGAGGTCAATTATCTGCGCACCGAGATCGAGGGCGGCTGGTACTATGGCCTTCCCTATGGGTTCCGAGCAACTTTGCGGGGCAGCGCTGGTTATATCGCAGGCTGGCGCGGGGATGATATCCGCATCAACGACCGTTTCTTCAAGGGAGGATCCTCTTTCCGCGGTTTCGACGTGGCTGGTATCGGACCCCGACAGCTATTAGTGGATCCGTCCGGTGCGGTTTTGGACGTGGGCGACGCCGTGGGCGGCAACGCCTTCGCTATCGGCACCGCCCAGCTGGACATCCCGATTCCGCTCCCAGAGTCCTTTGGCATCGGTGGGGCGCTATTCCTCGATGTCGGCACCTTGGGAGTGGTAGACGCTGCGTCGCGCCGTGAGGTGTTGCTCAATCCAGCCAACCCCTCGGCATCCAATCGCCTTATTGTTGACGACACGCCGAGCTTAAGAGCAGCGGCGGGGTTGTCGATCTTCTGGGATTCACCTTTTGGCCCCGTGCAGTTTGATTTGGCGAGCCCGATCGAAAACGAAGAGTACGACCGGCTTGAGGAATTCCGTTTCTCGACTCGGACAAATTTCTAGGAGCACGCACCCATGCGTTTGATGAGTATTGTTTCGGCGGCAGCCATTGCAGCCGCCCTGTTAATTGCACCCGAAGCGGACGCACAACGCAACCGCAACCAAGCCACGACAAGTGTTGTGATCAATTACCAACGTGTTTTGACCGAATCTGCCTTGGGTCGCGATCTGGCGGCGAAACTTCAGCAAATCCGCACGCAGGTCAGTCAGGAAGCTCAGACCCTCGCGCCCGAGCAGCAATCGATCGAACAAGAACAGCAGCGTTTACGCCAAGCTACGCGGAGCCTCTCAGCGGATCAGATTCGCAACAGCACAACATATGCGCCGCAATTCCAGGCGTTGGCGCAACGGGCTCAGCAATTTCAAGCCCGCACACAATCCCTGCAGGGCGATATGGAATGCACGCAAATCATCGCCTTGCGGGAATTTGACCGCCTTGCTTCACCTATCGTGCGCAGCACCATGGAGTCGCGGGGCGCGGGCATCGTTCTTGACGCCGCCAATATTCAGCTCGTTCTGCCGCAGTTCGACATCACCGACACCGTGATTCAACAACTCGATCAAAACCCGGCGACCCGGACAGTCAACGTGACGCGGCGGCCTGTGTCGGAGTGCTTGCCACAACAAGCCGCCGCCCAGCCGCCTGCCCAGTAAAGCGGACGGGGTGACATCGCCAAGCGTCTGCTTCAGCCTGGGCGGGTGATGATTGATCTACGTTTCTACGAAGCGCTCGGACCGGTTACGGTCCGAGCGCTTGCGGATTCTGCCGAAGTCGGCGGCGACTCCGAGCGTATGGTTCTGAGCGCCGCACCAGCTGATCGCGCTGGCGAAGGCGACCTCTGCTATTTCGAGGCCAAGAAGGGCGCTCAGCCGCTGGCCTCAGCGCCGGCCGCTTGCATCATCGCGCCCAGCCAAGCCCACCTCGCGCCCAATGCTGGGGCGCTCATCCTCTCCGATCGACCGCGATCGATGTTTGCCCGGCTTGTTCCTGCCCTTTTGCGCGGACGCGGCTTCTCGCCGAACTCACCCGCCATCGACCCCTCCGCCAAGATCGAGGACGGCGTGCGCCTTGGAGCAGGCGTCGTAATTGGCCCAGGCGCTCAGATCGGAGCGGATAGCGAGATCGGCCCGAACACCGTCATCGGACCTGGCGTCGCGCTGGGGCGGCGCGCGCGTATCGGGGCGAGGGTTACCATAGGCTTTGCCCTCATTGGCGACGATGTGAACATCCTAAGTGGCGCAGTTGTGGGAGAGCAGGGTTTTGGCGTCGCCGGTGACGCCAAAGGGCTGGTGGACGTGCCCCACCTCGGCCGCGTGATCATTCAGGATCGCGTGACGATCGGCGCCAACTCCTGCATCGACAGGGGCGTGTTCGACGACACAGTGATCGGGGAGGCGTCCAAGATCGATAATCTCTGCCACATCGCGCACAATTGCATCGTTGGTCGCGGCGTATTGATTGCGGCGTTTGGCGGTGTGTCAGGTTCGACGATCATTGGCGATGGCGTCACTATGGGCGGCCGCGTAGGGATTGGCGATCATCGAAAAATTGGCTCTGGGGTGACCCTTGCCGGCGCCGCGGTTGTGCTTCAAGACGTGCCAGACAAGGAAATTTGGAGCGGTTATCCCGCCAAGCCCTTGCGCAAATGGCTGCGCGAAGCGGCATGGCTGAGCCGCAAGGCGCAAGGGGCGCGCAATGAAGGCGAATGATCTTACCGAACAACGGAAGACGACCGATGACGTGATCGAAATCGGAGAAATCCTGCGTCGCCTTCCGCATCGTTACCCGTTCTTGCTGATTGACCGGGCGATAGAGTATGTGCCCAATAAGTCGATCCGCGGTATCAAGTGCGTGACGATCAACGAGCCCTTCTTCCCTGGTCATTTCCCGGGCGCACCGGTGATGCCCGGTGTCCTACAGATCGAAGCGCTGGCGCAAACCGGTGCCGTGCTGATGTCGAAGACGCTGGAAGCTGACATTACCAAGCATCTGATCTTGTTCATGTCGGTTGAAAGCGCGCGCTTCAAGCGGCCCGTCATGCCGGGCGATGTCATGGAAATGCCGGTGGAAGTGCTTTTCCAACGCCGCAACATCTTCAAGTTTCGCGGCCGCGTCGAGGTGAACGGGGAGCTCGCCACCGATTGCGAATTCGCGGCGATGAAAGCGGATCGGCCAGAGGGTCCGAAATGAGCGCCAAAATTCACCCCATGGCGGTGGTCGACAAGAGCGTCGAATTCGGTGCCGACGTGGAGATCGGGCCAGGCTGTGTGATCGGTCCGAACGTCAAGCTGGGCGATCGCACGAAGCTGGTCGCGCACGTTTTTATCGAGAGCCATACCGAACTCGGCGCCGATAACACGGTCTTCCCTTTCGTAGGCTTAGGCGGTGCGCCGCAAGATCTGTCCTACAGGGGCGAACCGACGCGCCTCGTCATCGGCAACAATAACGTCATCCGCGAGCATGCCACGCTGCATCGCGGCACCGCGCGCGGGCGGCAAGTGACGACCATCGGCGACAACTGCCTGATCATGGGCAATTGCCATGTCGCGCACGATTGCATCGTCGGCAATCACGTCATCATGGCGCAGACCGCGACCATCGGCGGGCACGTGCAGGTCGCGGATTTTGCGTTCCTCGGCGGCCTCTCCGGTGTGCATCAGCACGGTCGCGTCGGACGCCACGCTTTCGTTGGCGCCTCGGCGCTGATGACGACCGACCTCATTCCGTTTGGCTCCGCCATCGGAAATCACGCCCATCTCGGCGGGCTAAATGTCGTGGGCCTGAAGCGTCGCGGCTTTACCCGCGACCAGATTCACGATCTGCGTGCCGCGTATCGTTTGCTGTTCGCGGAAGAGGGCACCTTCCAGGAGCGCATCGAAGATTGCGCAGAAATCTACGCCAAGAATCCTCAGGTGATGGAGATCGTGGATTTCGTTCGCGCCGAGGCCGCGCGCCCGCTCTGCATGCCTAGGGACTAGTGATGGCCCGGTGGCGTAAGCTCGGGATCATCGCGGGCGGAGGCGAGTTGCCTGTTGCACTTGCCGAGCATTGCCAGCGTGCTGAAATGGACTATTTCGTCGCGCGTATTGCGCCCTATGCAGATGACGCGCTGGGGGCGCACCCTGGAACCACGAATTCCCTAGGCGCCATGGGCGCGCGCATGGATGCAATGCGCGCGGCGGGTTGCGACGCGATTGTCCTGATCGGCCAAGTGCCACGCCAGGATCCGCGCGCATTGCAGTTGGACGCTGGCGCGATCGCGATGCTGCCCACACTGCTCGCAGCCGCGCCGCAGGGCGACGACGCCCTCTTGCGCGCGATCATGGCCGAACATGAGAAGGTAGGCTTTCGCGTTGTTGGCGCCGAGGAGGCGATGGCGGACTTGCTCGCCACAACGGGCGTTTGGGGTACCGTCTCGCCAGGCGCGGTGCATTGGATCGATATCGCCAAGGCGGCCAAGATCGCGTCAGCAATCGGCGCGTTCGATGTCGGACAGGGCGTTGTCGTCTGCGACGGCATTGCGCTCGCGGTTGAGGCGCAGGAAGGCACGGACGCCATGCTCCGGCGTGTCGCCGAATTGCCCGAGACGGTTCGCGGCACAGCCCAGGCGCGACGCGGAGTTCTGCTGAAACGCCCGAAGCCAATCCAGGAGCGCCGCATTGATTTGCCGGTCATTGGCGTGCGCACGATCGAAGGCGCTGCAGCCGCTGGTTTGGCTGGCGTCGTGGTCGAGGCGGGTGGTGCGCTTGTTGTACGCCGTGACGACCTCATCGCTGCTGCGGACCAAGCGGGCTTGTTTGTGCTCGCCTTTACGCCTGCGGATGTTGGCGAATCGTGAACACGCGTATCTTTCTGGTGGCGGCGGAAGCCTCAGGAGACGCCCTGGGAGCAGATTTGGCGCGTGAACTCAGGACGCGCGATGCCCGCATCATTCTCGCGGGCGTTGGCGGGCCGTTGATGGGTGCTGAAGGTCTCCCCACGCAAGCGGACATCTCGGGGCTCGCGGTGCTCGGTTTTGTCGATGGCTTGCTAGCCTATGGGCGCGTGAAGCGCGCGGTCGCCGCGACGGTGAGCGCGATTGTGGCGGCGAAACCTGATGTCGTTGTTTTGATCGATTCGTGGGGCTTCACGTTGCGCGTTGCGCAGGGCGTGAGAGCCGCAGCGCCTGAGATCAAGCTCGTGAAGTATGTCGGCCCGCAGGTGTGGGCGACACGCCCTGGCCGCGCGGCGACTTTGGCGGCGACCGTCGATCATCTGATCTGCATCCATGACTTCGAAGTCCCGTTCTACGCGCCGTACAATTTGGCGTGCACCGTGTGCGGGCATCCCGCGCTCGGGCGTTATCGACCTGGCGACGGCGCCGCGTTGCGCGCGCGGCAGGGCTACAAACCCAAGGACCAGCTTGTGCTGGTGTTGCCGGGATCCCGGCCCGCCGAGATCAGACGCATTGGTCCGATCCTGTGGCGCGCCGCCGAAATTCTGGATCGAGATCGCCCGAATGTGCGTTTGCTTGTCGTGGCTGCGGCGGCCGTGCGCGAGGCAGTCGTGGCGCAGGCGCCGCCGGTGGCACGCATTCTTGATGAGCGCGACAAGGAAGACGCCTTCGCCGCGGCGACCGTCGCGCTCGCCGCCTCGGGCACGGTGACGACCGAGGTGGCGTTGCAAGGCGCGCCGCTCGTGATCGGCTACAAGCTCGGCTGGATGACCTGGGCGCTGGGGCGGGCGTTCTTTTTCAAGTCAAAATTCGCGACCTTGATGAATGTCGCCGCCGACGCCGAGGTCGCGCCGGAATTCCTGCAGACGCGCTGCACGCCCGCGAACATCGCTACCGCGGCGGCGACCTTGCTCGATGACGAGGGCGCGCGCGCCGAGCAAATCCGCCGCCAAGACGAAGCGCTCGCGCTGATGGGACGCGGCGGGCGCCCTGCCGCCGAGATCGCCGCCGATGCGGTGCTCGGCGTGATTGCGGGCGGCGCGCGCTCTTAGCCAGACAACGCGCACGCCCTTATCCGGCGATCCGGGTTTGCGAATTCGAGGTTCCCGAAACCGGGAGACGGGGCGCGTGGGTCCGCGCTTGAGTAGTCTCTAAGGTGCGTTGATCGTCTCCGATCAACGCTGCGCGCTCCCACGCGCCCCGCACAGAATCGTTTGTCCCGGATTGGCCAAGGGAGTTGGAGGACCCTGTTCCAGCCGAGTGCCCCAGCTGGCGCCTTAGCTCCGTAGCCACGAGCCGGTTTCACGCGCATCGATCCCCGAATTGGATCGTGGACCCTGCCATGGCGAGCAGGCATGTGACCGCCGTTCGTTTCGCTCGTTGGGCAAGGTGGAGCGTCGTACCTTTCGGCCCTCTCGCATCCCCGAGCTTGGAGCTTCCTCTACGTTGCGCTTCAGCGTTGCCGCTTCAGCACTCGCATCGAACGATCACCGCGCCGATTCCGCGCCCGCACATTCCAAAGTTTCGGAGCTCTTCGAAATCTCCCGTGTGCGGACAGGGCGATCTTAAGCTCGCCCGAACTCGGTCGGATAGATTTTTGTACAATGCGCTTCTGCAAGGGATTTCGCGCGATGTTCGCGGGATTGGGATGGAGATATCCCCCTATTTGCCCAGCGAGAGGGTCGGTCCGCGCGTGCTCCCCCGCGAGGGGAGCTGTCAGCCGAAGCCTTCGGCGTAGGCTGAGAGAGGGGGCGGAAACACAGAACGCTGACGAAGTCGCCCCCTCCGATCTTCGCTCCGCTCAGACCACCTCCCCCTCTCGGGGGAGGAAGAGCGCCGTTCATGCGTGTTCCGCTTTTCGCCGATATGCGACGTTAGCGCTCCGCCGGAGGTGGACCGAAAAGTGTCAGACGCGGTGGCTCAACCCAATCGGGATGAATGAGCAACGGGAAGTGGCGTTTCCACTTTGGTTTCACGTCAGAGAGACGAACGGACGCGAAATCCTGTTGAAGTTTTACTGGGGTCGGCGTCACAGGAAACAACTGCTGGAATGCTTCGGCTCCCGCCCATTTCGCGAAGCTTATGCAGTAGTAACCGCTGGCGGACAGCGTTGGTTTTGCAGAGAGTTCATCAATGAGCCGGATTGCATTGGGCAACGTTTCCGCATGGCGACGCAGTAGGCTTAGTTGGTGGACTTCAAAGAGCGACCAATCCCATCGAGGCCCTGTTGGCGGGGTATTGATTGAGCGAACGAGCGCGAGAGCCTCCTCATAGCATCCGCGAGAGGAAAGGCTGACAGCTCGAACCCACGCGAAGGCAGCACGGAAGCGGTCACGAATGCCCATTGTCACTCTGGAAATATCGGACTAGGCCGCGCGGGGTGCAACGTCCGTTCCGGGCCAAGCCCGGACAGCGTCGGACCATCGCCCCTTAGCGCTTGTCCAAAGCCAGGTAATCGCGCTTGGGCGCGCCGGTATAGACTTGACGCGGGCGGCCGATCTTCTGGCTCGAATCTTCCATCATCTCAGTCCATTGCGCGATCCAACCGACAGTGCGCGCCACCGCGAACAGCACGGTGAACATCGAGGTCGGGAAGCCCATCGCACGCAGCGTGATGCCGGAATAGAAATCGATGTTCGGATAGAGCTTGCGGCTGACGAAGTACTCGTCGTTGAGCGCGATCTTTTCGAGCTCCACAGCCACTTTCAGCATCGGATTGTCGGTGGCGCCGACTTCCTTCAACACCTGGTGACAGAGCTTCTGCATCGCTTTGGCGCGCGGATCGTAGTTTTTGTAGACGCGGTGGCCGAAGCCCATCAGGCGCACGTCCGACTTGGGGTCCTTCACCCGCCGAATGAAATCTGGGATGTTGTCGACGGCGCCAATCTGCTCGAGCATTTTAAGCGCGGCTTCATTGGCGCCGCCATGGGCAGGCCCCCACAAGCACGCAATGCCTGAGGCGATGCACGCAAAGGGGTTGGCGCCGGAGGAGCCTGCAAGGCGCACGGTTGAGGTTGACGCGTTCTGCTCATGGTCAGCGTGCAGGATCATGAACACGTCGAGCGCGCGCGCCAGCAGGGGATTGACCTTGTAATCCTCCGCCGGCACCGCAAAGCACATGCGCAGGAAATTGGACGGATAGTCGAGCTCATTGCGCGGACTGACGAAGGGTTGGCCCGCGTGATACTTGAACGCACGCGCGGCGATCGTCGGCATCTTGGCGATCAGGCGATGGCTGGCGACGGTGCGTTGAACCGGATCGTCGATGTCGGTGCTGTCGTGATAGAACGCCGATAGCGCGCCCACCGTGCCCACCATGATCGCCATCGGGTGCGCGTCGCGGCGGAAGCCTTCGAAGAAGCGGTCGAACTGCGCGTGCAGCATGGTGTGGTAGGTGATGTCCTTGACGAAGCGCTTGAGCTCTTCGGGATTGGGCAATTCGCCATTGGCGAGCAGGTAGCAGACTTCAAGGAACGTGGAGTGCTCGGCGAGTTGGTCGATCGGGTAGCCGCGATAGAGCAGCACGCCCTCATCGCCATCGATGTAGGTGATCTGGCTTTCGCAACTCCCTGTGGAGGTGAAGCCCGGATCGTAGGTGAAAACCTTGCCGTCGCTATAGAGCTTGCGGATGTCGACCACGTCGGGGCCGACAGAGCCCGCATAGACAGGCAGCTCCAATTGCTTGTTGTTGATGGTGAGCGTCGCTGACGGTTTTTTGGTGAGCTTGCTGTCCATGGCTTATCCTCGACTTTGATCCGACATCCGCGCCAGCGCTTCCTCGCGGCCCAACAGCTCCAGCGTCACGCCGAGATCGGGGGCGGGCAAGCCCCCGGTCAAGGCCGCGCGCAGGCCCGGGCCAATTTGTCCCAATCCAACGCCTTCCTCGGTAGCGAAAGCCTTAAGGGCGCTGGCCAAGTTTGCGTGATCCCAATTCGGTTCCGACATGAGTCGGTTACGGAGCCGTGATAATCGCGCGCGGAATTCGTCCGTCAGCAGGTTTTTTGCCGTGTCCGAGACCGGCAGCGGGCGCTGGACGAGTGCGAACTGCGCCTGCTCCGCGAGGTCGGGGACGGTTTTGGCGCGCGATTTCAGCGCCCCGACGGCTTTGTTCAGAGTTTGCGCGGTGGCGACCGGCGCGCCCTTCGCTTGCAAGTGCTCGGCGAGAAGCTGCGCGAGGCGCGCATCATCGGCCCGCGCCATAAAATGCGCGTTGACCGAGTCGAGCTTCTTGAAGTCGAGCCGGGCTGGGCCCTTGCCGATCTGGGCGATGTCGAATTGCGCGATCGCGTCTTCCTTGGAGAGAATGTCGTCGTGGCCCGGGCTCCAGCCCAGGCGCATGAGATACGCCGCGACCGCTTCGGGCAGATAGCCCATGTCGCGGTACTCATGGACGGCTTGCGCGCCGTGGCGTTTGGAGAGCTTTTTGCCGTCCTCGCCGTGGATGAGCGGAACATGCGCGAACTTTGGCGCGACCCAGCCCATCGCGTGAAAGATCGGAATCTGGCGCGCTGCGTTGGTGAGGTGATCGTCGCCGCGGATCACGTGCGTCACACCCATGTCGTGGTCGTCGACGACCACCGATAACATGTAGGTGGGATTGCCATCAGTACGCAGCAAGACGAGATCGTCGATGTCGCGGCCTTTGATGCGCACATCGCCTTGAATGAGATCGGCGTTCACAACATCGCCGTCATCCGGCGCGCGGAGGCGGATGACAAAAGGCGCGTCGGGCGCGGGCGTCGCTTTACCGTCGCGGTATGGCGAACGCAGCGCGCGGCCTTCGGCGTGCGCCTCGGCGCGCAAAGCCTCGACTTCATCGGGCGTGGCGTAGCACCGAAAGGCCGTTCCGCGCCGCACCATCTCGTTGGCGACGTCTCGGTGCCGCTGGGCGCGGGCGAATTGGTATGTGATCTCGCCGTCGTGCTGAAGGCCAAGCCAGGAGAGGCCGTTGAGGATCGCCGCGATGGCCGCGTCTGTGGAGCGGGCGCGGTCTGTGTCCTCGATCCGCAACAGGTATCGCCCGCCCATTTTGCGGGCGAACAGCCAATTGAACAGCGCTGTTCGCGCCCCGCCAATATGGAGGTAGCCTGTGGGCGAGGGGGCGAAACGGGTAACGACGCTCATTGGGGAGGGCGCGGATTTCTCAAAGCGGGCGCGTGGTAGCATGCTCCCCACGCTTTCTCCTAGTCGCGCCTTGGTCGAGCTGCTGGCGCTGCAGCGCGACCGCTGGATCTTGTGGCTGCCGGTGGCGATGGTGGCAGGCGCCGCACTTTGGCTGCTCGCGCCGAGAGATCCTCATTCATGGCTTGGCGGGACGCTGTTTCTTGGTGCCGGTGCGGCCGCCTTCGGGCTTGCGGCGTGGCCGAGCGCGGACCCCAAGTCTATCGCGCTGGCGCTGCGCGGCGCCCTGGCCGCTGGCTTGGCGCTCATGTCGGCGGCTGGCCTCGGCGCCTTGGCGGCGCAGGTTCGCGCGGCCTCAGTCGCAGCGCCGGCCTTCATCGGCAGCGACGCGCCGCGCGGGGTGGAGGGGTGGGTCGTCGCCAACGATGCAAGCGACACCGGCCCACGGCTTCGAGTGTTGGTGCGCGCGATCGAGGATGTAGAGACAGCGCCACGGTATGTGCGCGTGTCGGTGGCCGAGGCAGGCGTGCTGACGCCCGGGCGCGCCGCGCGCTGTTACGCGGTGCTAGGACCGCCCGCAGGCCCGATGGCGCCGGGCGGCTATGATTTCGCGCGACGCGCCTATTTCGAACGCCTCGGCGCGACGGGGTTCGCCTATGGCCGGTGTCGCCCCGCAGCGTTCGCGCCGCCGCCTTCATGGCTGGATCGTGAGCGCTTGCGGCTAGCGGCGATGCGCAGCGATTTGTCCGCGGCCATCCAAGACGCCGCGCCCGGCCGAGGCGGGGCGATCGCGGCCGCGCTTGTCACCGGCGACCGCAGCACCATCGACCAAGCCACCAACGAAGCGCTGCGCGATTCCGGGCTCGGACATTTGCTCTCGGTGTCGGGCATCCACATGGGCGTCGTCGGCGGTTTGGTGTTTGCGCTGGTAACGTGGACGCTGGCCCTGATCCCGCCGATTGCGCTGCGGTTTCCCGTCAAGAAAATCGCTGCGGCGACCGCTTTGGTCGTGCTGGCTCTCTACTTGATTGTCTCCGGCTCAAGCGTGCCCGCGCTCCGCTCATTCGTGATGGCGTGTGTGGCGTTCGGCGCGATTCTTATCGATCGCCCGGCGATCTCGATGCGCGGGCTCGCGCTCGCTGCTTTTCTCGTCGTGCTGATCTTTCCAGAATCCGTGCTTGAGCCTGGGTTTCAAATGTCCTTCGCCGCCACGATGGCGCTGGTGGCGCTGTTCGAGATGATGAAGCGCGCGCCGCACGAGCCGGCCTTGCCGACGCCTGGCCCACTCATCGGCGCCATGCAAGCCACATCGCGCGGCATTGGCGGCGTGCTGCTGATCTCGCTCGTGGCTGGGCTCGCGACCGACCCATTCGCGATCTACCATTTTCAGCGATTTTCGATCTATTCGCTGCCTGCCAACCTCATCACAGCGCCGATCATGTCGTTCCTAGTTGCGCCGATGGCCGCGCTCGCCGCGATCCTCGCGCCGTTCGGCTGGGCGGATTTCCCCTTGCAAGCCATGGCCAGCGCACTCGATTTGATCGCGGCGGTGGGACAGGTGTTTGGCGATCGGCCCGAAGCGGTGCGCGCCTTGGCTCGGCCGTCGGATCTCTCTTTCATCGTCTGCGTGTTAGCGCTGTTGTGGGCATGCCTTTGGCGTGGCGCACTGCGTTGGTTGGGCGCGCTGATCTTCGCCGCGAGCATTGGACTTTATGTGTCGCAGCCGCGCCCGATCGCGGCGTTGGACGGAGATTTGCGCGCGGTGTTCGTGGCCGAGCCTGGCCGGTGGACGCTCGTGGCTGGCGGCGGACGATCCACCTATGCCCGCGACCGCCTCGGCGCGATGTTGGGCCTATCGCCGCCGGTCGTGGAGCGTCTTGCGCCGCCCGAGACATGCAGCGAAGCGAGCTGCACATGGGAGAATGAGGGCGCGCCCATTGCCTATGTCCGCGACGAGGAAGGCTTTGCTGACGCGTGCGTGCGCGGCGCGGTGGTGATAGCGCGGCGGCTTGCGCCTCGTGGGTATGCCGCGCGCTGCGACCTCACGGCCTTGCTCGATGTTGCTGACATCGCCCATCTGGGTGGCGCGCTCATCTATGCCGACGCCAACGGCTTACGCATCACGCGCGCGTGGCCTGATGAGATCAGAAGGCCCTGGACGCCGGCGACCAGCGCTATCGCTGAGCCTCAGGAATAGCGGCGCACCATCGCCACCAGCTTGCCCTGGATGCGGACGCGGTCAGGCCCAAAGATGCGCGTTTCGTAGGCCGGGTTCGCGGCTTCGAGCGCAATCGAATTGCCGCGCTTGCGCAGCCGCTTGAGTGTAGCTTCCTCGCTATCGATCAAGGCCACGACGATGTCGCCGCTGTCGGCGGCCTCGGTGCGCTTCAGGATCACAACGTCACCTTCGAGGATGCCGGCCTGGATCATGGAATCGCCCTTCACTTCGAGCGCGAAGTGATCGCCTGACCCCATCAGATCGGGCGGCGCGGAGATGCGTCCAATTTCGTTCTGCAACGCTTCAATAGGCGCGCCAGCCGCGATCTTGCCGAGTATCGGCACGCTGTAAGCGCCGTCGCGGCTTTCGCTGACTACGCTCGGGCGGAACGCGCCACGCCCCTTGGGCGGCGCAGCAGGGGCGGCAGAGTCGGGCATCTTGAGCACTTCGAGCGCCCGCGCGCGGTGCGGTAGCCGCCGCAAGAAGCCGCGCTCCTCCAATGCCGTGATCAGCCGATGAATGCCGGACTTGGACGCCAGATCGAGCGCTTCCTTCATCTCATCGAAGGAGGGTGAAACGCCCGTCTCCTTGATCCGTTCGTGGATGTAGAGAAGGAGTTCTTTTTGTTTCGCCGTCAGCATGAGCTTCGCCCGCAACGAGAGGTGACCAAAACGCGAACTCTGTTCTAGCTCCGTTCACGAATTGGGTCAAGTTTTCAGCAAATCTCGTGTCGCCTGCGCAACATCTGCCTGGCGCATCAGGCTCTCGCCGACAAGAAATGCCCGCGCTCCCGCATGTGCCAGCCGGCTTATGTCTTCGGCCGAGAAGATGCCGGATTCAGACACGAGCAGGCGATCGTTAGGCAGCCGCGCTGCAAGGCGCTCCGTGGTCGCGAGGTCGGTTTCGAACGTGGCGAGCGAGCGGTTGTTGACGCCAATGAGCGGCGCATCGAGCGCGATGGCGCGTTCAAGTTCGCCTTCGTCATGCACTTCGACGAGCGAGGCCATGTCGCATTCATTGGCGGCGTCGAACACATCGGCGGCGGCGTCATCCGACAACGCCGCCATGATAATCAAAATAGCGTCTGCGCCGAGCGCGCGGCTTTCGAACACTTGCCAAGTATCGACGATGAAGTCCTTGCGCAGCACTGGCAGCGCGCACGCCTTGCGCGCCGCGACGAGGTAATCGTCAGCGCCCTGAAAGCCCGGCCCATCGGTCAGCACCGATAAACACGCCGCGCCGCCTTGTTCGTAGGCGCGCGCCAGCGCAGGCGGATCGAAATCCGCACGGATCAGTCCCTTCGACGGCGAGGCCTTTTTGATCTCGGCGATCAGGGCAGGGCGCTCCGTGGTTGTGCGCAGCGCTTTCAGGAAGTCGCGCGGCGGTTCTTGCGAGAACGCCTCGTCCTCTATCTGGCCCCAAGGTCGGCGCAGCTTTCGCGCGTCGACCTCGTCGCGCTTGTAGGCGAGGATTTCTTCAAGAACGCTCATGGCGCGTCTTTCGTAGTGGCGATGAGCTTCTCAAGCATCAGCTTCGCCGCGCCGCTTTCGAGCGCGTCGCGCGCACGCTCTTCGCCTTCTGGGCCAAACCCCGCCATCTGCAGAGCGATCGTCGCATTCGCGAGCACGGCTTGCTTGTAGGCGACGCGCCCGCCGCCATCGAGCAATGCAAGGAGCGCGTGCGCATTGGCATGGGCGTCGCCGCCATGAAGGCCTTCGTCGATCGGGCCAGAAGTATCGGCGGGCACGATGCGTACGCCTTGCGGCGTGAGTATCGCTATGAAATTTGCGCCCTTGGCGGAGAACTCATCGACGCCACCGGCGCCGTGAACCACGAACGCGCGTTCTGTTCCCAATATCTGCAACGCCTTCGCGACAGGTTCCACGAAGTCCGGCGCGAACACGCCGATCAGCTGCCGCTTAACGCCGGCTGGATTCGACAGGGGGCCGAGGAGATTAAAGATCGTGCGCTTGCCGAACTCGCGGCGCGCGGCGGCCACATGGCGCAGCGCGGGATGGTGGTTTTGCGCAAACAGGAACGCAACATTGGCCTCGCGCAGGGCGCGCTCCAGCGCCGGCGCATCGCCGGTGAGCTTGACGCCGAGCGCTTCGAGGACGTCGGCGGCGCCGGATTTGGAACTCATGGCGCGGTTGCCGTGTTTGGCCACCGGCACGCCCGCGCCGGCAACCACGAACGCCACGGCTGTTGAGATGTTCAGCGTATGCGCGCCGTCGCCGCCCGTGCCGCAGACGTCAATCGCCCCGTCAGGGGCTTTGATCGGCACCATGCGTTCGCGCATCGCTCGCGCGCCGGCGGCCAGCGCTTCGGGATCGCCCATGCGTTCCACCGAACGCGCGAGGAAGTCCATGATCTCGTCGTGGTTCGCCGCACCATCGAGGATGCGCGCGAAGTCAGAATCGAGCGCTCTCATCGCAATCCCGCGGCTTCCAAGAAATTCGCGATCATCGCGTGGCCGTGTTCCGAAGCGATCGACTCGGGATGGAATTGCACGCCGAACATAGGCCGCGTTTTGTGTGACATGCCCATCACTTCGCCGTCCTCGGTTTCGGCGTCGATTGTGAAGTCAGCGGGAAACGTCTCGCGCTTCACCGCCAGCGAATGATAGCGCGTGGCTTTGAACGGGGAAGGCAAGTTCTTGAACATCCCGCGCCCGGTGTGACGCACGTCGGACACCTTGCCGTGCATGATCGCTTTCGCGTTCACCACGTCGCCGCCGAACGCTTGCCCCATGGCCTGGTGACCGAGGCAGACGCCAAAGATCGGCAGATCGTCGGGCGCTTGTTTAAGCAGCGACAAGCAAATGCCTGCCTCGTTGGGCGTGCAGGGGCCGGGGGAGAGAATGATGGCTTTGGGTTTGCGCTTCAGCGCTTGCTCGACTGTGAGCGCGTCGTTGCGCACGACCTCGGTCGGCACGCCGAAATCCTCCACGTAGTGGACGAGGTTGTAGACGAAACTGTCATAGTTATCGATGAAGAGGATCATGAGGGCGGCCCGAGTTTATGGGTGGCGAACGCGAGAGGAATCAATCGCGCTCAACGCCATCGGGAGACGGGGGCCGTCGTGATCATCGGTCTCTCTTAGCTCGCGACGCGTCGCTTGAGAACCCACTAGGCTCTCGCCTTTGCCGCGTGTTAGGTGCGCCCATGTCTTCTAACTCCAAAGACGCCCGCTTCTGGGACCGCATGGCGCGCAAATACGCCGCCGATCCCATCGCCGACATGGCCGGCTATGAGCGCACGCTTGACGTCACGCGCGGATATCTCAAGGCGAGCGATCAGGCCTACGAGTTCGGCTGCGGCACTGGCACCACCGCGCTGAAACTGGCGTCTTCGGTCGCGCGCCTCACCGCCACGGACATTTCAAGCGAGATGATCGCCATCGCGCGTGAGAAGGCGGCGGCGCAGGGTTGCGCCAACGCCGTGTTCGAGGTGGGCGCGCCTGACGCTGCGCCTTGGCCGGATGCGTCGTTCGACGTGGCCCTGGGCTTCAACGTCTTGCATTTGATCGAAGCGCGCGGCGCGGCGTACAGAGGCGTTCACCGCCTGCTGAAGCCTGGCGGGCTCTTCATCTCAAAGACGCCGTGCTTGAAGGAGGCGAACCCTGTCTTCCGACTCATTTTGCCGCCGATGCAATTGCTCGGGCGCGCACCTTATGTCGCCTTCTTCAATGCTCCTGAGCTAGAGCGCGAGGTTGTCGCCGCCGGATTCGAGATCGTCGAGCGCGCCCGCCACGGCTCGCGCGGGAAGGACGCGCGGATATTTCTGGCAGCGCGGAAGGTGTGAGGTGCGAACTATGGGTGCCGCGAAGCGACACAAGCATACGATCAACTTGATCCAATAGGAAAAGACGAATTTCAGTCGATTGTTGAGGGAATGCTCGTTGCCGCCGCAAACGTCGAGCGCCCCTGAAGTGACATCACACGTCGTTGTTCTTACCCATACCGCCAAGCCTCCGCCGCCGCCCTGAATAGCGCGCGCGACTTGTGCAGCGTTTCCTGAAGCTCCAGTTCGGGGTCGCTATCCAGCACCACACCGCCGCCCGCCTGTACCGAAAGCACGCCGTCTTTGACGATGCCGGTGCGCAATGCAATGCAGGTGTCCATGTCGCCGCCGGCGCCGAAATAGCCGACGCCGCCAGCATAGATGCCGCGCTTGTGCTTCTCGACTTCGTTGATGATCTCCATAGCGCGGATTTTTGGCGCGCCCGACACCGTGCCGTGCGGGAATCCCGCGATCAACGCGTCTAGGGCCGTCAGCCCCTCGCGCAACTCGCCTTCGACATTGGAGACGATGTGCATGACGTGGCTATAGCGCTCGATCACGAAGCTGTCGGTGACGCGCACATGCTTTGAGCCCGCGCCAGCCAATGCGGCATTGTTGCCGCCTCCGCCGCCGCGTTTGGCCACGCGGCCGAGATCGTTGCGCGCGAGATCGACCAACATCAAGTGCTCGGCGCGTTCCTTCGGATCGGCGAGCAGTTCGATCTCGTTGGCGTGATCCTCCGCAGGCGTACTCCCGCGCGGGCGCGTGCCGGCGATGGGGCGGATGGTGACGGTCTCGCCGCGCTTGCGCACCAGGATTTCGGGGCTGGAACCCACCACCTGGAAGGCGCCGAAATTGAGATAGTACAAAAACGGCGAGGGATTGAGCCGTCGCAGCGAACGATAAAGCGCAAACGCCGGCAGCGTAAATGGCGCGGAAAAACGCTGGCTCGGCACCACTTGGAAGATGTCGCCAGCGCGGGTGTAGGCTTTGCACTTCTCGACCAGCGCGCGGTATTCGGCCGGCGTGGTGTTGGAAAGCGACGGGACGTCCTCATGCGTTGGCACAGGCGTTGAGCGCCGGGGCAGGGGCCGCTCTAGCGCGCGCCAGACTCGCTCAAGCCGCGCTTGCGCTGCTCTGTAGGCTTGAGATGCATCTTGCCCCGCGCGCTTGCGTGCGGGGGTCACCAACGTGATCTCGCTCGTGACATTATCGAACACGGCGATGATGGTGGGGCGCACCAGCAGCGCATCCGGCGTGCCGAGCGGATCGGACGCATGATCGGGCAAGCGCTCCATGAAGCGCACCATTTCGTAGCCCAGATAGCCGAACAGTCCCGCCGCCATAGGCGGCAGTTCGGGCGGCAGATCGAGCGCCGAGCGCGCCAGCAATCTACGCAGACTCTTGATCGGTTCGTCGCGCTGGGCGCGGAAGGATGCATCGGCGAAGCCGCCGCGGCTTGTCTCAGCGCGTCCATTTTTTACGCGCCACACCAGATCGGGTTTCAAGCCGATGATCGAATAGCGGCCGCGGAAGTCACCGCCTTGCACGCTCTCCAGCAGAAACGTGCCTGGCTTCTGCGCGCCGAGTTTCAATAGCGCCGAGACCGGTGTCTCCAGATCGCTGACGCGTCGCGCTGAAACGACACCGCCGCCCTTGTCATAGGCGGCGGTGAAATCTTTTAGCGAAACGCGTGTCTCGGACGCGATCATTGGCCCGCTTCAGCGTCTTGTTCACCGCTTGGGTAGAGTTGATTGAGCAAGCTCTCATTCACCCGCCCGCGCGCATCCGCCACGACTTGCGACTGGACGGCTTCGGTCATGCTCTCGTTGACAGTTTCTTGCATGCGTTGGCGCAAGGCCTCGACTTCCTGGGGACGTTCGGCTGCGTTGACGCGATTGATCCGCTCGACAACAGCGACCAGCACAGCGCCGCCGTCGGCGCGGAGATCGCTGAGCACATCGCCCTCGCTCGCGGCGAAGATCTGCGTTGGAAGGCCGCGAGCCGGGATCTGCGCGGCGGAGCGGCGGTCGGTTGGTTGACTGGAAACTACGACATTGAAGCGTTGCGCGCGCGCGGCCGCGGCAAAGGTTTCTCCGCCCTCGACTGCGGCGACCACACGCTCGCCCATCTCGCGCATGCGCCGCCCGCGCTCACGCGCCACCCAGACTTGCGCGAGCTGGTCGCGCACGCTCTCGAATGGGCGGACGGTGGATGCCGTCACGCGGTCAACCGCGACGACGACATCGGCGTCGCCCGCCGGCAGGAAGTCGCTGGCTTCGCCTTCCGCGGTTTGAAACGCCGCTTCCAGCAGTTCTGGGTGATCGGCGAGGGCAGCCACGGGTGCGCCGGCGGCGTCGTTGCCCTGCGCATCGGTGGCCGCGATGTTCACGACAGTGAGGCCGTGCTGACGGGCGGCGTCAGCCAACGCGACGCCACCGCCGCGTGCGTCATCGAACGCAGCAACGGCATCATTGAGCAGTGCGTTGGCTTCCTCCATAGCGATTGCTTCACGGAGTTCGGCGCGCGCTTCAGTGAGATCGGGCGCGATGGCGGCGGTGATGGCATCCACGCGGATCACGACCCAAGGCGAGAGCTCGCCGCGAACCACGCGTGGCGCGCTGCGCGCTTGCATCGCGAACACAGCCTCTGCCACGCGCGCATCCGGCACTTCGTTGCGGGCTTGGTTTTCGCCTCGCGCGGTTTGTACGCTCAAGGCGGTCGCGATGTCAGCGGGCGCCTCGCCGCGCGCAAGGCGTGCGGCGGCGTCGTTGGCCTGCGCTTCGCTTTGCGCGGAGATGCGGACATAGGTGCGGCGCTCGGGTTGGGTGAGCGCTTCACGCCGTGCGTCCAGTTCCTGGGCTAGTCGCTCTTCTGGAATCGTTACTCGCGATAGAAAATCTTGCGGCCGCGCCTGAACCAGCGTTAGCGCGCGATACTCAGGCAGGCGCAATTGCTCTTGGCTCTCGCGATAGAGCGCTTGCAATTGCTCGGCGGTCGGGGCGGGGATCTGGCCAACCGCCGACGCCGGCGCTTCGGCGATCGAAACCACGCGCGTCTCGCCTTCGTACGAGAGAACCAGCGCGCCGAAGCTGGATGGCGCCCGTGCGCCCGCAACCATGGCCTGCATGAGCATTTCGGTCGTCATGTCGCCGCGGACATCGGTTTCGAAGTCGGGCTGGCTGTAGCCGAGCTCGCCCAGGAACCGTTGATACGACTCGGCGTCAAACGCGCCTGTCACCGGATTGAGAACAGCGGGGATAGCGCGAATGCGTTCGGCGACCTGAAGGTTGCTCGCGCTCACGCCGATGCGGTCCGCGTATGCGTACATTGCTTTGCGCGCCAGCATACCCTGAAGCAACTGACGATGAAGGCCGGCTTCCACAGCAGCGGCTTGCGTGATTGTCTGCCCCTGATTGCGCTGCGAGCGAATGGTGAGGTCCAACTCGCGCGCCAATTGCTGTGGCGTCACCGTGACGCCGCGCCCGCTGGCGACATTGCGCGCGCCTTGCGTCTGCAACGTATCGAGCACGCTTTGCCCGTTGCCCAAAAAGAGGACGAAGAGGGCGGCCAGGACAAACAGCAGGACATAAGAGACCCAGCTGCGTGTGAAGCTCCGCATTTGTTTGAGCATTTGAGCATCCGTTTGACGTAAAGGCGCGGGACTTTAGAGAGGGGTCTAAGCCGGGGCAATCGGCGCATTACACTTTGGAGGGGGGACGCATGGCCGCGCGTAAGCCGCTGATCGCCGGGAATTGGAAGATGTATGGCCGGCGCGCCAATCTGGGTGAACTTGAGGTGCTTTGGCGCAGCATTTCACCGGTCGCGGCGCACGTGGACGCCCTGATCTGCCCGCCAGCGCCTTACGTCCAGAACGCCGCCTGGTCGGCGCGCGAGACCGGAATACTCATCGGCGCGCAGGATTGCGGGACGGAATCCGAGGACGCCGCCCGGACCGGCGACGTTTCGGCGGCCATGCTGGCTGACGTAGGGGCACGTTTCGTGATCGTCGGCCATTCGGAGCGCCGCGCGCTCTTCGGCGAGACGGATGCGGTGGTTCGCCGCAAGGCGCAGGCGGCACAGCGCGCGGGCCTAACGGCAATCGTTTGCGTCGGCGAAACCCGGCTTGAACGAGACTCCGGCCAGGCCGGCGACGTTGTCGTCAGGCAGGTCCGCGATAGCATCCCCGATGACGCGGAAAGCCTAGTTATCGCCTATGAGCCCGTCTGGGCGATTGGCGGCGATCGCACGCCTACGCCCGCCGAGATCGACGAAATCCACCACATTATCAGGGGAACTCTTGCTCAACGCTTCGCCAGTGGGGCGAGCGACATCCGCATTCTCTATGGCGGCTCCGTGGGCCCCAAAAACGCCGCGGAGGTGTTCGCGGTGGGGGGGGTGGACGGCGCTCTTGTCGGCCGCGCCAGCCTCAAGGCCGCCGACTTCGCGGCCATCATTTTGGCGCACCCCGCTGCCAAATGAGCCTGTGTTCAATCGGACTGGCGTTTAAGATGCCGCTCAGGTATTGAGCGCCCTTTCGCGCACGCCCATGTCTGTTGATTAAGCGCCCGGGAGTTCGGTGGTCCCATGGAAATGGTCATATTGGTCGTTCACTTGCTGCTCTGCATCTGCCTTGTCGGCTTGGTGCTGTTGCAACGGTCCGAGGGCGGGGCCCTGGGTATGGGCGGTGGCGGCGGCGGAGCGCTGATGAGCGGCCGTGGCGCCGCAGACGCCCTGGCCAAAATGACCTCGGTCGCGGGCGGTTTTTTCCTGGTCACGTCCCTCTCACTGACATTGCTCTCCGGGGCCAACGCCTCAACCGACTCGCGCTCGGTGTTCGACCTTCTGCCGACCCAGGAGCGCTCAGCGCCCGCGCCGGCCCCGACGGCCACCCCAACCACGCCTGACCCGACGGAAAGCAGCGCCCCGCAGGCTGCTGAGACGCAGCTCGCGTCCTTGACGCCGGCTGAGCCTGCGCCAGTGGCGGCGAGCCTGCCGATCGCCCCAGCGCCCGTCGCTGCGGCAACGCGTGCGGCCCCGCTCGATGCACGGCCAACGCAAACCGCGGCGACCCGCCCAGCGGCGACACAGCCGCGTTCGGTACCCGCCACGACGCCGGCTCGTCAGCAATCGGCTGCTGCAACGCCTGCGACGACACAACCGGCAGCCACGCGGCCTGCTGCGACTCAACCACGATCGACGCCGGCGTCCACACAGCCAGCGCCGACCCGTCAACTGATCCTGCCGAATTCTTCGGGCGCGCAAACGGGCGCCGAATCGGTTGAAATAGGCGATGGCGTCGAGGCTGTGCGCCGGGAACGGGCCGGCCCCGACCAATAATAAGGCCCGCGCGAATCGTGGGAGACTAAAGCGCGGTCGAGAACGGCCGCGCGTGGAAGGATTATGGCGCGCTACGTGTTCATTACCGGGGGCGTGGTCTCTTCCCTAGGGAAGGGTATCGCCTCCGCCGCTCTGGGCGCGCTCCTGCAAGCCAGGGGATACCGGGTCCGCCTCCGCAAACTCGATCCCTACCTCAACGTCGATCCAGGCACGATGAGCCCCTATCAGCACGGGGAAGTGTTCGTCACGGATGACGGCGCTGAGACAGATCTCGATCTCGGCCACTACGAGCGCTTCACCGGCGTGTCGGCCACGCAGGCCGACAACATCACCACCGGGCGCATCTATCAGGACATCATCGCCAAGGAACGGCGGGGCGATTATCTCGGCGCCACGGTGCAGGTGATCCCGCATGTCACCAACGCGATCAAGGCATTCATCCTCTCCGACCATGGCGACGCAGACTTCGTGCTGTGCGAAATCGGCGGCACGGTCGGCGACATCGAGGGGCTGCCGTTCTTCGAGGCCATTCGCCAATTGGGCCAAGAACTCGATCCCGGCCAAGCCGCATTCGTGCATCTCACTCTGCTGCCGTACATTCCATCGGCCGGCGAGATGAAGACGAAGCCGACGCAGCACTCAGTGAAGGAGTTGCGCTCGATCGGCATCCAACCCAACATTTTGCTTTGCCGTTGCGATCGCCCGATCCCTGAGGACGAGAAAAAGAAAATCGCGCTGTTCTGCAATGTGCGCGAGAGCGCCGTGATTGAAGCGCGGGATCTGCAAACCATCTACGAGGCGCCGATTGCCTACCATGCGGCGGGCTTTGACACGGAACTCTTGAAGCACTTTGGTGTGACCCTCGCGCCGCAACCGGACCTCACGAAATGGCTTGAGATCGTCAAACGTCTCAAGTCGCCAGACGGGCATGTCACCATCGCCGTGGTCGGCAAATACACGGAATTGAAGGACGCCTATAAATCGCTGATTGAAGCGCTGCATCATGGCGGCGTCGCCAACAATGTGCGCGTCGACATACGCTGGGTCGAAAGCGAGAAATTCGAGGAGCGCGGCGAAGGCTGGGTCGAGGATTTGCATGGTGTGCATGGCTTGCTCGTGCCGGGCGGCTTTGGCGAACGCGGCAGCGAAGGCAAAATCGCGGCGGTCACATTCGCGCGCGAGCGCAAGACGCCGTATTTCGGCATCTGCTTCGGTATGCAGATGGCGTGCATCGAAGCGGCGCGCAATCAGGCTGGGTTGAAAGGCGCGAGCTCAACCGAATTCGGCGCCGCCAAGCATCCAGTTGTTGGCCTGATGACGGAATGGCTGCGCGGCAACGAATTGGAGCGGCGCAACGCCGCCGGCAATCTTGGCGGCACCATGCGCTTGGGCGCATATGTCGCCGCGCTCGATCCCGACAGCAAGGTCGCGGAAATTTACGGCGCCTTGCAAATCTCGGAGCGTCACCGCCATCGCTACGAAGTGAACACCAAGTATCGCGAGAAGTTGGAGGCCGCTGGCCTGCGGTTCTCGGGCATGAGCCCAGATGGCGTTTTGCCGGAGATCGTCGAGCGCGCCGACCACCCTTGGTTTATCGGCGTGCAATACCACCCGGAACTGAAGAGCCGCCCGTTCGAACCGCATCCCTTGTTTGCGAGTTTCATCGCTGCGGCCGTGGAGCAGAGCAGGTTGGTGTGATGGCGGCTATGCTAGCTTTCGCAACTCAAGCCAGCGCCGAGCCCGCCGCGAGCGGCGGCGCTGGATCGGCGCTCGCGCTCTTGGTGCTCATCGTCGCTATCGCGGGCTGGCTGGGCTTGCGCGCGCTGATCCGACGTTTTCAAGTGCGTAAGGCCGAGCGCGTTGTGCATGGCGATTTCACGGTGTTCGCGCTTGAGGCGCTGTCCAACGCCGCTCAATTGGATCGGCGTATTGCGGCGGTGGAACGCGACGCCATCCTTGCCGCCATGCGTGAGATCGCCGGACACGAGTTAGGTGCAGATCGCGTCGATGCCGCGCTCGCGGGCGCGCGGCTGAGCAAGGACGAATTGGTCGCGTATCTCACGGAGAAATCGCGCGCGTTCACACGTGAGCAGAAAGTCCAGTTCCTGAAAGCACTGCTGGGCGTGTTTGTCGCGGACGGGCGCTTCGAGGAGAGCGAGCACCACGCCTTGATCGACTACACGGCCGCGGTCGGATTCGATCGCGAGCAGGCGCCGAACATGCTGCGCGGTCTGATCAGCGACATGGCGCGGAGCCGGATTACCTAAGCCGTCACGCGTCGGGCGAACGCCGTGACGTCGGCGAGCACTGGCGCGCGCCCGCGAAACGGGCGCGAAAGCGCTAGCATGATCTCGATGTGATCGACGCCGGGATAGGTTTTCGTTTCCACCGCCCCACCAACAGCGCGCATGGCGCGCTCAAGCGATTGGATGTTTCGGGGCCCGACCGTGGTGTCGTCTTCGCCCCACAAGAGCAGCATCGGCGGCGCGTCGACGCGCGCGAAATGGATGGGCTGTGTTGCGCGCGGGTCCGGCGCTTGGCCGAACGCCTCCTGGGTCGCCTCGACGTCAAACGGAATGAAGTCGTAGGGTCCCGCGAGGCCAACAACGCCCTTCACCGCATTCGGTGAAACGCCGGCGGCGTGTATGTAGCGGTGATCGAGTCCAAGCATGGCGGCGTTGTAGGCGCCCGCTGAGTGGCCCATGAGCACGATGCGAGCAGGGTCGCCTCCGCTGGCCGCCACATTCTGCTCGACCCAACGCAACGCGGTTGCGCAGTCTTCCACAAAACCGGGGAACCGCACCTCGGGCACCAGCCGATAATTCGGGATCGCGACGACGAAGCCCTGGGCTGCGAGCGCCGCCCCCATGAAATTGTAATCGTCCTTGTCGCCGTGGCGCCAAGACCCTCCGTAGATGAACATCACTACGGGTAGGGCGCGCGCCGCCGCGCTCACCGGCGCGTAGAGGTCGATCCGCTGGCGCGCCGCCGGTCCAAAGGCCGCGTCAAGGACGATCCGGCGCACCCCACCGTCGCGCGGCGCCAGGGCGTCAAAGGTGGCCAGGGAGGGGCTGCACGCCGCCAGAACTGGCAGACCAGCCAGGAGAGTTCTGCGATCCATGGGCAGTTCCCATACGCGTCATGGTTGGCTGCATCCAGTGCCAGGTCGCCGCGCATCCTAGAAGAAACGACGGCGCGGGTCCGTCTGGGGATAAACACATGCGTGAATTCATGATTGCCGGTTTGGCGTTTGCATTGGTCAGCGTAGCTCCGGCGTCGGCAGAAACGCGCGACGCGGCCGGCTTTGAAAGCATCAGCGCATCGGGTCGCTTCCAAGTGGAGATCGCAGTTGGCGATGACCACACCGTATCTGTCCAAGGCTCCGATGCCGCGCGCATACGCACGCGCGTTGAGGATCATGTCCTCAAGATCGAGCCGCTGCGACGTCCGTGGTTTGGAAACCCACGCTACGATGCGGTTGTGCGCGTGACCTTGCCGCGCTTGGAGGGCGTCAGTGCGGCGCGAGGCGCGTCTGTGGCGGCCAACGTTGACGGCGCGTGTGAAGACTTTTCCGCCGCCGCAGCGATGGGCAGCCAATTGCGTGTGTCGGGCCTTGCCTGCGCCTCGGTCAATGCAGCGGCGGCGATGGGGGCCGAGCTTCGACTTCAGGGCACATGCGATACGTTGGAAGTAGCCGCGGCGATGGGTGCGGACGTAAACGCGCGCGAGTTGCGGTGCCGCACCGTCGACGCCGCTGCGGCGATGGGCGGAGGCATTGCCGCGTATGCATCTGAGACGTTCGACGCCTCGGCAGCGATGGGCGGTGATGTCGATATGTCAGGCGGCGGTCGCGCGGTCGGTCGATCGGAAGCCATGGGCGGAGACGTGCGCGCCAGTGCGCCCTAAGGCGCGCGTCGTAGTGCATTGTGGGTTCGTCGCAAGGCGCTCGACATAGGGATGGGCCATCCATCAATGCCACGTATGGAGGCTCACCCCCGATGCGATTTGCAGCGTTGACATGTGTGGCCGCGCTTTGCGCGGCTAGTGGCGCATCCGCCCAGGTTTCGTTCACAGACGCCACCGCGACACACCTGCCGTCGTCTGAAGGCGTCACATATGCAACCATGGACGCGGCCGCGATCGATATCGATCACGATGGCGATCTTGATCTGATCACGCCGCAGGAATGGCGTGCGAACCGCGTCCTGCTGAACGATGGCGCGGGCCGGTTTGCGTTGGCGACAGGCTTTCTCCCGCCAACACCTGATGCGGAGCTGACGCGCCCTGAGGGCATGAACGCCGACGTGCCCGGAAAGGATTCCGAGGATGTCTCGATCGGCGATTTCAACGGCGATGGCCGGCTCGATATCATCATGGTGGTCGAGGACGATGTACGCCTAGGCCGCGCCAATGTTCACCAGTATTACCGCGCGCTGGCTACAGGCGGGTATGAGCGGGTATATGAGCAGCTTCCAGACAGCGTCGCCAACGCCGTTTCGCATGCCGACATCAATGGCGATGGCGCGCCGGATATCCTCATCACCGGCGACGCTCAAGATCGGCTACTGATCAACAACGGCCAAGGCGGCTTCACTGATGAGACCGAGGCGCGCCTGCCGCGCGAGGCGGCTGTCGGCCAAGATGCTGCTTTCTTTGACGCGGATCGCGACGATGATCTCGACATCGTGTTAGGCCTAGAGGGCGGGCACGCGCTCTGGATTAATGACGGTTCCGGTGTCTTTGGCGATGAAAGCAAGGCGCGGCTGCCGGCGCCGGGCAATGTCGAAGCGCGGAAGGTGACGCCCGTCGATATCGATGCCGATGGCGATCTTGATCTCTATTTCTCCCACGTCTCTTGGCAGGGCAGGGAGGCGCAGGATCGCTTGTTCATCAATGACGGGCGGGGCCGCTTCTCCGACGGAACCGCTACGTGGTTTCCCGCTGATGACCAACCCACGCTGGATACCGCCTTCGCAGACCTCGACGGCGACCGCGACCTGGACATGGTTCAGGCCAATATCGGCTCGGTGCGGGTTTTTCTGAATGAAGGCCAGCGGTTCGTGGATGTATCTGACGCGGCCATTCCGGGAACCATCGATGGGGTCAACATCACGGTCGAGGTGGCGGATTTCAACGCCGACCGCCGACCGGATATCTTCCTCGGCCAATTGGGGAGCCCCACGGCCTATGACCGGCTGCTGCTCAATACCCGCCGCCGGCGCTAAACCGGCTTGGCGCGGCTTGCTCGACCCGGCCTAATCCTTTATCAGCGCCGCTTCGCCGTCCTGGGAGGCCCCGGGAACGGCCCAAGGAGTTTCCGGCCATGGCCGTTCCAAAGCGAAAAACCTCGCCCTCCCGCCGGGGCATGCGCCGCGCTCACGATGCGCTGGGCAAGAATGCGTATGTGGAAGACAAGGAATCTGGCGAGCTGCGCCGTCCGCACCACATCGACCTGAAAAGCGGTCGCTACAAGGGCAAGCAAGTCCTGAAGCCGAAGGAAGAATGAGCGCTGCGCCGTTGGCGTAGGCTCATATCTCGTATGCACGGCTTTTTGTTGCGTTTCGTGACGCGCCCGGCCCAAAAGGTCGGGCGTTTTCGTTTGCCTATAGAGGATCGTTCATGACCGGCATCGCCGATATCGTCGCACGCGAAATTCTTGATAGCCGCGGCAATCCCACGGTCGAGGTCGATGTCTATCTCGAGGATGGCGCGATGGGCCGCGCGGCGGTTCCGTCGGGGGCGTCCACGGGCGCGCACGAAGCGATGGAAAAGCGCGACGGCGAGCCAGATCGCTATCTGGGCAAGGGTGTGCGCGATGCGGTTGAGGCCGTGCAAGGCGAGATTTCCAACGCGATCCTAGGTATGGATGCCGAGGATCAACGCCGCATCGACGCATTGATGATCGAGCTCGATGGCACGGACAACAAGGCGCGCCTTGGCGCCAACGCGATCCTCGGTGTTTCGCTGGCCGTCGCCAAAGCCGCAGCGATCAGCGTGGGCCAGCCGCTCTATCGTTATCTAGGCGGCGTGCAGGCGCGGGTGCTGCCGTGTCCGATGATGAACATCATCAATGGCGGCGCACACGCCGACAACCCGATCGACATCCAGGAATTCATGATCATGCCCGTAGGCGCGGCAAGCATGGCCGACGCCGTGCGCTATGGCGCGGAAGTGTTTCACACGCTGAAGAAGGAGCTGAAAGCCGCCGGCCACGCCACCAATGTGGGCGACGAAGGCGGCTTCGCGCCAAACCTGAAAAGCGCGGATGAAGCGCTGTCTTTCATCGTGAAATCCATCGAGAAGGCCGGCTACAAGCCGGGTGAGGATATCGCGCTCGCGCTCGATTGCGCCGCTACCGAGTATTTCAAGAAGGGCAAGTACGAGATGGAAGGGGAGGGCAAATCGCTCTCGCCGGAAGCCCATGCCAAGTATCTCGCCGATCTCGTGTCGCGCTATCCGATCGTCTCCATTGAAGACGGCATGTCGGAAGACGATCTCGATGGCTGGAAGGCGCTCACGGAACTGATTGGCGACAAGTGCCAATTGGTCGGCGATGATCTCTTCGTCACCAATATGAAGCGCCTGCAAATGGGCTTTGAGAAGGGCCTAGCCAACGCCATCCTGATCAAGGTCAACCAGATCGGCACGCTGACCGAAACGTTGGACGTCGTCGATATGGCCCAGCGCGCGGGGTATTCTGCCGTGATGAGCCATCGCTCGGGCGAGACCGAAGATTCCACCATCGCCGACCTCGCGGTCGCGACCAATTGCGGCCAGATCAAAACGGGCTCGCTGGCGCGCTCCGACCGCACGGCGAAGTACAACCAGCTCATCCGCATTGCTGAGATGTTGGACGATCAGGCGCACTACGCCGGAGACGACACCATCGTCGGGCGGTAGAGCCTCACGCTTGATCGCGCCCTCCTGAGCGCGCACAACGCTTCCTCGTCAGTTCGTTGATGGAGATGCGAATATGTCGCCAGCGCGCCCTGCAGTCGGACTAAGCGCGATCGCGCTCGCGATTGTCTTTAACGTCCCCTACGCAGTGCTAGCGGCGACCTATGACTATCCCGACGTGTTGCGCCGTCCCGCCGGCGAGGCCCTCGATCTGTTTGTCGCGGGCGGCGCGAATCTGATCCTCACATGGCATGCGTTTGCCTTGACTGCTCTGGCGCTGGTCCCGGTCGCGATCGCACTCTCGATCACGCCGCAGCGCGTCGCAGAACGGCCGGCCCTGGCGATTGGGGCGGCTATCGCGGGCGCGCTGGCCGGTTTGGCGCAAGCTATCGGCTTGTGGCGCTGGGTGTTCGTTGTTCCAGCCTTGGCGCGAACCCATGCCGATCCAAGCGCGACGCCTGAAGCAAGGCTCGCCGCAGAGCATGCATTCGCCGTACTCAACCAGTATGGCGGCGTCGCAATTGGCGAACACCTCGGCCAATTGCTCACAGCGGGGTTCGTGTTGATGGTGGCGTGCCTTCAATGGTCAGAGCGGGCGCGTATTGCTGCCGTGATCGGTTTTGGCGCGGCGGCGGCCATCGCGGTGGGAACTGGGGAAGGTCTCGCCATCGCGCTGAGTAAGTCAGGCGAAGTGTTTTCGTTCGTGACGATCGCCGGATTCCTCGGGCTCACGCTTTGGCTTATTGTGACAGGTCTTGGTTTGATGCGAGGTCGCTCGTGACCCATTCTCTCGACCCGATGGTCGAGCTCTCGGAGCTCCGCGCCAGCATCGATAATTTCGATGCGGCCCTGGTTCATCTGCTGGCCGAGCGCTTTAAGTGCACGCAGCGCGTGGGCGCGCTGAAGGCCAAGCATGACATGCCCAGCGCCGATCCCTCGCGTGAGGCTGAGCAGATCGCGCGCCTGCGCGCGCTATCGCACGACGCCAAGCTCGATCCCGACTTCGCGGAGAAGTTCCTGAACTTCATCATCACCGAAGTGATCCGCCACCACGACGCGGCGAAGAAGGCCTAAGGCCGTTAGGGCTTCTTACGCAGAAAAGCTGGCAGGTTCTCGCCGAAGCCGGGCGTATTGGCGTCTTGATGCGGCAGCGGCGCGGGTGTGCGTTCGCCGCGCTCGCGGCGCGGGCCGCGTTGTGGCGCGCGATCTTCACGCGGCGCGCGTTCCGTGCGCTCGGCGCTCGGTTCGTGCTTAACCGGTTCAGTTGACGCCTGCGGGCGCTCGGGGTCGCGCTTCTGGAAGCGCTGCTTCTTCTCCGCCAACCGCTTTGAGTGTTCGTGCTTCAGCTCCTCCGCGCGCCTGCCGCGACCGCCGCGATCGTTCGGGTCGCCAAGGGCGGCTTCGGGCACGCCCTCGATGTGAGCTTTCTCGATGGGTTTGCCGGTGAGCTTTTCGATGGCTTCGAGGCTCTTCTTGTCGCTTGGCCCAACCAACGTGAACGACGCGCCTTGCTTGCCCGCGCGGCCGGTGCGTCCGATGCGGTGGACGTAGTCGTCGGGGCTGCGCGGTGGTTCGTAGTTGAACACGTGCGACACGTCAGGGATGTCGAGACCGCGTGCGGCGACATCGGATGCGATCAGGAATTGCAAATCGCCCGAGCGGAAGCGGTCCAGCGTTTTTGTGCGCAAGCTCTGGTCGAGATCGCCGTGAATTGGCGAAGCATTGAAGCCATGGCGTTTGAGCGACAGCGCAACCACGTCAACGTCGGTCTTGCGATTGCAGAAGACGATGCCGTTCTTCACTTCGCCGGCTGTCATCACCGCGCGCAAAGCGGCGCGGCGCGTGCGTGGATCGCCGCCGGGGAGCATCACAACGCGCTGCTCGATCGTGCTGGCCGTTGTGGCTGGGCGGGAGGCTTCGATGCGGATGGGGCTTGAGAGGAATTGCTCGGTGAGGCGCGTGATTTCCGGCGGCATAGTGGCCGAGAAGAACAAGGTCTGGCGGGTGAACGGCGTCAGTTTGAAGATGCGCTCGATGTCGGGGATGAAGCCCATATCGAGCATGCGGTCGGCCTCATCGACCACCATGACTTGTACGCCCGTGAGCAAAAGCTTGCCGCGCTCGAAGTGATCCAGCAGCCGCCCGGGCGTTGCGATCAACACGTCGACGCCGCGCGCGAGCAGGGCGTCCTGATCGCCGAAGGAGACGCCGCCGATCAGCAGCGCTTTGGTGAGCTTCTGGTACTTGCCGTACTTGTCGAACGCTTCGGCCACTTGCGCGGCGAGTTCTCGTGTGGGCTCCAGGATCAAAGTACGCGGCATGCGCGCGCGCGCGCGCCCGGCAGCGAGAATATCGATCATCGGCAGCGTAAAGGACGCCGTCTTGCCTGTGCCGGTTTGAGCGATGCCCAACACGTCGCGGCCCTTGAGCACTTCGGGAATGGCGGCGGCCTGGATCGGGGTGGGCGTGTTGTACCCGCCTTCTTTCACCGCGCGCAGCGTGTCGGGCGAGAGGCCGAGATCGTCGAAGGTGATGGCTGGGAGTTGTGCGGTATCTGCGCCTTCGGGCGCGGCATTCTCAGAGGACATTCAATCTCACTTGCGCGGGCGCCGGCTCGCTTGGGAAGCGAAAACGGAGGAGCCGCTAGGTTGGCGCTTAGAGCCGGCGTCGCCTGCGATCAGGCGGGGGCGTTCAGCGAGGGGCGAGCACGCCCTCTCGGCGCGCACAACGGACAGCGGGGAGATGGGCGGGTTTGTGGAGAAAGTCAATGTTCGGGCGCTAATCCCACGTAAGGATAACGTCCTCGCTTTCTTGCCTGGCGGTCTTACACGCTTCGGCCAAGTCGGTGGCACAATACAGCCTCCAGCCGCGACTATCTCTGTATTTCGCCGCCGTTTGGTCGAGCGACGGATTCTCGGCAAAATCTCGATCGATCAATTCGAAGGGATCGGCGATCGGGCCATACCGGCCTTGAATGTCGGCGATGTAGGCTTCGAGCAGTGAGATCAACGCTGCGGCATCGGCGCTGGCCACGCGCCCGTAGTCACCATCGGGTTCACCGTCGAGGGCCACTCGAATTTGCTCAAGAACTACTTGTTGCGCTGCGCTCGCCAGCGGGAGCAACTCGTCGAGCAAGCCTTCGATGGCGGATCCCGACTTGTCATTGCCCAAAAACGACCCGCACTGAATGTACACGCCGCCCATTCGCGCACCCCTTAAACGTCGACATCCTCAACAAACTTCGCGTTCGCCTGGATATAGTCGAAGCGCTTCTCCGCTTTCTTGCCCATCAGCGTTTCGATCAGGATCTCAAAATCTGGCGCGCCGTCGTCGGTGAGCACGACGCGCGCGAGCGTGCGCGTCGCCGGGTTCATCGTGGTGTCTTTCAAATCCGCCGGCATCATTTCGCCGAGGCCCTTGAAGCGCGAGATATCGACCTTCTTGTTCTTGAATTGCCCGTTCAGCAGCGCCTCTTTGTGGGCGTCGTCGCGCGCATAGATGCTCTCCTTGCCGGCGGTCACACGATAAAGCGGCGGCATCGCCAGATACAAACGCCCGGCGCGGATAAGTTGCGGCATCTGTTTGTGAAAGAACGTGATCAGCAGCGACGCGATATGGGCGCCGTCAACGTCGGCGTCGGTCATGATGATCACGCGCTCGTAGCGCAAGTCATCGACCTTGAACTTCGCGCCCGATTGCACGCCCAACGCGAGAGCCAAATCGTTGAGCTCGATATTGTTGGAGGTTTTCTCGCCGCCCGCCGACGCCACGTTCAAAATCTTGCCGCGCAAAGGGAGGATCGCCTGCGTCTCGCGATTGCGTGCCTGCTTGGCCGAGCCGCCGGCGCTGTCGCCTTCGACCAGAAAAATCTCAGTGCCTTCCTCGCCCGCGCGCGAACAATCGGCGAGCTTGCCGGGCAAGCGCAGTTTGCGCGTCGCGCTTTGGCGGGAGACTTCCTTTTCCTTACGCCGCCGCAGTCGATCCTCGGCCTGGGTTATGGTCCAATCGAGCAGGCGCTGCGCGTCCGCCGTGTTTGCCGCGAGCCAGTGATCGAACGGATCGCGCACGGCTTGTTCGACGATCTTAGCGGCTTCTGTGGAAACGAGGCGACCCTTGGTCTGGCCTTCGAATTGCGGTTCGCGGATGAACACGGAGACAAGCGCCGCGCCCGTGTTCATTACGTCTTCCTGCGTGATCAGCGCCGCTTTCTTGTTGTTCCTGAGTTCGGCGTAGGCCTTCAGGCCCTTGGAGAGTGCGGCGCGCAGGCCAGCTTCATGGAAGCCGCCGTCAGGCGTATAGATCGTGTTGCAGTATGAGCGCAGGAAGCCGTCGGCTTCGCCAAACCCATCGCCAACCCAGGTCACCGCCCACTCCACGCGCCCGTGGGGGCCGTTCTTCTCCGAGCGCCCGGTGAAAGGTTCGCCGACGATGGCGCGTTTGTCCTTCGTGAGTGTGGCAAGGAAGTCAGCCAGACCGTTTGGGAAGTGCAGCACCGCTTCGGCGGGCGTGTCGTCCTTGATGCGGGAGGCGTCGCACTTCCAACGGATTTGCACGCCGCGTTGCAGATACGCCTTCGAGCGCGCCATCTGGAACAGTCGCGCCGGCTTGAACGCCGCGCCCTCGCCAAAGATTTGCGCGTCAGGATGAAAGCGCACGGTGGTGCCGCGTCGGTTATGCGCGGGGCCGACTTCGACAAGCTTGCTCGTCGGCGTGCCGCGCGAAAAGGTTTGCCGGTAGAGTTTGCGCTCGCGCGCGACCTCCACTTCAACGCGATCGGAGAGGGCGTTCACCACCGAGACGCCGACGCCGTGGAGGCCGCCCGAGGTGTGGTAGACTTTGTCCGAGAACTTCCCGCCCGCGTGCAGCACCGTCATGATGATTTCGAGCGCGGACTTTTTCGGGAATTTCGGGTGCGGATCGACCGGCATGCCGCGGCCATTGTCTGTCACGCGCAATGTGCCGTCGGCTTCCAACTCCACTTCGATGCGATCAGCGTAACCCGCGACGGCTTCGTCCATCGAATTGTCGAGCACCTCGGCGAAGAGATGGTGCAGCGCGCGCTCATCGACGCCGCCGATATACATACCCGGGCGCTTACGCACCGGTTCGAGGCCTTCCAGGACCTCGATGTCCTTCGCGGTATAGCCGCCCGCCGCCGCTGGGGGCGGTTCTCCGCCGAACAGGCCTTCATCCCAAAGATTGTCGTCGCCCACTGCGTCCTGCCGCTTCTGCTGCACTGCTCTGCTCATGGCCGGCCTCATAAGGGGAGTCGAGGCGACCATCGCTACGGACTCGGGTTGAGGGCAGGTTAAGTTATCATTCTAATAAATGATGATATAGGCATCTACTATAAATTATGAAAATACATCGGGTGGAGGCAGATTTCTTCAAGCGATCCCGCTGGAAGGAGACCTCCAAAATGACCGTTCATACCCCCGTCGAGAAAATAACCTCCAACGCAGTCCCGGAACAGGGCGTAGCCGATATCACGGTCGCGTACGGCGACGGCATCGGGCCCGAGATCATGGCCGCCAGCTTGAAGGTCCTGATCGCGGGCGGCGCAAAGCTCGCGATTGAGCCGATCGAGATCGGCGAGCGCGTCTACCTGGCCGGCAACTCGGCCGGGATCGCGACGGAATCCTGGGATTCGCTGCGCCGTACCAAGGTGTTTTACAAGGCGCCGATCACCACGCCGCAAGGCGGCGGCTTCAAGAGCCTGAACGTCACGGTTCGCAAGACGCTCGGCCTCTACGCCAATGTGCGTCCCTGCAGCGCCTATGCACCCTTCATCACCACGAAGCACCCCGACTTGAACGTCGTCATCGTGCGCGAAAACGAGGAAGACCTCTACGCCGGCATTGAGCATCGCCAGACAGACGAAGTCTATCAATGCTTGAAAATTATCTCACGCCCGGGCTGCGAGAAGATCGTGCGCTATGCGTTCGAATACGCACAGGCACATGGCCGCAAGAAGGTGACGTGCTTTACCAAAGACAACATCATGAAGCTCACCGACGGCCTGTTCCACAAGGTTTTCGACGAGATCGGCGCTGAGTATCCGACGATCGAGAAAGAGCACTGGATCGTCGACATCGGCGCGGCGAAGCTCGCGGCCGCCCCCGGCCAGTTCGATGTCCTCGTCATGCCGAACCTGTACGGCGACATTCTCTCCGACGTGGCCGCCGAGATCGCTGGTTCCGTCGGCTTGGCGCCGTCGGCGAACATCGGTGAACAGTGCGCAATGTTCGAGGCCATCCACGGCAGCGCACCGCGTCGCGCCGGCCAAGACGTGGCCAATCCGTCCGGTCTTCTGCTAGCGGGCGTGCAGATGCTGATTCATCTTGGCCAGTCCGAAGCGGCTGAGCGTGTGCATAATGCCTGGCTGAAGACAATCGAAGATGGCGTGCACACCTATGACGTGTTCACGGAAGGCGTCTCCAAACAGCGGGTCGGAACCAACGCGTTCGCCGATGCGGTCATCGCGCGTCTTGGGCAAAAGCCGACGAAACTGGCGGCAGTCACGTACACTGGTGCACCGCGCTTGAACTTACCGCGCTACCAGCCGAAGCCGATGCAGAAAAAGGAAATGGTCGGCGTCGATGTTTTCGTACATGCTCGTATGGAGCCGGATACGCTCGCCATGCGGATGAAGGACGGCGTGTTCGGAGATTATCAGCTGAAGCTCATCACCAATCGCGGCGTCAAGGTGTGGCCAAATGGGTTGGACGAGACCTTCAAGACCGATCATTGGCGCTGCCGCTTCATGATCGACGAGGGCAAGCAGATGAATGGCCGCATGGTCGCCAGTCTGCTCGATCGCCTGACGCAAGCCGGCATCGACGTGGTGAAGACCGAGAACCTATACACTTTCGATGGCGAGCCGGGTTACTCGCTCGGCCAGGGGCAGTAGTTCCGACTACTCAATGAGTACGTAAGCGAAAAGGCCGGGGATCGCTCCCCGGCCTTTGAGTGTTCGGCGTCATGCCTTGTAGTACATGTCGAATTCCACCGGGTGGGGGTGGGTCTCCGTTCTTGAGATCGGCGTTTCGCTCGGGGGCACGTTCCGCTTCCAAGCGAACTCCACGCAAAACGACTTGCGGGCGGGAGAGCAATCTCCGGCCTGTTTTGTGTTCAGCGCGCTCGCTCGCTGTCGCGGCCGCGGATGAAGCCGGGGATCGTGGTGGGGAGCTCGATCCAGCTGTGCTTGCGTTCGTCGAAAACCGAGCGGTGAGGCGCTGGGAAGTCACGCTCGGCGAAACCGCCAACGGCGACACCCACGCGGTCGACATCTCGCTGGCTGAAGAAATAGAGCGATGTCCCGCAGGTCGGGCAAAAGAAAGTGTGGAACGGCTTGCCGCTTTCAGCGTCGCGCACGTACTCGCGTGCATCGCCGCTGATCGTGAGCTTGCTGCGATGCCAGTACGCGCCTTCGCCGAACGGCGAGCCGCTGCGGCGTTGGCAGGCGGTGCAGCTGCACATGACGATGGAGTCCGGGTCGCCTTCGGCGGCAACGCGAAGCGCGCCGCATTGGCATTGGGCGTGGCGTGTCATGGCTTCAGTTTAGGCGCTAGCCGCGCAAAGCAAAAGGGCCGGAATTGCTCCCGGCCCTTCGCGTCGACAAAAGCGTCGTGACTACGCCTTGTAGTACATATCGAATTCCACCGGGTGCGGGTGGGTCTCGAAGCGGTCGAGTTCTTCCTTCTTGAGATCAATGTAGGCGTCAATCAGATCGTCAGTCATGACGCCGCCCTTCTTCAAGAAGTCGCGATCCGCATCGAGCGAGGAGAGCGCTTCCCGAAGGCTGCCGCAAACGGTTGGAACGTCCTTGAGCTCTTCCGGCGGCAGATCGTAGAGATTCTTGTCGAGCGGATCGCCGGGGTGAATCTTCTTCTCGATGCCGTCGAGGCCAGCCATGAGCAGCGCGGTGAAGGTGAGATACATGTTTCCCGCCGGATCTGGGAAACGCACCTCAACACGTTTGGCTTTGGTGCCAGTTCCGTGCGGAATGCGGCACGAGGCTGAGCGGTTGCGGGCGGAATACGCCAGTAAGACTGGCGCCTCGTAACCTGGCACTAGGCGCTTGTAGGAGTTCGTTGTCGAATTCGCGAATGCGTTGATCGCCTTGGCGTGCTTAATGATGCCCCCAATGTAATAGAGGCAGGTTTCGGAGAGGTCGGCGTAGCGATCGCCCGCGAACAGGTTTTGTCCTTTTTTCCAGACCGACTGGTGCACGTGCATGCCCGAGCCGTTGTCCTTGAAGTAGGGCTTCGGCATGAACGTTGCCGACTTTCCGTAGGACGCCGCGACTTGATGAATGATGTATTTGTATAGGTTCATATTGTCGGCCATCTGAACCAACGTATTGAACTTCAGGCCAAGCTCGTGCTGGGCTGGCGCCACTTCGTGGTGGTGCTTTTCAGGATTGAGCCCGAGTTGACCCATCACTTCCAGCATTTCGCCGCGCATGTCCTGCAAGCTGTCGATCGGCGGCACCGGGAAGTAACCGCCCTTGGGGCCAGGGCGATGGCCCATATTGCCGCCTTCGTACGGCTTGTTGGTGTTGACCGGCAGTTCGGTTGAATCGAACGAATATCCAGTGTTCCAGGGATCGGTTGACCACCGCACGTCGTCAAACACGAAGAACTCAGCTTCAGGCCCAAAGTAGGCGGTGTCGCCAGCGCCTGAGGACTTCACATAGGATTCGGCGCGCTTGGCGATGCCGCGCGGGCAGCGCGAATACGGCTGCAGTGTGCCTGGCTCGAGGATGTCGCAGAACATCACCATCGTGGTCTGCTGAAAGAACGGGTCGATGTGCGCGCCTGTCGGGTCAGGGCGCATCACCATGTCGCTTTCGTTGATCGCCTTCCAGCCCGCGATGGATGAGCCGTCGAACATCGTGCCTTCGGTGAAGATATCCTTGTCGATCATGCTCACGTCGAAGGTCACGTGCTGCATCTTCCCACGCAGGTCGGTGAAGCGCAGATCGACGTACTGAACTTCCTTGTCCTTAATTTGCTTCAAAATTTCGTCAGACATCGTGTCTCCCTCGTGATCGATGGTTCTTATGGTTTGCTTAGACGGCGGCCGCGCCGGTTTCACCGGTGCGGATGCGCACTACGTTCTCAACAGCGAGAACGAAAATCTTGCCGTCGCCGATCTTGCCGGTCTTGGCGGCTTTCTGGATGGCTTCGAGCGCTGCTTCGACCTGATCATCGCCGACGACGACCTCGACCTTGAGCTTCGGCAGGAAGTCAACGACGTACTCGGCGCCGCGATAGAGTTCGGTATGCCCCTTTTGACGCCCGAAGCCCTTGGCCTCGACAACAGTCATGCCCTGAAGGCCGATCTCCTGGAGCGCCTCCTTCACATCGTCGAGCTTGAATGGCTTGATGATGGCTTCGATCTTCTTCATCCGGAGCGCTCCTGTTTGCCGCGCGGCGTATCGCAGGCCTCTTGGACGGGCGGACCCGAGTCGGGAAGGTGTTAACACTTCCTTCGCGGCTTGGCTCGCTCCGGCGCCCGTTTTGAAGGCACGGGCGCCCAATTGCGGGGCTGGGATGTGAGATGGAGGCTAGTTTGGAGCGCTTGTTTCTGATCCGACCTAGTCCGGCTGAGAGCGAGGCTGCATGAGCCATGAGATCATTTGCGTTGCGCAGATGCGCGCCATCGACGAGGCGGCAGCGCGTGCAGGTGTGCCGACGCGGGCGCTCATGGAGAAGGCGGGGCGGGCGGTCGCGGATGTCGTTGCGTCGCGGTTCACACCCCGCCCGACCGCCATATTGTGCGGCCCCGGCAATAATGGCGGCGATGGATGGGTGGCGGCACGCGCGCTACAGGAGCGCGGCTGGCCGGTCTGGGTCGAAACTCTAGTGCCGATCGAGACGCTCGCGGGCGACGCCGCTGACGCCGCGCGCGCATGGGCAGGCGATGTTCACGCCGTTGGTGAGGACAAACCGATGGCTGAGCTGTTCATCGACGCGCTGTTCGGCGCTGGCTTGTCCAAACCCCTGAGCGGCGAAGCGGCGCGCCTCGCACGTGCGTTGGCCCGCGCACCCGAGCGCGTGGTCGCTGTCGATGTGCCGAGCGGACTTGATGGAGACAGTGGTCAGGAAAATGGCGGGCTGTGCTTCCGCGCGGGGATCACGGTCACGTTCGTCTGCAAGAAGCCCGCGCATGTGTTGATGCCGGGACGCGCGTTCTGCGGCGAGGTCGTAGTCGCTGATATTGGCGTGCCGCAAGAGGTTATGGAAACGCAGGCTATTGAGCTGTTTGAGAACGATCCGAGCCTATGGCGCTTTCCCTGGCCTGATGCGAATACGCACAAGCACGCACGCGGGCATGTCATGGTCGCAAGTGGTGGCCGTATGCGTACGGGCGCGGCGCGGCTCGCAGCGCGCGGCGCGCTGCGAGTTGGCGCGGGATTGGTTACAGTCCTCAGCCCTCCAGATGCCGTCGCCGAGAACGCCGCGCACCTCACCGCGATCATGCTGCGCGAAGTCGCGAGCGCGTCGGACTTGGCTGAAGCGATCGAGGCAGCGGATTGCGTGATCGCCGGCCCAGCTTTTGGTACAACATCCGAGCACGGCGTTTTTCTGCAAGCAGCGCTGGGCGCGCCGTCACGCGCGCCCATAGTGCTGGACGCCGATGCGCTTACGCTGCTTGCACCAGTTAAAGGTGGGCTTGATGAGCGCGATGTGCTCACGCCGCATGTCGGCGAGTTCAAGCGCGCCTTTCCGGGCGTGTTGGAGGGCGCTTCCAACAGGATCGACGCGGCGCGGATTGCGGCCGCGCGTGCTGGCTGCGTGGTCTTGCTCAAGGGCCCGGATACGGTGGTTGCCTCACCTTCTGGTCGGACCGTCGTCAACACGACGGGTGACGCACATTTGGCGAGCGCCGGTTCTGGCGACGTGCTGGCTGGACTTATCGGCGGCCTGATCGCCCAGGGCATGGCCAGTTTTGCGGCTGCCGCCGCTGCGGCTTGGCTCCATGGCAAGTCAGGAGAAGCCCTGGGGCCAGGCATGATCGCGGAGGATGTACCGGAAATTTTGCCCCAAATTCTCAAAGCTTTGCGTGCGTCAGGCGTGCGCTGAAGCGCCTTCGGCTGATCGGCCCTATGTCGTGAGCGGAATTTGCGCTAACGCTTGGCTCGGGACAGGGACGCCCAGGAGGGGTCAATATGGTTTGGTGGTGGTGGATCATACCGGGCGTGGTCGCGGTTGTCGGCCTCGCGATTGTGCTCTCTGGGCTCGGCTGGATGTTCCGAGGACGCCCCTTCAAGGGCGGACGCGGCGTGCTCGGCGGCGGCGTTTTTCTGGGCATAGCGGCCATCGTCGGCCTGCTTGGCCTTAACGTGCAGAGCTATCATCGCCTCAGTTATGATCGCCCGGTCGCGACGATCGAAATCACCCAGAAGGGGCCACAGCTCTTTGACGCGGTTGTCACCGAACCGCCGACCGAACAGGATCCCGAGGGAATCACGCGTACCTTCGAACTCCACGGCGATGAATGGCGCATCGAGGCGCGAGTGTTGAAATGGAAGTCTTGGGCCAATGTTTTGGGTCTGGATTCGCAGTATCGCCTGGATCGCTTCTCGGGCCGCTACACCGATACGCAGCAGGAGCTTAATGCTGAGCGGAGCGCGTACGATATTCGCCCCACACGCCAAAGCGGCTTGGATTTGTGGCCGATGGCGCGCGAGTACAGCCGCTACGCCCCGCTTGTGGACACGTTGTACGGCTCCGGAGCCTACATGCCGATGGCTGACGGCGCGCGCTACGAGGTGCGGATCACCCAATCGGGTCTGATCGCGCGGCCGACGAACGAAGTGGCCGCCGAGGCCTCGTCAAGTGGCTGGCAGTAGGCTGGGTCAATAGGCTACGTTTTTCCAACGTGCGGATATGGCGGAATTGGTAGACGCAACGGTTTTAGGTACCGTCGCCGCAAGGTGTGTGGGTTCGAGTCCCTCTATCCGCACCAATTTCTGAGTCGTGGGATCGGGAACGCCCAATCGGCATAAAGCCCCGGGCCTGGGGCTAACCGCGTGGACAAGGCCTTGCGGCCCTGCCATAAGCCCCGCTTTCCATTTGAGGGAGCCGGCGGGCAGGGAACTTGCAACGTCGGCGTGATCCAGCCGAAAGCCCGTATGATGCAACTGACCGAACGCCGTTCCGAAGGCCTTTTGCGCGTCTATGACGTCGTGGTGCCTGCGGCGGAACTCCAGCAGAAACTCAACGCCAAGATTGAGGAAGTGCGCCCACGCGTGCGCATTAACGGCTTTCGGCCGGGCAAGGTGCCGGCAAGCCACATCCGTAAGGTTTACGGCCCCTCGATGATGCAGGACATCATCAACGAGACGGTCCAAAACAGCACGCGCGAGAGCCTTGAAAAGATCAATGCTCGGCCTGCGGCTGAGCCGTCGCTCGATCTCAAGAGCGACATTAATCAAGTCGTCGCAGGCCAGTCAGATCTCCAGTTCGAACTCACGCTTGAGATCATCCCCGAGTTTGAGCCGGCTGATTTGAAGGCCATTGCGGTCACCCGCCCGGTCGCTCCGGTGACGGACGAACAGGTCGATACATCTCTCACTGAACTCGCCAAAGCCCACCGTGGCTTCGAAGATAAGGACGGCGCCGCCGCCGAAGGCGATGCGGTGGTTCTCGACTTCGTGGGCAAGATCGATGGCGAAGCGTTCGAGGGCGGTTCCGCCGAGGGCGCGCAGGTCGTCATTGGCTCCAAGCAATTTATTCCAGGTTTCGAGGAGCAATTAATTGGCGCCAAAGCTGGCGAAGCGCGCACCCTCAACGTGTCCTTCCCGGAGGATTACGGCGTGGCAGCGTTGAAGGGTAAAGCGGCTACGTTCGAAACCAAAGTCGCGATCGTTCGGGCGCCAAAGTCCGGCGAGCCGGATGATGCTTGGGCTGCGGAGCTGGGATTCGAGAGCCTCAACGCGCTGAAGGCGGCGCTGCGTGGGCGTATCGAGAGCGAGCATGGGGGGCAATCGCGCGCCAAGGCCAAGCGCGCGCTGTTTGACCAGTTGGACAAGCTCCATAGCTTTGATTTGCCGCCGCGCATGGTGGACGCCGAGTTCAATCAAATCTGGCGTCAAATCGAGCAAGACCGCGCGCAGGGCCAGGCCGACCCCTCTGATGAAGGCAAGAGCGACGACGATCTTCGCACCGAATACCGCGCCATCGCGGAGCGCCGCGTGCGCTTGGGTTTGGTGCTGGCTGCGATCGGACGCCTCCACAAAATCGAGGTGTCCGACCAGGAAGTGTCGCAAGCGATTGCCGCTCAGGCGCGCAATTTCCCGGGGCAAGAGCGGCAGGTGTTCGAGGCGTATCAGCGCAATCCAAACCTGGTCGCGAGCGTGCGCGCGCCCATCTACGAAGAAAAAGTCGTCGACTACATGCTTGAACTCGTTTCGGTAACGAACGAAACCGTCAGCCGTGACGCTCTCTTCGCCGATGATGACGCACCCGTCGTAGCCGAGCCCAAGACGACCAAAAAATTGAAGGCAAAGGCGGAAGACTGACATGCGGGGCGCGCATGCCCTTGCAGCGCGCCTATAAGCGTCAAATATGCAGGTGCTGCTGCTGGGCGATTCCAGCGGCGTCGCGAAAGGCCGCCATGAACGCGTTCGACCCTATCGAAAGATACGCCAATCTCGTCCCCATGGTGGTCGAGCAGACCAGCCGAGGCGAGCGCGCCTTCGACATCTTCTCGCGGCTGCTGAAGGAGCGCATAGTTTTCGTTACCGGCGGCATCGACGACGTGCTCGCGAGCTTGGTCACAGCGCAGCTCCTGTTTCTCGAATCCGAGAACCCTAAGCGCGAAATTGCTATGTATATCAATAGCCCCGGTGGCTATGTGACGTCCGGGCTCGCGATCTACGACACCATGCAATACATCCGCAGCCCCGTCTCGACGGTATGTACAGGCCAAGCGGCCTCGATGGGGTCGCTCTTACTGACGGCCGGCGAGAAGGGGATGCGCATCTGCCTCCCGAATGCGCGGGTCATGGTGCACCAGCCCTCAGGTGGCTATCGCGGACCAGCTTCGGATATCGAGCGCCACGCCGAGGATATCATTCAGACGAAGCGGCGCCTGAACGAGATTTACGTCAAGCACACGGGCCAACCCTATGATCGCATTGAGAAAACACTCGACCGCGATTTCTTCATGACCGCAGAAGAGGCGCGCGCCTTCGGCCTCGTCGATCGTGTCTATGAGAAGCGGGAGTTGGCGGAAGCCTCGACCTAAGCTCGTCGGATTTTCGGGTTCGCACGCTGGTCTGTGGTTAACCCGCGCTTGCGGCGCCATGTTTGCTATGGTCGTATGAACTGACGGGCTGCGGGTTGGTGAACGTTTTTGTAAGGGATATCAGCCCACCATGCCTGACTAGGGGACGCGTAGGCCTTCTGGCCGCCGCACTTTCTGTCTAGATAGTTAGGGGCCTGGGTGGGCTGCCGTCCCAAAGAGGATTGCGTATGAGCAAGGGCACTGCTGGCGGGGAGTCCAAAAACACCCTCTATTGCTCGTTCTGCGGCAAGAGCCAGCACGAGGTGCGGAAGCTTATCGCCGGCCCGACGGTTTTCATATGCGATGAGTGCGTCGAACTCTGCATGGACATCATCCGCGAGGAACACAAAACCTCGCTGGTGAAGTCCAAAGAGGGCGTGCCGAGCCCGAAGGAAATCAAGGGCGTTCTTGATGACTACGTGGTGGGCCAAGAACATGCCAAGCGCGTGCTCTCGGTGGCGGTGCACAACCACTACAAGCGCCTCAATCACGCAGCCAAGAACGCCGACGTCGAACTCGCCAAGTCCAACATCCTGCTGATTGGGCCCACGGGCTGCGGCAAGACGCTGCTGGCGCAAACGCTCGCGCGCATCATCGATGTTCCCTTCACGATGGCGGATGCGACAACGCTTACAGAAGCCGGCTATGTTGGAGAGGATGTTGAGAACATCATCCTGAAACTGCTTCAATCGGCTGATTACAATGTCGAGCGGGCGCAGCGCGGCATCGTATACATCGACGAAGTCGATAAGATTTCGCGAAAGTCGGACAATCCTAGCATAACACGCGACGTGTCGGGCGAGGGCGTGCAGCAGGCGCTGTTGAAGATTATGGAAGGCACCGTGGCGAGCGTGCCGCCGCAGGGCGGTCGCAAGCACCCGCAGCAGGAATTCTTGCAGGTCGACACCACCAACATTCTGTTTATCTGTGGCGGCGCGTTCGCCGGCCTCGACAAGATCATCAGCCAGCGTGGCCGCGGTTCCTCGATCGGGTTTGGCGCCAAAGTGCGCGATGAAGAGGATCGCCGCACGGGAGAAATTCTGCGCGAGGTTGAACCGGACGATCTGTTGAAGTTCGGCCTCATCCCTGAATTCGTCGGTCGTCTGCCAGTTCTCGCGACACTTGAGGATCTCGACGAGCCGGCGTTGATGACCATCCTTACCGAGCCCAAAAACGCTTTGGTGAAGCAGTACCAGCGTATGTTCGAGATGGAGAACGTGAAGCTGAGCTTCCCCGATGAAGCCATGCGCGCGATCGCGCGAAAGGCTATAGCCCGCAAAACCGGTGCACGCGGCCTTCGTTCGATCCTCGAAAGCATCCTGCTCGATACGATGTTCGAACTGCCCTCGATGCGTGGCGTTGAGGAAGTTGTTGTCTCCGCCGATGTCGTGGATGGGCGCGCAAAGCCCTTGCAGATCTACTCAGATCGGCAAGGTAAGGAATCGTCGACCGGCTAAGCGGCCTGCCCATCAAGCAAGCTATGAACGAGCCTGTTTAGGTCCTGCCCTTGAAGCAGGGGCCGAACGCTTCCACATTTTCATCTGTTAACCATGGCGACCTAGGCTTTCCCGAGTCAGAGTCGCCGAAGGAGTTCCCGTATGGCCGAAAGCCGCGTCCTACCTGTTCTGCCGCTGCGCGACATCGTCGTCTATCCGAAGATGGCGGCGCCGCTTTTCGTTGGGCGAGAGAAGTCCGTACGCGCGCTCGATGAGGTGATGCGCAAGGACAAGCAAATCCTCCTCGCGGCGCAGATGGACGCCTCGGAGGACGAGCCGTCCACGGACCGCATTTTTACGATCGGGACGGTTGCGACAGTGGTCCAACTGCTCAAGCTTCCAGACGGCACGGTGCGCGTGCTCGTTGAAGGCAGCTACCGGGCGCGTGTCACGAATTTTGTGTCCAACGACGCCTACTTCGAAGCCGAAGTCGAACCGATCGAGGAAACCAACGCCGATACGCCAGAAGCGCGCGCGACAGCGCGCGCCGTCTCCGATCAGTGGGAAAATTTCGCAAAGCTCTCGCGCAAGGCGGCGCCCGAAACCGATCAATCGATCGGACAGATCGCCGAGCCATCGCGGCTGGCCGACACCGTAGCGGCGCGTCTCGGGGTCAAGATACCTGACAAGCAGGCGCTGCTTGAAATCGCTGATGTGCCGCAACGCCTGGAGCGCATCCTGGCGCTGATCGAAGGCGAAATCGGCATGCTGCAGGTCGAGCGCAAAATCCGCACGCGCGTAAAGCGCCAGATGGAGAAGACCCAGCGCGAATACTATCTCAACGAGCAGATGAAGGCGATCCAGCGCGAACTGGGCGACGGCGATGAAGGCCGCGACGACATCGCCGAGCTTGAGAACCGGATCAAGAGCGCCAAACTCTCGAAGGAAGCCAAAACCAAGGCCGACGCCGAGATCAAAAAGCTGCGTCAGATGAGCCCGATGTCGGCGGAATCCACGGTGGTGCGGAATTATCTCGACTGGCTGCTCTCACTCCCTTGGGGCGTGAAGAAGAAGGTCAAGAAGGATATTGATGCTGCGCAGGTCGTGCTCGACGAGGACCATTACGGCCTCGACAAGGTCAAAGATCGCATACTCGAATATCTCGCGGTGCAGGCGCGCACGAACAAACTGCGCGGGCCCATCCTCTGCCTCGTTGGTCCGCCAGGCGTCGGCAAGACCTCGCTCGGCCGTTCGATCGCGAAGGCTACGGGGCGCGATTTTGTTCGGATGTCGCTAGGCGGCGTACGCGACGAAGCTGAGATCCGCGGCCACCGCCGCACCTATATTGGATCGATGCCCGGGCGCGTTATTCAGTCGATGAAAAAAGCGAAGAGTTCGAACCCCTTGTTCCTGCTCGACGAGATCGACAAGCTTGGCGCGGATTATCGCGGCGACCCCTCGGCAGCGCTGCTGGAAGTGCTGGATCCAGAGCAAAACGGCACGTTCAACGATCACTATCTCGAAGTCGATTATGACCTGTCGGATGTGCTGTTCATAACCACAGCCAACAGCTTGAACATGCCCCAACCGCTTTTGGATCGGATGGAGATCATCCGCATTCCCGGCTATACTGAAGAAGAGAAGCTCGAAATAGCTAAGCGGCATCTGCTGCCCAAGCAATATGAGAACAACGGTCTCAAGAAGAGCGAGTTCAGCGTGTCCGATGATGCGCTGCGCGACTTGATCCGCCGCTATACGCGCGAAGCGGGCGTGCGTTCACTCGAGCGGGAGATCGGCAATCTGGCGCGCAAGGCGGTGCGTCAGCTCGAGCAGAAGAAAGCCGTGAAGGTGGAGATTACGGCGGAAAACCTGCCGGATTTCGCCGGCGTCTGGAAATACCGCTTTGGCGAAACCGATCTAGAAGATCGTATCGGCGTCGTCACGGGGCTGGCGTGGACTGAAGTCGGCGGGGATTTGCTGACGATCGAGGCGGTGTCGATGCCCGGCAAGGGCGTCATGACCGTGACCGGAAATCTGCGCGATGTGATGAAGGAGTCGATCTCAGCGGCGTCGTCCTACGTGCGCTCGCGCGCGGTCCACTTTGGCGTGAAGCCGCCGCTGTTCCGCACGCGCGACATCCACGTCCACGTGCCAGAGGGCGCGACCCCGAAGGACGGGCCGTCCGCCGGTGTAGCGATGGCGACGGCGATCGTGTCGGTGCTAACTGGGGTGCCGGTCCGCAAGGATATTGCTATGACGGGTGAAATCACGCTGCGCGGTCGTGTTCTACCCATCGGCGGCCTGAAGGAAAAACTCCTAGCGGCTCTGCGCGGCGGCGTGAAAACCGTGCTCATTCCGAAAGACAATGAGAAGGATCTTTCCGAGATCCCTGACAACGTGAAGACGGGTCTCGAGATCATTCCGGTAGCGACTGTCGATGATGTATTGACCCATGCTCTGGCCGGACCGCTCACGCCCGTCGAGTGGACCGACGAAGATGAACTCGCCGAGACCCGCCGCAGCGAGGGCGGGGGCGACGGCCGGGAGGGCGTGCGCCCCCACTAGGGGCGCCGCCCTTGCGTCTCACGGCGAATTGCTTCTAGCGTCGCACGATTGGGCGTCGCCGAGGCGTCTTGGCTGACAGGCCCGCAGAATGAGGGGAACCGCGTGAACAAAGCAGAACTGGTAGCCGACGTCGCCGAGCGTATGGCGGACTCGAAAATGAAAGCGGAAGAGGCCGTCAACGCGGTGTTCGAAGCGATCTCCGGGGCGCTCAAGAAGGGCGAAGATGTGCGGCTCCCGGCGTTCGGGGTCTTCGATGTGAAAGAGACCGCCGCGCGCACCGCTCGCAATCCGCAGACGGGAGAAGACGTCGCAGTGCCGGCGGGGCGCAAGGCGCGGTTCAAGCCGGGCAAGGCGCTCAAGGAAGCCCTGAACTAAGCACGCGCCAGGCGGAGGAGGGCGGCGTTGAGCCGCCCTTTTCATTTCTAAGAGCCATGTGTAGCCAGGCGATGGAGCTCACGAATGTTGGCGAGAATCTTCCGGCCATCGAAGACCGCGATGCAATCCGGTAAAGCGCAGAGCAAAAAATGGCTCCTGGAATTCCAGGCGTCTAGCGCCACGCGTCCTGACGCGCTGATGGGTTGGACCAGTTCCATGGACACCAATGGTCAAGTCCGCTTGAGCTTTGACAGCAAGGAAGAGGCCATCGCCTTTGCGCGTTCGCACTCCATACCGCATCAGGTGTTCGAGGCGGCCGAGCCGAAGCGCCAACCGCGTGCGTACAGCGACAATTTTGCCTTCCGTCGTCGCGAGCCCTGGTCGCATTAGTCGGAAGTGGCATCAGGCGCCTCGTTCAGCAGTTCAACGTCGCGCCCGAACCGTGTTAGCAACCGCCACGACGACCCCGTAGCTCAACTGGATAGAGCAATCGCCTTCTAAGCGGACGGTCTGACCGGGAAATCTTGTGGTAGCACCAGCGGTTAGGTAATTCCGGACGCGCCGCGAACCGTGTTACGAACCGTGTAGACGACCCCGTAGCTCAACTGGATAGAGCAATCGCCTTCTAAGCGATCGGTTGCGTGTTCGAGTCACGCCGGGGTCGCCAGCTCTGGACTTCGGCAGCGCATCCGCCCTCAAACGCGCGATTTTTCCAGACGCCTGCAAAAATATTTTCGCGATCGCGCCGGGCTCGATTTGGAGTCTCCCGCGCAATCGGCCCACTAGCACTTGTTGGGTTCTCGCTAAGTTCCTGATTCACCAAGATTTCTCGGACTCGTTTTGTTCTGCAGCCCTCTGATTCCGTAAAGATTTCATTAAGGATCGGGACTCATTTTGCCCGCTCTTTCGAGGTCTGAACAATGGCGAGCAAAGGGTCGGCAGCCCTCTCAATCGGTCTGGGCGCGGCGATTCTCTATCTGGGCGCACACGCAGTGACGGGCCGGCAAGGGCTCGTCGCCTACGTCGACCTGCAAGCGCGTGAACGCGTGCTCGAGGCGCAGTTGACGACGCTTGAATCGGAGCGCGCGGCGCTGGAAGCGCGCGCGGCGCGGCTTGAGCCCGGCCCAGGGTTCGACGCCGACTATCTGGAAGAGCGGGCCCGTGTGCTGCTTGCTGCAGGGTCCAGTGAGGAATTGGTGTTTGCGCTCGGGAATTGACCCCTGCAAGCGCGCAAAGCTGACTAGCTAGCCCTCCCAAACCCGCATATGAGAAGCGCGCCGTCGCGTGTGGACAAAGCGCGCCCAAAGAGGCGACGTGGCGGCAGAGGGAACGCGAACCATGGGCCTAGCCGCCACACGCGCCGATGGCGCTCACGCTGACGCGACCAAGGACGAGCTGCTGCAATTTTATCGCGACATGCTGCTGATCCGGCGCTTCGAGGAGCGCGCGGGCCAGCTCTACGGCATGGGGCTTATCGGCGGCTTTTGCCACTTGTACATCGGCCAGGAAGCGGTGGTCGTCGGCATGCAGTCGGCGTTGCGCCCAGGCGATCAAGTCATCACCGCTTATCGCGACCACGGCCACATGCTCGCGTGCGGCATGGACGCCAACGAGATCATGGCCGAACTCACCGGGCGTTCGGGCGGCTGCTCGAAGGGCAAGGGCGGCTCGATGCACATGTTCTCAACCGAGAAGGCGTTCTATGGCGGCCACGGCATTGTCGGCGCACAAGTCTCGCTCGGCACTGGCCTCGCCTTCGCCAACCGCTATCGCAATGACGGCAAGGTGTGCCTGACTTATTTTGGCGACGGCGCGGCCAACCAAGGCCAAGTGTACGAAAGCTTCAATATGGCGGCGCTCTGGAAGCTACCGGTCGTCTACATCGTCGAGAACAACCAGTACGCGATGGGTACCTCGATCGAGCGTTCATCCTCGGAAACGCATCTGCACAAGCGCGGAGTAAGCTTCAACATCCCTGGTGAAGAAGTGGACGGCATGGATGTGCTGGCGGTGCGCGAGGCCGGCCTGCGCGCTGCTGAGCACGCGCGCTCGGGCAATGGGCCGGTTTTGCTGGAGATGAAGACCTATCGCTATCGCGGCCACTCGATGTCCGATCCAGCCAAGTATCGCACAAAGGAAGAGGTCGAGGAGCAGAAGACACGCAACGATCCGATCGAACGCGTGAAGAAGCGTATCACGGATGCAGGGTACGCCAACGAAGATGATCTGAAACAGATCGATCGTGAAATTCGTGCGGTTGTTACGGCGAGCGCGGAATTCGCGCAGACAAGCCCCGAGCCGGATGCGCGCGAGCTGCTGACGGATGTGTATTTGTGATCCCGGGAGCTGGCAGCGCGTGGCCTCCGGCCGCGCATGCGTCGCCCGAAGCGCCGCGCTCCCAATCGGATGGCGAGGGGCTAAACACATGACACCTGAACTCACCTACCTCGCCTACAGCGTCGCACTCTTCTTCGTGATCGTGCTCGTCCAAGGCTATTCCGGCATCGCCAACAATGGCGGCATGGCGATGGCGAATAATCGCGATAACCTGAAACCGCCAACGCTATTTCAGGCGCGCATGAAGCGCCTCGCAGACAACTACCGCGAAAACCTCTGGTTCTTCGCGCCGCTCGTGCTGATCGCGGCCATCGCCGGCATTTCCAATCAAGGGACCATCCTGGGCGCGCAGCTCTTCTTCTTTTCGCGCATCGCACACGCCATCTGGTACGCGGCGGGCTGGCCCTACCTGCGTCCACTCTTCTGGCTCGCCGGCGTGATTGGGTGCGGCATGATCTTCCTCGCCCTCTTCGGAATCCTCGCCTGATGACACAAATCTTGATGCCCGCGCTGTCGCCCACCATGGAGGAGGGCAATCTTGCGAAATGGCTGGTGAAGCCCGGCGATAAAATCGAGCCCGGTCAAGTCATCGCCGAGATCGAGACCGACAAGGCGACGATGGAGGTCGAGGCCGTCGATGAAGGCGTGATTTCGGAATTGCTTGTGGCTGAAGGCGCGCAGGGCGTGAAGGTCAACACGCCGATTGCGGTGTTGAGCGATGGAAGCGCCAGCGTACCCCCGCCCCCTCGCGGGGCTGGGGCAGGGGGTGGGGGGCGAGCAGAAACTAGCGCAAAGGCCCCGCCTGCACCTTATCCTGATCGCCCCCCCACCCCTACCCCTCCCCCGCAAGGGGGGAGGGGAGATGACCTCGAGATTCCCGCCGGCACGCAAATGATCAAGATAACCGTGCGCGATGGGTTGCGCGATGCGATGGCCGAAGAGATGCGCCGCGATCCGGACGTGTACCTGATGGGCGAAGAGGTCGCGCAATATCAGGGCGCCTACAAAGTCAGCCGCGAGTTGTTGCAGGAATTCGGCGACAAGCGCGTGGTCGATACCCCCATCACCGAGCATGGCTTCGCCGGCCTCGGCGTCGGCGCTGCGATGGCGGGCTTGAAGCCAATCGTGGAGTTCATGACCTGGAACTTCGCGATGCAAGCCATCGACCAGATCATCAACTCCGCCGCAAAAACGCTTTACATGTCGGGCGGGCAGATCAAGTCGAGCATTGTGTTCCGGGGCCCCAATGGAGCGGCCTCGCGCGTTGCCGCCCAGCACAGCCAGGATTTTGCGTCTTGGTATAGCCACGTGCCCGGGCTCATCGTCATCGCGCCGTATGACGCCGCCGACGCCAAGGGTCTACTGAAATCCGCGATCCGCAATCCCAATCCGGTCGTCTTTCTAGAGCATGAAATGCTCTACGGAACCGAGTTCGAAATCCCTGACGTGAAGGATTGGCTCGTGCCGATCGGCAAGGCGAAGGTGAAGCGCGTAGGCAGCGACGTCACCATCACCGCGTATTCGCGCATGGTAGGCTTGGCGCTCAAGGCCGCCGAGCAGCTCGCAGGCGAGGGTATCGAGGCCGAAGTGATCGATCTGCGCACGCTCAGGCCGCTCGATAGCGCGACCATTGTCGAGAGCGTCAAAAAAACCAACCGCCTCGTCACAGTTGAAGAAGGCTGGGGCCAGTCCGGCGTCGGCGCTGAGGTGTGCGCCCGAGTGATGAGCGAAGCGTTCGATTATCTCGACGCGCCACCGACGCGTGTGCATCAAGTCGATGCGCCGCTCGCCTACGCCGCCAATCTCGAAGCTCTGGCGCTGCCCAGCGTGGCGAAGATCGTCGAAGCGGCCAAAGCCGTGACGTATCGCTGAGCACACGGATGAGCGAAGCAGAAGTCGTCGCCGAACTGGTCGAGTTCACCAACATCCTGATGGTGGGGGTGTCGCTGATCTTCTCCATCGTCTCGGCCTATGTCGTCGCGCTGAACTACTTCATCGGCTCGTCCAACTTCTTGGCGCGTCTAGGAAGTTTCTTGTTCATCACCATCGTGCTCGGCATGCTCGTGGTGGTGATGGCCGGCGCACAGATGACGCACATGGGCCTCATTGCGCGCTTACATGAACTCGAAGCGCAGGACCAACTTACAGCCGCCGGTCGCGCCGTGTTGGCCAATGCAGCCCCTGAATGGGTCGGTGCGATCACGGGCCATCGCTATAGCATCGATGAAATCATTCGCGCCTGCGTGTGGGCGGGCTTGGGCTTCGTCTATCTCGCGCTCGCCTATCTCACTTTCCTGCACCGCTGGACGCCCGATGCGATCCCGGTGACGATCGAGGGTCGTTCATGAGCATTCAGATTACCATGCCCGCGCTCTCGCCGACGATGGAGGAGGGCAACCTCGCGAAGTGGCACGTGAAGGCTGGCGACAGAATCGAGCCAGGCCAAGTCATCGCCGAGATCGAAACCGACAAAGCGACGATGGAGGTGGAGGCCGTCGATGAGGGCGTGATCGCGGAAATCTTGGTCGCTGAGGGAACACAGGGCGTCAAAGTAAACACGCCGATTGCGGTGTTAGCTGGCGATGACTCGACAGGGACACGTCCTCCCCCGCGAGGGGGAGGTGGCGCGAGCGCGCGAGCGCCGGAGGGGGCGACGCCTTCTCCCCCTCAGTCGTCGCTTCGCGCCGACAGCTCCCCCTCTCGGGGGAGCACGGTTTCCAGCTCAGGGAGAAGAGGGGAGGCAGACCGCACCTTCGCCTCACCGCTCGCACGCCGCCTCGCGCAGCAGAACAACATCGATCTCGCGGCGCTGAACGGCACCGGCCCACAGGGGCGGATCGTGAAAGCGGACATCGACGCGGCGTTGAAGGCGCCGAAACAAGCTCAGCCGTCCCGCGAACTCACGCGGCAAGCTCCAGCGGAAGAGAAGCGCGCGCCGGCCCCGTACAAGTCACTCGAGAGCCAAGGCATTCGGCCAGGCAGCTACGATCTCGTGCCACTCGACCTTATGCGCAAAACCATCGCCAAGCGCATGACCGAGAGCTTCCGGGACGTGCCGCACTTCCCACTTAACATCGACGTCGAAATTGATGGGCTGTTGAAGGCGCGCGGTGAGATCAACAAGCGTTTCGGCGATAAGGGTGTTAAGATCTCCGTCAACGATCTGTGCATCAAGGCCGCCGCGCTAGCGCTGAAGCTCGTGCCGGAATCCAATGCCAGCTATACGCCCGACGGCATCGCCCAGCATCACCATGCCGACATCGCGGTGGCGGTGGCGATCCCGGGCGGCCTGATCACGCCGATTATCTTCGCCGCCGAGACGAAGGGCCTCGCGCAGATTTCACATGAGATGGCCGACCTCGCCGAACGCGCGCGCACGAAGAAGTTGAAGCCCGAAGAGTTCCAGGGCGGAACGTTCTCGATCTCCAATATGGGCATGATGGGGATCAAGAGCTTCGCCTCCATCATCAACGAACCGCACGGGATGATCATGTCGATCGGCGCGGGCGAAAAGCGGCCGGTCGTGAAAAACGATGCGCTCGCGATCGCGACGATGATGAGCGTGACAGTGACCTGCGATCATCGGGTCGTCGATGGCGCTTTGGGGGCGGCGTTCCTGAAAGCGTTTAAGGGTTTTCTCGAAGACCCTATGGCGATGTTGTTGTGAGACCGCGAGCATGGAGATGATCAACGCGCTTGTCGACGAGTTGATGGCACGCGTCGATGATCTTTGGATCGCGGCGCTGTGCGGCTCGTTCCTCGCGATGGTGTGCGAGGCGGCGAAGCCGAAACCGCGAGAAGGGGAGCCTCGCTCGGAAACGAGTCCCATCGCGGTTTGGATCGGCATCGCGAGCCTGCTGACGCCGTTGTTGCTCTTCCTGCATGCGTTCTTGAGCGGCGGCGGCGCGCTGATTGCTGTGATCGTGGCGATCGGCAGCGCCATTGTGCTGGCGGCCCTGATCGGCTGGGCGATTGCACTCTTGGCGCCCGACGTCGGCCGCACGCTCAGCCGCGCCGCGCCGTTCTTGGCGGTCGCTGTGTTCGCGCTCGCTGTCTACGTCACCTGGGAAAGCGTGTTCGGGTTCGTCAGTTCGCTTGTCGCGGGGGCATCGCGCTAAATGCTCTCCCTCTTCCTCGCCTCGTTCGTGACCTTCTTCGTCGCCATCGACCCAGTCGCCATGGCGCCGATGTTCACGACTATGACCGCGCGCATGAGCAAGGAGTGGCGCGACCAGATGGCGTGGAAGTCTGTCGCCTACGCCACCGGCATCTTGTTGGCGTTTGCGTTCGGCGGCGCGTGGTTGCTTGAACAAATTCACGTCTCTATCGACGCCTTCCGTATTGCTGGCGGCCTGCTGCTCTTCCTCATCGCCGTCGACATGCTGTTCGAGAAACGCACGGAGCGGCGCGAAGAGCGCGCCGAAAAGGTAGCGGCTGAGCAAGCCAAGCACCCCGAGCACCAGGACGATATCTCCGTCTTTCCTCTGGCCATACCGCTGATCGCCGGCCCCGGCGCAATTGCGTCGATCATGCTCTTCTTCGCGCAGAATGAGGGTGCGCTTGAGCGCACGATGATTTTGCTTGGCGCGGGCGCGAACCTGGCGCTCTGCCTCGGCGCCTTTTTGCTCGCCGGCCCTATTTCTAAAATCATGGGCCCACAGATTGGCTCCATGCTGACGCGCGTGTTCGGCATTCTGTTGGCGGCGCTGGCGGCGCAATTTGTCGTCGACGGCATCACGAACGCGTTCAATCTGGGTGGATCATGACCACATCGTTCGATCTCATCGTCATCGGTTCGGGCCCAGGCGGGTACGTTACCGCTATTCGCGGCGCACAACTGGGGATGAAGGTGGCCGTTGTCGAGCGCGACAAGCTTGGCGGCATCTGCCTCAACTGGGGCTGCATCCCGACCAAAGCGCTGCTGCGCTCGGCGGAAGTCTATCGCAACTTTCAGCACGCCAAGGAGTTTGGGCTTTCCGTTGAAGGCCTCAGCTTCGATCCGGAAGCGGTGGTCAAGCGCTCACGAGGCGTCGCCGATCGCCTCTCCAAGGGCGTCGCGTTTTTGATGAAGAAGCACAAGATCAGCGTGATCGAAGGCGAGGCGCGACTGGAGAAGGGCGCCACGGCGCCGAAGGTGATCGTCAAGGATCAGGCCTATGAGGCCAAGCACGTCATCCTAGCCACCGGCGCGCGCGCGCGTGAAATTCCTGCGGCGGGCTTAAAGGGCGACGGGAAGCGCATCTGGACCTATCGCGACGCGATGACGCCGCCGGACTGGCCGGAGAGTCTGCTTGTCTTCGGCTCCGGCGCCATCGGCATCGAGTTCGCGAGTTTCTACGCCGCGTTCGGCGTGAAAGTGACAGTGGTGGAATTGCTCGATCGCATCTTGCCCGTGGAGGACGAGGAAATCTCGGCGTTCGCGAAAAAGCGTTTCGAGAAGGAGGGCATAAAGATCATGACCTCCACCGAGGCGAAGTCGCTCAAGGCCACCGCGACGGGCGTTGAGGCGCAGGTTGTATCGAACGGCAAATCCGAAACGCTCACCGCCTCGCACGCCATTGTCGCGGTGGGGATCACGGGCAATGTCGAAGGGCTAGGCTTGGAAACGCTCTGCGTGCAGGTCGAGAAGGGTCACATCGCCACCGACGGGCATGGAAAAACGAGCGTGGCCGGGCTCTATGCCATTGGCGATGTCACCGGCGCGCCTTGGCTCGCGCATAAGGCGTCACACGAAGGCATTATCTGCGTGGAAGCCATCGCCGGGCAAAAGCCGCATGCCTTGATCAAGGAGCGCATTCCGGGCTGTACCTATTCGCACCCGCAGATCGCCAGCGTCGGCCTCACCGAAGCGAAAGCGCAGGCGTCAGGGCGCGAGGTGCGGGTGGGGCGCTTTCCGTTCGTCGGCAATGGCAAGGCGATTGCGCTGGGTGAGGATCAGGGCTTGGTCAAAGTTGTGTTCGACGCCAAGACCGGCGAACTTCTCGGCGCGCACATGGTCGGCGCGGAGGTCACGGAACTCATCCAAGGCTACGCCATCGCCATGCAGGCCGAAGTCACCGAACACGAATTGATGGAGACCGTGTTCCCGCACCCAACGCTGTCAGAGATGATGCACGAGGCGGTACTCGACGCGTACGGGCGTGTAGTGCACGTTTAGGTTCTTCAACCCTAAAGTGGCAGGAGGGGCACAATGCGCATTACAATGATGTTCTGTGTGATGTTTGCTCTGGGATCTTGTGGACAAGAGGGTGCTCATGATCAGGCCGAACCCATTACGCAGACGGCACTGCCATCATTGTCTTGGGAACAGCCATTGGCGCGCATGACGTTTCAGGAAACAGGACCTCAGCGTTGGTCGGCAGAACTTTGGTCCCCACGCGGCAGCCCCCATACCTTCGCGTTGGAGGGAGACGAATGGCGTTTGCACGTCCTGCAAGACGCTACCTCGTTTCGCCTAGATAGGCTTGAAACCCGTTATCGAGCCACCGACCAGCCATTACCAATGGCGTTCGACCTAGGGCGCAATTACCAATGGATGCCAATCGATAGCCGCGAACTTGAAGGATCAGGCGCTTTCATGCCGATGGCTAACGATGCTCAGTTCGAGATGCGTGTTACACGCGACGGCTTGATAGTTCGGCCTTTGAACGAGGCAGCTCTTCAAGCTTCTGAAGCCGCATGGGGCGATTGAGCTTTTCTAAGCCGCCTCCGCCCTTGCCAGCAAATCCGCCGCCATGCGTCCGAGCGCGACGTAGTCGGTCTTGCCCGTGCCTAGAAGCGGAATGTCCTCGACATAGACGATGCGTTTGGGCGCGGCGATGTCGGCGACGCCATTCTCCTTGCACCACGCAAGCAGCGTACTGGCCTCTGCGTCCTGCTGGTTGCTGAACAGAATGATCCGCTCACCTTTGCGGTTGTCGGGCATCGAAATCGCCGCGTGCATCGCGCCCGGCCAAAGTTGCTGGGCGTAATTCTCCACCGCGTTCAACGACACCATCTCGCCGCCGACTTTGGCGAAGCGCTTCACGCGGCCCAGAATGCGGATGTAACCGTCCGCATCCACATCCACGACGTCGCCGGTGTCGTGCCAGCCTTCGGGGAGGAGATCGATGCCGAACGGCTTCAGCGGGTCGAGGTAGCCGCGCATCACGTTCGGGCCCCGAACATAAAGCTTTTGGCCACCCTCGATGCCAGGAACAGGCTCCAAGCGCCATTCGAGACCTGGGATGAACTGGCCGACTGTGCCGTGCTTGTTCTGCCCCGGGATATTCACGGAAATGAGCGGCGAGGCTTCAGTCGCGCCATAGCCTTCCAGCAATTCGACGCCGAAGCGCTTCATATACATGTCGCGCGTTTCCGGCTTCACGCGCTCAGCGCCCAATACCATAAGGCGAATGCACTTCATGTCGTCGTCATCGGCATTGCGCGCATATTGCTGTGCGAAGGTGTCGGTGGCGAAGAAGACGTTGGCGCCGGTGTCTTTGATGAGTTTCGGGATTTCCTTCACCTGGACGGGTGAGGGGAACAGGAACGTCTTGTGGCCTGTGAACATCGGCAGGAACACGCCGCCCAAGAGCCCGAAGCAATGGAACATCGGCAGCGGCGAGAAGAAGCTCCAATCCGGCTCAAACGGAACGTGCGAATAACCCTGTTCAACATTGGCGACGAGATTGGCGTGGCTCAGCACTGCGCCCTTGGGTGTGCCATAGGAGCCTGACGTGAACAGGATGACGGCGGTGTCGTCCGGACTGCCCTTGGCCGCGAAGGCGCGCGGGAAAAAGCCTTTGACCAGCGCGACAATCTTGTCGCCGAAGTCGATGTCCTTGCGGACATCTTCCAGATAAATGACTTTGGCGTGCTTGGAGAGTTCGGCGACAAGACCTTCGAGTTTGGCGATCTGTATAAAACGCTTCGACGTGAGGATCTTCTTGACGTGCGCGGCTTCGCAAGCGCTGCGCAAATTCATAGCGCCCGCCGTGAAGTTCAGCATCGCGGGCGTGCGACCGATAGCGTGGAGCGCGAACAGGGTGACGACGCAACCTGTCCCTGTCGGGAGCATGATCCCGGTGGTTTCGCGCCGCTTGATTAAGCCGTCGAGCTTGCCGCCCAAGGCGAACGCTGCGCGGATAACGTCGTCATAGGAGAGCGGTTTGCGCTCATGATCCTCGACGATCTTGAATTTTCCGCCTCTGGCGTCACGCGCCCGGAGGAGAGCTTCGAACAAGGTAACGCGCGACCGCGCGATATCGAAGGGACGAGTGCCCATGTATGCCTGCCTCCATGGCCCGCGCCTCAACCGAGGTCGCGTGGCGGGACCCGTGATTATTGTTTCACGGTTGTAACAGAAACTAGCGCCCTACGACCGTTTGGCAAGGCCGGGACGCAATCGAAAACCGCGCTAGCTGGCATGAGCCATGCCGTTTATGGGCATTGCCTGACCTGACGACGCCCCTCATGTTCCTAAAGAAATGACCACGATCATAGATTTGCGCCAGAATGGGGAAGGCGAGCGCCCGCGCCATCCTGAAAAGCAGGCGCGCCCCGATCAGGCGAGCCCGCGCAAACCCGACTGGATTCGGGTGAAGGCCCCGACGAGCGCCGGCTACCACGAGACCAAGGCGCTGATGCGCGGCTTGAAGCTGACGACCGTGTGCGAGGAGGCGGGTTGCCCCAACATTGGCGAATGCTGGAGCCAGAAGCACGCCACCTTCATGATCATGGGCGAGACCTGTACGCGCGCCTGCAGCTTCTGCAATGTGGCTACGGGCAAGCCGTTGCCGCTTGATCTGGATGAACCGGAGAACGTCGCCAAGGCGACCGCGCAGATGCAGTTGAAGCATGTCGTGGTGACGAGCGTCGATCGCGACGATCTAGACGACGGCGGGGCAGAGCACTTCGTGCAAACGATCGCCGCGTTGCGGCGTTTGGCGCCAGACACCACGATTGAAATCCTGACGCCCGACTTTTTGCGCAAACCGGGTGCGGCCGAGAGGGTGATCGATGCTCGCCCCGATGTCTTCAACCACAATCTGGAAACCGTGCCGCGGCTCTACCACTCGATCCGCCCCGGCGCGCGTTACTATCAATCGCTGCGCTTGCTTGACACCGTGAAGCAACGCGATCCGCAAACTTTCACCAAGTCCGGCCTGATGGTGGGCTTGGGCGAAGAGCGCGACGAGGTATTGCAGGTAATGGACGATCTGCGTGTGGCGAACGTCGATTTTCTGACTATCGGCCAGTATCTGCAGCCGACCAAGAAGCACGCCGCCGTCGCTCGCTTCTGGACCCCCGAGGAGTTCAGGGCGCTAGAGACGATCGCCTATGCCAAGGGCTTCCTGACGGTGTCGGCCTCGCCGCTGACGCGCTCATCGCACCATGCGGGCGAGGACTTCGCTAAACTGAAGGCGGCGCGATTGGCGACGCAATCCTAGTCGTGTCGCGCACGAACATCACCGCGGAGCGGGTCCTGCCGTTCGCGCCGGCGGATCTCTGTCGGCTCGTCGGCGATGTGCGCGAGTATCCGAAGTTCATTCCATATTTGATCAGTCTGCGCGTGACGAAAGAAGAACGCCGCGAGCAAGGCGGCTGGGAAGGAGTCGCTGAAGCGACCGTTGGCTGGAAAGCCATCCGCGAGCGCTTCGCCACGTCGGTGCGCTGCGAGCCGGCGAAGGGCGAAGTTGATGTCTCGCTCGTGAGCGGGCCTTTCCATACGCTCGACAATCGCTGGCGCTTTGAGCCCCACGAGCAGGGCTCGCGCGTTTGCTTCTACATCTGTTACCAGTTCAAGAACCCGGTGCTGAATGCTGTGGTGAGCGCAAACAAGGACAAGGTCGCCGCGCGCATCATGAGTGCGTTCGAGAAAGAAGCGCGAAGGCGGTTGGGCTAACCCACTACCCGCGCCATCATCTCGATCGCCTTACGCACCGTCGCTTCGCGCACTTCATCGCGACCGATGTCGCCGAACCGGCATCCTTCATGCAACCGCGCACCGCCACGTCGTGCGACCGCGATGTGCACGAGCCCCACTGGCTTTGCTTCGCTTCCGCCGCCCGGTCCCGCGACGCCCGTCACCGCCACGACCAGGTCGGCCGGTGCGTGTCTCAGCGCGCCCTCAATCATGGCGAGCGCGACCTCCATGCTCACGGCGCCTTTGCGCGCAATCAGCTCAGCCGGAACGCCGAGCATCTCGGTCTTGGCTTCGTTGGAATAGGTGACGAAGCCACGCTCGACCACATCGGACGATCCGGGGATCGCCGTCAGCGCGCCAGCGATCAATCCGCCTGTGCAGCTCTCGGCGGTGGCGATGCGCAGGCCTAGCGCGCGGCACGTCTCCAGCAGCCGGCGCGTGGTCTCGGTGACGTCGGGGGTGAACATGCGGCCCGAGATAACGGCGAGCCGTGGCGAAAGTCCATTCCCAGGACTCGGGCTGGATGGCAGACAGCACTCCGCAACACTTGCACCTCCCCTGCCTCGTAGGGGCGGACAGGGGGAGGGGCGCGGACTCGTGACGACAACACAAAGCTTCGCACGTCATGCGGCCGCGCCTGCTTTCGCGCTCGCTCTATTCGCAAGTGCTGCGCTGATATTCGCGCTTCAGCCTCTGTTCGGGCGGATGGTGACGCCGCTGCTCGGCGGCTCGCCGGCGGTTTGGAACACGTCGATGGCGTTTTTCCAGGCCGCGCTGTTGGTGGGCTATCTCTACGCCCATCTTCTGGCGCGGCTGAAGAATTTGCGCCTGCAGGCGCTGATCCATGTCGGCGTCTTGATTGCGGCTTGGATCGTGTTGCCTGTCCAGGTCAGCACCGCGCTGGGTGCACCGAACTCAGAACAGCCTGTGCTTTGGCTGCTCGGCGTGCTCGCCTTGTCAGTCGGCGCGCCGTTCGCGGCAGCGAGCGCCACCGCGCCCCTGCTGCAAGCCTGGTACGCGCGCACCGGACGCGCTGACGCCAACGACCCGTACTATCTCTACGCCGCGTCGAACCTTGGTAGCTTTGTCGGTTTGCTCGCCTATCCTGCTCTGGTGGAACCGATGTTGGGCCTGAGCGCCCAGAGCGCCGCCTGGACAACAGCCTATGTGGGCGTGGCTGGCGTGATCGCACTGTGCGCGGCTATGGCGCTCGCGGCGAATGGACAAGCCCCAGCGCCGGTCTCGCAAGGCAGCGCGGCGCCGACCTGGCGCCAACGTTTCTATTGGCTTGCGGCGGCGGCGGTGCCTTCAGCGCTCTCGCTGGGTGTTACACAGCACATCTCAACAGACGTGGCCTCCGCGCCGATGTTGTGGGTCATTCCGCTTGCGCTTTATCTACTGACCTTCGTCATTGCGTTCGCGAAGGGAAGCGCGAAACTCGAGCCGGCTACATTGTTCGTGCACCCTATTGCGGTTGCGCTGATGCTGGTTGGCTACCACAGCTCCGCCAATTGGGTGTTCTCGGTCGCTGGAATCCTGGGTGGGTTCTTTTTTTCGGCGCTAGTTTGCCACCTCGCTTTGGCGCGCAGCCGCCCCAGCGCCGACCGCTTGACCGAATTCTATCTCTACGTGTCGCTAGGCGGCGTTTTGGGCGGCTCCTTCGCGGCGCTCCTCGCGCCGGTGATCTTCAACAATGTGTACGAATACCCTTTAGCGCTCGCCCTGGTGTGTTTGTTCCGGCCACGTGAGTCGTCCGAGTTACCGCGCTTGAACGACGCGTCGACGGCGTCGGCGGCAATGCTGCTGCTGCTATCCTGCGTTATTCTCTTCAAGCAGCCACTCGACAGTGTGTTCATACTTGCCGCGTTTGGCGCCGCTTGCGCGATCATAACGGCAGCGTGGGGGTTCACAGACCGGCCGGCGACACTCGGCTATGCATTCTTCGCCATCGCGTGCATTCACGCAATCCAGGTCATTTGGGTCGCCTTCAACCTCCATGACATATTCGCGTCACATGTTGTCCACGGCGTGGATCAAATTCACGCGCAGCAACCTTGGAGCTGGACGCTCGGCGTAACGAGCTTCCTGATGCTAAGCTTCGCGGTGCACGCGACGATCCAACCGACCGGAACCGGCACACGCGTAGCAGATATATCCATCGGCGCCGCATTGCCGTCCTTCGTGTTGCTGCTCCTGCTGCTGGCTGCGCCCGAGCGCGTCGATGCACGGTTTATAACCGTCATGGGAATCTTGTTTTGCGCCGTGGCGATTTTCTTAAACCGTGGGCGCCCGTGGGTTATGGCCGGGATCCTGCTCGCCGCGTTCGCGATCATTTTTTTGGAGGATATCCGCGGGGGCAGGGTGATCACCCAAGAGCGCAGCTTCTTTGGAGTGATGCGCACACGAGAAATCGTGAGCTCCGACCCTGCAGCGCCGCCGCTACGCATTCTGATGCACGGCACCACCATCCATGGCGCGCAATTGGCGCGCGAAGGCTTCACCCGGCTCCCGCTGACCTATTACAATCCGCGAACCGCGCTCGGCGAAGCGGTCGTTGCGGGGCTGAGCGCGCACGAGCGGTCGCGCCTCGCTTTAATCGGATTGGGCACGGGCTCAACCGCTTGCCTCACTCGCAACGCCGACGAGATGGTGATCTTCGAAATCGATCCTGCGGTCGTTCGTCTCTCCGCAGCGCCGGGCGGGGATTTCACCTATGTACCCGAGTGCCAGCCAAACGCACGTGTTGAACTGGGTGACGCACGCCTCCAAATCGCCGAAGAGCCCGACGGCGCCTTCGATCTCATCGTCGTCGACGCCTTCTCCTCGGACGCCATCCCCGCGCATTTGCTCACGCGCGAGGCCATCACGCTTTATCTGGCCAAAACCAGCGAAAACGGCATTGTGGTGCTGCATCTCTCCAACCGGCACCTAGCGCTGGTTTCCGAAGCCGCGCGGGTCGCGCGCGACATCGGCGCGCCGACATTATTCCGTGTTAGCGAACGCTTCGAACAGCCGTATGTCTCGTATTATGGCGGGCTCGCGGCGAGCGTAATGATTGTTGCGCGGTCGCCGGCGACGTTGGCGGCGCTGCCGCTTTCACCGGGCGGGTGGAGCATGTTCGCCGCGCCGGAAGGGCAGGGGTGGAGCGACGACTACATCAACTTGCCGCGCGCCTTGTGGGAAGGGCTCTCAGGCGCCGAGCAGTGTCGCATCTACGCGTACCTTCCCGAGTGCGCCGGCGCTCCGCCCGTGTCGCCTAAGCTGCCGGCGGAAGAGACGCCCGAGCCGCAAAATTAACGTGGGCGCTCAAGCGTCGCCGTAGCCTGCGCCGCTAGACCCTCCTCGCGACCTAGGAAACCCATGCGCTCCGTTGTTGTCGCTTTCACGCTGACACGCTCGATAGGCAGGCCAAGAACCTCGGCGGTACGCGCGCGCATGGGGTCGCGATGCGGGCCGATCTTGGGCCGTTCGCACAGAAGGGTCACGTCCACATGTACAATAGATGCGCCTTGCGTGTCTGCCAATTGGCGTGCGTAGCGTAGGAATCGCTCACTATCGGCGCCCTTCCACTGCGGGTCATTGGGCGGAAAGTGGGCGCCGATGTCGCCTTCGCCGAGCGCGCCGAGTATGGCGTCAACAAGCGCGTGCCAACCGGCGTCAGCGTCGGAGTGACCAATCAGGCCTTTGTCATGGGCGATACGAACCCCGCAAAGAGTCACATGATCGCCCGGTCCGAAGCGGTGCGCATCGACGCCATTGCCGACGCAAGTGAAGCGGTAGCCCGCGAGCAAGCTTTCGAGCACGGGAAAATCCTCCGCCACGGTGAGCTTCATCAAACGCGGATCGCCGGGGATCAAGGTGACATCGGCGCCAATCGCGCGCGCAACGGCGATGTCGTCCGCGAACAAGCCTGCCCCTGCCTTGGCGTAGGCGTCGCGAATAATGCTCGCGCGGAAAGCCTGAGGGGTCTGCACGCGGGAGAGCAACGCGCGATCGACGGCTTCCATGCCAGCTCCCTGCCCGCGCCAAAGCGCATCATGGATTGGCAGTGCAGGGGCCGCGCCCGCTGCCCCAGCCACGATGGTTTCCCACAACCTCTGTATCGTCGTTGTACCAAGGCCGGGCCGCGCCGCATCATGGATCAGGATGATGTCGGCGTCAGCACTGATGGCTGTCAGCCCAGCACGGACGGACTCCGTTCGAGAGGCACCGCCGGGAATCAGGCGGACTGTCGCTTCCGAAAGCGCCTCTGCGGCAAGATCAGCATGCTGAGGCGAGACAGCTACCACCACCTCTTCAACGCCTGCGCGGGCGAAGGCCTCGAGTGACCATGCCAGGACAGGGCGGCCCATCAGGCGCCTATATTGCTTCGGCGTCCCTTCACCGGCGCGCTCACCGCGCCCGGCAGCCACTATGAGCGCCGCGAGTTTCATCCCTGGACGGAATTCATCAAACCGGGCCTAACAGCAACAGACTTCTCTGGACGCTTAAGATTTAGGCGGTTTATGCTTAAAAGTCGGGCAATCGGAATTGCGTCTCTGGACGCCGAGGAAATCACGCCCTCCGCAGCCTGCCCCGCAGTTAGGGAAGAGCCATGACCGAGAGCGCCGTCAGGCCGTTGCATCCCAGAACTTCGCCTCCCGACTCCGAGCGTTGGCTAGAGGCGCTACCAACACCCGTGCTTGGCGTAGATTCCGGCGAGCGCATCCGCTTCGTGAATGGAGCGGCGGCAGATCTCTTGGCCGGGGTTGGCCGGGGTCTGCTCGGCCGTCGGCTCGATGAAGTCTTTGGTGCAGATGCACCCATTATCGCGCTGGCCCGGCGCGCTATGAACGGCGCTGCCGGCGTGGCCGAAGCGGATGTGGCGCTTGCCGGGCCGGGCTTTGCGCTGGGGCGGGCAAGCATCGCGGCAGGGCCAGTGGGGGAGAATGGCTACATCGCGCTGGTGATGACCCAGACACCGCGTGCACGCGGCGCGCCCCACGCCACGGGAAACTCCGCCGCACGGACTTTGGCGCACGAAGTCCGTAATCCACTTGCGGGCATACGCGCCGCCGCTCAGCTTTTTGCGCGTGGCGCTGACGAGGAATCCACAGCGCTTGCGAAGCTGATTTGCGACGAAGTCGATCGCATTCGCCGCCTGACCGACCGCATTGATCCGCTGGCCGCGCTTGAGGCGCCTAGGTTTGAGCGGTTCAACATCCACGAGGCGTTGGAGCGTGTTCGCAAGCTCATTGGCTCCAGCGCACCGGACGTGATGATCAGCGAGCGCTATGATCCCAGCCTGCCCCTTGTACGCGGGGACCTCGACCAGCTGATTCAAGCCTTTCTCAACATCGCCAAGAACGCGACCGAAGCGATGGCGGGACAAGCCGACGCGGAACTCGCGCTCGTGACCTCCTACAAACCAGGAATTCGCTTCCGCGCGGCGGCGGGCGCAATCGCACGTGCGCAGCTCGAAGTACGGATCACAGACAACGGACCGGGACTTGCGCCCGAGGTTGCCGAGCGCGCTTTCGAGGCCTTCGCCAGCACGAAGTCGGCCGGCATGGGGTTGGGGCTGACAGTGGCTGCCGACATCGTCGCGCGTCATGGTGGTCGGATTGAAGTCGAGAGCGAACCTGGGCGAACGGCGTTCAAGGTACTACTCCCTATCGAACCGGGTGACACGCCATGAGCGCGCGGATTCTTCTTGCTGAGGACGACACATCGCTGCGGTTTGTTCTGTCGCAGGCGCTCGGTAAAGAGGGCTATGACGTACGCGCAACCGGGAATGTCGCGACGCTTGCGAAGTGGGTGCGCGAAGGGGAGGGCGATCTCGTTCTGAGCGACGTCTACATGGGTGACGCGTGTGTCTTTGATGAACTGCCATCGATGCGGCTGGCGCGTCCTAATTTGCCTGTCATCGTCATGAGCGCGCAATCCACTGTGGCGACCGCCCTCTCCGCGACAGGCGCGGGCGCCTATGATTATGTCCCCAAGCCGTTTGATCTGGATGATCTGATAGGCGCTATCAGACGCGCGCTCGACAGCAAGCCGGACGCGAAGACACGCGCGGCGTCTGCGAAAGCCGAAAAAGAGGAGCGTCTGCCGCTGATCGGGCGCTCCGCTGCAATGCAGGAAGTCTATCGTGTGATGGCGCGTGTCGCCGCCACGGACGTCACTGTGCTGATCGAAGGCGAGAGCGGCGCGGGCAAAAAGCGCGTTGCGCGCGCTATTCACGAACATTCTAAGCGCGCACGCGGTCCGTTTGTTAGTTTGAGCCTCGCGGGCTTCTCCGCGGGCGAGATCGAGCCGGTCCTGTTTGCCAATGATGGCAAAATGGCCCAGGCGGCGGGCGGCACGTTACTCCTTGAGGATTTGGACGAACTCCCGGCGCCCGGGCAAACGCGCTTGGCGGGGCTGCTCAATACCGAGCGTGCGACCGTCGAGGGCGCGCGCATCATTGCGGCCTCGCAACGCAACCTCGCGCAGCTCGTGCGTCAGGGCGGCTTCCGCCAAGACTTGTTTTCACTGCTCAACATTGTCTCGATCCAATTGCCGCCTCTCCGTGACCGTCTCGAAGACGTCCCCGAACTTGCGCGCGCGTTCCTTGTGCGCGTGAGGAAGGAAAGCTTGGGCGACAAGTCGTTGGACGCCAGCGCCATCGAACGGCTCAAGAGCCATGCTTTCCCAGGCAACGTGCGCGAGCTTGAAAATTTGCTGCGTCGCGCGGCCATTCTCAGCCCCGCGCCTGTCATCACCGCGCGCGATATCGCCATCGAACTGGGCGCCTCGGCGCCACCGGCGCAAGAGAGCAGCCTGGGCTTTGAGCAAGCGGTCGCAGAGCGGGTCGCCGCTGAATTCACCTCCGCGAGCCCTAACGCGCCGGAGCCTGGCCTCTATGACCGCCTGCTGGCGGAGTTGGAGCGACCGCTGATTGTCCAGACCCTTGCTGCGACGCGCGGTAATCAAATTCGCGCGGCGGCCATACTCGGCTTGAACAGAAACACCTTGCGGAAGAAAATTCAGAGCCTGGCGATCCCAACTGGACGTGGCGATTGACGCAGGCGTGATCCTGGGTCAACACCATGTGTCTTTACCGCAACATGGGTGCCCCCGGCCATGGTGCTGCCTTTCACCAGTGAACCCGCTGTCGCGGCGGTCCTCAGTGACCAGCCGCAAAGCCGAAGCGCCTTGGCGTTTGTGGTGGGCTTTAGCCTTGCCACGCTGCTCACAGCTGCCGCCACAATTGCGTTGCTTTTCGGTGACGGCCTCGCAGGAGAGGCCAACCAAACCATCCTCGCTTTTCTGCTCCTGAGCATCGCCCTATCCGCTGGATTGGCCGGGATATTCGTTCACCGATTGATGCGGGTCGCGCGTGGATGGCGACAAGCAGCGTCAGGCGCACGTTTGCACGTTCGGTTCGTGACGCTATTCGGGCTTGCGGCACTGGCGCCGGCGGTGATCGTCGCGGCCTTTCTTGGCTTCACCTTCAGTCAGGGCGTTGATCGGTGGTTCAGCGATCGCGTCGAAACCACGATCGAAAACGCAGCCGATGTCGGACGGGCCTACGTCGACATGGCCTCAGATGGCCTGTCCGGCGAGGTGGAGGCCATGGCCGTCGACCTTAACATTGCGCAGCGCGGGCTGGCTGAGGATCGTACCCGCTATCTCAACTTCCTCCAGGCGCAAGCGGCGCGTAGAGGCCTTGTCTCCGCCTTCGTCATTGCCTCCGATGGCCGCATTCTTGCCAATGCGCCTGATGAACCCGCTGTGGGTTTTGAAATACCGGCCGCCGACGCTTTTGCTGCGGCAGATGCAGGCAGCGTCAATGTCACATTCGCGGATGGCGCTGATCAAATCGTCGCACTGTACCGCCTCGACGCCTATCGCGACGCCTACTTGCTCGTCACGCGGGCGGTCGCGCCAGGCATGGTAGAGCGATTGCGCGATTTCCGTCAGTCGGTGGCGGAGTATCGCGCTGCACGCGAACAACAAGACTCCCTGCGGACGCTTTTCGGACTAGCGTATCTTTCGGCCGCCTTGTTGCTCATACTCGGCGCGGGCTGGCTCGGTCTCAACAGCGCGACCCGCATCGCCGAACCGATCGGGAGATTGGTCGGCGCGGCGCGTCGTGTGGCGCTCGGTGATCTCAGCGCGCGAGTCGCGGTGGGCGAGGAGCGCGACGAAGTGGATACGCTCGCCACCGCTTTCAACCGCATGACGGCGCAATTGGAGACGCAGCGCCGCGATCTGGTCGCCGCGCAAGAGGATGCAGAGACGCGCAGCCGTTTTATCGAGGCCGTGTTGGGCGGCGTGAGCGCGGGCGTGTTCGGACTCGATCGCGATGGTCGCATCACGGCGGCCAATCGCTCGGCGGCGCAATTGCTCGGACGCGGCGAAGAGCGCCTCGTTGGCAGACGCCTGGTCGATGCCGCGCCTGAGTTTGCTGAATTGCTCAACCAGCCTGCGCCCATGAGCGAAACCGCGCCGCAGCGCGTGGACCTGATGCGTGACGGCGGCTCGGTCAACTTGAGCGTCCGTATGAGCCCGGACGCCGAAGGCGGGCTGGTGCTCACCTTCGACGACATGACCAAGCTTATTTCCGCGCAACGGCAGGAGGCCTGGAAGGACGTTGCCCGTCGCATCGCGCACGAAATCAAAAACCCGCTCACGCCGATCCAGCTCTCAGCGGAGCGCTTGAAGCGCAAATATGCGGACGAGATCACCTCTGATCGTGACACGTTCGTCAAATGCGCAGACACCATCCTGCGGCAGGTGAGCGACATCGGGCGCATGGTCGATGAATTCTCATCGTTCGCGCGGATGCCCGCGCCGCGCATGGCGTTCGCGGACATGAGCGAGGTGGCGCGTTCGACGGTGTTTGCCCAACGTCTTGCCTTCGCGGATATGCGCGTCGAGGTCGAAGGCGCAGACACGCCTATCGGACTTGTTGGCGACGAACGCTTGATCGGCCAGGCTCTGCTCAACCTCATCAAAAACGCGGCCGAGAGCGTTCAAGCCCGGCGCGCGCGAGACGGCGAACCCAAAGAGGGTTTTGTGCTATTGCGGCTGCGCGATCTCGACTTCGGGGTGCAGTTCGAAGTGATCGATAACGGCCTCGGCTTTCCGGAAAAGGATCGCCACCGCCTGATCGAGCCGTATGTCACGACGCGCGCGAAAGGAGCTGGCCTCGGTCTCGCTATCGTCGCGCGCATTGTCGAAGACCACGGCGGCTTGATTGAACTGGACGATGCGCCTGGAGCTGGGCCCGGCGCCATCGTTCGCTTTGTACTTCCCAAACGCGGCGAGGAACCGGCTGACCTCGCCGCCGAAACCGATGCAGGAGCATCCTGATGGCGTCCGACATATTGGTCATCGACGACGAAGCCGACATCCGGGACTTGGTCTCCGGAATCCTTGAAGACGACGGCCACCAGGTCCGCGCCGCGCGCGACGCCGATGAGGCGCTCGATGCGTTCCGTAAGCGCAAGCCGAGTTTGGTCGTGCTCGATATCTGGCTTCAAGGCAGCCGGCTCGATGGCCTTGAGCTGCTCACGCTGTTCAAAGAAACCGATGCCGACCTTCCCGTGATTGTCATTTCCGGCCATGGCACGATCGAAACGGCGGTCGCCGCGATCCGCAAAGGCGCTTACGATTTCGTGGAGAAGCCCTTCACAGCCGATCGCTTGATGCTTGTCGTGCAACGCGCACTGGAAACGTCACGGCTCAAGCGCGAGAATTTTGAACTCAAAGCACGGTCGGCCGCAAGTGAGCATCTGATCGGCTCCTCCGCCGTTATGAGCGCGCTGCGCAACTCCATTGATCGGGTAGCGCAGACGAACTCGCGCGTACTCGTCTCTGGCCCTGCCGGCGCCGGCAAGGAATTGGTCGCGCGGTTGCTGCACGAACGCAGCCCGCGCTCGGCCGGGCCATTCGTGGCGATCAATGCGGCATCGATCGCGCCGGAGCGAATGGAGAGTGAGATTTTCGGCGAGGAGGGGCCTGACGGGCGTCCGCGCAAAACCGGCGTCTTCGAACTCGCGCATGGCGGCACGCTCTTTCTCGACGAGGTGGGCGACATGCCGGTGGAGACACAAGCGAAAATCTTGCGTGTGTTGATCGACCAACGATTTCGCCGCCTCAACGGCTCCACCGACGTTCAAGTCAATGTGCGTGTTGTGTCATCGACCTCACGCGACCTCCGCGTTGACATCGAGCAGCAGCGCTTCCGCGAAGATCTGTTCCATCGCCTCAACGTCGTGCCGCTGCGTGCGCCAAGCCTTTCGGAGCGGCGCGAGGACATTCCTGAGCTCGCCGGGTACTTCGTTGGTCGTTTGGCGGGCATGTCCGGCGTGCCCGCGCGCCAGATCGGAGAGGACGCGCTGGCGGCGCTGCAGGCCGCCGACTGGCCGGGTAATGTTCGTCAGCTGCGCAATGTCATCGAACGCATTCTCATCTTGGCGACGGGGGACGCCGCTTCGCCGGTGACCATGGACACGCTCCCGCCCGATGCGTGGCCGCAATCGGGCATGGCGAAGGCCGATGGCTTGCAGGAGGTGATCGCGCTGCCTTTGCGGGACGCGCGTGAGCGTTTTGAGCGCGAGTATCTGAACGTGCAGATCACGCGGTTCGGCGGCAACATTTCGCGGACCGCCGCCTTCATCGGCATGGAGCGCTCAGCCCTCCACCGCAAACTGAAATCGCTTGGCGTGGAAGCGCCCGGTCGTGGCGGCCTAGACGGCGAATGACCGAGATCGCTTACGTCAATGGCGCCTACGCGCCAGTGCGGAGCGCGGCGGTGTCCATCCTGGATCGCGGCTTTCAGTTTGGCGACGCTGTGTACGAAGTCTGGCCTGTTCGCGGCGGCAAATTGCGCGACGCCGACGCTCATCTCTTGCGCTTGTGGCGTTCATTGCGGGAGCTCCGTATCCCCGCGCCGATGAGCGAGGCGGCGTTGCGCCTGGTGCTTGAAGAGGTAAGGCGGCGAAACCGCGTCGGTTTCGGAATTGTGTATCTGCAAATCAGCCGCGGCGCTGCCCCCCGCGATCACGCGTTTCCTGCGCCAGCCGTCACGCCGACCCTAGTGATCACCGCAAAGACTTTGGATCGCAGCGCCTTCGAAAAACGGGTGACCGAAGGCGTCAAAGTCATCACCGTGCCGGATATCCGTTGGGCGCGCCGGGATATCAAATCGGTGAACCTGTTGCCTAACGCGCTTGCGCGTCAGGCTGCCAAGGAAGCTGGCGCATTTGAAGCCTGGTTGGTTGACGATGAGGGATACATAACGGAGGCGACGGCGTCTAACGCGTGGATTGTTGACGCCGATGGCCAGCTGCGGACGCGCGGGCTTTCAAACGATATCCTGCATGGCGTGACGCGCGCTAAGCTGATCGAGATCGCACGCGAGCGCCAAATCCAGGTGGTCGAGACGCCATTCACAATTGCAGAGGCCAAAGCCGCGCGCGAAGCCTTTATCAGCGCCGCCACCAATCCAGCGACCCCAGTGGTCGCCATTGATGGGGCGATGATCGGCGATGGGCGCCCTGGTCCGATCACAAAGTCGCTGCGTGACGCCTATTTGGGCACGGAATCAGCGGAGTAGGGGCCCTGCCCTGCTTCGGGTTGTGGCGCGCGCAAGGGCAGCCTATGCTTGGCCATGTAGCCGCGCATCTTCGTCGCGGCGCTATAAAACTTCAAACATGGTGGAGCCCATGGAGAAAAAGCAGAACCTGCAGGACACGTTTCTCAACGCAGTCCGCAAAGCCAAGACACCGCTCACGATCTTCCTCGTCAACGGCGTCAAACTCTCCGGCGTGGTAACCTGGTTCGACAATTTCTGCGTCCTCCTGCGCCGCGACGGCCAGGTGCAGCTTGTCTACAAGCACGCCATCTCCACCATCATGCCGGGCGCGCCCGTGCAATTGCATGAAATCGACAAAGCCATTGAAGACGACCACGACTGAACCACCGCCCTTAGACCTCAACCGCGCCATCGTCCTGCGTCCCATCGCAGGCGCCGATGGGAGTGGCATCGCGACACAAGCCAGGCTTGCGGAAGCCGCCGGTCTGGCGAGAGCGCTTGGCTTGGAGGTCGCCCAGGCCGACGCCGTACCGCTCCGCCAGATCAGTCCACGCACCTACTTTGGCGGCGGCCGTGTTGAGCGCATGAAGGCAGAATCCGAAGCGCTCGGCGCCGGCGTGATCGTGATCGATGCGCCGCTCTCACCCGTGCAGCAGCGGAATCTCGAGCAGGATGTCGGCGTCAAGGTGATGGATCGCACCGGGCTCATCCTGGAGATATTCGGTCTGCGCGCGCGCACCAAGGAAGGTAAGCTGCAGGTCGAGCTGGCGCGCCAGGGTTACGAGCGTTCACGCTTGGTGCGCACATGGACGCACTTGGAGCGGCAACGCGGCGGCTTGGGCAAAACGGGCGGCCCTGGCGAAACCCAAATCGAGTTGGATCGCCGCATCATCGCTGAGCGCATTATCAAGCTGAAGCGAGAGCTCGAGGATGTTCGCCGAACGCGCGGCCTACAACGCCGCGCGCGTGCGCGCGCCGGCCTGCCGGCGGTGGTGCTCGTCGGTTACACTAATGCTGGAAAATCGACGCTGTTCAATCGGCTAACTCAGGCAGGCGTGTTGGCGCAAGATATGCTGTTTGCCACGCTCGATCCGACGGCGCGCCAGGTGAAACTGCCGAGCGGCCGCGCCGTGATCATGAGCGACACGGTAGGCTTCATCTCCGATCTGCCGCACGAATTGGTCGAGGCGTTCCGTGCGACTTTGGAAGCCGTCACCGAAGCGGATTTGCTGTTGCACGTGCGCGACGTCGCCAGCCCCGACAGCGAGCAGCAGCGCGTGGATGTGCTCAACGTGTTGGCGCAGCTGGCGAAGGATGCCCACGGCAAATCGCCGCCCGTTCTTGAAGTCTGGAACAAGATCGACGACCTCGACGCCGCGACGCGCGAGGCGCGTTTGCGACGGACGTTCAAGGCTAGCGAGGGGGAGGGCGCGACCCTACCCCCTGTCGCGATCTCGGCGGTGACCGGGGAGGGGATGGACGCCCTGCTCGCTGCAATCGATCGCGCGGCCTTCTCCGCCACGCGCACGATCACCCTGACCCTCTCCCCGGAACAAGGCAGACTGCGCGCGCAAATCGCCGCTGCGGGGCGTATTCTTGAAGAAGCGACCGACGATGAGGGTAACATCACGCTGAAGGCGGATTTGCTTGTGGCTGACGCCGAGCGCTTTGCGCCCATCGAGCCCCTCCCGGAAGAAGCGAAGCAGGCGGCGGAGTAGTCCGCTGGTCGAAGCGCTTGGCTTCAACTCAGCCGCTCCAGCAACTCCGCCGCGAACGTGCTCAGGGTGTCGTCGCGGGCGCCCATAATGAGGATGCGATCTCCAGCTTCGGCGAATTCGATCAGCTTGTCGCCGCATGCCGCGCGTTCGGCGAACGCGAGCGCCTGTAGCCCACGCGCGCGCACGCCCGCCGCGATGTGTTCGCTGGTCACCGCGCGATCGACTGTGCCGCCGAAATAGACCGGGTCGGGCATGATCAACACGTCGTCTTCGGCCATGTTGGCGACGAAACAATCGACGAATTCGTGGCGCATGAGCTTGAGTGGCCCGTAGCCGTGCGGCTGGAACATAATCAGCAGACGGCCGGGGAACGCGTGCAGCGTTTTGAGCGTTGCCGCGATCTTGTCGGGGTTGTGGGCGAAGTCGTCGATCAGGCTGATGCCGCCGGCTGTGCCCACGACCTCCAAACGCCGCTTCGTACCGCAAAACCCCTCGATCGCCTCCGCAGCATCCTTCAACGACAACCCATACGCCCGCGCCGCCGAGAGCGCAGCCAGCGCGTTCGACACATTGTGTTCGCCCGGCACATCTAGATCGATGCTGGCGCTCTGGCGTGTGTCCTTCTCCAACACATCGAACGTGACGCCAGCCGGCTTGAGGCGGATCGCGGCGCAATGCAGATCAGCGAGGCCCGAGCGTAAACTGAAGGTGCGTGTGCGGACCTTGGCGCTCATCACCAATTTCGCTGTCTCTTCGTTGTCGAGATTGAGCACGGCGACATCCGACTTGCCGACGAAAGCAGCGAACAGCGCGCGCAACTCGTCCATGCTCTTGTGATCGAGCGCGATGTTGTTAACGACCGCGATTGTAGGCTCGTAGCGCGCAATCGAGCCGTCGCTCTCATCCACCTCACTCACGAATGCGTCGCCATTGCCCACCAGCGCTGAGGCGAACAGGGCGTCGGGCGTGACGAAGTTCTTCATCACAGCGCCATTCATCACCGTGGGATCACGGCCCGCGCGGTGGAGCATCCAGGCGATCATCGCCGTGGTAGTGGATTTACCGCTGGTGCCAGCCACGCCGATGCGCACCTTGGCGGCGTTGAAGAGCTCCGCCAGCAGCTCTGGGCGCTTCATGTCGCGCGCACCGACGGCTTTCGCGGTCACTACATCTCCAACGGTGTCTTCCACAGCCGCAGAGCGCACCAAGATCTGCTCGGCGCTAACGATGCCGGAACCATCCTGCGGGAAGAGGGCGATCCCCTGCGCGTTCAAATACTCGAACTTCGCCCCCAATCGGCCTTGGTCCAGCGAGCGGTCCGATCCCGCCACCTCGAACCCGCGCGCGCGCAGGATCAGCGCCAGCGGTAGCATGCCAGAGCCGCCGATACCGCTCATGAAATAGGATTTGGCTGAACTGATCTTTGCCTGACTCATCGCGCAAGGTTATGAGGACAAACAGCGGCAGACGGCAAGGATAGCGACCCAGCATGGCCCCATCGCTTCGCATTGGCGTGGTCGCGCCCGGCACGCGCATCGATCGCGAGCTCGCCGAGCGTGTGACGCGCTTCGCCGCGGATTGCTTTCTTGATCGCGCGCCTGAGATCGTTTTTCATCCGCAATGTTTCCTGAGCGCCGGGCATTTTGCCGGCGACGATGACGCGCGCGCGGCCGCGCTGGTGGAGTACGCGAACGATCCGAGCTTCAACGCCATCTGGTTCGCGCGCGGCGGGTATGGCGCGTGCCGCATAGCGGAGCAGGCGATCGCGCGGCTGAACGACAATGCACGCGCGAAAACCTATCTCGGCTATTCCGACGCGGGCGCGCTGCTGGGCGGGCTTTACGCACAAGGCTTCACGAACCTCGCGCACGGGCCGATGCCGGTGGACATGATCCGGCCGGGCGGGGAGGGCGCGGTGAAGCGGGCTTTGGCCTGGCTGATCGAGCGCGCGCCGGAGAGCGTCGAGCTGGGCGTGATGTTCGACGGCAAAACCGCCGCGTTCAACATCATGGTGCTGCACGCAATTCTCGGCACGCCGCTGGAGCCTGACCTGGCCGGCCATGTGCTGATGCTGGAGGACGTGGGGGAGTATCTTTATCGGCTGGACCGCGCCCTCTTCGCCATCACCTCTTCGCCCAACATCCGGCGCGTGAAGGGGATCAAGCTTGGGCGGTTGTCTGAAGTGCCGGAAAACGACAAGCCGTTTGGCGCGAGCGATGTCGAGATGATCCAATATTGGTGCAAGCGCGCGGGGATCGCTTATCTCGGTCGCGCCGACATCGGCCACGATATCGAGAACAAGATTGTGCCGTTTGGAGCGAGCACTTAATCAAGACGCGCGCCCGCCTCCGGCGATCCGGGTTTGCATTTCACGTTCGCTCCCAGATTGGGAGGCGGGGCGCGCGGCGCGCGCTGAGGTCGTCTCAAAGGGAATGCGTGGTTCCATTGCTGAACCCACGCCCGCGCACGCGGCGCGCCCCGTTAGCGTTCGTTCTTCGCCGGATGCGGGTTTACAGGACTTTTTCAGTGGATGGGCGCAGTCGAAACCGCACCGTCCGAGCCCCGTTCGCGTGCAGTCCTCGTCTCGAAAAACGCGATTCGAGACAATTGGCATGGTCCGCGTCGACGCTTAGGTCCACCCCGCATTGCCGGTTCCGTGTGCAGAATGGTCCGACCCATCCTGGATCCCGCGGTTTGCATCCCCAGCGGCACTCACACCGAACGTCGCCCTGACATCTCGAAGTTTCGGAGCTCTCGAAATCCTCCCGTGTCAAAGCGCGACCACTTTATAACGCGCTCAACTCGGTCGGATTGATTTTTGTACAAGCCGGTTCTGCAAGGGATTTCGCGCGATTCTCGCGGGATTGGGGTGGAGAAATCCCCCTAGCGCGCGCGGTAGGGCAGGTAGCCGCGTTCCACCATCCGTCGCATGGCTTCGTAGCTTTCGGTGAGTTCCTCGAATGCACGCCGCAGCGCCGTCAACTCCTCGATCTGAGCGAGCGTCAGGGCGTGGCCGGCCTCGGTCATGGCGACGGCGCGCGCCACCCATTTCGAACGCGCGTTCGCGGCCGCCACTGCGAGGTGCTGAAACTTGCTCAGGTCGGTGGCGTGGAGCGTCTGGGCCACGACTTCGCTATTGGCGGCGTAAGCGGCGTAATCGATCTGTTCGAGATGGCCGCGCAGCTTGCGCTGTTCTTGAGGATCGAGCGCAGGCTCCGGCTCGAAATGCTCCGAACCACGCCGAACGCTGTTGCTCATTGTGCTGGACATAGGGCCCGCTCCATCGACAGACCGACAAGGTCCTTGAATGGGTTAGGTTATCTCGCTTGGGTTAAAGGGCCGTTCGCGCTGAGGTCTTTTCCGCCCGCTTCGCCTCCAGCCACAGCTTCTCCATGTCGTCCAGCGGCTGCGGCCCGCTGCGTCCCTCTTCGGCCAACGCGCGCTCAATGAACTGAAAACGCCGCGTGAACTTGGCATTGGCGCGCCGCAGAGCCTCCTCGGGATCGACCTTCAGCTTGCGGGCGAGATTGGCCATCACGAAGAGGATGTCGCCCATCTCTTCGGCGATGGCGTCCTGATCCCCGGCCGCGCGCGCTTCCTTCAACTCAGCCAATTCCTCTTCGAGCTTCTCCAGCACCGGCTCGGGCGTCGGCCAATCGAAATTGATCCGCGCGGCGCGTTTAGTGAGCTTCTCGGCGCGCATCAGAGCGGGGAGGGCCATGGGCACATCGTCCAGGAGCGAGGCGCCTTTGGCGGCGCGCTTCTCGGCCTTCATGGTCTCCCAGGCCTGGGTCTGCTGCTCTGCCGTGCGATCATCGCCCTCTGACCCGAACACGTGCGGATGTCGTTCGATCATCTTGTCGGCCAGCGCCTGGGCGACGTCGGCGAAGTCGAACACGCCTTGCTCCTCGGCCATGCGGGCGTGGAAAGCGACTTGGAACAGGAGATCGCCCAGTTCTTCTTTCAGCGCAGGCATATCCGCGCGTTCGATTGCGTCAGCGACCTCGTAGGCTTCCTCGATCGTGTAAGGCGCGATCGTCCCGAAATTCTGCTCAAGGTCCCACGGGCAGCCGCCTTTAGGGTCGCGCAATGTCGCCATTACATCGAGGACCGCCTGCGTTGCCGACGCGTTGCGGGTGAGCGCCTGCTGGCGGTTGGGCTGGTTTTCGTCAGCCTTTTCATTGTGTTGGGCGGGCATGCATTTCTCGCATAAGATAGATTATGGGCAACGACGCTGACTTTGAGAGACCCGACTCAGATAGGCAGATCGGCGCGCCAGCCATCATAGCCCGGCTCCACCCCCGTCGGCAGCCTCACCTTGAGCGTCTGGTAGTCGAGATCGATGTGCATGTTCGTGAGCACGGCATGGCGTGGGCGCGCGCGCGCGATCCAAGCAAGCGCGAGGTCCAGATGCGCATGCGTGGGGTGCGGCTTCTCGCGCAGCGTATCGACGATCCACAGCGCCAAGCCGCCAAGGTGCGCCCATGTCGCTTCCGAGATAGCCACCACGTCGTTCGAGTAGGCGAAGTCCGCGACGCGGAACCCCAGCGACGTGGAGAAGCCGTGGTCTTGTTCGAGCGGCAGTATTTCCAACGCGCCACCGGGGCCCTCGATCGCGAGAGGCACTAGAGGCGCCATGTGTCCGGCATCACGCGCCATGGCTGGGTAGCCGCCTTGGGTTTCGAACGCATAGGCGTAGCGAACCATGAACGTGCGCCGCGTGGGCTCGTCAATCCAAACCGGAACCTGCCGGCGGTGCTTGATGAAGAAGGCGCGGATATCATCGAAGCCCGCGACTTGATCGGCGTGATCGTGACTGATCAGCACGGCGTCGAGATGGCTCGGCTTCGCCTCCGCCAGCTGCGTGCGCAGGTCAGGCGGCGTATCGATCAGCACGGTCGTCGCCTGCTCTGGCGCGCCTGCGTCGCCGTTCCACTTCTGCAGCAGCAATCCGCAGCGTGTACGCCGGTTCTTGGGCTCGTTTGGATCACACACGCCCCAATCGCCGGTGGCGCGCGGCACGCCGCCGGAAGAGCCGCAACCGAGGAGGGTGACACGCAAAGTGCCCATCACGATGGCCGTGCGATGGTTGGGAAGAGGCGGAAGACATTCTCGGCGAGAAGGGCGCTCCCCTCCCCCTCTTCCAGCCCACGCAATTTGCAGAAATAGGCCTGCACCGCAGCGACGTGCGCGGGCTCGCAGCGTTGGCCGCGAAACGGAACCGGCGCCAGATAGGGGCAGTCGGTTTCGACAATGACGCGATCGAGCGGGACCATCCTCGCCACCTCGCGCACGTCCTCGGCGTTCTTGAAGGTCATGATGCCAGAGAACGAGACATAGGCCCCCAGCGCCAGCGCCCTCCTCGCGAGCTCCATGCCGCTTGTGTAGCAGTGCATCAGGATGCGCAAAGGCCCCTTCCCCGCCTCCTCCTCCAACAGCTGCGCCATCGCCTCGTCCGCTTCACGCGTATGGATGATGAGGGTCTTGTCCAGTTTGCGCGCGGCTTCGGCGTGCGCACGAAACACGTTCACCTGATCCTCGAACGGGCTGAACTTGTAGTGCTGGTCCAGCCCCGTTTCGCCAACGCCGACCACTTTTGGGTGCGCGCCCATTTCGATCAAACGCTCGGCGGTAAGATCGAGATGGTCTTTGGCATAGTGCGGATGCGCGCCGACGCTGGCGTAGATGTCCGTATTCGCTGCAGCGATGGCGATCACCTTTTTGAAGTTCTCGATTTTGTCGCAGATCGTGATCATGCGCGTCACGCCCGCTTCGCGCGCGCGTGCGATCACCGCGTCGCGATCATCGGCGAAGCTCTGGTGGTGCAAGTTGACATGGCTGTCGATCAGCATGGCGCTTCATCGCCGCGACGCTGCGGCGCGGTCAAGCACGCCAACGGCGCGCGCCAGCGCGTGGCGCGGGTCCATGTCGAGCCCTTCGGCTTCCTGACGCAGCGTTTCGAGCGCCGACCACGCCTCCGCCCAGGCTTCACTGTTCTGCGTTGCGCCTGTCGCCCGGGTCCATTCCGACGCCAGCTCCAACACGCCTGCCAAGCGCTCGTACGGTTCGCCAGAGAGCTTGTCATAGAGCCGGTTGAGCACGGCCCCGGCCTGGCCATGCAGGATCGCCGCCTCCGCGCTTGCCAGCCCGAGCGCACCCGCATCCACGCCTTGCGCCTGCAACGCGATCGAGCGGCCGGGACGTCCCTTGGCCAAGGCGATCAAGGTATCGTCGCCCTTTGCGCCCAGGGCCGTGCGCATGGCGGCGTCGTCTAGCGTGCGCAGCGCCAGGCGTCGGCAACGCGAGCGGATGGTGGCGAGCGCCGCGCCGGGCGCATGGCACACCAGCAGCAGTACGGAGCGTGCGGGTGGTTCCTCCAGGGTTTTCAGGATTGCATTCGCCGCGTTGCGATTGAGGTCGTCCACGGCGTCGATGATCGCCACGCGCATGCCGCCTTCAGAGGGCGCGAGCGAGAAGAAGTTCCCAAGCTCACGGGCGTCGTCGACAGTGATCTCGCGCCGCGCCTTGCCACGGTCGTTCAAGCCGCGCCTGAGCACAAAGAGATCGGGATGTGAGAGCGCCGTGATGCGTCGCGCGATTTGATCTTCCGGATCGACATCAAGCGGGCGTGGCCCTATGCGCCTCGCTCCGAGAGCCGCGCGCGCGAAGCGATACGCCAGCGTCGCCTTGCCCACGCTCTTTGGGCCCGTGAGCAGCCAAGCGTGGTGCATGCGCTCACCCGCCAGCGCATCGGCGAGTGCTTTCTCTTCGACATTATGCCCCACGAACGAGAACGTCTCGCGCGGATGCGGCGCGCTGGGCTCCTTGTCGGTCTCTGGCGCGGGCTTGTCGGACTTCATCGACGCGCGTCCACGGCGCGCATGGCGGCGGCGCGCACATCATCCCGTCCCATCGACGCATCGATCACCACACACCGTTGCGGTTCACGCGCCGCGATGGCGAGGAACTCCGCACGAACACGCTCGTGGAAAGATATGTCCTTTTTCTCGAAGCGGTCCTCGCCTGCATCGCCCCCACGTGACCGCGCAAGCCCTTGCGCGGGCGCGATATCCAAAATGAGCGTCAGATCGGGAACCTTTGCGTCGATCAAGGCGTTCAACTGGTCCAGCACCTGGCCGCTCAAGCCGCCGGCGCCGACCTGATAAGCGCGGGTTGAATCGTAGTAGCGGTCGCAGATCACGATCGCGCCGCGAGCCAGTGCTGGCCGGATGGTGTGGTTCAAATGATTGAGACGCGCCGCCGCGAACAGAAGCGCTTCTTCCAAAGCACTCCAGCGATTGGCGTCGCCCTGAACCAACAGCGCGCGGATGGCGTCAGCGCCTGGCGCGCCGCCTGGTTCGCGGGTGAGCACCACTTCGCGTCCCGCAGCGCGCAAAGTTTCACCCAAGCCCCGCGCCAGTGTGGATTTGCCCGTTCCCTCGCCGCCTTCGAGCGTGATGAATGTGCCTTCGGCCATCGGCCTCATTCAGCGCCGAACAGCGTCAGGCGCAAGCCTTCAAAGGCGCGCGAGAACCAATTGGCGCGCCCGATATTGCGGCTGGCGGCCAGGGGAAACGCCTGCGTCTCGTATCCAGTGCCTTCAATTACGAGCCTAGCTACAACGTCGCCTTCGCGGATCGGGCTAGGCACGGGTCCATTATAGACGATGTGCGCCGACAGCCCCGCGAGCAGCTGGCGCGTGCCGCCAACAGCGATATCCGTTTGCGCCACGAGCGGAACGGCGCCGCGCGAGCCTAAACGCACTTGCGCCTCGCCGACGGGATCGCCAGCGCGGTACAAGCGACGAGCGCTGTAGTCGTTGAAAGCCGCCGACATGATCCGCAACGCTTCGCTGCGCCGCTCCGCCATCGAGCGGGTCCCATTAAAAACAATGATACGCCGCTCGCCATTGCGAATAGCCGAGCCGACCAACCCATAGCCGGAATCATTGGTATGGCCAGTCTTCACGCCATCGGCGCCATCGGAGGCGCCGAGCAGCGGGTTGCGGTTCTGTTGCGTGCGGTTGTTGTAGGTGAATTCACGCTGCGCGTAGACGCGGTACAGCTCGGGCGAGGTCATCATGAGGTGACGGGCAAGACGCGCTAGGTCTGCGGTCGAGATCAGATGATCAGGGTCCGGCAGCCCCGTTGCGTTTCGAAAGCGCGCCGTAGGCATGCCAAGAACCTGCGCGCGCTGGTTCATCTCGGTCGCGAACGCCTCCTCTGAACCGGAGATGCCTTCGGCTAACACCACGCACGCATCGTTTGCCGAGACGATGATCACGCCGTTGAGTAAATCGCGCACGCTCACCTCGGAACCAAGTTCCAGGAACATGTGCGAGCCATCAGACATTGCGCCATGGCGCCACGCGCGCTCAGACACGCGAAAACGCGTGTCCATGGTGATGGTCCCCGCCTGCAAACGCTCCGCGACAAGCAGAACCGTCATGAGCTTGGACATCGAAGCGGGCGGAACCGGCGTATTGCAATCGTCGCAATAGAGCAGGATGCCGGTTTGCCCGTCCATGATGGCGACGTGGCGGGCCGCCGATGGCGGCGGCGGGGTTTGCTGCGCGCCCGCATGCGGGACAACAACCAGCGTCGCGAGGATGAGAGCGCAAAGAGCGCGAACCACAATCATGTCTCCGCCGAATCGATACGCGCTGCTTGCGCCAATTCAGAGCAGCAAACCGGGGCGGCGCGTGCGCGTCAACGCCGCTTAGCGGCTCGCGAGCACGGCCTCGCCATAGCCAAGATCGGCGAGGCTGCGGCGGGCCGCCTCGGCCTCGTCACGGCTGCCCCAGGGACCTACCCGGACCCGGAACAATTCGCCGGCCGCTGTTTGGCGGGTGTCGACCACGACCGGGCCGGCGCTTTGAACGGCGTCGCGGACGTTTTGGGCGTTGCTCAGGTCCGAAAACGCCCCGACCTGGACGAAATAGCCGCCAGATGTCGGCGCCGCGACCGGTCGCGCAGTGGCCGCCATCGACATAGGCGCGCCCGCGAGCATGGTTCCGCCCTCTTCTCGGTCACCAGAGGAGGGGGGGAGTAGGGAGGCTGGCCCCTCCTCCACACGTGGGTTGTTTGGCGCGGATGGAGCCGCCTCTCCGTTTGCATTCACCCGGCGCGGGGCTGGGCCAAGATAGCGAACGTGCACCTGAGCATGTCCAGCACGCACGAAGTCCAGCGCGACCGCCACACCATGCGAAAGGTCAATCAGACGCTCGCCGACGAACGGCCCGCGATCATTGATCCGCACGATCGCTTCGCGGCCATTGGCCAGATTGGTGACTTGGACGAGACTATTGAGCGGCAATGTCGGATGCGCGGCCGTCATCGCCTCTTGGTCAAAGACTTCGCCGCTAGCGGTGCGCTGCCCGTGGAATTGCGGGCCATACCAGGACGCCATGCCGGTTTGCTCATAGCCTGGCTCTGGCGTCGGCACATACCAACGGCCATTGGCTTGATAGGGCGGGCCAACGCGTTCTTGCTCGAGCCATCCGGGGCGAGCGCCCTGCTCCTCGGGCGCGGCTTCTTGGGAAGAGGCTGGGGCTTCGGCTTGGGCGAGCACCAATGGCGTGCGCGGGGCTGCGGGTGGGGGTGCCGAAGGGCGGCGAATGTCAATTACAGCGCCCGCGCGGGGGCGCGCTTGGCGACCATAGCCGTAGGAGCGCTCGTCGCCGCCAGCCAACTCCGCAGTCTCGTACGAGACGGGCTGAACTGTAGCAGGAGCTGGTTCCACGGCGGCGCCCTGCCCGGCGAACACGATCGGCGCGGGATCGGCGCTCGCACCGCCAGCGGCGGAAAGCGCGACACAAGCAATGAAAGACACGCGAGCAAAGCGATGCATAGGGCGGTTCCGCTCCGAAATCGAAGCGCGCTTATAGCCCAGAGCCCATTGAGACCGCGTAAGCTTTCATGGTTTTTTCAGGTTTACCAACCCGCAAACATTAGCGCGAGCGGCCGCGCGCGCTCACTGGCCAAATGTCGATCAAGGTATCGCCGCGCACCACATGATAAGCATCGTAGAGATTGACGGTGGGATCGCAATGCGGCGCAGCGAGCGTGACCGCGTCGCCCAGTTTGAACTCATGGCCGGGCGCGAACACCGCGCCATGTTCGTCGCCCATGAAGATGAAGCCCGCGCCTAACGGAGCGCCCGCGACGATGGACGGCGCGCCGCCATCGGTCGACATCGCCTTGAAGCCCGCATCGATCGTGGCCATGCCGGGCGCATTGGCGCTGATGATGCGCGCGTCGACGAACAACGATGTTTCGTAGAGCGCCACGCTCGCGCCGCCGAGGTCGCACTCATTGTATTGGCGATCCATGAAGACGTAGGAGCCGACCTGGAGCTCCGTGTAGACGCCCAGTTCGGCGTCGATACGGTGTGTTCCGGTGCCGCCGCCTGTGATCAGCGGAACCTCGATCCCCGCGCCGCGCAGCAGGTCGAGGATCGTGCTGAGGTAGGCGGTGCGGTCTGAGATCGCGGCGCGGCGATCGGCGAAGGATTCGATGTGTTGCTGGGCGCCGCAATACATTTGCACGCCGCCAAAGCTGAGCTGGGGCGTCTCCTTGATGCGCCGCGCCAGCACAAGCGCAGCCTCAGGCGAGGCAACACCTGTTCGGCGAATACCCGGGTCGATGTCGACAAAAACCGAAAGCGGGCGGGCCGCTTCGCGCACCGCCTCAGCCAAGCGATCGACGTTTTCGGGATGATCGGCGACGACGCGAAGATCGGGGATACGCGCATGAAGTGCGGCGAGCCGTGCGATCGCTTGCGGCGTCACCACAGGCGATGTGAGCAGGATCGATCCGATGCGTCCTTCAGCAAGCGCCTCCGCCTCGCCAAGCTTGGCGCAACATACGCCTGCCGCGCCCGCTTCCATCTGCAGGCGCGCGATATGGACGCTCTTATGCGTCTTTGCGTGCGGGCGCAGCGCGACGCCGCTCTCGCGTGCGAAGGCCGCCATGGCCGCGACATTGCGTGTGAACGCATCATGGTCGAGCACTAGCGCTGGCGTGTTGAGCGCGCCCCGCGAACCCCGCTGTCCAATCAGGTGGCGATGCAGGTCGATGTCACTCATGACGCGGCCCTGGGTTGTATACCGAAGAGCGTCGAAAGATGCGCGTTGGCGAACTTGGCGTTGGGGTCATACTGGTCGCGGACCGCGCAAAATCGCGCGGCGTCTGGATAGAGATTATGCACATCGGCAGTGGTGAGCGTGTGACGCTTGGCCCAGTGCGGGCGCCCGCCATGGGCGCGAAAGATCGGCTCGGCTTCGGCAAAAATCGCGCGCCAGGGCATTTTTGCGTATTGATGCATGGAGATTGAGGCGCCTAGCCCCGTGTTGAATGGGCTTAGCCAGATGTCATCTGCCGCCACGGTGCGAAACTCGAACGGGAACGCCACGGGTAGGCGCTTCTTGCGGACCCAGGCGATCACCTCACGCAGCGCCGGCCAACCATTCGCGCGCGGCAATTCATACTCCATCTCTTCGAACTTCACGGTCCGATCCGACGAAAAAATCTGATAGGCGGGGCCAACGCGGCGTTGCCGCAGGCCTTCGCCTACGATGCGCGGCTGCAAGATCGGCGTGAGGAACGGCGCGGCCGCACAGATATCGCACACGCGGCTAAAGGCGCGGTCGTCCATGTCGTTCTTGCGCTCGAGCGCCCCCTCGCCCGCGACCGGCCGGAGCGTCTTCACAATGGCGTTCTTGCCATAAGGAAAGACGAAAAATTCCGCATGTCGATTGGCGACAAGATCATCCCAGCGCTCCGCCACCGCATCGAGCGGATGCGATTCCAAGCGCTCTTCTAAGTGATAAGCTGGCAGCACATCGATTTCGATGCGCGTGGCAATGCCCAGCAGGCCGAGCGAGAGCCGTTGCGCTTGGAAGAGGTCAGGTCTTTCGGTTGCACTGCAGGTAACAACCGATCCGTCCGCGAGCATCAGCCGAAACCCGCGCGCAGCCGTGGACAACGATCCAAGCTCAGCCCCGGTCCCGTGCGTGCCCGTCGAGATCGCGCCAGCGAGGGATTGCGGGTTCACGTCGCCCTGATTGATCAGCGAGACGCCTTGGGCCCACAGCGCATCCGTGAGCTTGGCGAGGCTCCAGCCCGCCGGCGCCCAGACGCGCGTCTTGTCGGCATTGATCTCAACGCCGCCCTCCAGAGCATCGAGGCTCACCAGCGCGCCCTCGGTTTCGCAGAGCGGCATGAAGGAGTGCCCGGCGCCTACAACGCGGGTTTTGGCCGCGCGCGTGACGACCTGCGCGAGTTCGGCTTCAGTTTTTGGTCGGTAGATTTCGCTCGGCTGGGCACGCACGCTACCCGACCAATTCGACCAAGCAGCCATGACGCGCCCTCCCTCGACGTGGCGGATGGGGTGAGATTCGAACTCACGGTGGGCGTGAACCCACGGCGGTTTTCAAGACCGCTGCCTTAAACCACTCGGCCACCCATCCAGCTTGGATCAGACCGCCCGATCTTATCAGAGCGCGCTGACGAACGCTGCTTGTGTCTTGGCGCTGATATCGTCGAGCGAAACGCCGTCCGCAAGCTCAATCAGCTTCATGGGGCCAGTTCCATGCTTGTCGATCTCGAACACGCCGAGATCGGAGATCACCAGGTCCACCACGCCGACGCCGGTCAGCGGCAAGTCGCACTGCTTCAACAGCTTCGGCGCGCCCTCTTTCGAGGTGTGCTCCATGACCACCACCACGCGCTTGACGCCGGCGACCAGGTCCATGGCGCCACCCATGCCTTTGACCATCTTGCCCGGCACCATCCAGTTGGCCAGATCGCCGCGTTCGGAGACTTCCATGGCGCCCAAGATCGACAGATCAATGTGGCCGCCGCGGATCATGGCGAAGGAATCCGAGGACGAGAAGTATGAGGTCTTCTTCAGCGCCGTGATGGTTTGCTTGCCGGCGTTGATGAGGTCGGCGTCGACCTCGTCGTCATACGGAAACGGCCCCATGCCCAGCATGCCGTTCTCGCTCTGCAGCGTCACTTCCATGCCAGGGGGGATGTAGTTCGCGACCAAAGTCGGAATACCGATGCCGAGGTTCACATAGAAGCCGTCACGCAATTCCTTCGCGGCGCGTTGTGCGAGTTGATCGCGGGACCAAGGCATCAAGCGTTCTCCCACTCGTCGCCGTTCAGACGACAGATGAAGTCGTAGTGCATAGAAGCGAAGGGGCTCGAACCGAACGTTTCAGCGCCCCAATGAATGGCCATGTCGTCGGCAGTGGCGGCCCACTCGATGAAGGAGGCGAAATCGTGCAATGCTGAAGCGCGTTCTTCCTCGATCGCACGAGCGAGAGTTGCCCGCTCCTCGTCGTTCAGGCGCGCGAAGATCGCTTTCAGCGCGGCTTCCTCTGCCGAAAGCGCTAGGTCCCGTTCGTTTGTCCGCACCGGATGCCCGTTCTTAAGGATACGGTCGCTCGCAACCGAGCGTCGAGCTACGGCGACCATTTCATCGACAAAGCGCTTGTACGCTGCGTGCGTCATGAGCGCGTCCGCACCGTGCGTTGCTCAATCCGTTTCTCGAAACGACCCTGCACGATCCGATCCACATAAATCCCCGGCGTGTGGATGGCGTCGGGATCGAGTTCGCCGCTGGGGACCAGGATTTCCACTTCCGCGACGCACTTCTTGCCTGCCGTCGCCATCATCGGATTGAAGTTACGCGCAGTCTTGCGGAAGATGAGATTGCCTTCTTCGTCGCCCTTCCACGCCTTCACGATCGAGACATCGGCGACCAGACCGGTCTCCAACACATAAGTCTCGCCGTTGAACACTTTGGTTTCCTTGCCTTCCGCCACCAGCGTGCCGACGCCGGTCTTGGTGTAAAAACCCGCGATGCCAGCGCCGCCCGCGCGGCAGCGTTCCGCGAGCGTGCCTTGCGGGTTGAACTCAAGCTCCAGTTCGCCGCTCAGATATTGGCGTGCGAATTCCTTGTTCTCGCCGACGTAGGAGCTGATCATTTTTTTGATCTGCTTGGTTTCGAGCAGCAGGCCCAAGCCCCAGCCGTCGACGCCGGCATTATTGGAAATGACGGTGATCCCCTTCACGCCGGTATCCCGCAGAGCGACGATCAGATTTTCCGGAATGCCGCAGAGCCCGAAGCCGCCGCTCATGACGGTCATGCCGTCGAATGCGAGCCCCTCCAGGGCCGATTTGGCATCGGGATAGACCTTTTTGACCACGTGAGCCGCCTTTCGCGGCCCGTCCTAGGCAGGCTCGCCCAAAGGCGCAATCCGCAGCGCAACAAGGGCTCGAAAACAAGTGCGCCGGCGGCTGAGCCGGCCGCCGGCGCTTTTGTGTTTCGACCCGGAATTGGGTCGAGAACCTGGCCCCGGTACGAGCGAGGGACGAAAAATCGTCCGGAACCGGGAATGATAAAACACCACCCCCGTTGAACCGCGCCTGAATCTAAAAATCAGGTAGGAATTGGCGCAACGCCCCAGTCCGCGAGCACGGCCACGGTGTCGGCCCCAGGCGGCCTGGCCGGTCCCTGGATGGCGCCGGGCGTACGCGAAAAGCGCGGCGCAGTGGCGGGCTGGACCACGCCGCCCACCTCCTCGAAACTCCGCCGCGCGGCGTTGTGGGGATGGGTTGGCGCTTCCGCCATCGAGAGCACTGGCGCGAAGCAAACATCGCTGCCTTCCATCAGCGCGCACCATTCATCGCGCGTCTTGGTGCGAAACACGCTTGCTAGTTTCTCCGAGAGCGCCGGCCATTCGGGCTTATTCATCGAGAAGCTGAACGCGGGATCGTCTTTCAAGCCCGTTTTATCGAGCAACAACGCGTAGAATTGCGGCTCGATCGAACCGACGCTGACGAACTTGCCGTCGCTGGTCTCGTACACATCGTAGAAGTGCGCGCCGCCATCGAGCAGATTGTCGTCGCGCGTATCAGTCCAGATGCCTGCAGCGCGCAGCCCATACATCATAGCCATGAGCGAAGCTGTTCCATCGGTGATCGCGGCATCGACAACCTGCCCCTTGCCCGAGGTCGCGCGCTCGACCAAAGCCGCGCAAATTCCAAACGCGAGATAGAGCGCGCCGCCGCCAAAGTCGCCGACGAGGTTGAGCGGGGGCGCGGGCGGCGTGCCTTTGCGGCCCATGGCGTGGAGTGCGCCCGTCAATGCGATGTAATTGATGTCGTGGCCCGCAGCCTGCGAAAGCGGTCCAGTCTGCCCCCAACCAGTCATGCGACCGTAAACCAGCCTTGGGTTGCGCTGAAGCGCGATGTCCGGTCCCAGGCCCAGACGCTCCATCACCCCCGGGCGAAATCCCTCCACCAGCACGTCGGCTTTCTCGATCAGAGCCAGCGCCGTTTCGATATCCGCCGGCTGCTTGAGATCGAGCGCCACCGAGCGGCGTCCACGTGCGGTCAGGTCATAGGTGGGGCCGCCCTTGGGCGTTCCCCCGCGCACCCCGCCGCCGCGATCAATGCGCACAACGTCAGCGCCCATGTCGGAGAGCATCATGCAGCAGAAGGGACCGGGGCCGATGCCCGCGAATTCCACCACCTTCACGCCGTTGAGCGGGCCAGACGCCATGTGCGATCTCCATTAAGCTTGTTCATTGCTTCGAAGTGCGTTCAAACCATAATCACGCGCGCAGCCCAAGGGCGCCGGAGCGTTAACCTTTGCGTATTGTCGTCCGCAGCGAAGATGTGCGCGCCGTGCGCGAGGCGCAGGCCCTGCTGAACGCCGCGGGCGTCGATGCGCGGGCGCTCGCTGGGCCCTATCGTCCAGCGCCGGATGGCGAGGACATCGCCATCTTTACCGCAACGACGATAGCAAGCGCGCCGCGCGCGCAGGCCGAGGTTGCTTTGAAGACCGCGCCTGCCCCGATGGCGGCGCTCGTTGCGCTTCCGTTTGCCACGCCCGCACCTATCGGTCTCGCCACGTTGGGGCCCTTTCAGGGCGCCATCGCGCTTAGCGCGCCACCGAGACTTCTCGCCGCGCAGATCGAGGCGCAGTTGCGCGTTGCCGCGACGGAGGACGAACTCAAGCGCCGGCGCAAGACCGCCTTGGACATGGGCGTAGATACAGCGCCGACGCCAGCGGGACGCAAACTCCGCGTGCTCTATGTTGGCGCGCCGAGCATGCTCTTCCTCTCGCTTGAGCGTGTACTGGCCGAGCACGACGGCCTGGTGGCGGCGGCGTTCTCCTCTTTCGCGGGTTTTGATCATTTGCACGATGACGCATTCGACGCCGTGGTTCTGAATGGTGCTACCAATCCGCAGACGGCATTGTCCCTATGCTCCGCGCTGCGCCGCAACGCCACACTGTACCACTTGCCCACGATGGTGATCGTGGCGCCCGGCGACCGCGCGAGCGCCGAAGCCGCGATCGAACGCGGCGCCTCCGCGATTGTCGATACGCAGGCATCACCCAATGCGAGCCTCGGCTGGTTGTTTGAAGCCATTCGCCGGGAGCGCCGCCGTCAAGACGCCGAGACCGAGTTACGCGCGCTCCGCGACCGCATGGGCGATCCGCGCACGGGGCTATTTCAAGCCGCGCCGTTTGACGCCCATCTGGCGCGGTTGGCGGGTGATCATCATGCGAGCGGGCGCCCGCTCGCGCTCGCGGCGCTCCGCGTGATGCCCGCGCATGGCGCGCGCGAGCCGGAGGACTCCATTTGGCGCAACGGCTTCACCGAGATCGCGGGCTTGGCGGCGCGGCTCATGCGCGAGACGGATAGCGGAACCACGTTGGGCCGCGATCTGATCATTGTCGCGCTGCCTGGCGCCGACGTGACGGGAGCGCGGCGCACAGCGGAGCGTATTGCGTCGGTCGCGGAGTGCACGGCTTTCGCGGCGGGCGGTGGCGGCGCAGTGCCGCTGATCTTCGAGCAAAGCGCGGTGGAATTGCAGCCGGGCGAGAGTGCTGCGGGCATGCTGGCGCGCGCGCTTCGCGCCATAGAAGTTGAAAGCATCCCCGCCTAAGCGGCCTTGCGCGTCGCGATCCGCGCCAGCGCCTCTAACACGGCGCGCAGGGCTTTCAGCCGCGCCGGCGCTTCCGGCCAGCCGCCTTGGACGACGAGCTTGCCGTCGGGACGCATCTTGTAGTCGTCTGGCCGCTCTTGAACATGGCGCACCAGCGCCATCGGATCGGGGAAGCCGCCTTCGCGGAACGTCAGCACCGCGCCTTTCGGGCCGGCATCGAGCTTGGAAATCAGGCATCGGCGGCACAGCGCCTTCAGCGCCGCCACCGCAATCAATTGCTCAGCTTCCAGAGGCAGCGTCCCAAAGCGATCAATCAATTCTGCGGCGAACGCCTCGCGCTCTTGATCCGTCTCCAAATCGGCCAAACGCCGATAGAGCGCCAAACGCACGGTGAGATCGGCGACGTACGTCTCGGGGATCAACACCGATGCCCCGACATTGATTTGCGGCGACCAAGATTTCTCGCTGACTTGATCCTCGCGCCCGTCGCGCAACGACTGCACCGCCTCTTCGAGCATGCTTTGATAGAGCTCCACGCCCACTTCGCGGATGTGCCCCGACTGTTCTTCGCCCAATAGATTGCCGCCGCCGCGCATATCGAGATCATGGCTTGCAAGGGTGAAGCCCGCGCCCAGGCTGTCGAGCGAGGACAGCACTTTCAGGCGTTTTTCGGCGCCTGCCGTCAGCGTTTGTTCGGTGGCCGTGGTCAAATAAGCGTAAGCGCGTAGCTTTTGACGCCCGACCCGACCGCGCAATTGATAGAGCTGCGCCAGACCAAACATGTCGGCCCGAAACACAACGAGCGTATTGGCGCGCGGGATATCCAAGCCGCTTTCGACGATGCTAGTTGAGAGCAACACATCATAGGCGCCGTCATAGAAGCTGGTCATGATCTCATCGAGCGCGCTCGCCGCCATCTGGCCGTGAGCGATGGCGAAGGTCACTTCTGGTACGTTGCGCCGTAGGAAATTCGCCGCTTCGTCGAGGTCTGCTATCCGCGGCGAGACGAAGAAGCTCTGCCCACCGCGATATTTCTCGCGCAGGAACGCCTCGCGGACGGTGACAGCGTCGAAGGGGGTCACATAGGTACGCACCGCCATGCGATCGATCGGCGGAGTTGTGATCAGGCTCATCTCGCGAATACCCGCGAGGGCTAATTGCAACGTGCGTGGAATCGGCGTCGCCGAAAGCGTGAGCGCATGCACGTCGGCGCGCAGATCCTTGAGCCGCTCCTTATGCTTGACGCCGAAATGCTGCTCCTCATCGATGATCATGAGGCCGAGGTCGCGAAACTTAATTGTTTTCGAGATTAGCGCGTGGGTGCCAACCACGATCTCGATGGTCCCCGCTTCAAGCGCCGCCTTCGTCTCGGACGTCTCTTTCGCCGTGACCAGACGCGACAGCTGACGTACGCGCACGGGCAAGCCACGGAAGCGCTCGGAGAAGGTGCGGAAATGCTGACGGCAGAGCAAGGTCGTCGGCGCGACCACCGCGACTTGCTTGCCCGTCATCGCGACCAGGAAGGCGGCGCGCAACGCCACTTCCGTCTTGCCGAAACCCACATCACCGCAGATGAGGCGATCCATCGGCTTGCCCGATCCAAGGTCGCCAACAACGTCGTCGATGGCCGCGAGTTGATCGTCGGTTTCCTCGTAGGGGAAGCGAGCGCAGAACTCGTCCCATAGGCCTTCCGGGGCGGCGATCGGTTCAGCGCTGCGTGTGGCGCGCTGCGCGGCAATACGCAGCAATTCCTCCGCCATGTCGCGCAAGCGTTGCTTCGCGCGCGCTTTGCGGCTTTGCCACGCAACACCACCGAGCTTATCGAGCTGTGCTTCGGCATCCTCCGCGCCGTACCGGGAGACGAGTTCGATGTTCTCAACCGGAAGATAGAGCTTGTCGCCGCCGGCATAAGTGAGCTCGAGGCAATCGTGCGGCGCACCCTGCACGTCGAGGGTCTTCAAGCCATCATAGCGTCCAACGCCGTGATCTTGATGGACGATGAGGTCGCCCTGCCCAAGCGCCGCCGCTTCAGCGATCACGCTGGACGCCTTGCGGCGCTTCTTCGGACGCGCGAGGCGATCGCCGAGAATGTCCTGCTCGGAGAGGAATGCCAGCGTTTCACTCTCGAAGCCATGCTCCAACGGCAACACGGTGAGCGCGTGCGCGCCTCTGGGCAATTGGCTGGCTTCGCTCCAGCTGTTCACGCGGACGACCGCTTCGACGCCATGATCGGTCAGCACGCCTTGCAGGCGCTCTGCCGAGCCTTCCGACCATGTCGCCATCCCCACGCGTTTGCCGGCCTTGGTGAGCGCCTTGATGTGAAGGGCTGCGGCATCGAACACGTTGGCGTCGGCGGTTTGGCGTTCCGCCGCGAAGTCGCGGCCCGCACGGACGCCCAGGTCGAGCCGGTTTTTGACGTCGCTATCGAAGTGCGTGAACCGACGCACAGTGCGCGCGCCGAGGGCGACACGCAGCGCGTCTTCCCCGAGATAGAGCAGGTCCGGCGCAGGCGCGCGGAACGGGGCGCCGCCACGGGGCACCGGCGCGCTGCGGCGGGACTCGAAATGGTCACGCGCGGTTTCCACGCGCTCCTTGATCGCCTCTTCCGCGAGCGCGTCGAAGGCGACTAGGGCCTCGATCCCGACATAGTCGAACACGGTGTCGAGCGTGTCGTAGAAAAACGGCAGCCATTGTTCGACGCCTTGTCGGCGAATGCGCGCGCTCACGCTATCATAGAGCGGATCGCTGACAGCGCCGAAGGCCTGGCCGAAACGCTTGCGGAAGTGCAGCACGCTCGCATCGTCGAGCAGCACTTCGCTGACTGGCGTCAGCAAGGCTTGGCTGAGCTTGGCCTTGGAGATTTGGGTTTCCGGGTCGAAACTGCGAATGGCCTCTAGCGTGTCACCGAAGAAATCGAACCGTAGCGGCTCGCCCGCGCCCGGTGCGAACACGTCAATGAGACCGCCGCGCACCGCGAACTCACCGGCCGCGCGCACGGTCGATGCGCGGGCATAACCGTTGACGACAAGATAGCTCTCAAGCTGCGCCATCTCCAACTCGTCGCCGGTTTTGGCGGAGAAAGCCCCCTCCCCCATCTTCCTTCGCGGCGGCGTGCGTTGAGCGACTGCGGAGGCTGTGGCGATGACGAGCAGCGGCGGATCGTTGGCGGGGCGGCGTGCGAGCGCGGCCAGCGCCGCACAGCGTTGCGCCGCGACCGCGGCGGCTGGAGAGATGCGGTCATAGGGCAGGGTGTCCCAAGCCGGCAGCCGCAACGTCGCAAGCTTGGGCGCGAAGAAGCGCACCGCCGCTTCGAATTGCGACGCTCTTGTTTCATCGCGCGCTACAAACAATGTCACGCCGCCGCGCAAGCGGGCGGCTTCGCCGAGCGCGGCCGCGTCGACGCCCTCAGGCGCGCCGGTGACGACAAGCGCGTCCTTGGCCTTGGCGAGCGTTTCAACGAGGCGGGGCGCGAGAGCATTCATGACGCAGAGGGGCGATAGGCGCGAATCAGAGCGAAGGTGGGCGTGTCATATTCGGGCGGAAGCGGCGTTTGTCCCACGATCCAGCCATAGACATCCTGGTCGGGCGCATCGAGCACGGCCTCGAACGCCGCCAAGCCCGCCGTATCTAGATCGGCGAGGTGATCATCGGCAAATCCGCCTAGAATCAAGTCAATCTCGCGGAATCCTCGCCGCCAGGCGCGAAATCTCAGCTTCTTGCGATAATCGTCCATGGGAGCGGGGTCTGGCGGGCTTGGGAGGCGGAACGGCGGGGGCCGCGCTATAACCGATTGAGCGGGCGCTGTCAGGCCCGCTGGACCAGAATGACCGACACGCCCGCCCTCGCCGCTTTTCTCGCCCCTGCCCGCCCGCCCAAGGGCGCGAAACGCGAGTCCATGGAGCTGATCGCCAAAGTCGCGGGCGGGTCGCTCGTGCGCGATCTGCTGTTCCTCGCGCCGCACTCCGCCATTGATCGGCGGCTGCGCGTGCCGATCGCCGAAACCAATGAGGGCGACATCGCCACCATTGAGGCGGAGGTTGACGGCCACCTGCCGGCGTATCGCAATCTGCCTCACCGCGTTCGCTTGCGCGACGAGACTGGATTTCTCTCCGTCGCGTATTTCCGAGGTCACGAAGAGATGCTGAAGCGCATGTGGCCGGTGGGCCAGACGCGGCTGGTGAGCGGCAAGGTGACGTTCTTCGACGGCATGCGCCAAATATTGCATCCCGATTACGTGGTTGATCCCGACAAGGGCGACGCGCCGCCGCCGGTGGAGCCGATCTATCCGCTCACCCAGGGGCTTCCTGGACGCACATTGCAGCGCGCGATCGGAGCAGCACTCGATAGCGTGCCCGAGACGCCAGAATGGCTCGAGGCGACGACGGTGAAAGCCTATGACTGGCCGGATTTCCGCACCGCGTTGGAACACATGCACCGCCCGACGACGCCGGAAGATGTCGCGCCCGAGAGCCCGTTCCGGACGCGCCTGGCGTATGACGAATTGTTCGCCCGCCAGTGCGCGCTGAGGCTGCGGCGCGCGCATCGGCGTAAGGAACCCGGACGTGCTGTCGTTGGTGATCAGCGCCTAACCTCAAAGCTGCTCACCAGCTTGCCCTTCGCACCCACCGGCGCCCAAGAGCGTTCGGCGCGCGAGATTTTCGCCGACATGGCCGAGCCCGCGCCAATGCTTCGGCTGCTGCAAGGCGATGTCGGTTCAGGCAAAACCTTGGTGGCCGCGCTTGCCATGGCGCGGGCTGCTGAAGCGGGTTTGCAGAGTGCGTTGATGGCGCCCACCGACCTCTTAGCGCGCCAGCACGGCGTGACCTTGGAGCCCTTGCTTATGGCGGCAGGCGTCAGCATGGCCGTGTTGACCGGGCGCGACAAAGGCGCCGCGCGCAAAGCCATCCTCGCCAAGCTCGCATCCGGGGAGATCAGCGTCGTCATAGGTACGCACGCGCTGTTCCAAGATGAGGTTGTGTTCGCCGATCTCGGCCTGATCGTGATCGACGAGCAGCATCGCTTCGGCGTCTCCGACCGCATGCGGATGGTGTCGAAAGGCTTCGCGCCGCACGTTCTGGTGATGAGCGCAACGCCGATCCCGCGTACCCTGGCGCTGTCAATCCATGGCGACATGGACCTCTCGGTCCTGGATGAGAAACCGCCGGGGCGACAACCGATCCGCACCGTGGCCATGCCAACCACGCGCAGCGACGAGGTGGCGGACGCGATTGCTGATGCCGCCAAACGCGGCGAACGCGCCTATTGGGTCTGCCCTCTGATTGAGGAAAGCGAAGCCGTCGACCTCGCGGCGGTGGAGGATCGCCACAAGGAATTGCAGGCGCGCTTCGGCGCAGGTGTGGAATTGGTGCACGGACGCATGCCGCCAACGGCGCGCGAAGCGGCGATGGATCGCTTTCGCTCAGGCGAGTCTTATCTGCTGGTCGCCACAACGGTGATCGAGGTTGGCGTGAACGTTCAGGAAGCCACGATCATGGTGATCGAGCACGCCGAGCGTTTTGGCCTCGCGCAATTGCATCAATTGCGCGGGCGCGTGGGCCGGGGCGACAAGCAGGGCTCGTGTGTGCTGCTCTGGAAACCGCCGCTGGGCGAAAGCGCCAAAGAACGCCTGGATTCGTTGCGCCGCAACGACGACGGCTTCGCTATCGCCGAGATTGACTTCCGCATGCGCGGCGCCGGTGACATGCTGGGTACGCAGCAATCGGGTTTGCCGCCCTTTCGATTGGTAGTTCCGGAATCGCATTCCGATCTTTTGGG
>JALHOC010000002.1 GCA_022843225.1 Hyphomonadaceae bacterium
AAAAAGCAAACCCGGAAACGCGCCGCGTTGTCCGGCTAAAGCCGCTTCACCGCGCCAGCAGCGCCAGCAGGAGCCCATATTCCTCTTCCATCAAGCCATTGCGGCGCGCGCGCTCGACAGCCTCACGGCCTTCGCCGGCGATCGCGGGCGCCCAGGCGCGTAGCGCCTCGCAACGCGTCGCGCTCGGCGTCTCGCGGCTCTGTACGGCAAGGCCCACGAGCGTCGCCACATAGCGGCCGACGCCTTCGCGCACTTCCGCTGCGCCGCCTCGGCTGGCGGCGGCGTTCATCGCGCCGATCTCCAAGGCGCCGACCAAGCCCGCATTGACCACATCGCGCATACGCACGTCGCAGGCGAAACTGTCGCCCAGCGCATTGGACCAAAGCTCGGTGGTGCGCTCGACTTGCGTTTGCGTGGGGCGGCCGGCGAGCAACGCCGCCCACGCGCCGCGGCTGGCGGCGTCAGCGTAGCGCAAGGACGGGCCGCTCTCGGGCACGGTAGCGCAGGCGGCGAGGGCGGCAAGGGCGCACAAGGATGAGGCAAGACGCATGTGAGACTTCCCTTCTGGTGGCGCAGCTTAGCCGCTCAACGCTGCTCCAGTAACCTTTCATTCACCGCAAATCACCGACCCTAACCCCCCGTTAGATCAATTTCGGCAGCGATCCGATCAACGCGAGCGGGAGGCGCGTGGCATGCGTAAATACAAGCCGTTGCAAGCTCATCTCGAGCGGCGCAGAGGCCGCCCGGAAATGCTCACCTTCGAGGACATCGAGTGCATTATCGGCAAGGAATTGCCGAAGAGCGCGCTCGTCCATCGCTCGTTCTGGGCCAACGACAACCAGGATCACCACAGCCATGCGCGCGCCTGGATGGGCGCGGGGTATCGCGTGGCCTATGTGGATCGCGATCAGAAGGTCGTCCGCTTCGAGCGCACGCGCTAGCTCTCTGTATCCGGGCCTTGATTGAGCGCCTCTCCAGGTCACAATAGAAGCCTGAGAGGGCTTCATGATGCGCACGTTTTTCGCGGCTCTTGCCGTTTGCTTCGCAGCCGCCTGCACGGATGTGGCGCCGAATTCGGATGGCGAGCTCGCGGGTGGGCCGGCCGAGGGCTACACGCTTGAGGTCAGGGCCGACGCCGGCGAGCAGATCTATCTTGTCACATCGCCCGAAGGTCGCACCGTAGCCGCGCGTGTCGCGGACGGCGTCTCAACGTTGATGGAGACCTCCGCCGTACGCGCGCTAGCGGCAACTCCAACCGATGAAACGTCGATGGAGGAGGTTGTCTCGCTGCGCATGCCCGGCGTGGATCTTTCGGTGAGCGGCGATCCCAACCAGAAGGGCGAGGAGGGCGGTGGGCGTGTGTCGATCAATGTCGGCGGTCACAGCATCGAAGTGAACGCTAGCGAAGGCGGCCCTGGCCAAACCGACGACAACGCGCATGTGCTTATTCGCGGCGTGCCTGAATCCGAAGCGCGCGCTTTCATCGTCAAGGCTGATCAAGTGTCGCCCGCCGTGCAAGCCGAAATGCTTGCCGCACTAGGGCTGGACTAAAGTTCACACGCGCGCCATTGCCCGGCCGCGAGGCCCGCTATAGAGCCCCGTGAGCGTTACGCAAAGTTGGCCGGGGATACATGGGGGAAGTTTGCATGCATTATGGCGCGCGCGCGGTTGCGGCTCTTGTCTCGGTCCTTGCGCTCGCGGCTGCGCCTGTACGGGCCGAAGAGGGCTTCTGGACCTTCGACAACTTCCCTACCGCGCGCATGCAGACGCAATTGGGTTGGGCGCCGGATCAGGCTTGGCTTGATCGCGTGATGGCGGGCGCGGCGCGCCTGCCGGGTTGCTCGGGCGCGAATGTCAGCAGTGACGGCCTCGTTCTCACCAACCATCATTGCGTTATCGCTTGCGTCGGCAACATCTCGTCGGCGCAAGCCAATTATGTGCGCGATGGCTTTATGGCGCGCACGCGCGCGGAGGAGCGTCGCTGCCCTGGCTACGCCATCCAGGTGCTGGAGCGCATGAGCAATGTCACCGATGCGATCAACGCCGCGACATTGAACATTCCCGCCGAAGGGTTCGCCCGCGCGCGCGACGCCGAGATCGCGCGGCTGGAGGGGCAATGCTCCAATGGCGCGCATCGCTGCGAAGTCGTGACGCTCTATCAGGGCGGCCGTTATGCGCTTTACGAATACAAGCGCTATGACGATGTGCGGATGGTGTTCGCGCCCGAGCATCAGATCGCGGCTTTTGGCGGCGATCCTGACAATTACAATTTCCCACGGTACTCGCTCGATTTCGCGTTCCTACGTCTCTACCAAGACGGCCAGCCCGCGCAAACGCCGACGCATCTTTCCATGCGGTTCACGCCGCTTGAGGCCAATGAGATTGTGTTGCTCGCCGGCAATCCCGGCACGACGGCGCGCTTGCGCACGACGGCTGAGCTTGCGTTCACCCGTGATGTGCAGCTGCCATGGGGCTTGCTCAACCTCTCGGAAGCGCGCGGCCGCTTGATCGCATATTCGGCGCAAGGGCCAGAGCAAGAACGCGTCGCCTCGAGCGCGTTCCAGGGCGTCGAAAACCTGATAAAGCGCGGTTGGGGGCAACGAGGAGCGCTGACGGATGCGGCTTCGTTCGCGCGCGCCGTCGCTGCCGAGGAAGATCTCCGCACCCGCATCAATCGCAACCGCGCCTCCGCGCGCGAGACGGGCGATCCATGGGGAGAGATCGCGCGTGCGCAGGCCGCATATCGTCCGTTCTTCTTGCGTCACCAATTGCTTGAAGCCGCAGCCGCGCCGCGTTCCAGTTTATTCGCCTGGGCGCGCGACATCGTGCGCGCCGCCGACGAGCGCGCCAAGCCCGATGGCGAGCGCCTGCCGCGCTACACCGATGCGCGCATCGCCACGGCAGAACGCTTTGTGCTCGGCAATCAGCCGGTGTCTGCCGACTTTGAGACGCTCAATCTCGAAATGTGGCTCTCCAAGGTGCGTGAGTACTTAACCGTCGATGATGCGGCTACGCGCGCCATTCTGGGACGCGAAAGTCCGCAAATGCTGGCGGCGCGTCTTGCGCAATCGCGCTTGGCTGATCCGGCCGTGCGCGCGCAGCTGTGGCAAGGCGGTGCTGCGGCGGTGGCGGTCTCCGACGATCCAATGATCGTGTTCGTGCGCTCTTGGGATGGCCAAGCGCGCGCGGTGCGCGAGCGTTTTGTGCGCGAGGTCGAGGGGCCGGTTGCACAGGCGCATGAGCGCTTGGCGCGCGCGCGCTTCCGCGCGTTTGGCGAAAGCGCTTATCCCGACGCCACCGGCACGCCGCGTCTATCCTATGGCCGCATGCAGGGATGGACGCAGCCCGATGGCACAGAGGTGCCGCCGTTTACGCGCATCAGCGGGCTTTACGAGCGCGCCACTGGTGCCGCGCCATTTGCCTTGACGCAGCGTTGGATCGACGCGCGCGCGCGTCTGGATGCGAACACGATTTACAACGCCGTCAGCAGCACGGAGAGTGTCGGCGGCAGCTCGGGCAGCCCGCTCTTGGATCGCGAGGGGCGCGTGGTTGGCGCTGGCTTCGACGGCAACATCCACGCCACAGCAGGCACGTTTTTTTACGATGGTGCGCTGAACCGCACCGTGTCGGTCACGGCGACCGCGATCCGCGCATCGCTGCTCAACGTGTACGACATGCCAAGGCTCGTTGCCGAGCTCGAGGGGCGCTAGCTATTTCAGTCCGCCCATCTTGCGGATGAGCTTCCACTCATCGGCGGTGACGGGCTGCACCGAAAGCCGCGAGTTCTTGACCAGCACCATGTTGGCGAGCTTTGGCTCGGCTTTGATCGCGGCCAAAGTCACCGGGGTCTTGAAGGGCTCGACGGCCTTAAAGTCCACGCAGACAAAAGCGCCGGTCTTGTCGGTAGCGTCGGGATAGGCCTCGCGCATCACTTCGCTGACGCCGACCACCGCCTTGCCTTCGTTAGAATGATAGTAGAAGGCGCGGTCGCCGGTCTTCATTGCGCTCAGGTGCGCCTTGGCCTGATGATTGCGAACGCCGGTCCAGGAATCGACGCCCTTCTTGACGTGGCTCTCCCACGACCAGACGTCGGGTTCACTCTTGATCAACCAATACGACATCCACGCCCCCGAAGCCCAAACCGGCGAAAATTCGCCCAGCGCCGCGTGTGAATCAAGCGGCTGGCTGGAAAGATGCGACCAATCGCCTTGATCTTCGGCGTAGGCTCAGCCACGTGTGACCTGGCATGAATTTAGCGCTCGAAGCAGAGGGGCTGGTCAAGCGCTACGGCGCGCGAACCGCCGTCCAGGACATTTCCTTCCAAGTCCCGCAAGGGGCGATTTATGGCGTGCTCGGTCCAAACGGAGCGGGCAAATCATCGACCTTGCGTATGATCGTGGGCGTGTTGAAGCCCAGCGCGGGGCGGGTCACGCTGCTGGGCGGCCCCGTGACGCGCGCGACATTGAAGCGCGTCGGCTATCTGCCGGAGGAGCGCGGCCTGTATCGCAATATGAGCGCGCGTTCGGCGATTGCGTATCTCGCCCGGCTCAAGGGTACGCCGGCCAATGTCGCGTTCAAGCGCGCGGATACGCTTCTGGAATCGCACGGTCTTGGTTCGGTTCGCACTAAGAAGATCAAGACGCTCTCAAAGGGCATGGCGCAGAAGGTGCAGGTCTTAGGCGCGATCGCGCACGAGCCGGACTTCATCATCTTCGATGAACCGTTTTCTGGTCTCGATCCCGTCAATCAACGTGTGCTTGAGGAAACCATTCGCGCCCAGGCCGCAGCCGGGCGAACGATTCTGTTCTCGACGCACGTCATGGAGCACGCCGAGCGCTTATGCGACCGTATCGTGCTGATCGCGCAAGGCAAGAAGGCGTTCGAAGGCACCGTCCCCGAAGCGCTCGCCTTGGCCCCAAGCGCGGCCGTGCTGGAAACCGAAGGCAATTTCGATCTGGCGGCGGCGCTTGCGCCGCGTGGATTCGCATTGACCGCCGAAGGCGAAGAGCATGGCAATCGCCGCTGGCGCGCCAAGCTCGACGCTGAAAAAGGGTCGCGGCAACTCCTGCAAGCCTGCGTGGAAACAGGCGCGCCGCTTTCGTTGTTCGAGCCCGCGCGCGCGAGCTTGCATGAAGCGTTCGTCGCGCTGGTTGGCGACAAGGTTGCTGTTGGAGGCGGCGCCTGATGCACCCTGTCTTTCTCGTCGCGCGGCGTGATTACCTCGCTTATGTAAGCGCCTGGGGCTTTTGGCTTTCGCTCTTGACTGCGCCGCTTTTGATGGGCGCGGTGATATTTGCGCCGTTGCTGCTGTCGCGCGCCGAGCCGCCGCGGGTGTTGGCCGTGGTGGGCGAACGCGCGACTGACGCCGCCTTGGTGCGGCACGCGTTCGAGACCTCCGCGCGCGAGTCCGCCCGCGAGGAAATTGAAATTTATCTCCGCGCCGCTGCCTCGGGTGCATCACCTGCGGCGCTCGCCGCATTTGATGCGGAGAGCGATCTGGCGCGCGCCATCAGCGCGGCGCGAGACAGCGTGCGCGCGTCCGCGCCGAACGCTGCCGCCGCGTTTCCCACGCCGATGACCCGGTACTTGATCGCGAACGCGCCCGCCTCAGATATTGAGGGCGTGAAGCCGTATCTGGATGGCCAGGATTTACCTGATGGCCGTACGCTCTATGGCGCCCTCAACATTCGGCGTGACGCCGCCGGCGCGCCGCTGATTGAGTATTGGAGCGTCAATCTCCAGCACGACGAGCCGACTGTGATCGCGCGCAACGCGTTGCGGCTTGAGATGCAGCGCGAGGCGCTGGCCGCGCAAGGTTTGCCGCCAAACGAAGCTGACAAGCTCTCGGATCTCGAACCGGAAACCGCACAATTTGATCCACGTCAGGCCACGGGCGACACCCAGGTCACCAGCCGGCAGCGGGCGCCCTTTATCGCGTCGATCGTGCTGGCGTTTGTCTTGTGGGCCGTTGTGTTTTCGGCAGCCAACATGCTGCTGACGAGCGTCATCGAGGAGAAGTCGAACAAGATTCTCGACACCTTGTTGACGAGTGTCTCTCCGCTTCAAATGCTGATCGGGAAGCTGCTGGGCGTCGCCGCCTTGAGCGCGACTTTGTTCGCGTTCTGGGGGGCGCTCGGGGGACTTGGACTGAGCCAAGCTGCCGCGATGATGAGCGAGTCCCGCATGGGCGATCTCGCGGCGGCGTTTTTGGATCCGCAGTTGATCGCGGCCTTCGCCGTAGGCTTTGTCGCGGGTTATCTGATGTACGGCGCGGTGTTCCTGGCGCTCGGATCATTGTGTGAATCAATCCAAGAGACCCAAACGCTGCTTGGCCCCGTCATGTTCGTGCTCATGATGCCGATGCTGCTGCTCGGGCCGGCGATCGATAATCCAAGCGCTCCGCTGATTGTCGGCGCCTCCTGGATCCCGACGTTTACGCCCTTTCTCATCCTGATCCGTGCGCCTGCCGGTTTAAGCTGGGGGGAGATCGCGGGCATGGGGGCGGTGATGGGCGTGTCGATCATCGTCATTCTCATCATCGCGGCTCGCGTGTTCCAAGCTGGCGTCGTCAATCAATTGTCGGCGACCAATCTGTTCGGGCGCAAGGCAAAAGCCGAATAGGACTCAGACGGCGCGCCAACCGAGAAGATAAAGTCGCCGGCCTTCGGGATCCTTGAACGGGCGCAGCACATGCTCTCGGTCGCCGTGTCGTTGCACTACCATGGCGTCGCGCTCGAATACGATGCCGCGAGAGATCAACGCGGCCTCCGTGGTTGCCCAATCTTCTGGCTCGAAATAGAGCGTGACGTCATTGCCCAAGATGGGCGATTCCGTCGCTTCGCCGATCATCAGGTTGGTCGCGCCAGCTTGCAGGAAGGTCATGCCGTTAGCGGAGAACAAGACCGGAAAGCCAAGCATGTCGCGGTAGAACGCGATCAGATCGGTGGCTCGGGTCGACACAAGACCGACCTGGCAAACACCCTTCATCATCTCAATCTCCCGTGCAAAGTGGCGTATCTGCAGATGCATCCGCTGATAATCGTCGATAAAGCATGCCTGCGAGGGACGGCAATGAACTCTGAGCACAAAGCCATGCTGAACGCTATTGTCGAACGTGCGGTCGCGTTTCGCGCTGGCGCGGGCGCACGGCCGCATCGCCCGGATATCGGCTACCGCGAGATGCTGAAGCGTTTCGATCGGATTGCCCCGCAAGATGGCATGCCAGCGGACGACGTGATCGATGAGCTCGCTGCGCTCGTCGACGGCGGGCTCGCCAACATGACTGGCCCGCGCTTCTTCGGCTGGGTGATCGGCGCAAGCGCACCCGCCGGCCTCGCCGCGGACTGGCTGACCAGCGCCTGGGCGCAGAACACGGGCAATGCGCTGGCGACGCCCGCGTCGTCAGCGTGCGAGGAAATCGCCGGGCGCTGGATTCTGGAGCTGTTGGACCTGCCGCGCGAGAGTTCGGTTGGTTTCGTCACCGGAGGCACGATGGCGAACTTCACCTGCCTTGCAGCGGCGCGCAACGAAGTGCTGCGGCGCGCCGGCTGGGACGTGGAGGCCGATGGCCTCATCGGTGCGCCGGGTGTTCATGTCGTTGTCGGAGAGGAAGCACATTCGACGGTGTTCTCGGCGCTGCGCTATCTGGGCTTGGGCGCAAAGCGCGTGGTGAGTGTGGCGGTTGACGAACAAGGCCGCATGCGCAGGGGCGCCTTCTCCGCCGCGATCGCCAAGCTTGACGGACCCATCATCGCCATCGCGCAAGCAGGGCACATCAATTCAGGCGCATTCGATCCCATCGGCGAGATCGCCGATCTTGTTCATGCGAAGGGCGGTTGGCTGCATGTCGATGGCGCGATTGGGTTGTGGGCGGCGGCTGTGCCGGAGTTTACGCATTTGACACGTGGGCTCAACAAGGCAGATTCCTGGGGCGGCGACGGACACAAATGGCTGCAGACGCCGCATGATTGCGGCTACGCGATCGTGCGACATGCCGAGGCGCATCGGCGCGCCATGTTGATTGCCGCAAGCTATCTGCCCGCAGGCGAAGAGCGTCATCCAGCGGATTATGTTCCCGAACTCTCGCGGCGTGCGCGGGGCTTCGCGACCTGGGCGATGCTACGTCATCTTGGCCGCAAAGGGTTGGCGGCTATGGTGAGCCACCATTGCGCGCTAGCGCGGCGAATGGGCGAACGTCTCGCCGCCGCGCCCGATGTCGAGGTCATGAACGATGTTGTCTTAAACCAAGTCGCTGTACGCGTGGGCAGCGATCTGGATAGCGCGACAGCGGATGCGCTAACGGTGCAAACCATCGCGCGCATTCAAGAGGACGGGGTGTGCTTCGTCGGCGGCGCGTTGTGGCGCGGGCGACAAATCATTCGCGTGTCTGTGATCGGCGAGAGCACAACCGAAGCGGATATCGACGCGAGCGCCGATGCCATCTTGAAGGCATGGCGGAGTGTGCGCGCCGAGACTTAAGCGACCTTGAATAACTCGCCGGCCAGCCCCTTGCGTAACAACGTGCTGGTTTCGCGCACACCGAAAATCGCCGCGAACTGGCCAAAGCGCGGCCCGCTTTCGACCCCGAACAGCACTTCGTAGAGCGCTTTGAACCAATCGCGCAGCGGCTCGAAGCCGTGCTCTTTGCCGACCGCATAGACCTCGTTCTGGATCGCTTCGCCGTCGGTCGTGTCGGCGGGCAGTGCATCGAGACGCGCGATCAAGTCTTCGAACGCGGCGTGCTCCTTGTCGCTGGCGGCGCGGAAGCGCTTAGTCGGTTTGATGAAGTCCTCGAAATAGCGGATGGCGTAGCCGCAGAGCTTGTCGAGGAATGGGTGCGTCGCGGGCGTTGTGCCTGGCGCGTATTTGGCGATGAACGCCCAGAGCAGATCTTTGGTCTCGGCGTTGGAGGCCGAAACCAAATTCATCAGCAGCGCAAACGAGATCGGTGTGAGGTCCTTGGGCGGCGCGCCCGCGTGGATGTGCCAGGCGGGGTTTTCCAATTGCTCGGCCAGGTTCTGGCCATGATAGCTCTCGACGTAAGCCAGATACTCGTCCACCGCCTTCGGGATCACGTCGAAATAGAGCTTCTTGGCGGTGCGCGGCTTCTGGAAATTATAGAGCGACAGGCTCTCCGGCGCGGCATAGGCCAGCCATTGCTCGACGCTTATGCCGTTGCCTTTGGTCTTGGATATTTTCTCGCCGTGCTGGTCGAGAAACATCTCGTACACGTAATTCACTGGCGGCTCGGCCCCGAGCGCCTTGCAGATACGCGCATAGATGCCCTGGTTGGGCTGGTGGTCTTTGCCGAACATTTCGAAATCGACGCCGAGGGCGGCCCAGCGCATGCCGAAATCGGGCTTCCATTGCATCTTGGCGCGCCCGCCCGTTACCGGCTGCGTGATCTCTTCGCCGTCCTCGTCATCGAAGGTGATCGTGCCTGCGGCCGCATCGATGCGCTTCATCGGCACATAGAGCACGCGCCCTGATTTGGGCGAAATCGGCAGGAACGGCGAATAGGTTTGCCGCCGCTCCTCGCCGAGCGTCGGCAGCATGATCGCCATGAGTTCGTCATAGACGGCGAGCGCCTTGAGCAAGGTCGCGTCGAAGGCGCCGGATTTGTAGAGTTCGGTGGCGGATTTGAATTCGTACTCGAAGCCGAAAGAATCGAGAAAGGCGCAGAGCCGCGCATTGTTGTGATGGGCGAAGCTCGCATGCGTGCCGAACGGATCGGGCACGTCGGTCAACGGCCGCTGCATGTAGTCGCGTAGCATGTCGTGATTGGGCACGTTCTCGGGCAGCTTGCGCATGCCGTCCATGTCGTCGGAGACGCAGATAATCTTGGTGGCGATCTTGCCGTCGGTCAGTACACAGAAGGCGTGGCGCACCATGCTGGTGCGCACCACTTCGCCGAACGTGCCGATGTGCGGCAGGCCGGAGGGCCCGTAGCCGGTCTCGAAAATCACCACGTCCTTGGGGCGCTTCTGCACCCGCTCCAAGAGCAGGCGTGCTTGTTCGAACGGCCAAGCCTTGGCGCCGGCGGCGAGGGTGGTGAGGTCGTTCATTCTGTCGATTCCATTGCAATATGCTTCGCATAACGTGCTGGCACACGCGGCGCCAGCGGTGAGAGAGCTGTTGCGCTTTCCTACGGGGCCTGCACACTCCTGAATCGAATGCGCACACTCATTCTGCTCCGCCACGCCAAGGCCGTACGCGCTCACGAAGCGCCCAGCGACGAGGCGCGCGCGCTCACAGGGCGCGGTAAGCGCGAGGCGGCCCTGGCGGGTGCGGCAATCGAGGATGCGGGTATGAAGCCGACCTTGGCGCTCGTCTCGAGCGCGACGCGCACGCGCGAAACCGCCGAGTACGGCTTGCAAAATTTCGCGCTCGAAACGCGGATCGAGGAGGCGCTCTACCACGCGGCGGCCGAGAGCATCTGGGACGCCTTCGGCGCGAGCGACGCGGATTGTGTCGTGGTCGTCGGCCACAATCCGGGCATCGGCGAATTGACGGCCAGATTGATCCATCAAGCGCATGATGGATCAAAACTGGCGCGCGAATTCTCTGGTCATTTCCCGACAGCAGCCTTCGCGGCGTTTGAAGTCAAGGGCGATTTGCTTCGCGCCGCCGGGCCCCGCTTGATCGCCGCTTGGAAGCCGGAACGCGGCTGAGTCAGGTCCGGCTTAAGGCTAGAACGATATTCCCGAGCCGCCGGACGCGTCGATCACTTGTCCTGTGGTCCATGCGCCGCCTGTGCCGATGAGTGCGAGCGTCAGCTGCGCGATGTCCTCGGGTTGGCCGATGCGCTTCAGCGCTTGCTTGCCGAGAATGAAATCAGGCCCGCCCGCCAACATCGGATCGGACATGTCCGTTTTGATCACGCCTGGCGCAATTGCGTTCACGGTGATGTTGCGCGGCGCGAGGTGGCCCGCGAGCGAGCGCGTGAAGCTATCCACCCAGCCCTTGCTGGCACTGTAGGCGAGCCCGGACGGAACGCCGACACGCGTGACGGCGCTGGACAAGTTGATGACGCGTCCGCCATCACGCAAACGCTCGCTCGCGTGCTGGGACACGAAGTACACCGCGCGAATATTGACGTTTGTGAGCTTGTCGAAATCAGTCGCGCTCAATTGCTCGAGCGTGCCGAACGGCGCAATGCCGGCATTGTTGACCAGAATGTCGAATTTGTTGCTGCCCGTGCGCTTTTCCAACTCGATATCGAGGGAGCGGAACAAGGTGTCTGGCCCGTCCAGCAGCGCAAGGTCAGCCTGAATGGCGAAGGCGTCTCCGCCCGCGGCCTTGATGCCGGCAACGGCTTCGTCGGCTTTGCTTTTGCTGCCGCCAAAGTGCACTGCCACGAGCGCGCCCTCGGCCGCCAGCGTTTTCGCGATCGCGCGTCCAATGCCCCGGGATGCGCCGGTGACTAGCGCAACTTTGCCGTTGAGTGATTGTGACATGTTTGAGGCTCCTCGCTCGTTGAAGCAGAAACTTGGGTCGCATGCGCGCAAGCTCAATGGCTCAGGCAGGGCGTGCGCCGAAGCGATGCTTAAGCGCTACTGGCTCGCCCACACGATGCGCGCGACCCAATCGATGTCCGCGATGGCGAGGCTGCGCGCCGGATGCGCTGTATTGAGCGACAGCAATTCCATACTTTGGTCGTTCCGCCGCCCCAGCACCTTGGCCATCACTTCGCCCGCGCGCGTGCGCACCACGACACGGTCGCCGCGCCGCACAGCTGCGCCGGGCTGTACGATCACGATGTCGCCGGCGCGAAACACCGGCTCCATGGAATCGCCGGCGATTTCGAGCGCATAGACGCGGTCCTCGCCCAGGTCGGGGAAGCGCACTGTCTCGTCGGCGCCAATCGGGAAGCCTTGGTCATCGAAGAAGCCGTGCGCACCCGCGCGCGCCATGCCCACGATCGGGATCGCGCGCCCCGCCCCGCCCGGGCGATCATCGAGCAAAGCGGCGAACTCGTCCCACGCGGTTTCGGCTGCCGATAAGGCGAGCGCCACGCTTTCGGTCGAGGGCCAACGTTCCCGACCGTCGGGCGTCTGCCGCTTGGACTTATTGAACGTGGTTGGGTCGAGACCGGCAGCCCGCGCGAGCCCCGAAGCCGAGAGCCCCCGGCGCGCCGCCAAGGCATCGATCGCCCGCCAGATTCGAGCATGCTGCATGGGGTCAGGCTTTTAGCGCACCGACCAGGAATATCAACCCATCAATAGGATTGTGGTCCCATGTGAATGCAGCCAAAGCTGGCATCGCGCGCGTTCAGGTCTGCGGGAGCGCGAAGCGCGACCCGAGGTCGTGCTAGGGCCCAAGCGCAGAATCGGCCAAGTCCGGGGCGGTGAGTTTGATCCAAGATATGGCTGCCGGCGCCTTGCGCCTGATTGACCCTGAACGGGCGCACGCCATGGCGGTCTGGGCGTTGCGTGCGGGGCTCGGTCCGCGTACGCGCGCGGACCGCTGGCCGAGATTGCGCACGACACTTGCCGGACTTGACTTGGCGAACCCGATCGGGCTCGCCGCCGGCTTCGATAAAAACTGTGAGGTCCCTGACGCAGCGCTCGCCACGGGCTTCGGCTTTGTCGAGTGCGGGACTGTCACGCCGCTGGCTCAGCCCGGAAATCCGCGCCCGCGTCTCTTTCGGCTGGCCCAAGATCGCGGCGTCATCAATCGCTTGGGGTTCAACAATAGGGGCCTCGATAGCTTCATCGATCGTCTCGCGGGGCGCGCGCATCGCAGCGGCGTGGTAGGCGCCAACGTAGGCGCCAACAAGGAAAGCGCCGATCGTATCGGCGATTATGTGCGCGGCATGGGACGCGCCTGGAAGTATGCCGCCTACATTACCGCGAACATCTCTTCGCCAAACACACCGGGCTTGCGCGGCCTCCAGGAGCGCGGTGCGCTTGAGGATTTACTCGGTCGTCTGCGTGAAGCGCGCGCGCCATTGACCGCCGCGCATGGGCGGCGACCGCTCTTCCTCAAAGTTGCGCCTGACCTTGATGACATCGCCGTTCGTGACATCGCCGAGCTTGCGCTCGAGTACGAGCTTGATGCGCTGATTGTATCCAACACCACGTTGCAGCGTCCGCCGCAGCTGACGTCAGATCATAGCGACGAGCAGGGGGGGCTTTCCGGGCAGCCCTTATTTCAGATTTCCACCCATACCTTGCGCGCCTTCGCACAGGCGCTCCAAGGGCGCTTGCCGTTGGTCGGTGTTGGCGGGATTGCGAGCGGGTCAGACGCGTTGGTGAAGATCAAGGCTGGCGCCAGCGCTGTACAAGTCTATTCGGCTCTGGCCTATGAAGGGCCGGGCCTTGTCGCGCGTATGCTGCACGACCTCGATGGCTTGCTCGCGGCCGAGGGGTTCGATGCTGTCGCCCAGGCTGTCGGCGCTGATCAGAGCTAGACTAGCCGCTCGAAGCGGTTAGCCGAGTGCGCATCGACGCCGTCTGTCCCTGAATTTGGGTCATCAACGCGCGGATATTGCCATTGCTGCGATCAAGCGCGGCGAGGAAGTCGCGCTGTTGTTGCTGCGCCATCCAGATTTCATTGCCGTCGATGACGAGCGAGATATCGACGACCTTCCAAGCGTTCCCAGTACGTAGCAAACGCCATTGCACGGGCAACGGACGGCTTGCGCCGCGCGGCGTGATTTCACTGCGGACGATGACATCGCGCCCAGGCGTGCGCTCGATGGAGCCGACGACGCGGATCGTGCCGCCGCTATAGCGTTCGAGCTGGGTTTCATAGACCGCGATGGCGTAATCCTGGAACGCGCGTGACCAGTCCGCGCGTAGCGTTTGGTCGGCGCGCAACTGCGTGCCGTAGCGTCCGAGGACGAAGGTCGCGATCCGCGGCATATCCGAGAATTGCGCCATCAGCCGGTTGAATGTCTGCTGGCGTTGCGAGAGCGCGACGCTGCGGTCGCCAAGGGTGCGCAGCGCCTCGGTCGCGTTCGCTTGCACATAGGCCTCGGCCTCGGAATTGCGCGCGGCCTGAGCGCTCGGGATCGTCGCGATCATCGCCGCGGCCAACAGGGCGCCGAAGAAAGCGCCGCGCGTCACAAAACCGGTCGTCACGTCTTAGTCTCCAGCCTTTGCCAATACGGACGCATCCGGTGTTTGGATGATGGCGGGTGCGTTCGGCGCTTCTTGAATCGGTTCACTATGTATGGTTTCGAAATCAGGCAAATCCTGGACATCCGCCGGGCCATTTTGGATCGCGCTTTCGCGCAACAATCCGTAGGTGCTGCGGAACGTGACGTAAGGATCGAGGGAGTCGGCGCGCACGGAATCGATCGCTTCAAGCGTCGCTTCGCGCACCGACAGCGCAGTCATCACCGTGCGTGTTGTACGCACCGTGTCGGCGTCATCGAAATCGGCCCAACGCAGAGGATCAAGTGCGCTGTCGACGACACGCCCGACTGTATCGCGAACTGTTGTAGGTCCCATCAGCGGCACAAAGATGTAGGGACCTGCATCGACGCCCCACACGGCGAGTGTTTGGCCGAAGTCCTCGTCGTGACGCTCAAGGCCCATGGCTTCGGCGGGATCGAACACGCCCGCGAGGCCAATTGTCGAGTTCAGGCTGAAGCGCGCCGCCGTGGTTCCGGCGCGACCGACTTCGCCTTGCAAGACATCATTGGCGAAAATCACAGGGCCGCGCAGGTTTTGCAGAACGTTACGCACGCCCTCGCGAAAGAGCCTGGGCGTCACCGCGCGGTAGCCGCGCGCGACAGGCTCGAGGATGGCGTTGTCGAGGCCCTCATGAACGGCGAAGAGGTCGCGGTTCAAGCCTTCCCACGGGTCGGAGACAGTGTCTTGCGCAAAGGCGTTCGGCGCACAAAACGCGGTCGCGAGACCTAGTGCAAACAGTGTACGGCGCATCAAGTGTGGCTCCCGGAGCGGCACATAAGGCCCGAGGATGGTTAATCAACTTTAGCGATCTCTGAACCTTTCAGAAGACGAGCGCGATCAAGGGAATGCGGTTGGGGTTAACTAGCAGATTTAAAGTGGAAAAAAGTGAAATGCGGCGCTGCGGCAACAGCTCCGCGAAATTATCCCCAATTGGCGCGCCAAGGCGGGGCTTTCCAAGCACGCGTTGAAATGTCATATAAAGATATGCTTATATCGCCAAGTCCGGTGCGCTGCCAACGCGAAACCGAGCGTGTGGTTGGCGCCCTGCGCGCCGCAGGCGAGCAGACGCGGCTGCGGGTGCTGGCGCTGCTCACCGAAGGCGAATTGGCGGTAGGGGAGTTGGCGCAGGCCTTGGGGCAGAGCCAGCCGCGCGTCAGCCGCCACCTAAGGCTTTTGACGGAAGCGGGTCTGGTCGAGCGCGCTCCCGAAGGCGCGTGGGTGTTTTACCGCCTGCCGCGCGCCGACACGCCCGAGCGCTGGCTCGCGGAAACTGCGCTTGCCATGCTCGACCCGTCGGAGCCGGTGCTTGCACGCGATGCGGATCGGCTCGAGGCCATCCGCGCCGCGCGTGACGATGCCGCCGCATCGTACTTTGCGCGCAACGCCGAGGATTGGGCGCGCGTACGTGCGTTGCATCTACCTGAAGCCGATATCGAGAGCGGAATTCTTTCAGCCGCCGGCGCTGGTCCGTTTGAGTACATGGTCGATGTCGGCGTCGGCCAAGGCCGCATGATCCAGCTGTTCGCCGATCGTGTGCGTCGTGCGGAGGGCTTCGACACGTCGCGTCAGATGCTGGCGATCGCGCGTGCTTCGCTCGATGAGCTGAAAACCAAGGCCGCCGTGCGCTTTGGCGACGCTTATGCGCCGCCGGTTGAGGCGGGCGCCGATCTCGTCACTATTCACCAGGTACTGCACTTTCTAGCCGACCCAGGCCGCGCCGTGCAGGAAGCCGCGCGTCTGCTGAAGCGCGGCGGGCGCTTGGTGGTTGTCGACTTTGCTCCTCATCGTCTGGAGTTTCTGCGCGCAGAGCACGCGCATCGGCGCCTTGGCTTTACCGACGACGAGGTCATCGTCTGGTATGCGGCCGCGGGCGTGATCGATGTACAAACCACAACCTTGGCGCCGAAGACGAGCGACCAGCTCACCGTGAAAATCTGGGCGGGGGAAAAGGCATGACGATCACGCACGCTCAGAATCTGATCGCGGAGGCGGCTGAGAAGCTCGGTCAGCCGCGTGTCTCGTTTGAATTCTTCCCCCCGAAAACCGACGCGCTCGAAACCCAACTCTGGGAGGCGATCCGCAAGCTGGAGCGCCTCAGCCCCAGTTTCGTATCCGTGACCTATGGCGCGGGTGGCTCGACGCGCGATCGCACGCATCGGACGGTGGCGCGCATCGTCGCCGAGACCGGCATGAAGCCCGCCGCGCACCTCACCTGCGTTGGCGCGAGCCGCAGCGACATCGATGACGTCCTACGCGAGTATTGGGCGGCGGGCGTGCGTCATATCGTGGCGTTGCGCGGCGATCCGCCCGGCGGTGTAGGAACGTCGTTCACGCCGCACCCCGAAGGCTATGCGAGCGCAGCCGATCTGGTGGCGGGCGCCAAAAGCATCGCGGATTTCGAGATCTCGGTGGCGGTGCATCCGGAGAAACACCCCGAAAGTCCATCCTGGGATGCTGAGATCGACAATTTCAAACGCAAGCTTGATGCTGGCGCCACGCGCGGCGTGTCGCAATTCTTTCTCGACGCCGACACGTTCCTCACTTTCAGGGATCGCTTGGCGCGCGCGGGCGTCACAGCGCCGATTTTGCCCGGCATCATGCCCGTGACCAATTACAAGGGACTAGTAAAAATGGCGGAGGGCTGCGGCGCCAGCGTGCCGCGTTGGTTGACCACGATCTTCGATGGGTTAGACGACGATCCCGAAACGCGCCGGCTTGTCGCGGCTGCGATAACAGCTGAACTGTGCGCGCGGCTCTATGCCGAGGGCGTCGAGGATTTTCACTTCTACACGCTCAACCGCGCCGATCTCACCATGGCGATCTGCCGGATCTTCGGCGTGCGCGTGTCAAAAGAGGCTGCATGATGAACCGCGAACAACGCCTCGCCGCGCTCAACGCTGAAATGGCCAAGCGCATCCTGATCCTCGATGGATCGATGGGTGCCTATCTGCAAGGCTTTGGGCTGACCACCAACGACTTCCACGGCACGCGGTTCGTGGAGCATCCGATGTCGCTCAAGGGCGACAACGATCTGCTTGTGCTCACGCAGCCTCAGGTCATCACGAAAGTACACGAGGGTTACTTCGCTGCCGGCGCCGACATCGCCTCCACCAATACGTTCAACGCTACGCGAATCAGCCAGGCGGAATATGCGCTCGAAGACGTGGTGTACGAGATCAATGTCGAGGCCGCGCGTCTCGCCCGCGCGGCTGCGGACAAATTCGAGGCGCAAGATGGACGCCCGCGCGCGGTGGCCGGCGCGCTGGGGCCAACGACGAAGTTGCTCTCGATGTCGCCGGAGGTCGGCGACCCCGGTCGGCGCGATGTCAACTTCGAGACGATGGCGAAGAATTACGAGGAGCAGGCGTTGGGGCTGATCGAAGGCGGCGCCGATCTTCTGCTGATCGAGACCATCACCGATACGTTAAACGCCAAGTCCGCGCTCTGGGGCGCGTGGGAAGCGTTTGACAAAACGGGGGTGGAACTGCCGCTCTGGATTTCGGGCACGATCACGGATCGCTCAGGCCGAACGCTCTCGGGCCAAACCGTGGAGGCATTTTACAATTCGGTGCGGCACGCCAAGCCGTGGGCGGTGGGGCTCAATTGCGCGCTGGGGCCAGTGGAAATGCGCGCCTTCCTCGCCGATCTTGCGCGGGTGGCCGAGTGCGCGGTGAGCGCCTATCCGAACGCCGGCTTGCCGAACGCCATGGGCGGCTATGATGAAACCCCGCACTCGATGGAAGCTCACTATGCAGAGTGGGCGCGGGCCGGCTTGCTCAACATCGCCGGCGGTTGTTGCGGCACCACGCCGGAGCATATCGAACACATGAAGCATGCGGTGGAGGGCGTGACGCCGCGCGTTGCGCCGATGCCTGACGCGCGCTTGCGGCTTGCGGGGCTGGAACCATTCACGGCGGTGGCGTGATGGAAACGTCAGACGCAATTTCGCTTGTTGCGACCGTCCTGGCGCTTGTTGCGCTGACGGTGTCGATCTCGGAGGCTCTGGCAAATCGCCCCAGGCTCCGCTTGAAGTATAGCTACGCAATGGGCGTGGGGGGAATGACGGGCGAGTGGATTGTGATCAGCGCGACGAACTGGGGGCGACAGGCCACAACGATCGATAGCGTTTCAATTGAGTTTCCCGGATTGCGAGGTGCAGACGGCCAGTCGAAGCACACACCACACATACCCCAGATGCAGAACGGAATTGCCGTTGGCAAACAGTGCCCCTTCCTTCTCGAAGTCGGCCATGCCGCCGATTTCCATTTTCCCCTGGCGCCCAGGGAGATTGAGGACGAGGAGGGTACTTTGCAGACCCTCATCAAGCGGTACGGTGCCACGGCACGCATAACTACGAGCTGGCATAGAAAACCTCTGCGGCTTTCGATATCGAAAGCCGAACGATAGCATGACTAACCCCTTCGCCAATTTCGTCATTGTCGGTGAGCGGACGAACGTGACCGGCTCGGCGAAGTTCCGCAAACTCATCGAGGCTGACGACTATGCCGGCGCGCTCGCGGTGGCGCGCCAGCAAGTTGAGTCAGGCGCTAATGTGCTCGACGTGAACGTCGACGCGGCGATGATCGATGGGCCGGCGGCGATGACGCGCTTTCTCAACCTGATCGCGTCCGAGCCTGACATCGCGAAAATCCCGCTGATGATCGACTCTTCCAAATGGGACGTGATCGAAGCGGGCCTGAAGTGTGCGCAGGGCAAGTCGATCGTAAACTCGATCTCCATGAAAGAGGGCGAGGCGAAGTTCCTTGAGTACGCCCGCAAAGTGCGCCGTTATGGCGCCGCGACCGTGGTGATGGCGTTCGACGAGCAAGGCCAGGCCGACACAGCACAACGCAAGATCGAGATCTGCGCGCGCGCCTACAAATTGCTCACCGACAGCGGTTTTCCGCCCGAAGACATCGTCTTCGATCCGAACATCTTCGCGGTCGCCACCGGCATCGAAGAGCATTCTGACTATGCCAAGGCGTTCTTTGAGGCCGCGGCCTATATCCGCGCCGAGCTGCCGCATGCGCATGTGTCGGGTGGGGTGTCGAACGTATCATTTTCTTTCCGCGGCAACGAGCCGGTGCGTGAAGCCATGCATGCCGTGTTTCTCTATCATGCCATTCGCGCGGGCATGGACATGGGCATCGTGAATGCCGGCTCGCTGACGCTCTACGACGATGTCGAGCCGGAACTGCGCGAACGGGTTGAAGATGTGCTGCTCAATCGCCGCGCCGACTCGACAGATCGCTTGCTCGAATTCGCCGAGACCGTGAAGGGCGGCAAGAAGAAGGAATCCGGACGCGATCTTGCGTGGCGCGAGAAGCCCGTGAAGGAGCGCCTAGCGCATGCGCTGGTGCACGGCCTCAACGAATTTATTGTCGCCGACACCGAAGAAGCGCGTCTCGAAGCCGAGCGTCCGCTGCACGTGATCGAAGGTCCGTTGATGGACGGCATGTCGGTCGTCGGCGATCTGTTCGGCGCGGGAAAAATGTTCCTGCCGCAGGTCGTGAAATCGGCGCGCGTGATGAAGCAGGCGGTCGCGCACCTCATCCCGTACATGGAGGAGGAGAAAGAGCGCACCGGCATGGCCGGCCAATCCAACGGCAGAATTGTGATGGCGACCGTAAAGGGCGACGTTCACGATATCGGCAAGAACATCGTCGGCGTCGTCCTGCAATGCAACGGCTACGACATCGACGATCTTGGCGTCATGGTAACATGCGACAAAATCCTCGATCGCGCCGTCGAGATCGGCGCCGATGCAATCGGACTTTCGGGGTTGATCACGCCGTCGCTCGACGAAATGGTGTTCGTGGCCAGCGAGATGCAACGGCGCGGCATGAGCTTGCCGTTGTTGATTGGCGGCGCCACCACGTCGCGCACCCATACGGCGGTTAAAATCGCGCCTGCTTATTCCGGGCCGACGATCTATGTCACGGATGCCTCGCGCGCCGTGCCGGTTGTGCAGAAGTTGCTGGGCGGTGAGCGCGAAACGTTGATCGGCGAGACCAAGGCGGATCAATCCGCCGCGCGCGAAAGCTATCTCGCTAGCCAAGACAAACGCCCGCGCCTTCCTTTGGAAAAGGCGCGCGAACGCGCGCCGCAGCTCAAATTCGCGCCCGTGCGGCCGAGTTTCCTCGGCCTGCGCAGCTTTACGGAATATCCGCTCGAACAACTCGTGCCGTACATTGACTGGACGCCGTTTTTCTCGTCCTGGGAATTGGCGGGGCGTTATCCCGCCATTTTGGAAGATGAAATCGTCGGCGAGGCCGCGCGCAATCTCTACAAGGATGCGCGCGCGATGCTCGATCAGCTCGTCGCCGAGAAATGGGTGCGTGCATCGGGCGTGGTGGGATTTTTTCCCGCCAGCCGCGACGGCGACGACATCGTGCTCTGGTCGCCGGATCGTCGCCGTGAGCGTGCGCGACTGCACACCTTGCGCCAGCAAATGGACAAAGGGTCTTCGAGCGGCGAGGCCAAGCCCAATTTCGCCCTTGCGGACTTTGTAGCGCCGAAAGGCACAGACGATTACATCGGCGCTTTCGCCGTGACTGCAGGCTTGGGCGAGGGCGAAGTCTCCATCCGCTTCAAGCGCGCCAATGACGATTATTCCGCGATCATGGCGCAGGCTTTGTGCGATCGTCTGGCGGAGGCATTCGCCGAGGCGATGCACGCAAAGGTCCGGCGCGAGCTCTGGGGCTATGCGGCGGAAGAGACGCTGAGCTTCGACGAATTGATCGCGGAGAAGTACCGCGGTATTCGCCCGGCGCCCGGCTATCCCGCGCAACCCGACCACACGGAAAAGCGCACCATCTTCGATCTGCTGGAGGCGCGCGAGCGTACCGGCATCGACCTCACCGAGAACTTGGCGATGACGCCGCCGTCCTCGGTGTCGGGGCTCTATTTCGCGCATCCACGCGCAGAGTATTTCGGCGTCGGCCGCATCGATCGCGATCAGGTCGAGGATTACGCCAAGCGCAAGGGCTGGGCGCTGCGCGAAGCCGAACGTTGGCTCGCGCCGATCCTGGCGTACGAGCCGGTGCGATAAGGTCGGTTCGTCTGGCTGGATGCATCAATCGTCGCAATTGCTATGGCGCCGTTGGCGCGGCCCGGCTATCAGGACGAAAATCCATGAGGGCGCTATGAATAGGCTTGTTTCGTTCTTCGTTGCGGTAATCGCGCTCGCGTCATGCGCAACTGCTTCGGCGCCCCAGCCGCAAGCCGTCGCGGTCGCGCCGCTCGAATTCACCACGCGCACGCTGCCGAACGGCTTGCGCGTTTATGCCATGCCGGACGCCAACACCGCCAATGTCTCGGTGCAAGTCTGGTATGATGTGGGCTCGGTCGACGATCCGGCCGGCCGTTCCGGCTTCGCGCACCTCTTCGAGCACATCATGTTCAAATCGACGCGCAATATGCCGTCGGAAACCATGGATCGGCTCACGGAGGATGTCGGCGGCTTCAACAACGCCTCCACCTACGACGATTTCACCAATTACTTCCAAGTCGTGCCGGCCAACCATTTGCGCCGTATCTTGTGGGCGGAAGCCGAGCGCATGAGTTCGCTGGTCGTCGATCCCGCCGTCTTCGACTCCGAGCGCGACGTGGTGAAGGAAGAATTGCGCCAACGCATTCTCGCATCGCCTTATGGGCGGCTGTTCGGCTTCTATCTCGCGCAGGCGAATTTCAGCGTGCATCCGTATGGACGCCCTGGAATCGGCTCGATCGAGGATTTGGACGCCGCCACCGTGGAGGACGTGCGCGCGTTCCACGCGACCTGGTATCGGCCTGACAACGCCGTGCTCGTCGTCGCCGGTAATTTCGACCCGGCTCAGCTCGATGCTTGGATCAACGAGTATTTCGGCGATATCGCTCGGCCCAATCGCCCGATCCCGCGCGACTATCCCGCCGAGCCCGTGCGCACGCAGCCGCGCGATTACACGACCTACGCGCCGAACGTGCCGTTGCCCGCGGTGATGATGTCCTACCCGCAACCAGCTTCCACGAGCCCGGACATTCCGGTTCTGATGGTGCTCGACGCGATCCTATCGCGTGGGGAATCTTCGCGGCTCTATCAATCTTTGGTCTATGACCAACAGGTCGCGGCACAGGTGTTCACCAATCTTGAAGCCACGCAGGACCCCGGCGCCTATTCGCTGTTCGCGATCCTGTCTGACGGCAAGACAGTGGAAGAAGGCGTCGCCAGCCTGAGCGCTGAAGTCGCGCGGTTGCGGGATGCGCCGGTGACGCAAGCCGAGCTTGACGAAGCCAAGAATGAAATTGTCACGGCGACCATCGAAGGCCGCGAGACCGCCTATGGGCGCGCCTTCGAACTTGCCGACGCAGTCATCCGCTATGGTGACGCCGCTTATGCGGATCGCCTGCTCGCCGCCATTCAAGCGACGACAGCAGCCGACGTTCAGCGTGTGGCGCGCGCGATCCTCAATGATCAGCGCCGCGTCATTGTGCGCTACCTGCCTGAGGAAGATGGCCGCAGCGGCGATGTGATCACCACAGCATCGACCATTCAGGCGAACGCGCTGTCGATCCCCGCCTCGGAGATCGCGGTGTTCACGCTTGCGCCCGAGGGCCAGCGCGAACCGATCCCAGCCGCAGGCGCCCCGGTGAGCGCGCGGATTCCCGCCACCGCGCAACGCACGCTGGCGAACGGCATGCGGGTGATCGTCGCGCCCAATCGGGCGCTGCCGTTGATCAGCGCCGATTTGCGTATCGCGTCAGGAGGCGTGTCCGATCCAGCAGACCGCGCCGGGCTTGCTTCAATGACGGCCGATCTGCTGACGCGCGGCACCACGACTCGCAGCGCCACGGATATTGCGCGCCAGATTGAATCGCTGGGTGCGGAAATCTCCTCTGGCGGCGGCTTGGATTCATCGGCGGTATCGCTGCAAACGCGCAGCGACCGGGCTCAGGCGGCGTTCACTGTGTTTGCCGATGTCGTGCGCAATCCTGCCTTTGCGCCGGAAGAGCTCGATCGCGCCAAGAGCCAGGCGCTTGATGGCCTGCAAGTGGCATTAAGCGAACCGGGCTCGATCGCGGGGTTTGCTATGACACGCGCGCTGTTCGGCGAAACGCCGTACGGCGCGGTGGCGTCGCCGCGCAGCATTGCAGCGATCACACGCGAAGAGGCTGCGGGCTTTCACAGCACGTATTGGCGCCCGGATAATGCGGTACTGGTGATTGCAGGCGATGTGTCCGCCGACGAAGGCTTTGCGCTTGCTGAAAGCTATTTCGGCGCGTGGGCCAATCCGCCGGGCGAGCGTCCGCGTCGTCCCGACGCCACGGCGCATGCGCCGCAACCGCGCACCATCGTCGTTGACCTACCCGGAACGGGGCAGGCGGCGGTCTTGATGGGCTTGCGCGGCGTATCGCGCACGGATGGGGATTACTTCCCACTTCTGGTCGCCAACAATGTGTTGGGCGGCGGCTATTCGGCGCGCCTCAACGCTGAGATACGCATTCGGCGCGGGCTCTCCTACGGCGCCGGCTCAAGCTTGCAGGCGCGCGTGGCGCCGGGGCCGATCGTGGCGTCTGCACAAACCCGCAACGATGCTGCGGTTCAGGTGGTTCAGCTCATGACTGCCGAGATCGACCGTATCGGCGATGCAGCCGCGCCCGAGGGCGAACTCACGGCGCGCAAGGCGGTGCTGATTGGCGGTTTTGGCCGCAGCATCGAAACCACCTCGGGGCTCGCCGGCCAGATCTCGACCTTGGCTCTGTACGGCCTGCCGCCCGAGCGGCTCGGCGCCTATGTCGCGGATGTGTCGAACGTGACGCCGGAGCAGGCACGCGCCGCCGCCGCGCGCTATTTCGATCCGGCGCGCGCCGATCTGGTTGTTGTTGGCGATGCGCAACAATTCTATCCGGCGCTGCGTCGCCTTCGGCCCAACGCCGAACGCATCGCGGCGACGGACTTGAATCTTGATCGTGAGGCATTGCGCTAAGCTGACGTGACGCGCGCGCCCGACTCGGATTAACCACGACCTTGCTTTGGCCGTGTCTCAATTCTTTCGGGTGTGCGCCGCCGCGTTGGCGCTGAGTTCGCTTTCCTTTGCGGCAGGCGTCGCGGGGGATTTGTCGGACCCGCCGCCCGTGTCCGGCACAACTGTAGTGCTGCGAATCCCGCCGCCCTTGCCGCTCGATACGCCGCGCGCCGGGCCGTTGCCGCCCTTGCGCACCGCCTCGGCTGCAGCGCGTCCCGTCCAAGTCCAGCCTGAGCCAGTGATCGAACGCGCCGCCAACATCGAGGTTATCGCCTTCACTGACGCGGCCCTGGCTGCCGATCACGAACTCATTCACTCTGCGCCAGACCGCCCGTTCGCCTCATTAAACAAGGCCGAGCCGGTCAAGTTGGGCTGATAAGTGCGGCATTGCCGCAACAGCGCCGCTGATCGCCTGCAACACCGCCAAAAAAGCGCCCAGGTCCGGGCGCTCTTCTCATTGCCCATGAGCCACAACAACGGGCCGATTCTTTCTATGCGAGGGGCGGCGGCATTCGCCGCTGCCTTGGCTTTTGCCGGCGCTCCCAGGCCGGCCGAGGCGCAGCAGCCGCGCCCGTCCACGCCGCCGGTTCAGGGGCTCTATTCCGTCAACTCCGCCGCGACGCGCTATTCCACGCCCGATGGGGCGGTGCGCTTTGTGTTTGATCGCAGCTCCGGCAGTCGCGCCGCGTTGGTGCGCTTCGAGGGCGATGACGAGGTTCACGTGCTGCGCCCCTACATGGCGGCGGGCGGCGGCGAAATTTATCGCACCGACGATGGCGATGTGATGCTGCGCGTTACGCCGCATGGCGGCATCATCGTCTACACGCGCGCGCTGCGCACAGGGGCGCCGGCCTCCGAGGAAGAAGATGTCGCGCCGCTGACGCCTGCGGCGATGGCGTTCGCCGAAATGCAGGATCGCTTCCGGCAATTGCAGATGCGCGCGCGCCGTAGCATCGGCCAGCAGGTGACGTTCACCGCGCCCGCGCAAGTTACGGCGCCTGCCGCTGGCGTGATTGTCGATGCGGCTGAGCGCGCGGCCGAAGGCCTAGCCGCAGCGCCGATGACGAATGTACGTCGCGTGGTGCTGTCGATTGGCGCTGCGCCCGCCGTGGCGGTGCGTGGCGACACCTTGTTTGTGCAGGTGGCACCGCAGATGGGATATGCGGGGCGTCCGTCGTCGAGCGCGATCCGCAACGTCGTCGCCGGTGAAGTGCAAGGCCCTGAGCAATAAAAAGCCCGGAGCAATAGGCAGGCGCTTGTTCTGCGCGTCTCCTATTTGAAGTTATCCTTCCTGAGGCGCACCTCGCCGAAGGCTTCCCAATCTTGCGCGTTCGGCATGCCTATCGCGGCCTTCAGCAAGGGCGCGCGCAGGAACGGATTTGTGGCCTTCTCAACCGACAAGGTCATGGGCACGGTCGGCTTGCCGGCGGCGCGCAGCGCCTTCACATAGTCCACGCGCGCTTGCAACGCCGCATTGTCCGGATCGATGGCGAGGGCGAAGCGGGCATTCGAGAGTGTGTATTCGTGTGCGCAATAGAGCGTCGCATCGTCGGGCAGCGCCGCGATCCGCGACAGGCTCGCCCACATTTGCTCCGCCGTGCCCTCGAATAGGCGCCCGCAGCCCATAGCGAACAATGCATCGCCGACAAAGCCAACGTTTTCCGTGTCGAGCACATAAGCGATGTGGCCCAAGGTGTGCCCGCCGACATCGACAACACGCGCTTCATAACCGCCGAGCCTCACCACATCGCCGTCGGCGACAATGCGATCGGGCGCTGTGCCGATGCGCTCGACTTCGGCGGGGCCAGTGACGCGCGCGCCAGTCTTGGCCTTGATCTCGGCATTGCCCCCGGCATGGTCTGGATGCCAATGCGTGTTCCAAACATCGGTGATGCGCCAGCCTTTCAAGTCGGCTTGACGCAGGATCTCGGCGGCATCGGGCGTGTCGATCGTCGCGGTCGCGCCGCTTTCGGTATCGTGCGCCAGAAAGCCGTAATTATCTTCGAGGCAGGGGAATTGATGAATTTGAAGCATAACCTAGCTTAGCTTCCAAACCCATGCGCGTCGATGTTCTTGCCTTGCAGCGTTTTTACGCCTCGCCCTTGGGCGAAGCCGCGCGCCGGGCGACGGCGCGGCGGCTCCAGGCTCTGTGGGGCGACGCGCGGGGACTTGACATCTTGGGAGTCGGCTACGCGGCGCCTTATATCGACGCCTTCCGTGAAAGCGCGCGCCGAGCCTTGGCGATGATGCCGGCCGAGCAGGGCGCGGAGCCCTGGCCTGCTGACGGGCGGTCGCTGACTGTGCTGGCTGACGATACGCGCTTGCCCTTTATGGATGCGATCTTCGATCGGGTGCTGTTGGTTCACGCGCTGGAAGAGAGTAGCGCTATGCGCCCCTTGCTGCGTGACGTTTGGCGGGTGATGGCGCCTGAAGGCCGGCTTGTAGTGATTGCGGCTAATCGTTGGAGTTGGTGGGCGCAATCAGGCGTTACGCCGCTTGGGCATGGGCGTCCGTATTCGCGCACGCAACTTTCGAGCTTACTGACCGACGCGATGTTCGAGCCGGTGGCGTCCGCGCGCGCGCTCTATGCGCCGCCGTCGACCTGGGGGCCGTTTGTGCGCGCCGCCGATGCGTTCGAGCGCGTTGGCGAGGTGGTGTGGCCAGCTTTGGGCGGGGTGGTGCTGATGGAGGCGGTGAAGCGCCTCTATGCAACTACTGCGCGCTCAGAAGGCCGCGTGTTGCTGGCCAAGGCGCCTGAACGCAAACGCCAAGGCGCGCCTAAAGGCTGACGTGCGCTAACTGCTGTTCGTCGCACCCCCAGTGCAAGCGCGCGGCTTTCGGCTAAGCTGCGACCTCAGACAACCATACTATATAAAGGGGAATTTCCATGTTCATGTCACGCCGCACCGTTCTGACGGGCACTGCAGCTGGTCTGGTGCTTGCCGCATGCGCGCGCCCCGCCGGGCCAGAGCTCAGCGCGTTGTTGGAGCGGATCTCGACCGACATCCTGCGCGAAGCGCCCGAGTACGCGACGAGCCTTGCCGTGTCCGAGGAACAAGCCGGCGGGCGCTACATGGATCGTTTGAGCGACGCCTCCAAGGAAGGCTTCCTGCGCGGTCGCGCCGTTGGCGAGCGCGCCATCGCCGATCTCCGCCGCATCAATCGCGACACCCTCTCGGCGCAGGATCAAGTCACTTATGACGTCGTCAGCACGGCGATCGAGAACAATCTTGCGACGGCGGCGTTCGCGTTTGGCGGCGGCGCGGGCGCGCCCTACGTCGTCACCCAACTCACCGGTTCCTACACCGGCACGCCGGATTTTCTCGCCAGCCAACACCAAGTCACCAATCGCGAACTGGCCGACGCATATCTGACGCGCATGTCGGCCTATGCGCGCGTGCTCGATCAAGAGACCGTCCGCATGGGCGAAGACGCGGCTGCAGGCGTCATTCCGCCCAGCTTCTGCATTCAGCGCGGCGACAATGCTGGCGCGATCCCCCAATTGCGCAGTTTCACGACGACCGCGCCGGCGCAAAATGTCTTGGTAGCGTCATTCGCGCAGAAGCTCGCGAGCGTGGCCGATATTGCCGAAGCCGACAAGGCGACGCTGACGCAACGTGCGCAGGCCATTCTCACCGATGAAATCCTGCCGGCCTATCAGCGCCAGATCGACGCGCTGACTGGGCTGTTGCCGCGCGCCACCACCGACGCCGGCATCTGGAAGTTGGCGCAAGGCGAAGAGATGTACGCTGCATCGCTGCGCAACCAAACCACGACCACGATGAGCGCCGACGAAATTCACACCATGGGCGTCGAGCTGGTGACGTCGATCAACGCCGAAATGGACACGATCCTGAAGGCCAACGGTCTCACCCGCGGAACGGTGGCTGAACGTGTGCAAGCCTTGGCGCGGCGGCCTGATCAGATTTATCCGAGCACCGAAGCGGGCCGCACGCGGCTTCTCGCGGACCTCAACGCGCAAGTTGAAGCGATCAAGGCGCGCATGCCTGAATACTTCGGCACGCTCGCGCGCGCGCAATTGGAGATCAAGCGCATCCCGGAATTTACCCAGGCCGGCGCACCAGGCGGCTATTATCAGAGTGCGGCGCTCGATGGGTCGCGGCCCGGCGCGTACTACATCAATCTGCGCGACCCCGCGACGGAATGGCCGAAGTTCACCTTGCCCACACTCAGCTACCACGAGGGTGTCCCGGGCCATCACTGGCAAATCTCGATCCAGCAGGAAGCCGGCGCGTTGCCTTTCATCCGCAGCGCACTGCTTGGGTTCAACGCCTACGCCGAAGGCTGGGGGCTGTACGCCGAGCAATTGGCCGACGAGATCGGAATGTACGCGACCGACCCGTTCGGCAAAGTCGGCTATCTGCAATCAGCGGCGTTCCGCGCCTCGCGCCTCGTCGTCGATACCGGTATCCACGCCAAGCGCTGGACCCGCGAGCAGGCGATCGCCTCTATGGTGGCGGCGACCGGCGATCAGGAAAGCAATATCGTCACCGAGGTCGAGCGCTATTGCGTGTGGCCGGGCCAAGCCTGCGGCTACATGGTTGGTCGCCAGGCCATCGTGAAAATGCGCGAAGACGCCCGCACCGCTTTGGGCGCCAATTTCGACGTCAAGGGCTTCCACGACACCATTCTCACCAATGGCTCGACGCCGCTCTCGGTTGCCGAAAGCCTCGTGCAACAATGGGTGGCGACGGTGTCCGGCCCGGCGCGGTAAGGGCGCCACGAGCAAGAATGCCAATCGCGGCGGCGTGAGCAATCACGTCGCCGCTTTTGTTTGTCCCCCTCGCCCCAGATAGCGCACGCCCTTGGTCCACATTTTCAGCGCTTCCCAATGGATTCCGGCCACGACCATGAACGTCATCAACGGATTGCCGGCCCAGGCACGCAAGAGGTTCCCATCGGTCAAATCGCGCCGCGTACCCGCGAAGGAGGCGGTGAGCGCAATGTCGCGACCGCGTTTGACAGTCATCGACACTACCGCGCGCTCGCCCGGTGGCGTTACGCGGAATTCGTAATGCAGCGCGGCTTCCAGAAAAGGCGAGACGAAAAACGCTTTCTCGCACGCTTGCTCGATTTGCCCATTCGGCGTGGGCGCTGACGGCAACACATAGAAATGCCGTTCGCCGAACGTATTCGAGACTTCGTGTACTAAGGCGGCCAATGCGCCATCGCGGCGGTAGCAGAAATAGACGCTGAGCGGATTGAATACGTAGTTGAACAAGCGCGGCATGGTCAGCAGTACGATGCGCCCGCCGTCCCAGGCGATCGCGGCCTCGCGGAGTTTGACTTCTATTTGTGGGCGGATCGGCGCGCCAGTGCGCGCGCCATGATCGCGATCATGCAGGGCCAGCAAATTGAAGCGATTGTGCGAGAAGAAGCGCAAGCGTTGGTCGATTGCGGTCACGTCATCGAGATCAAGCGCAAGCATGAACACGCTGTATCTCAACCGGTGCTTGTCCGGGCGGGCATGGGCTACGTGGCCCGTATAGATCGCCGAGGCGCTCACGCAGCCGCGGCCGCGCGCTGGGGTTCAGGCGTCACATAGATGCGGCCTGATTCATTGGCGACCCGCCACGGACGACGGACACCGCCTAAATGCTCCGCCGCAGCCAGACCTGCCTGTAGGCCGTCCTCGTGGAAACCGGCGCCGAAATGCGCGCCGCAGAACCAGGTGTTGCGCACCCCTTGCAGCGACCAGAGCTTTTCCTGCGCGCGCATCGCGGCTGCGTCGAACAGCGGGTGCTCGTATTCAGTATCGTACAGCACGCTGTCCCCGCGTGGCATGGTGCGTGGGTTGAGCGTGAGGAAGAGCTGTTCGCGGCTTTCGATGCGCTGCAATTTGTTCATCCAATAGGAGACAACGCAACCGCCGTCAGGATTGTCGCCGACATAATTCCAGCTGGCCCAGAGGTTTTGTCGGCGCGGCATCAAGGCGCGGTCGGTGTGCAGAATCGCGCGATTTCTACTGTAGCGAAACGCGCCGAGCAGAGAACGCTCCTCAGCGTTGGGGTCCGCGAGCATCGCCAGCGCTTCGTTGGCGTGGGTGGCGATGATGATGTTGTCGAAGCGTTGCGTCTCGCCCTTGGCGTCGCGCACCCACACGCCGTCGCCCTCGCGGCGCACGGAGACCGCGCCCGAACCAAGGCGTGCATTGGACGCGTACGGCGCGGTGAGTTTTTCGATGTAGGCGCGGCTGCCGCCTTCAACCGTGCGCCATTGCGGGCGGCCTTTGAGTTTCAAGAGGCCATGATTTTCGAAGAAGCGCACGAACGCGCAGGCGGGATAACTGTGAATTTCCGCCATCGACGCCGACCAGATCGCGGCCGCCTGCGGCAGCAAATGATCGTTGCGGAAGGCGTCGCCATAGCCGCGCTGGGTGAGATAATCGCCCAGAGAAATCATATCGGCGCGCGTCGCTTCCATATCGGTGGGCGCGGTCTTGTAGAAGCGTAGCAGGTCGCGCGTCATCGACCAGAAGCGCGGACTGATTAGGTTGCGCCCGCCGCCCAAGAACGCCATGGCGCCAACGGAGGAGTATTCCATCGCACCGCCATTCAGCGACACGCCGAACGACATGTCGGACGGTTTGGTGGGCACGCCGAGATGGTCGAAGAGCGCGATCAGATTGGGGTAGGTGGCGTCATTGTAAACGATGAAGCCAGTGTCCACAGGGGTGGGCCCAAGGCTCGTATTCACCACGACCGTGTTGGAATGGCCGCCAAGCCGGTCATTTTTCTCATACAATGTGACGTCATGACGTTGGCTCATGAGCCAGGCGGCCGACATGCCGGCTATGCCCGAGCCGATCACGGCGACATTTTGCCGGCGCCCGGTCTGTACGGAGGTAAAAGCCATTCGAGAATCCCATGCCAGCGAGGGGGGCCTCGATGGTACGGGGCTGAGTACGTGGGGTTTCGGGGCGTGGATCAGAGTGATCCGCAGTTGCCGCGCGTGCGTACCCTGTGCGATGCCGGTTCAAGCCTATGCCAACGCCCCGCCGCGTGCGGCCCCTGGGCCGCGAAGGAAGCTAGCTTTGGCTATGCCGTCTGACATTCTGGACACCGACGAGGTCTTGCTGGCGCGCGTCGCCCAGGGCGATAGAGACGCGTTCGCGCGGCTGTTCGCGGGCTATGCGCGCAAGGTGAAGTCCTATCTGATCAAGCTCGGCGCGCCTGGGGCGATCGCAGAGGATCTGGCTCAGGATGCTATGGTCTCCGTCTGGCGGCGGGCGGCGTCCTACGATCCCTTGAAGGCCAAGGCCTCGACCTGGATTTTCGTGGTCGCGCGCAATGCCTGGATTGACCGCTTGCGCCGTGAGCGCGTCGAACTTGCGTATCGCGACACCTTGATCTCTGGAGAGGAGAGCGACGACGAGGCGCCGGACGAAGCAGCCATGCGCGGTCAGACCGAAGAGCAGATGGCGACGGCCCTCGCCAAGCTCTCGCCCGAACAACGCCAAGTCGTTCAATTATCCTTTTTCGAAGATCGTGCGCATTCTGAGATCGCCGAACGGCTGGCCTTGCCGCTTGGCACCGTTAAGTCACGTTTGAGGCTCGCGCTCATGAAGTTGAGAGCGCATTGGGAGCAGTATTCATGAGCCCGCGTCATCATCCCTCCACCGAAGTGCTGACGGCCTATGCGGCGGGCACGCTGGAACCGGGCTTCGGCCTGGTTGTGGGCGCGCATTTTGAAGCATGCTCGGCGTGCCGGGGGCATGTGGCGGCGTTGCAGGCGGCGTCTGGCGAAGCGTTGCGCGCATTGCCGGATGCCGAGATCGCGTTTGATACGCTCGACCGCGTGATGGCGCGGCTGGATGCGGCGCCTACGCCGGCGCCGGCGCGCGACGAACGCCCGTTTCTGGAGCGCTTGCCGCTGAAGCCTAGGAAGTGGGTGGCCCCCGGGGTGTGGGTGGCTGCGGTTGACACCCCCCATGCTCCAGACAATCGCGTCTACGTGCTTTCAGTGGCCGCTGGCGCGATGACGGCCCGGCACGAACACTCGGGGGCTGAGTTTTGCACCGTGCTCAAGGGCGCGTTCCGCGATGAGACCGGGGTCTATCGCGCCGGTGATTTCGCCGCCGCTGATGACGATCTCAACCATAAGCCCGTAATCGAGGGCGATGAAGCGTGCGTGTGTCTGTTCGCTACGGAGGGCCGCCTAAAGCCACAAGGTCTGCTAGGGCGCGTGGCGTTCGCCTACGCGAACGTTTGAGTGATCAGGCCGCTTCGGCGGCGCCTACGGATTGAAGTATGCGCGTACCGAAGGGCGCGAGCGGTTGCGGGCGATAGTTTGCATCGCCCGCATACCTGAGCCGTGCGGCCTCGTGTACATCCTCGAAGCGCGTCAAGCCGGTGCGCCAACGCGCCCCCGCGAGCTTCAGCAATGATGCGCCTTTGGCCCCGAGCGGCGCGCCGATCGGATCAATCTCAGCTAAGGCGGAGGAGAGCACCGAGCCCGGCTCGCGCGCGAAGGTGAGTCCAGCCGTCTCCGCGCCCTCCACCACCCACATCAGTGCGCAATTGGACAGGCCACGCGAAAAATCGTCGCCGCCGACGCCGCCATGATCGCCCGGGAACCAGGCTTGGATCACCCGTTCAGGCGCGTTTGGCGCGTTGAAGCTCGCGACATTGCTCCACAGCGTCGGTGTGAAGGCGGCGCGGCGCTCGTCGGTCGCCACCGCGTGGCGGGCGAACTCCACTGAGCGCGAGAGCGTTGTGTCGTGAAACTGATAACGCTCATTGAGTCCAAGATTGATCGGCAGCACGCGTGGGATGCCGAGCGCGCCAACTGTGTCCCACACGCCGAGAAAGCGGATGCGCAGATCGACAGGCGGCGTCGTGAACGGCATGGCGAGCTTGGGCCAGGCGATCGCGTGCGCGGCGCGAAATTTCTCGGCGTCGGGCGTGTCGGCGCCGAGGTCGCGGTTGCGGTAGAGATCAAGCGCGGCGCGGGCTTTGTCGACATGCGCGCGGCGCAGGATGCCGCATTTTCGCACGAGGCCAGCGAGGGTGCGCACGGTATAGGCGCCGCGCGAGAAGCCGAAGAAGTAGAGCTGATCGCCCGGCTCGTAATTGAGGTTGAGGAAGAGGTATGCGTCGAGCAGATGATCGTCGAGATCGGCGCCGGTCATGCCTTGCCACAGGCTCATGCCGCCAAGTGATGCGCCCACGCCCACCGAATAATACACGATCTGCGGCACGCCCTTGGCGTCGCGCGGCGCGATCGCGCGGGCAGTCAGCGCCACATTCGTCAAAGCGCCCGCATAGAGCCGTTGCCAGGTGCCGTCGCAGCAGATGACGAGACGCTTCATTGCACGTGTCAGGATGCCAACAGGAACACGGCCTCTTCGGCGAACCAATTGGCGCGCCAGAGCACCTTGGCGAATGGCGCGCCGGGATTACCATGGGTAAGCGGCACTGCGCGTTCGATATTGAACCGCATCGTGCGCGCGAAGACGGCGAAGTCTCGCACGCTGGTCGGGTGGGCCGTCTGTGCGCCGAAAAGTGTCGGTAGGCTCCCTTTGAAGAAGAGCCGCATGCGGGCTTGCAGGTGCGCGCTATTGCGGATCGAGACGATCACGCGCTCGCCAATGCGAGCGGCCTGCCTCAACGCATCCTGTGGACGGCGCAGCTCCTGCAGCGTGTGCGAAAAGATCACATAGTCAAACGCGCCACTCGGCACATCGGCCAGATCGCGCTCGGCGTCTCCTTGCGCCACGGCCAGCCCGCGCCGTACGCACGCATGCACTTTTGCGGCTTCAAGCTCTAAGCCGCGTGCGCGGATATTGCGTTCACGCGCAAGATAGGCCATCAGCGCGCCGTCGCCGCAGCCGATGTCGAGTACGCGCGCGCCTTCGCCGATCATCGCAGCGATGATCTCGTGATCGGGGCGGGGGCGCGCCTCCTCGCGCGGCAGCGCTTGAACCAGTTCGAGATGCGCCATCAATTGGCTCCCGTTTGCAGCGCTAGGCCGCGCGCGGCAGCCGCTGAATCGATGAAGCCGGTGAGCGCCGCTTCAAACGCCGAATCCTCGCCGAGATAAGAATCATTGCCCTGCTCGCTCTCGATTTCGATATAGGCGGCGTCGGCGCCGGCGGCGATCAATGCGCGGGCGATGGCGCGGCTCTCCTCGGGCGGGTAGCGCCAATCGCTGGTGAACGCGAACACGCCGTGCCGGGTTTGGCCGCCCTGGAAGGCGTTGGCGAGCCTGCCGCCGAAATCAGCGCCAAGGTCGAAGCCGTCCATGGCGCGCGAGAGGTACAAGAACGCGTTTGCGTCGAAGCGCTCGATGACGCCGGGCTGGTGTTCGAGCGCGAAGCCCAAACGTTCGCTGGCGTGTGCGGTTTCGAAGCGAGCCCGCACATCGCGTTCCGAGACGCTTGGCATCTGCAACGCCGCGCGGGCCACGGCCAAGCCTTTGCTCGGGCGCACGCCATGAGCGTAATAGGCGCCGTTGCGCCAGTCGAGGTCGGCCATGATCGCTTGCCGGCCAAGCTCGCCGAAGGCGATGTTCTGCGCGGTGTGGCGCGCCGCGCTTGCGACGGTCGCGCACGCGAACACGCGCTTAGGGTAGGCGCTCGCCCAGTTCAGCGCCTGCATGCCGCCGAGGCCCGCGCCGATGACGAGGAACAGGTTGGGAATGTCGAGCGCTTCAATCAGCATGGCTTGAGCGCGCACGGTGTCGGCGATTGTGATCTGTGGGAAGCGCAAGCCATAGGGTTTACCGTCCCGCGCAAGCGCATTGGGGCCTGTTGTGCCCATCGATCCGCCGAGCACATTGGCGCAAATCACGAATAGGCGATTGGTGTCGATCACCCGGCCCGGGCCGACGATGCGCGGCCACCAGGGCGGGCGCCCGGTCAACGGATTGGGGCTGGCGACGAATTGGTCGTTCAGCACGTCATGGCACACCAGCACGGCGTTGCTGTGGGCGGCGTTCAACGTGCCGTAGGTCTCGAACGCGATAGTCAGCGGCGCGATGACGTCGCCGCTGGCCAGCTGCAGCTTCGCGTCTGACTCGAAGGACAGCGTGCGTAGGCCGCCCGCCGCTTGGATTTTCGCCGTCGCGCCTGAGTGATTCATGGGCGCATGTATAAGCTGCGTCGCCCGTTAAGCATCCCCCGAGGGGCGGAGCGCCTGTGAGTGAACCTCATCTGGCGCGGACGTTGGCGATTGCTGAGAAACGCAGCTAGAGTGCCTACATGAATGACGCGGTAACCCCGAGCGATCCTCAGGTCGCCGCGCTGGAGGCGATCCAGCGCGATGTGGAGGGCGTCGATTCCCAATTGCTCGTTCTGATAGCGGAGCGTTTGCGTCTGATTGACCGCATCGCCGCGCTGAAGGCGCCCGCGCCCGGCTTGCCCATTCGTACCGGACGCGAAGTAACCCTTCTGCGCCGCCTGGCGGCGAGCGCGATCGCGCCGGCGGAGCGTGAGCTGGTTGTTGAACTCTGGCGCGCGCTGATCGCGGCTTCGCTGCGCCGTCAGCGTGTCATTGACGTGGTGGTCGGCGGCGGCCGGGGCGACCCGACGCGGTTGTTCGACATCGCACGGCGTCATTTCGGCGCCCGCACGCGCATCACCCATTTGGGCGAATCACAGGCCGCGTTGCAGCGCGTCGTCGATAGTCCCGACGCTGTTGTGGCGGTGACGCCGTGGCCGGCCGCGCCTGGCGTCGGCGCCTGGTGGCCGGCTCTGTCGGAGCGGCGCTTTCATCATCTGCATGTGATTGCCGGCCTGCCGCTGATGGGCCCCAGCGGCGAAGAGCCTGAGGCTGCGGTGTTTGCGGCGTCGCCGCCCGATGAAGCCGGCGGGGACGCAACGCTCATCCTCGCCTTCGATCCGCATCATAAGGTGACGCGCGCCTTGGGCGAGATCGGGTTTATCGGCAAGGAAGTCGCACGTGCGGAGCCGCGCGTTCTGGTGCGCATCGAGGGCTATGTCGCGCCGGAGGATCCGCGCGTCGCCGCGCTGACGCGCCATGGGCTCGACAATGCGCGCGTGCTTGGCTGCTACGCACGGATTTGAACTCCATGCCACGCATCTTTGAACGCATCGCCATCCTGGGCGTCGGCTTGATCGGCGCTTCCATCGCGCATGCGGCGCGTGAAGGGAGCGCAGCCGGGACCATAGCATTGTTCGACGTTGACACCGCGGTGCGACAGCGCGCGCGCGAACTCGATCTGGGCGAGGTGTTTGAAGATGCGGCAAGCACCGTCGCCGACGCCGATCTTGTCGTGCTCGCGGTTCCAGTCGGCGCCATGGGCGCGGCGATCGAAGCGGCGGGGCCGAGCTTGAAGTCCGGCGCGATCGTCACGGACGTGGGCTCGGTAAAGGGCGCGGTCATCAATGCTGTCGGTGCGCACCTGCCGGCGCACGCGTTGTTCATCCCGGGCCATCCGATCGCGGGCACCGAGCGTTCGGGCCCCGATGCGGGCTTTGCATCCTTGTTTAAGGGGCGCTGGCACATCCTAACGCCGTTGGTGGATGCACGCGCTGAGTACGCGGCGGCGCTGGATAAGCTCGCGGCGTTCTGGCGCGCGCTGGGCGCCAATGTCGAGCATATGGATGCGGCCCGTCACGACGTGGTGCTGGCGGTGACTAGCCATTTGCCGCATTTGATCGCGTTTAACATCGTGGCGATGGCGGAGGATCTGGAGAGCGTCACCGAGAGCGAAGTGGTGAAATACTCCGCTTCCGGTTTTCGCGACTTCACCCGTATCGCGGCGTCCGATCCCACCATGTGGCGCGACGTGTTCTTGAACAACCGCGAAGCGGTGCTGGAAGTGCTCGGTCGCTTCTCGGAGGATTTGGCAGCGCTGCAGCGCGCCATACGCTGGAGCGACGGCCAGCAATTGTACGACTTGTTCGATCGGGCGCGACGCATGCGGCGTGAAGTCATTGAAGCTGGCCAAGACACGCCCGCGCCAAACTGGGGCCGGGAAAATTAGCCAAAGATTGCGCCGCATCACCCGCCGCAGATTTCAGCCTGCTCTTGCGTGCGCATTTCCCATGAGCAGGAGTAGGCAGGATCGGCAGAGCAGAAGAAGCCGCCGGGCGTCTGCTGGCAGGAACAGGGCGACTCCGTGAAGCTCACTTGGCCGTTTCGATAGCCATCATTCGCCGCGATGCCCCGGCAAGCGCGTTCGCCATTGGTGCGTGCACTTTCGCGCGCGGCTTGGCATGCTGCGGCTTCGGTGGGCGCGGGAGTAGCGTTGACGCCGCGAATGACTTGCCCGACGCGCCCCGGCTGCCAGACTTCACGCGTTTCGGTGCGGCAGGTCAGCAAGATGTCGCGCACGCGGCCGGCATAGGCGCCGTTTGGGTACACAACCAGATAGCTCTGAAAATCTTGCCGCGTCTTGGAGGCGATCGCCTGGTTCCAGGCGGCTTGCTCCGCAGCTTGCGGCGCGCCGGCGGTTGAGTCCGCCTGAGGCTGCGACGTACCCGGCGGCGTGAGGACCGTGCCGGCGCTCGGGGCGACGGCGCCGGGGTACGGTCGCGTCACGTACAAGAATGTGCCGATGGAGGCGATCGCCAGTATCGCCAGGGCGGCAAGGATCGGCAGTGCATTGCCGCGCGAACGCCGGCGCGGCGCGGCTTCAAGCCCTTTGGGGCGTTCTCCGCTCACGATCGCGCGTAAGGCGCCAAGCACCAATTGCCAGTGTTGGTCCTTGGTGTTGCCGGTCCAGCCGATGAGATCGCCCATCTGGATCAAGGAGAAGCCGAGCGGGGGGTCAACATCGTCGATGCGGATGGGCAGCAGGATGCCGCGATTTTTTCCGACGCCCGCTTCTTCCTTCACCCAAGGCGCGTTGATCGACTGATCGGACCAGATGGCGATCACCGCTTTGGCGGCGGTGAGCTCGTTCTGGATGGTCTGATCCCATTGCGCGCCAGGCGTGATGCCGTGATCCCACCACACCGAAAAGCCTTCGGCGCGCAGCCCTTCGACGATGCGGACGACGCGCCCAGCGTCTTCTTTTTTATATGAAATAAAAATGTCAGCCATCGCCGGTCCCCTTGGCTTGCTCGCTCAAGTATCAGCGGCGAGGGCGCGACGCCAAGATTTGTTGCAGCAGATGTTTTCCTAATACACCGGCCCCAGCGGCCGCAGGCTGAGGCCTTCGAGGCGCAGCCAGCCGTCGCCGGCTTCGACATCGAGCGTGATGTCGTCGCCGGAAATTGCGTAGCCGGCCGCGAGCAGGGCGAGCGCGCGCTTGGCGTCGCGATCCACGTTCGGCCCATTGGCGATGGCGTTGAACACCGGGGCGGGGCGCTCGATGGGAATCTCCAACGCGCCTTGCAAGCGGCGCTCGCTATCCAAACCCCCTTCGCCGCGCCCGTCGGCTTCGAGCGGCCCCCAGGCGAGCGACAGCGCTTCAAATCGCAACCGCCCGCCTGCTTCGCGCCACGGCCCCAACGGATCGGCTTGCGCGCCGTCCATCAACGCCGCGCCATGGGTGACGACAATGGCCGCCCGCAATGTGTTTACGTCGAGACCGAAGCTTTCGAACGAGCGCACGGGGCGGGGCAACACGATGCCCTGTGCATCGAGTGCAACTTGGTAGTCGCCAGCAGCACGCGGATCGTGGCGCGCGTTCAGCACCACTTTGCGCGCCAGGAACACGCCCTCCTGCGCTTGATCGTCGAGTTGCAGATTGTCGGTCTCGACGCCCGCGACGGCGAGCGCGCCGTTTTCTGTGCGCACGCTCGCGATCAAGGTATCGGCGACGATTTGGGTCGTCGCGCCATTCTCGCGCGTCACAATTATCGGCGCTTCGGCTTCGAAGATGATATGCTCGGTGTTGAGCAATTGAATATGCAGATCGACGCGCGCTGTGCTCATGCCCCAACCGCCGCGCGCGGGCGTGTAGCGCACATCTTGCAGCTCAAGCCGCAGCAAGACTGGAAAGCCATGGCGCACGACGCGCCCGATCGCGGCTTGCGCGCCGGCTGCGTTTTGCGCCGCGACCCAGTCATTGAGCCGCCGCTCGGCTGTGCCGGCGACCACGAACCAATAGCTCACCCAGCCAATCGCAAGCACGACAAACAGCGCCCACGGCGCGACCAGCCAGAGCCATTTGCGTGTCATGAGGATGTCGCGCTCCGGCGCTTCTCGGGGGGCAGCAAGGCCTGGCTCTCACGCTCGATCACCTCTTCAAGCTGACGCATGAATTCCTCGCGCGGCAAGCCGGCGGGGATCGGCGGCAGCACTTTGAACGTGACATGGCCGGGTTTGCGGATGAGGCCCTTCGGCTTCCAGATCAGGCCAGTGTTTACTGCGACGGGCGTCACCGGGATGTTGAGGTCTTTATACATCGCAGCGATGCCGGGCTTGTAATCGGGCGGTGCATCCAGCTCCTGGCGTGTGCCTTCGGGAAAGATCAAAACTTGCCCGCCTTTGGCTACCGCGTCGCGGGCGCCGCGCACGATGCTTTTCAGCGCCTTAGCGTGCCCCCCGCGATCGACCGCGATTTGGTTGCGCTTGAGATAAGCGCCAAGCACCGGCGAGGCGCCGAGCTCTTCCTTGTAGACATAGACGGGGCGCGGAAAAATCAACGCCGGCGCTATGGTGTCAAGCATGCTCTGATGTTTCATCGCGATCAGTGCGCCGCCTTGGGGCACGTGTTCCAAGCCTTCAAAGCTCACGCGCGCGCCGACGATCCAGCGCAGGCCCCAGACCGTCGTGCGCCCCCAGGTGCGCAGCGCCGTCCAGACATGGCGCTCATTGGCGAGCACCCACGGCCAGAGGCCGATACCGATCACAAGCAATGTGGCATAGAGCCAAATGACGAACAGGATGGATCGGATCAAGTTCATGCGGGCGTTTCGCTGGGCGCTTCTTCGGCCGGCGATGGTTCGGACGCGCCGAGGCTCAAGAGCGCTTCACGTCCGCGAATGACGAGGTATTTCACGTATTCCGCGCCGAGGCGGCTCGCGGCGCCGAGATCGCTGCGCCACAGCGCGGGATCGGTCCAGCGTGTGCGCACGGGGTAGGGAATGATCTCCACATCGGGCATCGCAAGCGACAATTCAGCCTGCGAGCGCGGCATATGATAATCGTCCGTCACCAGGATGATCTTGGTGTAATTGTGCGTGCGCGCCCACTCGGCGGTCTCGGAGGCGTTGCCGAGCGTGTCGGTGGCGACGCGGCCAAGATCGACGCAGCATGCGCCAAGCGCCGGATCGACATTGAGCGCTTGAAAAAGTTCTTCGTCGGTGACGATACGATTCACGCCGGAGATGAGCAGGCGCTCGCCCTTGCCTTCTTGTAGTAAGCGCACGCCGGTTTCGAGCCGCTCGAATGTGCCGCCGGTGAGCGCGACCACGGCTTGCGCTTGCGGCGGGGGCTCTGGCTCAGCGCGAACGCGCGTCGCGAAATTCCAGAAGCCCAGCACAAACACAGCCACGGCGATGATCAGCGCCCACAAACCTAAAGATCGCATCAGCCGAGCCTCGCGGCCTGGCCATGGAAGTAGCTCGCGGCGGACCGTGCGCCGACGCCGGCGGCCAACGCGGCCACGATCGGCGCCGCGATCAAGGGGGCGAGGTCCATCGGCAGAATCATGCTTGGCAAAGTTTCGACGCTCGCGCCCGGAATCGCCAGCAACATTATGGAAAGGCCAGCGAAGCCCGCCATCGCGCCGCCCGCAATGCCAGCATAAAAGCCGAGCAGGGCGGCCTCGTCGCCGATGCGGCCGACGGCCTGGTCATGCGTGGCGCCGAGATCGGTCATGACGGTGACCAATTCGCGCCGCCGCGCCGCGAGGCTGCGCGCTGCGAGCGAGATGATGATCGCCATCACCAAAGCAAAGAGCCCAGCGCCCCAAAGCGCGGCGGCGGCCACACGGCCCGCGAGGCCCCCGCCGCCGGCCGCGTCGGGCGCTTGGACAACGTCGGCGGTGACCCCGCCCTGGGCGAGCGCGGCGACAATGTCGCCATTGATGTCGGCGGTGGGATCGAGCGCCGGCTCCAACTCGATCTCAATGAGACGCAGCGGGGGAAGGTCTTGCGCGCGAACCTCTGACCCGCCCCATTGGCGCAGCAGCGCAGCGGCGCGGCCGGCTGTCATCGGCGCGGCGGAGCTGACATGCGGCGCGAGCGCTAAAGCGGCTTCGGCGGCGGCGACGCCCTCCCGCCCTTCGGGGGCCAGCACGCGGACGATGGCGTAATTGGTGCGTTCGGTTTCGTAATTGGCGGCCAGACGATCAACCGCGCGCGCCGCCAGCCCAGCCGCCACCGCCGCGAACACCGCAAACGCAAGTGTCCAAAACAAGGCCCGCTCGACCCCGGACAGCGCGTTCCTCATTCGAACGCCTCCGCGTCCTCGGTCGCCGGGTGATCAACGGGCGATATCCTGCCGTGCTCGATGCGCCAGCGCAAAATGGGGCCGCATTCGGCGAGGCTCTCGTCTTGGCTGGCGATAATCACGCCAGCGCCGACGCGGCGCATTTCAGACAGCAATCGCACAATGCGCCGCCCATCGGCGGGAGACATATTGGCGGTAGGGTCATCTGCCAAGATGAGGTCCGGCTTGCCCGCGAGCGCACGTGCGATCGCGGTGCGGCGGCGCTCGGCGCCGGAGAGTTTTTCCACAGGCAGATCAGCGGCTTCACCGAGGCCCACGAAGTCCACAAGTTCACGAACGTCGTCGACATAATCGCGGGCTTTGCGGGCACCCATCTTGAGCGGCATGGCGATGTTGTCGAACGCGCTCCATTGCTCAACGAACACAGGATTTTCAGCGACATAGCCAATGCGCCGTTTCAAACTCGCCAAGCTCCGTGGCGAGGCGCGTCCGACGTCGACGCCCAGGATTACAAGCCGGCCAGATCGCGGCGGCAGTGCTAGCCTGAGCACATGAGTCAGTGTAGTCTTTCCTGCTGCAGCTGGACCGGTGATTAGGGCCACCTCACCAGTACGCGCTTCGAAATCTACACCCACCAGAACGGTGGACGCGCCGTAACCGGAATCGACTCTCGTCATGCGGACGAGAACGCCGCGTTTGAAGAGTTCGAGATCAGGGCTGGGAGTTCGCGCCATGACTGGACAAGCCGAATAGAATCAACGCACCAAGTACTTCTACCAGGGGCTGTAAACGTTAACTTACCATGATATTAACCTGTTCGTCTTGCTCCACGCGCTATTACGCTGATGACTCCGCCATCGGAGCGGCGGGTCGAACTGTTCGTTGTGCCGCATGCGGCTTCTCATGGTTCGCCGAGCCTCAGCTTGAGCTGCGCGCCACGGCCGCCGTATCGGAGGCCCAGGTTGACGCTGCGCAAGCGCGCGAACCCCTAACCCGCGAACGTGTCGAAAGATTGCGCAGGGCGGCTGAGCAGCCAGGCCCGGCGCCTTCGGCCGCCGCTAGATTCCGCGCCCAACAGGCCGAGCGTATGCGCAAGGATCGTACGCGGGCCGCGATCGCCGTGTGGGGCGCGACGGGCGCTGCCGTGGCGGCGTCCGCTTCGGGTATGGTGATGTTCCGCCAGGACGTGGCCGAGATTTGGCCCCGCTCAGCCAGCGCCTTCGCCGCGCTCGGTCTTGATGTGAACGTCTATGGCCTTGAGTTTTATGACCTTGCGGTCGAGCGCGCCTTCGATGGCCCAACGCCAATCTTGCTGGTCTCGGGTGAAGTCCGAAACATCGGCCGCGACGATAAGATGGTGCCGCCGGTGCGGTTGTCGCTGCGTGACTCGCAATCGAGCGAAATCTTCGAACTGGTCAACCAGATCTCGGACCAGCCGGTTGAAGCGGGCGCGGCGATCCCTTTCCAGATTCGCGTGGAAAATCCGCCGGCCGACGCAGTCGATCTCGAAGCTACGTTCGCGAGCTTCGCTGAGCTTTCCGTCGCTGACGGAACGGCGCATGTGTCGCCAGCTGTCGATCTGCACGCGGAGGAGCCGCTGCTGTTGACCGAGCCGGTAGGCGATGCTGTGACGGTTGACGGCATTGGCGGCCCTGTTGATGGGCTGGCACCGCGCTTTACCGGTGGCTGACGCACCGCTGCGCATTCTTCTCAGTGAAGCAGAGATCGCAGCGCGCGTTGACGCGTTGGCTGAAGCTCTGTGCGCGGACGTTGACGATAGCTGGACGATTGTTGCCTTGCTCCAGGGCGCCATTCCCTTTGCAGCGGATTTGATGCGCGCGTTGGAACGGCGTGGGCGACATCCGATCTACGATTCACTTTGGCTGGAGAGCTATCGCGACGCGCGGGAAAGTTCAGGAAAAGTCATGGTGCGCGCCGATATTGCGCGCCCGATCGAGGGTAGGTCCGCGCTCATTCTGGACGATGTGTTCGAGAGTGGCCGCACGTTGGCCTATGCGCGCGCGCATCTGATGGCCAAGGGCGCTACCCGCACGCTCGCCTGCGCCTTCGCGCGCAAGCCGCAAGCGCTGGGTGAAACCATCGATCACATCTGTTGGGATGGCCCGGCGGACTTTTTGGTCGGCTATGGCATGGACGACGCCGGGCGCTACCGTGGCTTGCCCTATATCGCGGCGATCGATTAGCGCCCCGATGGGGCCGCAAGCTTCAGGCGTTCAAGGTCAGCGCCACGCGAGACCCGTTCGGTGAACTGGTAACGTCGAGCGCCGCGCCAAGGCGCTGGGCGCGCGTGCGCATGTTGGCGATACCGCGGCCTGAGCTGACCATGGCCGCGTCAAATCCTTTGCCGTCGTCCGCAAGCGCGATCTCGACCAATGAAGGACTGATCCGTTGCAGCGAAACCGAAAGGCGTTTCGGCGCACCGTGCTTGAGTGCATTCGTGCAAGCTTCTTGCAGGATTCTGTAAATCTGCAGCGTCTTGTCGGGGCCAATGTCGGGCGTGTCGCCGACATCCTCAATGGCCCACACAAGCGCTGCGTCGGCAGCCTCGCAACGCGGCTCAATGCGGGCGCGAAAGGCGCCCAGCGCGCCCGTCAGCGACCCCTCGCCTTGCTCCAACGAATCCACCACCATGCGTAGATCGTCGAGGCTTTGTTCGAGGCCGCCAACCAAGGCATGGTCGGACAATTTTCCTGAACGGGCCTGCAGGATAAGGCCGATCAATTGACCGCCAATGCCGTCGTGCATGTCGCGCATGATGCGGCTGCGTTCTTCAACGAGCATTTCCGAGCGTTCGCGGCGCTGAATCTCGGCCAGCGTCGCGCGGATCTCTCGCTCGCGCAGCGCGACCAGCCCGTTCAGCTTGTCGGCTGTTGCGGTTGCGGCCTCGAAGATTCCGCGCGCGCGCGCGGCTAGAGAAACCAGAAGCGCCAGCGGAAAAAACGCGACCGCCGCGCCTAGAAACACACCGTAAGTGCCGAAGAATTGGACCATGATTATGTCCGCTATCGCCGCCACAATCACAAACACGAAAGCCGAGGCCTCGATCGGGTGACGGAAGCCGGCGCGCGCGTAGAAAATGATGATGCGCACCGCGCAGAACGCCATCGCGACGATGCCGAACAATCCTGTGACACGATTGATGTCCTGCGTGCCGACCATCGGGTCGAAGGAGAGCCGCCATGACGTGAAAAGCGCGGTTGCGGCAATCAGGGCGCCGACGCTATAGGCGAGCCATCGTCGCGCGCGCCATCCCCAAGGATCAAGCGCTAAAGCCAGCAAGGGGTGGCGTGGCGATCGCGGCTGGGCGAACACGGATGTCCACTCGATAAAGAACCACACAGCGCACAACAGCGTCGCCATGAAGGAGACGAGATAGACCCCGTTATTGGCGTTTGCGCCCCACGGCGCCGTGGTCAGCAGCAGGCCAACATGCTGGCCAACCCATGCCGTGGCCAAGGCCCCAAGGGAAAACAACAGGGCGCGCGCGCCGAACAAGGGCGCCGCGCAGAAGCAAAAGAACGCCACGAATGCGCCCACGACCGCATTGGCGAAGGGCAGGTCTGCGCGCAGCAAACGCAGCATCAGAAAAGAAGGATAGAGCTGATCGTAGCCGCCGATGTGAAACGGCCGCAGGTGCCCAAAGCCCACCGCACGCTGCACCAAAATGTCGAGGCGCGCGCCCGGGCGCGCTAGCTCTGATGGAATGCGCAGCAGCTGCGGGCGTCGTCCCATCGCTGGTGGCGGGCCGTCAGCGCGCCCTACGCCGCCAATGAGGGCGCCGTCCACATACGCCAAGGCGTTGTCGTGCGCCGAGACAATCAAGATGGCCGGATAGCGTTGCGCCGCGTCCTGCGCCGTAAGGGTTGTCCGATAGACGGTCCCCGAAGGCGTGCAACACTCCTCGCGTGGTATGTCGGTGAAGCTGAATGCGGCGTCGGGTAGCTCGACATAGCTGTTTGTTGGAAGTTGTGCGGCGAGCACTTGCGAGACCTGTCGGCCTGGTATGTCTTCAGTTCGTGCGTTGACAAAGTACAGACCCGCGCTCATCGCGATCTGGAGCGCCACAATCAGAATGGCGAGCCGCCAGGTGAGTCGTAACGACTGCGCGGGTGGTGAAGCGGTGAACACGGCCCAGACCTAGCGCAGCGCGCGCGCCCCGCGCTAGTCGTTGAGCCGGATCAAGCCGGCTTGAACAGCTTCGAACACCGCTTCGCTGCGCGAATTGACGGCCAGTTTTCGGTAGATCGACTTGACGTGGTCGGCGACAGTATGTGGCGAGATGCCATGCAAACGCGCCACTTCCTTGTAGCGAAAGCCCTTCGCGAGGTCGGTCAGCACGGCAACCTCTTTTTCGGTGAGGGGCGCGTCGCCTTCTAGGCGTCTGCCGCTGTTCTGCTCGCGCATGCGCGCCAGAATGTGGCTTGCGACCGTAGGGCTGATTGGCGCGCCGCCTTCAAGCACGCTGCGGATCGCGGCCTCCGCCTCGGTCTCGCTGGCGCCTTTCAGAAGATAGCCGTCCGCGCCCGCCTCGATCGCGCGCACTACGCTGCGCGCATCGCCGAAAATGCTGACGACGATGATCTTGATCTTGGGATAGCGCGCCCGCGCATCTCGGATCAGGTCAACGCCATTGCCATCGGGTAAGGCGAGATCGATCAGCAAAACATCGACGCCGCCGGCCAGCAGCGCACGACCGGCTCTGAGCGTGTCCGCTAGGCCGGCGATGTCGAGTTCCGGCGCCTTGAGGACGATGCGCGCCAAATCCTCGCGCAGAATCGCATCGTCTTCGACGATGGCGACCCGTGCGCGAGGATGGGTTTGACTCAATACGATTTTGTCCTTGCGACGACACTATGCGTACGCACTGGCGCCGCGCCAGTCAGTTCAGAACTGGTGGTGGGGCTGGGTCGTCGTCGTCTTGGTTGTGGTCATAGATCGCCCACGCCACGCCAACGCCTGCGCCGAGGATCAGCCAGTTCACCGGCTTGCTGAACCAGCCGCCGTCGCCATCGCCGGCGGCATTGAGCGTAAGAGGCGTTTCAAGCCTAGGCGCGCTGCCATTGAGCGAGAACGTGAACATATCAAAGCTACGGGCCTGACCACCCAACGATTGGGTAAAACCGAACGAAAGGCTAGGATCGCGGCGGTCGGCTTCGGCCTCGCCAAATGGGAGCGACAACCGCATGCGCACGCCGTCATCGCTGCCTGCGCGCTGGGAGGCGATCTGGTCAAACTCGCGACCAAAGTCCTCTGCGTTTGCAGTCGATGCGAACGCGCCTACGCCGATAGCTGCGGCCAAGGCTAAACTTGTGGATCGTTTCATGGGCGTCATGCCTCCAGGCGGCGAATCCGCTGGTCGAGAGGGTGCTGCCCGGTTTCTGCGGCGCCTACCGCATGTTTATGGGGTGTCACGCCGCTGAAACGTCAGCGCCAATTGGCCACCGGCCCCGTCCTGGAGGCGCAGCTGCAAAGCGGCGGCTTCGGCGGCGAAGGCGACGGGCACGTCGCCCATGCGTCCGCAAGAATAGGTGAGCCTGGGCTCGGGCGTTTCGGTCAGGGTCGCTGTCCAGGTGTCGAGCGCGCGGCCTTCGCCGGCGCCGGCCCAATTGAGCGTCACGACGCCGTCGGCGCCTTCTGTGACGCCCAGCGCCACCGCGCGCGTGCCGGTCCAGCCGGTTGCGGAATTGATGCGAACGGCGCTGCTCAAATCGTAAACGCCCGGCGCGATGCGCCCGCCGCGCAAATCGGACGCCGCTGCCGCCACTGCGACTTCGTCCTGCACCGCGACCAGCTTTGTTGTGTCGGGCGTCAACGCATTGCATACAACCACGGGCGTCGGCGCCGGCGGCGCTTCGCTCTGTTGGTTGGAGGCTGGCGGCGAGCACGCGGCGAGAAGCAGTGCAAACGCCACGCTCGAAGTTGTGAGAGCCCGCATCTTGTCGTCTCCTGGGTTAGCTGTCGCCAAAGCGCTGCAATAGGCGGCGCAGATAATCGCGTTCCGCTTCTGGGCGGTTGGGATCCTGCGCGCGCTCGAGAATGTCGTCGAGTATTTCGCGCGCGCGGACGGGGTCGGCTTGGTTCGGCACCGCGTCGCCGCCTTCGTCGCCCACGGAGCGCCCAAGAGGATCGCGTTGCCCGCCGCCGCTTTCACCTTCGCCTTGGGCTTGGCGCCCTTCGCGGCCACGTGCGCGCATTTCGGCGGCGAGATCGTCGGCGCCTTCGCGCAAACGATCGAGCGCCGCGGCTTGCGCGGCCGCCGCGCCTTCGAGATCGCCGCGTCGAAGCGCGTTCTCGGCTTGTCGCATGGCTTCGCCAGCGGCATTGAGGTCCGGGCTTGGGGCTGCGCCCGACTCATCAGCTTGGCGCTGGGCGTCGGCGAGGCCTTGGCGGATTTCAGCCTGGCGCGCTGCCAGTTCATCGCCGCCCTGGCCGCCGGTTTGGTTCCCGCCGCCGCCGCCCTGGCCGCTCTGCTGCTGTTGTTGCTCCTGTTGGGTTTCGTTGTTGAGCGCACGTTGCTCACCCATGGTTTCGGAGAGCTGATCCATGCTTTCTTGCATGCGTTGATCTTGCTCGCTTTCGCCGCCTTCGCCTTGGCTCTCGGCCAATTGCACATCGAGGTTTTGCAGGATGTCGGCCAGCATGTTCAGCATTTGCTGCGCTTCGGCCGTGCGTCCTTGCTCGCTCAAGCGTTGGGCTTCGGCCAACATCTCCTCAATGTCGCGACCGCTGATGTCGGTCTGCTCTTGGGTGTCTTCGAGATTAGAGGTTTCGCCATTGCGAACGGCCTCCTGCACCAGGGCTTGCATATAGCGTTCGGTGGCGCTGCGCAGAGCTTCGAACAATTGCTGGATACGCTCGGGCGGCGCGCCGCTTTGGAGCGCTTCCGCGAGTTGGCGTTGCGCTTCTTCAAGCGCGCGTCGTGCGTCGGCTGCGCCGCCATATTCGGCGCGGAGCGCCGTGCGCCAGAGCGTGTCGGCCGCGAACGCGGTGTCGTCGATGCCGCGCGCGACATCCAATTGCGACCGCGCCAGCCGCAGTCCCGCGAATACGGCCAAATCCCGGAAATAGCCGTCCTCCGGCGCGATGGTCAGCGCATCGATCAAGCGCGCTGCGCGTCGTACGCCATCAGGCGCCCGTTGCAGCGCCGCATCGCGTCCAAAGTCGCGCACCTCGATGCGCTGGTTGCCGGTGTCGCCTATCGGCAGGTTCCGTCGCGCCACACGCGCTTCGCCGCGATAGGGGCGGCGGTCGGTCAGCACATGGCGGCGCACCTCGATGGCCGCGCGCGCCAGCGGTTGCAGGAAGATTTTCTCGGGTAAGTTCACGTGTAGCGGATCGCTCACACCTTCCTGGCCAGTGGCGTCGATGGCGACGATGCGCGCTTCCACCTCCATCCCAGCGTAGGGATGGTCGGCGAGCGCGACCTCGATCTCGGCTTCAGCCTTGCGCGGATCGCCCGCCGGAGATTCAAACTCGATATCGACGGGATCGGCACGCGTGAGGCCTTCTGGCGGATCGAGCGGGCGCGCGCGCAGCACCAGCCGGCGCAAGCCAAAATCATCCGAGGCGCGCCACGCAATGGTCGCGCGCTCGTTTGGCAACAGCGTGATCGGCGCCGCGAAGGCGGCTTCTGGCGCGGCGTCGCGTTGCGGCGCGATGCGCCAGCCAGCGCGGGTATGAAAGCGCACGATTTTCAACCGCCCCGCGTGATCAATGGCCATGCGCGCTTCCCAGGCGCCGTCAGCAGCGCGCGTAAAGCGCTGCGCTTGGCGCGCGCCCCCGCCCTCGAACACCAGAAGCGGTGCACCGACAGGTCCGGTCACGCGCACCATGGCTTCGCCAGACGGCGGTGTCTCCACGCGCTGGCCTAACATGTCGCTCAGCGAGATCGGCGCGGCGTGAGTGTACTCCGCCGGCGTCAGCCAAGCTTCCACCACCATCTCCTGGTCGCCGAGCAAAGGCCCAGGGTCCGGCAGAAACGCGCGCACGATGCGATCGCCGAAATCGCCGCTACTCGCGAACACCGCCACGCCGATAAGACCAGCAAGCAAGCCATAGCGTAGCCGGAAGCGGTCGATATCGTCGAGGCGCAGTTTCAAGCCGCTGGCGCGCGCGCGTTCGGCGCGGGCGATGGCGTGGTCTTGCTCCTTACGCCAAAGCGCCACCGTCAGCGCGTCATACCGCGTGGGTTGATCGCGTAGCGCTTCAAACGCGCTCGCTTCCAGTTTTGAATCCGACGCGAGTCGTGTGCGCGCTTCCGCTTCGCTGGGCGCTGCCCAGGCCCGGCGTGCGCGTACGCTTAGCCAGGCGAACACGCCGAGCGCGGCCAACGCGGAGAAGCTTTGCGCCAAGATCGGCAAACGCTCATGGGCGCCGCTCGCGGCGATCAGCGCCCAGGCTGCGATCGCAAACAAGAGCCAGTAGCCCGCCCGCAACGCCCGCTCAATGGCGAGCGCGCGGCCTGCGCGTCTGGTTTCGCGCGCGAGCTGGGCAAGGGCGTCGCTGTGCTTCATCGGCGCGTGACCCTAACAGGGCCGATCTGGCCAAACCATGGCCGTCGCCCGTTTGGGCATGCGGCTCGTCGTGGCGTTGTGATTAATTCGCCGCCAAGGACGTCACCACGAGGCTGGCGGCGCAGGAACGGGGCGGGCGAGGTCGAATTCGACACGGAAATGGCGGTTCGGGCGGCGCAGCTCATAGGCGAATATTCGACCCGGCTGCACCTCAAGCGCCCAGACATTGTCCACCGAGGCGGGCAGGTCGCCTTCGATGAACAGCTGACGCGAGAAGGCGTCTGCGGGAAATTCTTGGCGCTCGACAGTACCGAGCGCTGTGGTGTCGCCCCCGTACTGGCTGAGCCTGTCTTCCGAGCCGTCCTCATGGTGATGGACGTGCTTGAGACGCAGACCGGAATCCGTGCGGGTCACAACCCATGTGCGCGAGCGGTTCGCGCCGATGTTAAACGGGATGCGCACTTCGGCGGCGGTGCAGTCGCGCACGTGCATAACCAGGCGTTCGCTCCGGAATTGATCGTCCGCTGCATCGGTCGTGACGATGCGTCCTTCGAAGGCGCGTCCGCACAAATCCGAAAGCCGCGAGAAGAACGCATCCTGCGGCGTGGGCGCTTGCGCAGTAGCGCAGGCGGCGAGCGAGAGACAAAACAGCAGTGCGCGCAAGGCATGGCGGTTGATCATTTCATCCACTCCGGCAGACGTTCGAGCGCCAATTGTTCATCCAACGTCCAGCGCCGCCGCACGATCTCGAACTGATCCCCGCGCACCAGCACTTCAGGCGCCAAGGCGCGCGCATTGTAGGTGGACGCCATGGTCGCGCCATAGGCGCCTGCAGATGAGAAGGCCACCAGATCGCCCGCTTGGAGCGGCGGCAGTGCGCGATTGCGGGTGAAGGTGTCGCCGGTTTCGCAGATCGGGCCGACTACATCGACAGGCTCATGGCGGGCGCCTGGCGGCGGTTCTTGGACCGGCCTGATGTCGTGATAGGCGTCGTAGATGGCTGGACGGATGAGGTCGTTCATGCCGGCGTCCAGCACCAGGATCGGCCGTCCGCGCCGCTCCTGGATACGGATTACGCGCGCAAGCAAAACGCCCGCGTTCGCCGCAATCATGCGCCCGGGTTCGAAGGCGAGCTGGATGTCGAGACCGTCGAGCACGCGCGCTGCCATGCCAGCATAAAGCGCCGGCGATGGTGGGTCGGGCTCATTGAAATAAGGCACGCCAAGCCCCCCGCCGAGGTCAAGCCGCTCGATCGTTATGCCATCGCCGCGCAAGCGCTCGACGAGGCCGCGCATCACCCCAAACGCCGCTTCCAAGGGCGCGAGGTCGCGAATTTGGCTGCCGATATGCACCGCCAGGCCCTTCGCGGTCAGGTGCGGATCAATATGCGCACGTGCATAGAGTTGCAGCGCTTGTTCTGGCGATACGCCAAACTTCGCGTCGCCCTTGCCGGTGGAAATTTTTTCATGCCCGCCAGCGCCGACATCAGGGTTGACGCGGATCGCGATGGACGGCGCTTCACCTAAACTGCCAGCAATGCGCGATAAGGCATCGAGTTCGGCGACGCTTTCGACGTTGATCTGATACACGCGCGCTTTCACTGCGAACGCCAATTCGGATTCCGTTTTGCCGACGCCGGAGAAGATGATGCGCTCTGGCGGCACGCCGGCTTTGAGCGCGCGTTCGATCTCGCCTTGGCTTACGGTGTCCGCGCCTGCGCCCTTGCGCGCGAGCGTAGCCAGTACGGCGATGTTGGCGTTGGCCTTGACCGCAAACGCGACAAGAACGTCGCGCGGCGCGAACGCTTGCTTGAAGACAGCGTAATGATGCTCAAGCGTGGCGCTGGAATAGACATAAGCGGGCGTGCCGACAGCGGTTGCGATGGCGGAAAGCCTGACGCCCTCGCAGAACAATTCGCTATCGCGATATTCAAAGTGATTCATATCGAGCTGACCATGACCACTTCGTCATTCCGGTGCAATGCGGTGCATTGAGCCGAAACCCGAGAGGAAACCCATCGCGCATAGCCGCCCCCTGCGGGTTCGCGCGCTGCGCGCCCCGGAATGACGAAGGGGTCTCACTCAGCTCGGTTGCGCGCCGGTTTGGTATTGCGCGCAGCGCGCATCGGGCTGCTCGTTGCGCTCGATCTGGCGCGCACATTCGCGCCGGATGGCTTCGTCGCTGTTCCACAGTGGATCGGGGCGATCGAGGCCGCCTTTGACGCCGCACGCCGAAAGCAGCAACAGCGCGCACAAGCCCAGAACAAGGCGGCTCATATGAACATCTCCTTCCAGCGCGCGATCTGTTCGCGCACCCGCTCCGGGGCGGTCCCCCCATAGCTATCCCGGCTCTCGACCGATTTTTCAACCGTCAAGAGCGCCCGCGCAGCCTCATTGATGCGGGGATCGACAGCCTGGAACTCGTTGAGGTCGAGTTGCGCCAATTCCGCCACGCCTAGCTCCTCGGCGCGGCGCACAACCCGCCCAGTGATCTCATGCGCCTCGCGGAAGGGGATTTTCAACTCGCGCACAAGCCAGTCGGCGAGGTCGGTGGCGGTGGAGTAGCCTTTCGCCGCCGCAGTGCGCATCGCCTCGCGATTGAAGCTTATGGTTTCGATCATGCCGATCATGGCGGTGACCGAGAGCGCGAACTGATCGAACGCGCCAAAGGTGAGCGCTTTGTCCTCTTGCAGGTCCTTGGAATAGGCAAGGGGAAGTTTCTGGATGATAGCGTTGAGCGCGGCGAAATCAGCGCCTACGCGCGCGGCCTTGGCGCGGATCAGCTCAGCGGCGTCTGGGTTGCGCTTCTGCGGCATGATCGAGGAGCCCGTCGACCAGGCATCGCTCAGACGCGCGAAGCCGAATTGCGGGCTCGTCCACAGCACGATCTCTTCGGCGAGGCGCGACAGATGCGTCATCGCAATCGAAAGGTTGGCGAGTGCAGCCAACGCGAAATCGCGCGAGCCAACCGCGTCGAGGGAGTTTGCCGCAGGTGCATGAAAGCCCAGATCATGCGCGGTGGCGTCGCGATCGATCGGATAGGAGGTGCCTGCCAGCGCCGCCGCGCCGAGCGGACACTCCCACGCGGCTTCGAGCGCGGCTCCAATCAAGCGCACGCGATCACGCTCGAACATCGACACATAAGCCAGCAGATGATGGCCGAGCGTGATCGGCTGGGCGGTCTGTAGATGGGTGAAGCCCGGCATCACCCAATCGGCGTGCGCGTCGGCTTGCTTCACCAGCGCCTTTTGCAGCGCGCGCAGGCCGTCGCCCGCTTCGCGCGAGGCGCGCATGGTCCAGAGCTTGAAGTCGGTCGCGACCTGATCGTTGCGCGAGCGGCCCGTGTGCAGCCTTTTGCCGGCCTCGCCGATGCGCTCGGTTAGGCGCGCTTCGATATTGAGGTGGATGTCCTCCAATGCGGGCTTGAAAACGAACCGGCCTTCGACGATCTCCGCGGCGATTTGGTCAAGGCCGGCCTGTATCGCAGCATCGTCTTCTTTCGTTATAATACCTTGTCGGGCCAGCATGGCGGCATGCGCCTTCGAGCCTTCGATGTCTTCGCGCCACAGGCGTTTGTCGATGTCGATCGAAGCATTGATCGCTTGCATGGCGTCGTCGGGCTGTTGCGCGAAGCGCCCGCCCCACATGGCGTTGGATTGTGAAGAGGGCTTGGGCGTGAATTCGGACATCGGACCTTCGGTCACTAAGGGGCGGAATTGGGCGTTTACGGCAGCGCTGTTGATGCTGGCCGTCGGCGCGGCAGCGCTCCTTTACGTTCTTTTCGCCGCCTCTTCAAAGCCCGAAACGGGCGGGGGGTTGTCGCGTTATGCGGTTGGCGAAATGGCGGCGCTCACGATGCTGGAGGATGCGCCGCCGATACCTACGCGCACGCTCGCGGACGCAGCGGGTGCCGTAGCAAGCTTGCCGGATTTTCAAGGTGAAGTTCTGGTCGTGAACCTCTGGGCGACATGGTGCGCCCCGTGCATGGAAGAGATGCCCACGCTTGGGGCCTTGCAGCGTCGTTATGAAGGTCGCTTACGTGTGATCCCGATCAGCGTCGACAGCGAGGCCGATTTGGAGAAGGCCGAACGCGAGCTCGCCCGTCTCTCGAGTGGGGCGCTGCCGTTCTTCTCCGACATTAGTCGCGGCGTTTTGTTCGATCTACGCGCGCCGGGGATGCCGCTGACAGTGATCTACAATCGACGCGGCGAGGAGATTGCGCGCCTCCCAGGCGCCGCTGAGTGGGGCGGCGATGACGCGGCGGCTCTGCTGGACGCCGTGTTGGCTGAGCCGTGAGTTTGCCCCCGATCCTCGAAACCGAACGCCTGCGTTTGCGCGGTCATGCGTTGAGCGATTTCGACGCCGTCGCGGCGATGTGGGCCCACCCTGACGTCGTGCGCCACATTACCGGCAAGCCCTCGACGCGTGAGGAAAGCTGGGCGCGCCTGTTGCGCTATCCCGGCATGTGGGCGTTGCTGGGATATGGATTCTGGGCCGTGGAGGAGAAGGCGAGCGGGCGCTTCGCGGGCGAGGTCGGCTTTGCGGATTTCAAACGTGAGATCGAGCCAGAGATTGATGCGCCGGAGCAGGGGTGGTCGATGGCGCCGTGGGCGCAAGGGCGCGGGTATGCCTGCGAAGCGCTCGCCGCGACTATTGCTTGGGGTGAGTACCATTTCGGTCGACGCGACTTCATGTGCATTATCTCGCCGGACAACGCGCCGTCGATCCGCGTGGCGGTGAAAGCTGGCTACCGTGAAATCGCGCGCACGACCTACAAAGACACGCCGACCGTCATGTTTCGGCGACCTTAGAGGAAGGGCGACATCGCCAACTTGATCCGCGAGCTTTGCGCGATCACGTCCTGGTAGGACGTCGGTTGCTCTGGCGCGATCGGTGTAGGCCAAAGGTCGAGATAGGTGTTCAGTTCGCGCAGCGAACGGCTGTAGGCCAACAAATTTGCACCCCGGATTTGGTCTTCGTAGATCACGAGCGCATGGCGCGCCGCAATCGCCGCGCCGTGCGAATGCTCGTATTCAATCGCGTCGACGCCATCGGGGCCGTTCACTTGCTGATAGAGCCCGGTTGAGATGTCGAGCATGCGAATGACAAGATCGGGACCGTTGACCTCCAGGCCCGACATCGCGGCGTCGATCGCGCGTTCGCCAGCTTGCAGATATTGCAGCATGCGCGCGCGCGTTGCGGTGGGATCGTTTGCTGCTTGGCGCAGTGGTGAAACATCCAGTCCCGCGAATTGATCGGCGGCGGGATCGTACACTTCGAGCAGGCCTTGCGAGATCAGCAGGCTGGCGGCTTCAGACGAAGCCTCGCCCGTGGCGTCATCGACAAGCAAAGTCGCCGCCAGCACGAAGCCGCGCAATTGCTGGAGGCGAAGCGCGCTCAGCTGATCGCCGGCAAGCCCAGCATAGGCCTGCGCCGCGCCCGCTTCGCCGGCCTCGCCGCTGCTGGCGCTGACTGGCGCGGGGGGCAGGGCTTCGCCCGCTTCGCCGTGTTGTGCCGCTTCACCGCTCTCGCCGGCATTCTCTCCGCCTTCGCCGCCGCAGGCCGCGAGGCCCACGACCGTGGCGATGCCCGCCGTACGCCAAAGTTTGTATGTCCAGGAGATCATTGTCCGAACTCTGGACGAACTGCGAATAATTCGCAACAAGAGAATGGCATGACGCTGCTGCTTCAATCCGTGCTCGAATCCGCCGACCTCGCTTCGGTGCGCGAAGGGCTCGCTGATCTTGCTTTCGGGCCCGGCAAACGCACGGCGGGAGCGACCGCGCGCGCGGTCAAGGACAACCTCCAGGCCGACGGCGCCGATCCACGCACGCAGGCGTTGGAGCGCTTCGTGGTGGAGGCGCTGCGACGACATCCTTTGTTTGAGATCGCCGCGCGGCCGGCCCGGCTGACGCGCGTGATGTTCTCAAAGTATGAGCGAGGCATGACCTATGGCGCGCATACTGACGATGCGCTGATGGGCGCGGGTGACGACAAGCTCCGCACCGACCTCGCCTTCACCATCTTTCTCGCTGATGCGGCGACCTATGACGGTGGCGCGCTGGTGATGGAGAGCCCTCTCGGGGCGCAGGAGGTAAAGCTCGAGGCGGGCGACGCCATTCTCTATCCGGCGGGCTCCATCCATCATGTCGCGCCCGTGACGCGCGGTGTGCGCTTAGCGGCCGTTGGGTGGGTCGAGAGCTACGTGGCCGATGCCGCGCGGCGGGAGATATTGTTCGATCTTTCCATAGCGCGCGCGCGCTTGGCGGAAACCGGCGGCGCGCGCGAGGAGCTGCTGCGTTTGGACAAGTCGATCTCGAATTTGCTGCGGATGTGGGCGCGGTAAGTCTAGGCGCGTTGGCGAGACCAGGTCAGCGCGTCGGCTTCTGCCGCCTTGATGAAGGCTGCTTTGCCATCCTGATAGGCTTCGCCCGATTTTCCGCGAGCCAGCAACTCAGCTTTTAGCGCCGCGTATTCGGCAGCCCTGCTTGGATGCGTTCTCATGTAGTCGCGGAACGCAAGGTGTCGCTCGATATCGAGTGAGTCATTCGCATAGACATGAAAGTGGTGCGTACGCACGCCCAGGGCGTTTGACTTGCGGAAGTAACGGCGCCCTTCGATGCCATACGCCCCCATCGCCTCGTACCCGATCGCTATGAGCGGCGCTGATCCCCGATTTAGAGAGGCGAGCGATGCCGCGACGCCTAGCATGTCGATGATCGGCTTAGCGGGCATGTCTGGTATGGCTGTGCTGCCGATATGGTGGATATCCGAAAGACAGCACCCAAGCAGCGCGCGGAGGATCTTCGCCTCCTCAGCGAAGGCATCTCTCCAAGTGGGGTCGTAGGGAACAACAAGACGCGTCATGGGGTGAGCGTAACGCGGCCGCTATTGCTTCTCCGCGCCCAGCTTTTGCGCGTAGCCGCTCGCCACCAGAGTCGCCATCGCGTCGAATAACGCGTTGGGATCGCTGCGGCGTAGCTGCGCGACGTGCGCTTCCATGCCTTCCGCAAGGATGAGCTCACGTTGACCGGCGCGCAGTGCGTCGAGAATACGCGTCGCCGCCACATCGGGCGCCATGCCATTGTCGATCGCGGAATCGCTGAAGCCGCGCGCTTGCGCGGCGGCGTCGAGGGCGTTCTTCGACACATTGGTGCGCACCGAGCCGGGCGCGACCACAAGCACACGTAGGCCCAAATGCGCAGTCTCGGCGCGCACGCTGTCGTGATAGCCGATGATGCCCGCCTTGGCGGCGCTATATGCGCTCCGCAAAGGTGGGCCTGCTATGCCGGCGACGCTTGAAATCGCAACGATGTCGCCGCCGCCCGCGCCAGCCATGCGCGGCAGCAGCGCTTGCGTTAGCGCAATCGGTGCAAGCAGGTCGACGTCGATAATGCGCTGATAGACTTCAAACACGGTATCGACCGCTAGCGAGCGCTGCGAAATGCCGGCATTGTTCACGAGCCCGTCGATCCGCCCCGCCCAGGCCCATGCTTCCTCGGCGAGAGCCGGAATGCGCTCATACGCAGTGGCTTCAAACGGGAGGATCAGAGTCTCGGTCTTGCAGCGCGCGGCGACCTCGTTAAGCGCTTCTACATTGCGCCCGGAGAGGATCAGTTTGGCGCCAGCTTGCGACAGTGCTTCCGCCAAAGCCGCGCCAATGCCGGAGGAGGCACCTGTGATCCACCAAGCTTTGTTCGCGAACATCATTGCCTCCGGTCACTGAAACGGTTGCACGTCCTGCACCATGATGCGCGATCGCGGCGCGCGCGGCGTCGTCAGAGCGATCCAGGCGAAGATGATGCCTGACGCGAGCGCAATCGGCAGCCCCAACAGCAATGTCAGCGGCGTCAATGTGAGCGCGGCGCCAAGGTCCTGCTGGTCGGCAAACAAGTGCGCGAACGCGAACGGTGCGGCCAGCGAGGCGAGAGCGCCAGCGATGACAACGTGTAGCACAACAATGCGCCGCGCCTTGGGCGCCCGTCCCAACGCCCAGCTTGCGCCGAGCGACCCAAGCGCGCCGGCGAACGCAGTCGCACCTATCGCCAGCGCCGCGCGCTGCACGCCCGGATCGTCCATGAACAGCAGCGCGGGCCAGCCAATCGCAAGCGCCAAAGCGAGCGGCGTCCACAGGATCGCAGGGACGCGCCAGGCCAATGTCGGCAAGCGTTCCGGGATGGGCGGGGGGCTCATGGGCGTTCAGTGTAGCGATTGGACCGCCGCCTGCTAGCCGGCTAGTCAAGCTGGGTGTGACAGACCGCCTAACCTCTCCCGCCACAGCGCGAAATCGCGGGCCTATCTTGGAGGTCCTGCGGCGCATCGCCCCCGCGAAGGCGCGCGTTCTCGAGATCGCCTCCGGAGCCGGCGAGCATGCAGTGTATGTCGCCCGCGCCATGCCGGGTTGGGATTGGCAGCCCAGCGATCCCGCACCAAGCGCGCGCGCAAGCATCTCGGCCTGGGGCGCCGAAGAGGGGCTTGGCAACGTTCGCGCGCCGCTGGCGATTGACGCAGCCGCGCCGGATTTGGGTGTAGTGGGGCCATTCGATCTCATCGTCGCAATCAACATGATTCACATCTCACCCTGGGCGGCGACGTTGGGCTTGATGCGCGGCGCCGGGCGCCTGCTCACGGTGGATGGCGTGCTCTACACCTATGGCCCCTATCGCCGCGATGGGGGCCACACAGCGCCATCGAACGAAGCTTTCGATGCGTCGCTCAAGGCGCGCGACGCAAGCTGGGGCGTACGCGATGTCGCGGACGTCGAACGCGTCGCAGGTGAGCACGGGCTCAAATTGCAGGAGATTGTGGAGATGCCCGCGAATAATCTGTCGTTGGTGTTTTCGCGCAACGGCTTTTGAGTGCGCGTCTCACATCTTGTCCATGTCACGGCGAATTAATGCAGCCGCCACATTCATGTGGCGCCGGGTGTCTATCTCGGCGGCGCGAACGCACTCCTGTTCGCGCAACGAGGACTTCACATGCGCAATGCAATCACAGCACTCGAATGGACGCTTGGCGCGGCATTTCTGCTCGCCGTCGGCGCTCTCGCTTCACAAGGGGCGATGTTGATTTTCGGGCTGGCCTCGTGATGTGACGCCATGGCGGCGGCGCGGTGTGCAGAACGCATGCCGCGCCGCTGCGGTCTCCTTACCGCGTCGGCGTCGGCGGGTCGGTGCGATAATCGTAGAAGCCGCGTTGCGTCTTGCGGCCCAGCCAGCCCGCTTCGACATATTTCACAAGCAGCGGGCAGGGCCGGTACTTGGAGTCAGCCAGCCCTTCGTGAAGCACTTGCATAATCGAGAGGCAGGTATCGAGGCCGATAAAGTCTGCGAGTTCCAGCGGGCCCATCGGATGGTGGGCGCCCAATCTCATCGACTTGTCGATCGCATCAACGGACCCCACGCCTTCGTACAACGTGTAGATCGCCTCGTTGATCATCGGCACCAAAACGCGGTTGACGATGAAGGCCGGAAAGTCCTCTGCATTGGCGATCTTCTTGCCCAGGCTTTCGATAAACCGGATCGAGGTGTCGTAGGTTTCCTGGCTGGTGGCGAGCCCGCGGATGATCTCGACAAGCTCCATCACTGGCGCCGGGTTCATGAAATGAAGCCCAATAAATTTGTCGGCGCGCTCGGTCGTAGCGGCGAGGCGCGTAATCGAAATCGATGAAGTGTTCGAAGCGAGGATCGTTGACGGTTTCAGGATGCCGCGCAGATCGGCGAACACTTTGCGCTTGGCTTCGTCTTGCTCGACAACGGATTCGATCACGAGATCGCACGCCTCGAACGCCGCCAGCTTCGGCGCCCCTTTGATCCGCTTAAGGCCCGAGTCCATGTCCGCTTTTTGAATGAGGCCGCGGCCGACCTGGCGGCGCATGTTCTTGCCGATGACTTCAAGGCCCGCATCAATGCGCGCGACGTCGGCATCGTTGAGCAGCACATCATAGCCGCCGAGCGCGCACACATGCGCGATGCCATTGCCCATTTGGCCGGCGCCAACGACGCCGACAATGCGAATAGTGTTCATCTTACCAGCCATAGGCGCTCACACGCCGCTGAAATGCAATTCTTGTTGCAGTGCAGCATAGCGCTGAGCGGGCGGGGCGCAAGGGGACCCTTAGATCCCCGCCTTGGTCAGCTCATCCATCAATTCTGGCACGGCGGCTTTATAGTCCGCGACCAGGCCGAAATCGGCGATCTGGAAGATTGGCGCTTCTTCGTCCTTGTTGATGGCGACGATGATCTTGCTGTCTTTCATGCCGGCCAGATGCTGGATGGCGCCGGAAATGCCGATAGCGACGTAAAGCTCCGGCGCGACGACCTTGCCGGTCTGCCCAACCTGGTAATCGTTCGGCGCGTAGCCGGCATCCACGGCAGCGCGCGAGGCGCCCACAGCGGCGCCAAGCTTGTCAGCCAGCGGATCGAGCACTTTATGGAATTCCTCGCTGGAGCCGAGTGCGCGCCCACCCGAGACGACGCGCTTGGCGGCGGTGAGTTCCGGGCGATCGGACTTCGCCATTTCTTCCGACACGAACGCCGATTTGAACGGCCCGCTCGGCGCGGCGATTGTCTCGACCGAAGCGCCGCCGCCGTCGCCGGTCGCCTTGAACGCAGTCGGCTGTACGGTCAGCACCTTCTTGGCCTGCTCGTCCTTCACCGTGATGATGGCGTTGCCGGCATAGATGGGGCGCACGAAGGTGTCAGCGCCTTCGACGCCGATGACGCCGGACAGCTGCATCACGTCGAGCTTGGCGGCCACGCGCGGGGCGGCGTTCTTACCGGTCGTGGAGGCTGGAAAAAGCACCGCGTCATAATTGGCCATTAGCGGCACGATGAGCGCCTCAAGCGGCTCGGCCATTTGCTTGGCGAGAGTCGCGCCATCGGCATGCAATACTTTGCGCACGCCCGCGATCTTCGCGGCCGCAGCGGCAGCGCCGCCAGCGTTCGAGCCGGCGACCAGCACATCGACATCCGCGCCCATTGCCTTGGCGGCGGATACGACTTTGTTGGTGGCGTCCTTCACCGACGCATGGTCGTGCTCAGCGACAACGAGAACGGCCATTAGATCACTCCCGCTTCTTTGAGCTTGCCGACGAGTTCGCCCGCCGTTTTCACTTTGATGCCGCCCGAGCGCTTTGGGGGCTCGGCGGTCTTGATCACTTTCAGGCGCGGCGCCACGTCAATACCCAAATCCGCGGGTGTTTTCACGTCGATCGGCTTTTTCTTCGCCTTCATGATGTTCGGCAGCGAGGCGTAGCGCGGCTCGTTCAAGCGCAGATCCGTCGTCACGATTGCCGGCAGGTCGACATCGAGCGTCTGCAGGCCGCCATCGACTTCGCGCGTCACTGAGGCCTTGCCGTCATGCAGCACGATCTTGGAGGCGAAGGTCGCTTGCGGCCAATCCAAGAGTGCGGCGAGCATCTGGCCGGTAGCGTTGTTGTCGTCATCGATGGCCTGCTTGCCGAGGATCACGAGATCGGGCTTCTCCGCCTCGATCACGGCCTTTAAGAGTTTCGCCACAGCCAGCGGCTCCACTTCGCCCTCGGCCTTCACCAGGATGCCGCGATCAGCGCCGATGGCGAGCGCGTTGCGGAGCGTTTCTTGCGCCTGCTCGGGGCCAATGGAGACCGCGACGATTTCGGTTGCAGCCCCGGCCGCGTGACCGCCGCCGCCTTCCTTCATGCGCACCGCTTCCTCGACCGCGATCTCGCAGAACGGGTTGATGGACATTTTGAGGTTAGAGAGGTCCACGCCCGACCCATCCGGCTTGACCCGGACCTTGAGATTATAGTCGAGCACCCGCTTGACCGGGACGAGCACTTTCATCGTTGAAATCCTTGAAGCTTTCCGTCAGTGCGCCGCAGCGCGCCATGCGAGCGCCATAAAGCGCGTCAGAAATGCCTCGTCAATGCGACTATAGAGACAACGCACCTATCGGGTTTCGGGAGAGCGCGCGTGATCGGACGTAGACCATTGCTGCTTGGCTCGGCTATCGCCGCGCTTCGGGGAGGCGATGCCTGCGCGCAAGGCAGGGGCGATCCTAAGGGCGCGTCGGGGCCTGCCCCCCTCAGCGATCTGCACCTGGAGCGCCTGCGCGCGGCGGGCGGCGCGCCAGCTTTGGCGGCGGCCGCGCTGAATGTAGCGACCTCCTTCTCGGTGTCGGCGGCGCAAGGACTGCGCGCCGCTGACAGCAGCGAGCGCGTCACCATCGATGACAAATGGCATTTGGGCTCGATCACGAAATCGATGACCGCGACGCTTGCCGCGCAATGTGTGGAGGCGGGGGCCGTCGCCTGGGATGACACGGTGGGCGGTGTCCTTGGCGCGGCGATCCCCGACATGCGCGCAGAATACCGCGATGCGACCTTCCGCCATTTACTAAGCCATCGCGCCGGGCTGCAAGCCAACATTGGCATGGCTGATTTGCTGCGCTTCCCGCGTGAGAGCGCTGATTCACGCGCGGATCGCATCGCTTATGCGCGCGCCGGTTTGCGTCAAGCGCCGCGCGGACCGAGAGAGCAAACGTTTGAGTATTCCAACACGGGTTATGTGATTGCGGGCGCCATGCTGGAGGCCAAACTTGGCGTGCCGTGGGAAGTTTTGATCCAAGAGCGCTTGTTCCAGCGCTTCGGAATGATGAGCGCAGGCTTCGGCGCGCCGGGTGCGCCGGGCGCTTACGATCAACCTGTCGGGCACGCGCCGGGCTTGCTCGGTCGCTTACGTCCTCACCCGCCAGGCGACGCACTCACGGATAACGTTGCCGCATTGGGGCCGGCCGGGCGGGTGCACGCCAAGCTCGATGATGTGTTGCACTATCTGCGCTGTCATTGCGATCGCGTGCTCATGCTCGAGCGCGCTGAAAGCTGGGTGATGTTGCACACACCGCCGTTTGGCGGCGACTACGCCATGGGCTGGGTGAAACGGCCTGATGGCGCGCTGTGGCACAATGGCTCTAACACGCTGTGGTATGCCGAAATTTTGTTCGATCCCGCGCGCGATCTCGTTGCAGCCGCAGCCTGCAACGATGGCCGCGCCGACCAGATGAGCCATCCGGTCGGCGCCGCCTTATTGAGCGCGATGGAGACCGTGTCCGCGCCATTGAATTAGCGGCTCAGCACGCGCGGCCAATTGGTATTGGCGTTACGGACGTGGCCGGGGATGTCCTGCTCCCAGCGGCGCTGAATTTCAGTGTTGTAGTTGAGGTAGAGCTTGCCATCGACGATCCGCCAATTGTTCGGATTGGCCGAGGCTGTGTAGCCCTGGCTTACCGCCCAGGCGCAATAACCGCCATACTGGGGCAGGTAGCGCGCCGGATTGGCTTGGAACGCAGCCAGGTGTTCGGCGGAGGCGAAACGATACTCAACATTTTGATGCGTGGCGCGGAACTGCGTGGTCCCGCGGACGGGGCGTCCATCGGTGAAATAGGCGACGACGTCGTAACCGCCGACGCCAACGCTAGAGAACGGCGCGGTGTAAACCGGGCGCTCATCTGCGAGCGCTGGCGAGGCGGATACAAACGCTGCGAAGGCGAGGGCAAGTGCGGCGAAAATTTTACGCATGGGAGGCTCCTCTTTACTTGATGATCAAGCGGCGGCGCGAAGCGGTGTTGGCGCGATGCGTGGCGTGGGTACAAAGGTGCGGCCAAGATCGCGCACGAGGCCAGCAAGGTCGTCGCGGCGGATGATCATTAGCGTGAGCGTCGTCGCCCACACGATGCACGCCGCGATGAAAAGGCCCGCGCCGTCATTGTTTGGATCGATGCCGAGCGGCGTCCACAAATGGAAATTCACCGCACCGCTCATCACCGCGAAACCGATCGCCGCGCCAACGGCGTTCAAGCGCTTGTAGCCCGGCAAAAGCCCAATCAGCAGCAGCGCGGACGCGAACAGCTCCGCCGTGCCGATGACGTATTGGCTGAACAGCCCCGTGTGCGCGAATAGGCCCGGCAAACCAAGCGTGCCCGCCCAACCATCAAGCCGGCCAAAGATTTCCTGCGTATTTGGGTGATCTGCAAATTTGTAACGCAGGCTGTCCAAGAAGATCAGCGATGCGAATACGGAGATCGCGGCGGGCGCGTATTTGCGAACGGGAGGCAGCATGGGCGTGTTCCTAAAGCTCAATGCTGGGTAAATCGCGCCGTACCCGCTTTCGGTTACAGTTGACGTTCCCGCTCCAAATCCCGAATGTGTCTTTCGCGAGGGGAGGAGGATGTCATGCGTGCTTTGTCGATGGTCTTGGCGCTGGTCTGCGTTTGCCTGGTCACGCCAGCTCACGCGCAAGATGAGTATCGCGTCGTGCTGCGTTTCACCACGGTCACGGGCGGCGACGATCTGCGCGGCGGCGGCGACAACGTGTATGCGGTTTACAATCTGGCCGGAACGGAGACCCGCCGCGTTCTCAATCAGCGCGGTATGCGCTGGGCGGATCGTTCGCGGCATGTGACGGACGTACCGTTGCCGGCGAGTTTCCGCATCCAGGATTTGAGATCGCTGAGGCTTGAGACCACCTTTCGTGGCGGGATCGACGGCGACAATTGGGACATGGTTTCAGTAGTGGTTCAGGTCGCGATGACGGCTGGCGGAGCCATAAGCGCGCCAGTAACTATTGCGCGCGGCGGCCCCCAGCGTTTTACCGGGGATCGTCGGACCTTGAATCTGACCATCCGGCCAGAACTGCCGCCGGCGGGGGGAATATCGAAGTAGGGGCGTCGGTTATGGGCCGCCGCTCACAGGCGGAGTATTCCCCAGCGGCGCCGTTTGGCATGGGTGTCTTGGAGTAAGACGCACAAGGGTTGAGGCGGTTACGGGGGCTTAGACTCTCGTGGTCGTTCTGGGCGCGTCTGATCAACCGAGGAGGCCGCTTTTCGTCGAATTCAGACACTCTAGGCTTACTGGGTGCTTGAAACGGCCATTAGTCGATAGCCGACGCCGTGATCGGACACGATAAGGGCCGACCTCTGCGGGTCTCTTTCCAACTTGGCGCGTAACTGACTGACGTACACGCGCAGATATTGGATATCCGCGCGCTCCGAGCCCCACGCCGCTTTGAGCAACTCTTGGTGTCGCACCACCTTGCCGAGGCGCGACGCCAAAATCGCTAGAACCTCAAACTCCTTCGGCGACAATTCAACCTCACTCCCGTAGCGCTTTACCATGCGCGCACCGAGATCAATCTCCAACGGCCCGGTTCGCACTATTGGCGCGCTTCCTGCCGCTTGCACCGCATGGCGCAACGCCGCGCGCAGGCGCGCCAGCAACTCTTCCAGGCCAAACGGTTTCGTTACATAGTCATCCGCACCCGCATCCAGCGCGAGCACCTTTAGATGCTCCGCATCACGCGCTGTCAGAACGACAATCGGCGTCAGATCATCCGCGCGTACCGCGCCGATTAGGTCCAGTCCATCGCCATCCGGCAAACCCAGATCGAGCAGAATTGCCTGCGGTTTGTAATGCGCCCGCATGCGCCGCGCGTCAGCCAACGTGCCCACACCAACGGCGACATACCCCGCCGCCTTCAGCGTCACCTCCAGCGATCGCCGCAGTGATGCATCGTCTTCGACCACTAGGATTGTCGTCTCAATCGCCATGGCGCACTGCCTTCGCCCAGCTTCCAAAAGTCAGGGTAAACACCGCGCCGCCACCCTTGCGGTTCACCGCGCTCAATTCGCCTCCCTGCGACTCCATAAACGTTCGCGCTAACGCAAGACCGAGGCCCAAACCTGGCGCGCGCCCATCCGCATCGACACCGCGTACAAATTTCTCAAACAGCCGCTCCGGTTGAGCGCCAAGACCTGGCCCGCGGTCGGAGACCTCGACAAGCACGTTATGATTGTCCTGCCGCGCCGAAACGCTCACTAGCGATCCGTCCGCATACTTCGCCGCATTCGAAAGCACATTCGCTAGCGCCCGCGTCGCCAGCGCCGGATCGGCGGCGACTAGCGGTAGGTCGCTCGCCACGTTCACCGCCACATCACCCCCCAAATCAGCTAAAGCCGCCGTAACAATATCGCTCACGCTTACCGGTTCAATCAGCACCGGCGTCTGCCCCGCCTCCATCCGTGACGCGGAGACCAACGTCTCCACCATATCCGACAGCCGCCGCGCTTCACTCTCCGCTAAGTCCAGCAACTCAGCACGCGCGTCCGCGCCGTGATCGTTCGCGAATTTTTGCAAGCTCTGCAGCGTCAAAACGACCGTCGCCAGAGGCGTCCGCAAATCATGTGACACGCCGGCTAGAAGGTCGGCCTTGAACCGCTCGCGCGACGCCTCAAGCCGCGCTACGTCCGCCATGCGCGCGCGCTCCGCCACCAGGCTTACTAACAAGCCCACTGCGACGAACAACAAAAGCGCGGCCAAGTCCTGCGGTCGCGTCACCGCCAGCGTGAACCGAGGTTCGACGAACAGAAAATTGATCGCCGCAACACTCAGCACCGAAGCGCCCAAAGATGGCCCCAGCCCATAGAGCATCGCCGCGACTACGATCGGCACAACAAAGAAAAGCGAGAGGCTCTGCGGATCGAGCCACTGCTCACCCAAGCGCGCGAGCAATGCCGCAACACCCACCATCGCCGCCGTCATGAACGCGGGCCACGCCGAGGCGCGCCACGAAACAGAAGTGTTGCTCACCCGCCGAACGTGGACCCGCCCGTGACGGCGCGCAACCACATGGAATTTTTATGCCCACCGCGTCCACATCCGTAGCATGTCAACGCCCACCCACGCGGCTAGCCCCGCGCCCTCTGCCGTCGATGATAAGTCACGCGGCTTTTGGGGGCTCACCCTCGCCGCCATCGGCGTTGTTTATGGCGACATCGGCACGTCGCCGCTTTACGCCTTCCGCGAGTCCATCGGTCACGTCGCGCGTGAACAAGGTGGCGCCGCCGGCAGCGCCGAGATCATCGGCGTCATTTCGCTAATGCTTTGGACGCTCATCTCCATCGTCACCATCAAGTACGCGGTTATCCTCCTGCGTCTCGACAACCGCGGCGAGGGGGGAACTCTTTCGCTTATGGCCCTCGTCCAGCGCGCACTTGGTAAACGCACGCCGCTTATCTTTCTGATCGGTGTCGCCGGAGCCGGCCTCTTCTATGGCGACGCCATGCTGACGCCGGCCATCTCAGTGCTCTCCGCTGTAGAGGGCCTTGCCTTGCTACCCGGCCTCACCGGCCAAATCGAACCCTTCATCATGCCGGTCACACTTGGCATTCTGGTCGCGCTCTTCTTGGTGCAAAGACACGGCTCTGGGTTTGTAGGCGCGTTCTTCGGACCAGTCTGTATTTTGTGGTTCACCGTGCTGGGCGGCTTGGGCCTCATGCATCTAAGCCAAGAGTTGAGCATGCTCAACGCGTTCAATCCGGTGAACGCCATCGGCTTCCTCATCAACCATCCGGACCTCGGCTTCGTTGTGCTCGGCTCTGTCTTCCTCACCGTCACCGGCGCGGAAGCGCTCTACGCCGACATGGGCCATTTCGGCCGCAAGCCGATTTCCGTCGCCTGGATGTGGCTGGTTTTTCCCGCGCTCGCGCTCAACTATCTCGGCCAAGGCGCGCTGGTGATCTCCAACCCTAGCGCTATCAGCAATCCGTTCTTCTTCATGGCATCCGACGCCTGGCGCCCCGCTCTCGTTCTGCTTGCGACAGCGGCCACCATCATCGCAAGCCAAGCCGTGATCTCCGGCGCCTACTCACTCACGCAGCAAGCCATTCAGCTGGGCCTCCTGCCGCGCATGCGCATCTTGCAAACGTCAGAGCGCCATCACGGCCAGATCTACATGCCGCAAGTGAACTATCTGCTGATGATCGGGGTTCTATTCATGACCTTCTCATTCGGTTCATCCAGCGCCCTCAGCGGCGCCTACGGCGTGTCAGTCATCGGCACGATGCTGACCTCGTCGCTGCTCGCCATCTTGGCCATCTGGAAGGTCAGCAAGCGTCCGCTTTGGCTTGCGGTCGTGATCATGGCACCGTTCATCATCATTGAGATGATTTTTGCCGCTTCAAACTTGCTGAAGATATTCCATGGTGGCATCGCTCCAATCCTTGTCGCGCTCGGCTCGACGATCATCATGTGGACGTGGGTGCGCGGCTCGACGTTGCTACACGAAAAGACACGCCGCGATGTCAGCCTGCAGCAGATGCTAGCCACCCTGGAGATATCGCCACCGCGGCGCGTGCGCGGCACGGCCGTCTTCCTGACGGCTGATCCGCAAGCGGCCCCGACCGCGCTACTGCACAATCTAAAGCATAACCAAGTTCTGCATGAGCGCATTATCCTGCTCTCGGTCCGCACCGCGCCAACGCCGCGCGAGGCCGACGCCGATCGCGTGCAGATCGAAACCGTCCGCGACGATATTCAGATCGTGACGCTGAGCTTTGGATTCATGGAAACGCCAAACGTCATCCGCGGCCTCACGCTCGCTCGTGAGCAAGGGCTAGCCATAGAAATCATGAAAACGTCGTTCTTTTTGAGCCGCCGCGCCCTGCTGCCGACCGACAGGGGTGGCATGCCGCTCTGGCAGGATCATCTCTTTATATTTCTCGCTCGAAACGCATCCAACGCGATCGAATTTTTTCATATCCCAACGTCGCGTGTGGTGGAGCTGGGGGCGCAAGTGGCAGTATGATCCAGGCGAGCCTAGCGGTTTGATCTCACCGACGAGCGTACGCTGCGTAAGGCTGAGAGCCGCCGCTCACCACCGCAGCACGCGCGCCCCCAGCGCAGCCCCCAGCACCGCGCAGATCGCGATCGCGAGCACGTACCAGGTGGTCACAAACGCCACCGAGTCGATCGGGCAATACATCGAATACGCCATGGCGCCGATGCCGCCCGATAAGCCGCCAATGGCTGCGCCCGTCATGGTCAATTGCGTGGGCGCGAACGCGCGCATCGTCCAAGTGAGCAACGCCGCCGTGGGCGCAGCGAGGATCGGCACCAGCACGAGGCACCACGGAAAGCCGCCGCCCGTCCACGCCTCCATACGGCGCGCGGCGTCTTCGCCCATGAGCGCGGTCATGGTCGCGATGACGGCGATAGCGACGAACACGCCTACCGCGCCGAGCCTCCAGCCTAGGGGACGGCCTGGCTTCATTAACTGGATCGCCAGCGGCAGCATCACAGCCGCAGCTGCCGCCGCGAACATGGCTTTCATCATCACGGGCATGCGCGCCACGCCTATGTCGGGCCGCACGCCGAGACTAATCGCGACGAGCGCGACAGCCACCACCAAGCCCACAAGCAAGGTAACGCCAACGCGCGCCGCCCAGCGCGGACGCTCTGCCGGCTCCACGCCGCGCGCCAGCATGTCGATGAGGTGTTCTGTTTTCATGTCGGGCTCGCTTCGCCGATCAGGCGCATCAGCGTTTTCATGCCGCGATGGATGGAAATCTTGATGTCGGATTCGGAAAAGCCGGTCTCTTCTGCGGCTTCCTTCACGCTCTTCTCTTCAAGCTTGACCAGTCGGATCGCGGCTTGTTGCTTGTCGGGAAGGCGCGCGAGTAAGGTATTCAGATCGCGCTTGGCGTCGCTGGCGGCGTAGTCGGGGTCGATCTCGCCAATATCCATGCCGCCATCGAGCGAGGCGTGGTTGCGATGTTTGGCGCGGCGCAAGAAGTCGATCAACCGATAGCGCGCGATCGCGAACACCCACGCCGTCAAGGGATAGTTCGGATCGTAGCTGTCGCGGCGGGTATGCAAGGCCACGAGCGTCTCCTGCACCAAATCCTCGGCGTCCTCCGCGCGTCCGCGCAGCCTATTGCGGAAGAAGCCGCGCAGCAAAGCCGCGGCCTCCGTCAGGAAAGCGCGATGGGCGGCTTCCTCTCCGGCTAGGCCTTTGAGCAGCAGCGCGCGAAGGTGAGCTTCATCAGCCATGGCCCGGCATTAGGTCAGTACGTGCCAGCCGTCGAGGCGGTTACGTGTCCTTCGGGGGAAACAACAGGACTCAGACGCAGCCTGTGTGGACATCGTGGAGATAATCTTGGCTGGCCGCATGATCCCGCGCCGAGAGCAAGAAGCGTCGCCACGCCTGTTGCTCATGCTGCACCACACCGAGCTCCCAAACGCAGAACGTGCCGCGATGCGTGCCCGGCAACGGAAAGAGCGCAAACGCCGGGTCGGTGTCATCGTGTTTAGCGTAGACGGATTCCCACAATTCGTTCTCGTTGCGCCACGTACACACAAGCAGGAAATGAAAACCAGGTCCGCCACAGCGATGTAAGATCGCAAAGCCCAGATCGCCCGGGACGTCTAGGGTCGTTGTAAATGAACGGGCGATGCTGACGACACGTGGATCAATGGTGATTTCAGGATAGGCGATCGCGTACCATTTCAAGCGCGCGCCGCCGGCTGATATCGGTTCCCCAGGCGCGCAAATTTTGTCGCGGTGGACGTAATCTGGCGCGACGCTGGTCATCACGTCCTCCGAAACGGATCGGCACGATAGATGCCGAGCACCTTCACGGACGCCGAGAAGAAGGCGAGCTCCTCCAGCGCCAGCTTCACGCTGCGTTCTTCGGGGTGGCCTTCGATCTCGGCGAAGAATTGCGCGGCGTGGAACGCGCCGCCTTCGATATAGCTCTCGAGTTTCGTCATGTTGACGCCATTGGTGGCGAAGCCGCCGAGCGCCTTGTAAAGCGCCGCCGGCACGTTGCGGACGCGGAAGACGAAGCTGGTCATGCAGGGGCCGTCTTCGATCGCGGCGTCGTCGGCCTCGCGCGCGAACACAAGAAAGCGCGTCGTGTTGTGGGCCGCGTCGGCGATGTCTGGCTTCAGAACTTTCAATCCGTGGATTTCGCCCGCGAGTGACGAGGCCAGCGCGCCCACGCGCGCATCTCCCAACTCGACGATTTCGCGCGCCGCGCCCGCAGTGTCGGCGGTTTTCACCGGGGTCACGCCGAGCCCGCGCAACAAATGCCGGCATTGGCCCAGCGCCTGAGGATGCGAGCGTACATGGGTGAGGCCCTGCAGGGTCGCGTCGGGCAGGCCGAGCAATTGGTGGCGGATCGGCTCGAAGCGTTCGCCGACAATGAACAGCCCGCTCTCCGGGATCAGGTGGTGCACGTCCGCGACGCGGCCCGCGAGCGAGTTCTCCACCGGGATCATGGCGTACTTCGCTTGACGCTCGCTCACCGCGGCGAACGCATCCTCAAAGCTCGCGCAGGGCAGAGGTTCGAGGTCGGGGTGGGCGGTGCGTGCGGCGATGTGGGAATTGGCGCCCAATTCGCCTTGGAAAGAGATGCGGTCGGTCATGGCCTGGCAGCGTTAGCGTGGTCGCGTGATTTGGGGTAGAGGGCTCACCTCATGCTGGCTCCAACCAAGGTCGAAGCCGCCATTCTGGCGCAAACGCGGCGCGGATTGCGCACATTGCTGGCTGTGCCGCGCGCGCGGGCCGGCGGCTTGGCCAAGGTTGAGGACCTGGAAATTCCCGCCGCCGTGCCGTTGCACGCGCGGTACTACGAAGCGCGCGATGCGACCGATGCGCCGCTATTGGTTTATTTCCATGGCGGGGGCTTTGTGTGCTGCGACATCGACACCCACGATTCCATAACCTCGTGGTTGGCAAGATCCTCCCAAGGGCGTGTGCTCTCGGTCGGGTACAGGCTGGCGCCAGAAACGCCATTTCCGGGGCAAGTGGAGGATGCGCGCGCCGCCTGTGCCTGGGCGTTTCGCAATGCACAGCGCCTCGGCGCCTGGCCCGACAAAATCGTGCTTGCGGGTGACTCCGCAGGCGCTTATCTGGCCGCCACCTTGGCGCTTGAGATCAACCGGGCAACGCCGGGCGCGGTGGCGCTGCAAGTTTTGCTCTACCCGCTCATTCACGTCGACAAAACGCTTTGGTCTGACGAAGAGCTGCGCAACTTCCGCTTTCTCGGTCGCGTCGCCTCGATCTACATCGCCCGCGCGCTCGGCGCTGAGGCTCTTCCATCCTTGCTGGATGTTGACCTGATCGCTGCGCCGCCTACGATCGTGGCGGGCGGCGGGCCGCTTGATCCGGTGCGCAACGACGCCAAGGCCTTCGTGGATGCGCTACGCAGAGCTGGAATTGCTGTCACAGAACGGAAATATCCTGTGCTGATGCATGGCGGCTTGAACTTCACAGCCTATTCCCAAACCGCGACGAAAGCGCTCGATGAGGTCGGGCAGCTGGTGCGGACAGCGTTGGAGCGCTAAGCTGAAAGCTTGGAGGGCGGTCATGCGTATAGTGGCGGTGGCGATAGCGGTCGCGCTGGCGGCCTGCGGCGTGGCCACGACCGAACCCGAGGTGCATCAAGAGGCCGCGAACGGGTGCCCAGCATCGACCTCGACGACTTGGACTCCGCAATCGGGCGTGGCGCTCACTATCGAAGCGGCTACAGTGGGGGCCGATTGCGCCCAAGCCAACGCCGCCATCATTCTGCGCGGCGCGGGGGGCGGGACGGTCTGGACCGAAACCTATCCCGCAGCCCAAGTCATGACCCTCGCTGGCGCCGATAGCGTTGAAGACATGCAGCGCAGGCTGGGAGAGTGGATCAGCCCTGGCGGCGCCATGGCCGATAGCACTGGCGACCTGCCCGAATGGACAGCGGGGGAGGATGCTCCCATGAGTGGCGAGTTCCCGTTCTATCCCGAAGAAGGCCTTGATCGCGCCGGCTATGCGGCGCTGCGGGCGCGCGACGCACCGCTGTTCTGCTATGTGCAGGGCATGGAAAGCCTCGCGTGCCTGGCCTGGGAAAATGGCGACTTGGCGAAGGTCGGGCTGCAGACCTTTCCGGGGTGACAAGCCGATTTTTCCACACGCAAGCGTGACCGGCGTCATCTTCCCGTCGCCATTTCGAGCGCCTATGAGAGAACGAACTCGCGAGAACCGTGACGGGCGCGCCGCCGCGTGCGCCACCAGCTTTGAAGGGGCTTGAGCGCGTATGGCCGATATCTTTCTCTCCTATGCCAGCGAAGACCGCGACCGCGTGCGGCCGCTCGCGGAGGCCCTGATCCAGCGCGGCTTCAATGTCTGGTGGGATCGCGCGCTTTCGGCGGGTCAAGATTATGCCGCCATCATCGAGCGTGAGCTGCGCGCCGCCAAGGCTGTGATCGTGGTTTGGACGCGCGGCTCTGCCGCGTCGACTTTTGTACGCGATGAAGCGGGACGGGCGCGTGACGAAGGCCGCTTGGTGCCGGTGCTGCTCGACCGCGTCGATATTCCGCTCGGCTTCGGCGCCTTCCAGGCGGAGGACTTCACCCGGTGGAACGGCGGCGCCAACGCGCCGCAAATGCAGCTCCTGGAAGAAGTTCTGCGCGCGAAGTTGACCGGGCGCGATGTGGACGGGAGCGCCATTGAGCGCCGCCGTCGCAATCTTGGCGCGCGCATTCGTCTCGTCTCGTTGCTCACTGTGATCGCGCTGGTCATCGGCATCGCGGCGGGAGGGCGCTATTTGTTCGCGCCGCCGGAGGCGGACGTTCGCGCGCAACTCCTGCAATTGCTGGCTGAAGGCAAGCTGACGCCCGAACAAGCTATTGAGCTCGCGGGGCTGCTTGAGTCGGATTCGCTTGGGATGCAGCAGGTGTCGCTAGAGCCGGGACAGCCCGCGCCAGGCGCTGCCATGTCGGAACCGAGCCGAACCACGATGGATGAAATCACGACCGCCGCGCCAGCTTCCGTGAGCGAAGCTGAATTCGACTCCGCCGCGCGTCAAACTTATCGCGAAGCATTCTTGGCGCTGGCTCAACATCCAGAAGCGCGTGTTAGGCTTGCGGTCGCGCAGATGGCCCAACCGGATGCACGCGAAGCCGCCGTGCAGACGATGTGGCAATATGCCCAGAACAACCCTGACGATCCGCTGACCGATGAGATTTACTTGCTCTGCGGCGCAGTCGGGGAACGCACCGACAACCCCCTCGGTCAGCGCGCGTTGGAGATTTCCGCGAGCCTCTCGCAGGATCCAGACGTGTGGCAGATGCTGTCGCGTTCCTATCGTCGGATGAACCGCGCGAGCGAAGCGCAAGCGGCGGCTCTGGTCTCGGAAGGGGTCGAGGCGCAGACGGCTGGCCGGTCGGAAGAAGCCCAGACGCGACTGGAGCAAGCGCTGCCCAACCTCACCGCGCCTGCCTTGCGCGCGCCGGTGGAGTCTCGCCTAGGTGAAATCGCTGAGCAGCGCGGCGAATGGGATGTGGCGAGTACACGGTTCGCCCAGGCCTTCGAACTGCGGGAGCAGACGGCGGCGCAGCAGCCCGCTATTGCGTCCGAGGCCGTGATTCAAGCGGATGCGCAGCAATTGGTGCGCGCGCTTGATCGTGCTGGGCGTACGCAGGAAGCGTGCAACACCCTGCGTGAGGCCCAGGCCGAACACGATGTTGCGACGCCCGATCAGGCCTTGCTTGAGCGCTGCCGGCAACTGCGCGTGCAAGTTCAGCCGCGCGTTGAACTGGCGCCGCGTTTGCGCGAGCAGCGCACGATGCAACGTGCGCCGATCCAGCAAACCGCGCCCGAACAACGGACAGCGCCGACGCCGTGAGCATTGCCGACCCCGACCTGCGGCGCGATCTCGCCCGTGCGGCGTTGACGTTGGCGGCGTCAACGCCATGGCGTGAGGTGACCCTGGCCCGGCTGGCGCAGGCAGGCGGGCGTTCGCTCGCGGACCTCTATCCAGCGACGCTTTGGGAAGCCGTCGATTGCGTGGAAGAGGCGTTTGATCGCGCTATTGCCGATGGCGCCGAGAAGCTCACCTCGGACCAGACTGTGCGCGATCGCTTGTTCGATCTCATCATGCGCCGCTTTGAGGCCATGGAGCCGCACCGCACAGCCGTGATCGCCATGGAGCAGGGGCTTGATCGCGACCCGACTTTAATGGCTTTCGCGCATCAACGCCATGTGCGCTGCGCGCGCTGGGTGCTGGCTTTGGCGGGCTTGGAGGCTGACGGCATGACGGGGCAGGCGCGAGCGCAAGGCTTGGCCGTCATCATTGGTCAAGCGCGTGCGGCTTGGCGTGGCGATGACGCGGGCGATTTCGCCAAGACGATGGCCTCGCTCGACAAGAACCTCCGCAGGGCCGAGGAGATGTTTGGTCGTTGGGCCGGGTTCGAGGCCAAGCTTAAAACCGAAGAACGCAGCGCGTCGTGAGCTTGCTCCTGAGTTTGCATCCTGGCGTGGCGGAGCGTGAGCCGATCGCGGCTGATCGCTTGGTCGATGGCGCGCCGATCGCGGAGACCCGGATCGATTATGAGCGCGACGGCAAGGTGTTCGTCGGCGAATGGTCATGCGGCGTCGGGGCTTGGCGCGTGTCCTACGATGAGTGGGAATTCTGCGAGGTGCTCGATGGTGCATGCGAACTCACGCCAAATGACGGGCCGGCGCGGCGCTTCACCATCGGTGACAGCTTCGTCATCGAGCCGGGGTTCAAGGGCGTGTGGCGCGTGCTTGAGCCGATGCGAAAGCGCTTTGTCATTCGCCTCGATTGAACTGCACTTAGCTTCGCGTGTTTACTTTTCAGTTAGCACTTGTTTACGTTTAAGTGAGCATGATGCGTCTCGAGGAGCGCACATCATGTTTGCACTTTACGACATGAAGACGCGGATGCGCGGTGCCGTTGATCGTGTGTTTATCGCCTGCGCGAGCGCTGCGTTCATGGCTCTGGCGATGGTCACCATCCAGTATGACGAAGTGATCGCGCCGGAAATGGCGCGCGCCTCGGACGTGTGGGGCAGCGCCGCGACCGACATCGGCCGCAAACTCTCCAGCTTGGCGCTCTGAAGCGACGTTAACCTAATCTCCAGCGACGTGCGCGAACACTCGGCTCCGCATGGCGCAACACTACGACCTCATCGTGATCGGTTCGGGCCCTGCGGGGCGCCGCGCCGCCGTGCAGGCCGCCAAGCTCAAGAAGAGCGTGTTGGTGGTGGAGCGCGGGCGCCGCGTGGGCGGGGTGTGCGTCCATACCGGCACCATTCCCTCCAAGACGTTGCGCGAAACCGTGCTCAATCTTTCCGGCTGGCGCGAGCGCGGCTTCTATGGGCGCGCCCATCGCAACAAGGACAATATCACGGCGGAAGATCTGCGCCGGCGGCTGCACATCACGCTCGACCACGAGGTCGAGGTGCTGGAGCATCAGTTTACGCGCAACAACGTGGCCTGGATCGCGGGCGCGGCGCGTTTTTTGTCGGCGAACGCGGTAGAGGTCACGACCGAAGGCGGCGATGTCCGCCACTATCACGGCGACCGTATTATAATCGCCGTCGGCGCCAAACCGTTCCGGCCATCGCACATCCCGTTTGATGGCTCGTTTATCGTCGACGCCGACCAAATCCTCGATCTCAAACGCCTGCCGCGCTCCATCGTGGTGATCGGCGCCAGCGTGATCGGTATCGAATACGCGACGATCTTCTCCGCGCTCGACGTGAAGGTCACCGTGATCGAGCCCGGCGCGAGTCTGCTCGGGTTCGTTGATCGCGAGCTGGTGGAGGAATTCATCCACGATCTGCGCGATCGCGGCGTCGGTCTCAGGTTCAACGCCAAGGTCGCGAGCGTTGAGCGCGCTGGCGCGGAAACGTGCATTGTGCGGCTTGAGGATCATCGCCAGATCGCCGCCGAGATGGTGCTGTTCGCGGCGGGCCGCACCGGCGCAACCGATACACTCAATCTCGCCGCCGCCGGTCTCGCCGCCGATGAACGCGGGCGGATTGCGGTCGATAAGGCCAATTTCTGCACGAATGTGCCTTCGATCTATGCGGTAGGCGATGTCATCGGCTTTCCGAGCCTGGCTTCTACCTCGATGGAGCAGGGGCGGATCGCGGCGTGCCACGCCTTTGGTGAAGCCGCGCATGCGCCGCCGGAATTCTTCCCTTATGGCATCTATTCGGTGCCGGAGATTTCAACGGTTGGCATGACCGAGGAGGAGGTGCGTGAGAAACGTATCCCCTACGAAGCCGGCATCGCGCGCTTCCGCGAGACTTCGCGCGGTCACATCATGGGGCTTAGCACCGGCTTCATGAAAATGATCTTCGCGCTGGAGACGCGCCGGCTTTTGGGCGTTCACATTGTCGGCGAGGGCGCCACCGAGCTTATCCACATCGGGCAAGCCGTGCTCAATTTGGGCGGGGGGCTCGATTACTTCGTCGAGAACACGTTCAACTACCCGACCTTGGCCGAAGCGTACAAGATCGCAGCCCTCGACGCCTATAATCGCATGCCGGCGCGCCAAGCCAGCCAACATACGATCGAAACCCTCACGCGCAAGCTCGCGGCTGGCTAAGCCGGCTCCACGGCGTCGTCGGCCAGCAAGAAATGACCATGCATCGCCGCGATCAAAGCACCGCGTTCGCTTTGCCACGCCTCGGCCTGGACGTTGGCGATCCTGCGCCCGATTTTCACTACGCGCGCGCGGGCGAAGGTGTCACGCGGGCGACCCGAGCGGAGATAATCGAAGCCGACATCGATGGTCTTGGGGAAGGCGTCGCTCTTCGAAGCGATGGCGAGCTGGGTCAGCGCCGTTAGCTCCATCAATGCCCCAACCACGCCGCCATGCAGCGCCGGCAAGACCGGGTTGCCGATGAGGTGATCGGCGAACGGCATCACCAGCGTCAGCTCATCGCCCTTCAGTTCGGCGCGCACGCCAAGGAACGCTGCGTAGGGAATGCGCGCGAGCGCTGTCGCCAATCGCTCCTCGGTGTTCACCGCTTTTTCTCCCGCAAGTTCGCGCCCGGCCTTTTGACCGCCGCTGGATTGACCATGAAGGTCGCGGTCGCGTGCGCGACGGCGCTGTCAGGCGCGTCTTCGAACGCGACGGCGCGGACGAAGGCGACATTGCGCCCGATCTTATAGCAATGGGCTTCCGCCAAGATGTCGCGGCCGGGTTCGGCGGCGCGCATGTAATCGATGCGGAGATCGATGGTCGCCACCGGCCCTGGCGGCTTCATCGCCAGCACCACCGCCATGCCACAGAGCTGATCGAGGAAGGTGGTGATCACGCCGCCGGCGATCACGCCCGTATCCGGGTCGCCGACGATTTGCGGGCTGTAGGGGATGCGCCCCCGGACCTTGCCATCGGCGAGGCTGATGAGATCCATCCCGAGGGCGCGCCCCTGCGGGGTCCATTGCATCATGGCGCGGATGCGCGTGAAGACGTCGTCGCCGGTTTCGTAGCCGGAGGGCGGGTCGCTACTCATAGCCGCGTGCTAGCACGGACCTTGGCGGCTTCCAGATCGTTAAAAATTGACGCATCGTCATTTTTGTGGAGGTATGCCCCCGGTCGGAGCCAGGACGGGAGCAGGGGCATGAGCGAAACAGCGGAGATCGAGCCGCTTGGAAAGCGCGAGCGAACCAAGGTCGCCAACCGGCAGGCGATCCTTGTCGCCGCGCGTCGCGTGTTCGCCCAGATGGGCTACGAGGCCGCCAGCGTGCGCGATATCATTCGCGGCACCGATTTGGCCTCGGGTACGTTCTATAATTATTTCCGCTCTAAGGAGGAGGTGTTCGGCGCTATCGCCGACGACAGCGCGGCGCGTTTCAAGCCGCTGCTGCGCGCTGCGCGCGAGCGTGCGACCAGCTTTGAGGAGTATTTGCGCGGGGCGTTCGAGGCCTATTTCGGCTTTATCGCCGACGAGAACGAGCTTGAGGGCCGTCCAATCGATGAGCGCCGCCCGCATGTCCGCTCGGACACGCCGGAAATGATCGCGGTGTATGACGAAGTGCGCGACGGCTTGGAGGCGGCGATCGCGCGCGGCATGGCCCCGAGGATTGACGCCGACTACCTCGCCTGCGCATGCATTGGCATTGCCCAGGAAGTAGGTACGGCGATGCTGCGGCGTTCGCCGCCCGATATCAAAGCCGCGGCGCGGTTTGCCGTCGGCTTTATTCTCAAAGGCCTCGACGGCGCGCCGCGCAAAGGCTGAAGGAACTCGCGACGTGTCTTGGCTGCGGAAGTTCATGGTGCGTTTGGCGCTGTCACGCTCGGATGCGGCGCTCGTCAAGGCGTCTGGCGGTTCGCCCCGGACGGTGCGCGGCATGACGCTCGATCCGCGCTTTCAATTCATCGAGAACCAAGCGCGCGCACGCGCCATCCCATGGGACCAGATTACGCCCGCTTGGTATCGAGCGCAAACCGAAGCAGGCTCGAAGATTTTCGGCGGCGCCGCTGTTTCAGGCGTGAGAGTCGAGAGCGTTTTTGTAACCGGGCGCTCGCACTCGGTGCCATGCCGTTTGTATTTGCCGACGGTGCGCGACAACAGCGCCGCCATGCTTGTGTATTTTCACTTTGGCGGCGGCGTGATCGGATCGCTTGAAACCGCGCATCGTTTCTGCGGCCTGATCGCGCGCGCGGCGGGCGCGCCGGTGTTGTCGGTGGAGTATCGCTTGGCGCCGGAGTTCAAGTTTCCAACCGGCCTCGACGATTGCCGGCAGGCGTACCTATGGGCGATCGAGAACGCCGCGCGCTATGGCGCGCCCGGCGGCAGGGCTGGGGTTGGCGGCGACTCGGTGGGCGGCAATTTCGCGACTGTTCTCGCGCAGGAGTTCCGCGCCGCGCGTGCGCCAGTGCTCCAACTCCTTATCTATCCCGCTGTCGATGCCGTGAGCGAGACCCCGTCGATGCATGATTTCGCCGACGCTTGGCCGCTCACGTCGGAGACCGTCGACTTTTTCATGAAGCATTATTTGCCGGAAGCCTTCGATCCGAGCGACCCAAGGCTCTCGCCCGGCCGAACGCAGAATTTGAGCGGGCTTGCGCCGGCTCTTGTGTACACCGCCGGGTTTGACATGCTGCTCGATCAAGGCGCGGCCTATGCGCAGCGCCTACAGGAAGCTGGCGTGCGCACGACCTATCATTGCTTTGAGTCATTGCCGCACGGGTTCGTGGCGTTTCCTGCGCTCGCGCCCGCCACCGAGCAGGCGATCCAAAGAATCGCGCGCGAAACCGCGATCGCCCTGAAAGGCTCGCGCTAGCTGGCGCGCGCATCGACCTTCGATCGCGGCGCTTGGGGTTGGGCGCTCAACGAGGGCGCGCGCAATCCCTACATCATCCTATGCGGCATCTATGTGATGGCGCCCTACATCACGAGCGTTGTCATCAACGACCCCGTGCATGGGCAGGCGCTGTTTTCCTCTTGGCACACGATCGCGGGCATCACCGTGGCCCTGACAGCGCCGTTCGTAGGCGCCGCCGCCGACGCCATGGGACGACGCAAGCCTTTCCTGGGGGCGATAACCTGTGTTTTAGCCTTAGGGATTCTCGCGCAATGGTGGGTGCTGCCGGACGGGCAAGGATGGTCCTTGCCGATGGTCGGCGCGCTCATTGTGATCTGCGGCGTCTCGTATGTGTGGTCCGAGGTGCTGCACAATTCGATGCTGATCGCCGCCGCGCCGCCCGGAGGCGTGTCGCGGCTTTCGGGTTTGGGTTTGTCGCTTGGCAATGCGGCGTCCGTTCTGCTGCTCATGTTCGTGCTGTGGGCGTTTGCGCTCCCGGGCACGGTTTCGTTGCCGTTCTTGCCGGAAGCGCCGTTGTTCGGGCTCGATCCAGCCACGCACCAGACGAGCCGCATCGTCGCGCCGCTTGCGGCGACGTGGCTGCTCTTGGTGTCGCTGCCGCTGTTCGTGTTCACGCTCGACGTGCGATCGAGCGGCCGCAAGCTTGGCCCGTCCTTGGCGGAAGGCGTGCTCAGTGTTTTTCGCACGCTGCGGAAGCTGCGCGACCATCGCAATATCGGGCTCTTTTTGCTCGCGCGCATGTTCTATGCCGACGGCAAGACCGCGATCCTCATCTATTCTGGCGTCTATGCGGCTGGCGCGATGGGGTGGGGCCTCATCGAGATGCTGATCTACGGCATCATCCTGCAGATATTTGCGGTGGCGGGCGGTTTTTTGAGCGCGTGGCTCGATGGTTTCGTCGGTCTCAAGCGCGCGGTTGCAATCGAAATCGCCGTGACTCTGGTTTGCCTAGTCCTCATGGTGTCGGTAACTCCGACGACCATTCTCTTCGGCATTCCCATCGATCCCGCCGCACGGGTGTGGGATGGGCCCGTGCTGGTGACTTGGCCTGAAATAGTGTATCTTGGGTTCTCGATGATCATTGCCGTCTCGATCACGGCGGCTTACGCTTCAAGCCGGTCGTTAATGGCAAACTTGGCGCCGCCACACATGGCCGGCGAGCTTTTCGGGCTCTATGCGCTCGCTGCTTCCGCCACTGCCTGGCTTGGCCCTTTGCTCGTCGGCGTGTTCACAGCGCTCTATCAAAGCCAGCGCGCGGGCTTTGCTGCGATCGCGATTTTGCTCGTGATTGGTTTTGCGCTTCTGATGTTCGTCAAGCCGCCGCCGAGGCCAGCTTAAGCTTTTGCGAGGCGCTCAGCGAGCCGCAGCGCCAGCGCGACGATCGTGAGCGTCGGATTGGCTTGGCCGCCGCTCGGGAACGTACAGCTCGACGCCACCCAGAGATTTTCCACATCGTGCGCGCGGCAGTCCGCGTTGACGACGCCGTCCTTGGGTGAGGCGCTCATCGCCGCGCCGCCGAGTTGGTGATAGCCGTCGCGCGCGAACTCCCTGACCATAAGCAAACAGGCGTCGCGGTCTCCCAGCCAGTCGAGGCGCCCCGCGCCGCTGGCGCGTAGATCGGCGTCTAGCAGCTCATGCGCACGGACGACGTGTTCGCAATCCTCGGCGCTGAAGCTGAAATCGATCCACAGTTTCGACAAGCCAAGCGAGTCTACCGCATCGTCGGATAGTCGCACGCGATTGGCGGCGTGCGGCTTCTGCTCGCTATGATAGCGCATGAGCCAGGCGCCGTCGCCCGCCGGCGTGAAGCGCCGCGAGCGCGGCAGCGTGCCTGTCAGTTGCGCCATTATCAGCAGGTAGATCGCACGGCCGAGCCCTGCCGTTGCAGAGATGGGCGCACGTGCGATGTTGTCGAAATGCGGTTTGAGCGGTGCCCCATCATTGTTCCGGCCAAGTGACGCCGCTATACGCGCCAGCCGCGCCGCGATATATTTCGCGGAGGCTACCGATGAGCCATGCGCGGGATTTTCGTTCGAGGCGTTGTCGATCCAGAACGCGATATTGGGCAGATTTTCGCGGTCAAGCATCTCGCGGCGCGCGGTGATGCGCCGTCGCGCATCGACGCCATCGCTCAGCGCGCGAAACGCCAAGGCGTCGGCGTCCCTTGGGTTCTCTGGCGCGAGATTGGCGATGACGCCCGTCAGATGGCCCATATAGCCGCGTCCGAGCGGGCCATCGGCCCCGCCAAAGAGGGCAGGGTGCTCGCGTTGCGCCAAAAGCAGCAGTCGCAAACTGCCCAGACCCCCGCAGGCGAGGACAACATGCCGCGCCGTGACGCGCTTCTCGTCGTTTCTGAAGTGAACACGAATGCCGCGCACGCGTTGATCTTCGATGTCGAGTCCGGTCACGCGCGCATTAGCGATCACAACGGGGCCTTGCGTGCGCGTCAGCGCCGCGCGCCAGCGCTTCGCCATGTTGATCTGAGGACACCAGGTCTCATCGCGTGTCGCGTCGAAGTCCCGTAAACGCCCGAACGCGCTGGGCGCTTGTGCTTCATGCACGCCGCGCGCTCCAAAAAACGCGCCCGCTTGCTCATACCAAGGCAGCATGTCTTCGTAGCCGATCGGCCATTGTGCGAAATCGATTGGGTCGAACGGCACCGAGCGCCCGCCCCACCAATGCGATGTGCCTCCGAGTGCGGCCGCCGAGGTGATGTTTGTGGGGTCGTGCGAGGTGGGATCGCCGATGTCGGCGGCCAAGACATCCGGCTGGCCTGGCGTGGCGCGCGCACCGCCCGCTTCAATCATTAGTGTGCGTAGGCCGCGTTCGACGCAGCGCAGCGCGCACGCCAGCCCCGCGGGTCCAGACCCAACAACGCACACATCGTAGCTGGCGTCCAAGGCGTCGGGCGATGCGAACGGCACGTGCGTCTCCCGCGCGACTTACGCCGCGTTCGCGGCTTGACGCAATTTCTTGTCGATCATGCGCTTGAGGCTTTGGGACACACCCTCGCGCTCTTGGGCCATCGTATGGGGCAGATGCGCGAGCTGGTGGAGCGCGGCCAGGTTGGTCTGCACGACCTCGCGGTTGAGCCTGTCGGTCGCACCCAGTGCTTGCACATAGCGCTCCATCTCCTTGGCGCCGAGCGACAAGCAGGGGTCGCCGATCTGTTCGGCGACTAGCACAAGCTCTTGCACCGCTTTGTACACGGCGCGCGCTGCTTGCGTGTCGCCAGGTTTGAGGCCGTCGACCATTTGGCTCAGCGCCGCGACACGCGCGCGCGCCATCTGCGCCTTGAGGTCAAGTTCATCCTCGTCGACGTCAGGATTGGTCGGCGCGACGACATCATCGAGCCGCCGCCACGGCCCATCGAACGTGCTGTCGACGCGGCGGCGCCGGCAGGGGCCAGTGTAGCTTGCGGTGGTGACGAAGGGCTGCGGGCTGGCGACCACCTTGCGTACGCGTTTTTGCAACGCCAGCGCAGAAATCGGCTTACGCAAATACCCGTCCGCGCCAGCCTGACGCGCCGCCTCAACGTCGCCCTGGCTGCCGCGCGCCGTCAGCATGAAGATCGATACCGCGCGATTGGGGGCGTCCTCACTGAGACGCACGCGCCTTACGAGATCAAGGCAGTCGGCGCCGCCGACGAACCATTCCATAAGCACCAAGTCGGGGTTGTTGGCGACAACGATTTCCCAGGCTTCAGAAATCTTTGAGGCGCCCATGACGCGGCCAAACCCCATGCTGCGCAATTGGGCGAAGGAGATGCGGCGCGCATAGTCGTTCTCGTCAATGACGAGCGCCGTCATCCCCGATGGATCGAACATCTCCGCAGCCATCACCCAGCCTTCCAGCCGCCCAAGCTATAACAAATTGCTTAGAATTCACTGAAGGCGCTGCGTGGTTCGTTAACGAGGCGTTTCCGATGCCCCAGCGTCGAGTGCGCTGATGATGGAGATTTTCTGCCAGATTTTGCGGCCCAGGCCATTGGTGAGGTCTTCGATGTCGTTGACGGCGTCGATCACCACACCGTCGCGCATCCGATCGGCGAAGAGGGCGGCGATCTTGCCGATCAGCGCGAGCATTTCGGCGCAATAGTCGAGGTATCGCGTCAGTTCGAAGCGCGTCATCGTGCGTTCCGGGGAGGCGGAGGTGCGCTGCGAGTCCAGCACCAAGGTCGGGTCCTTGGTGAGTTGATGCATGTCGATAACGTGCGCTAGCGCCCGCAAGCTATGCAGTGCGTCGAGCGCGCGGCGGCGCTTGGCGCGTTCTTCCAAGGTCAACAGAAACCAGACCCCGCCGCCAAACAGGATCAGCAAGTTCACTGCGGCTTCCAATCCTTGGACGAGTTCGGTCGTGCTCGCGCCGACCCCTTCGGGATGAAAGAAGTTCAGCGCGGCGATTTGGGCGGCGACCCCGGCCAGAATCATCGCCACGGCGCCAAGCCGCCACCCCCAGGAGGGGCGCGCGAGCCGCGCGGCCAAGCGGGCGTGGCGGTTGGCCGTGGTCAAGAAATCAGCGCAAACAGTGACAAGCCCGGCGCCGGGAAAGCGCGCTTCAATACGCGCACGCAGCTTTTCGATCGTTATGATGACGCGCGCGGCGTCGAGGTGTCGTGAAGATTCGCTACTCATAACGCGGTTGGGTTGCGCGCGCGTTGAACGCTACGCTCGTCAAATGCCTGGCCAAATGCCGAGCCGCGAATTTCCGTGGTTGTTTCCGCTGCGTAGTGACGTCCGTTGGGGGCTTGCGCGCAATTGATCGTCAAGTTGAAATGTTGGACATTGACCAGCGGCATCGGGCTGAACGCGCTCGGAATATAGAGCCGAAGTCGTGCGATATCGGGATCGTTCTTAGTCAGTGTGAATTCACCGCGCATTCGGTCGGCGAATTGGCGCGCCTGCCCACCGCGTATGCTCTCGCGCGTAGGCTGAAACGAATAGGTTGCGCTGCTTTCGTCTTCGCGGATTAGGCGTATATTGGCCACTCGCCCCATGCCTTCGCCGGCGCACCAGGACAGTCCCTCCATTTGCTCGGCCATGCGGTCGAAGGCGCGGCGCTGGTCATTGTCCAGGCTCTCGCGCGTTGGCGCCACTAAGCGCAGGCGTGGATTGGCGTTGGGCTCGAAGCGCGCCCGCCATTCTTGCTCGGACGTCACCAGATCGAGATCAAATGCAAAGGGCCTTTTCGCGGCCTCGGTCGCGCTGACAGCTTGCAACAAGGCTGCGGGCAAAACGGCGGTTTGCGCCGTGGCGGAGGCGGCGAGCGCGGCTAAAGCGGCGAGGGCGGCGAGAGTGCGGTGCATGAACCCTGCATTTGCTTGCGATTGCGGCGCCCAGATGGCGCATGGGTCGCGCGAGCGGTCAAGACCGCCTAGAAAGAGGCCATGGACGATGGGCTTGAGCCTTTTTTGCCCCCGCGTTTCGCCGCCTGGTTTGCTGGGCGCGGCTGGCGACCGCGCGCCCATCAGCTGGAGGTCGCGCGTCGCGCGGCGGCTGGGCTTTCGACGCTGCTAATTGCACCAACAGGCGCTGGCAAGACATTGGCGGGATTTCTGCCGAGCCTCATCGACCTCGCCGAGATCGCCGGCGAAGCGCCAGCGCGCCCGCACCGCTTGCACACGCTGTACATCTCGCCGTTGAAGGCGCTGACTACAGACATCGCGCGCAATCTCGAAGCGCCCGTGCGCGAGATGGCGTTGAAGCTACGCATAGAAACCCGCACAGGCGACACCCCGCCCGCGAAGCGCCAGCGTCAGCGCGCCCATCCCCCGGATATCTTGCTGACGACGCCCGAGCAGCTTTGTTTGCTGATCGCCTCCGAGCATACCCGCATTTTCTTCGAAGATCTCCGCTACGTGGTGATCGATGAAATCCATGCGCTCATGCCGACCAAGCGTGGCGATTTGCTCGCGCTTGCGCTCGCGCGTCTCAAACGCTGGGCATCCGCGCATATCCGCATTGGCTTAAGCGCGACGGTTGCTGATCAGGAAAGCCTAGCGGAATGGTTGGTGGGGGCTGAACCCTCTCCCCCCTTGCGTGGGGGGCAGGGTGAGGGGGGACGCTCCACCGTCTCAGCGTCTGATCAATTGCACGCCCTTCACCCCCTAACCCCCTCTCCGCAAGGGAGAGGGGGGACGGATGATGTCGTCGTCCAAGCTCCCGCCGGCGCGCCGCCAATCATCGATGTACTGGATTCCGACGCGCGTATTCCGTGGGCCGGGCACACGGCACGGCACGCGTTGCCGGAAGTGTACGCGCGGATCAAGCAAGCGCGGCTGACGCTGGTGTTTGTCAACACGCGCGCGCAAGCAGAGATGACGTTCCAGGAGCTGTGGCGCATCAATGACCAGAGCCTGCCGATCGCGCTGCACCATGGCTCGCTGGATGTCGCACAGCGCCGCAAAGTGGAAGCGGCGATGGCGCGCGGCGATCTCCGCGCGGTTGTGTGCACGTCGACGCTCGATCTCGGCATAGATTGGGGCGATGTCGATCTCGTGATTCAGATTGGAGCGCCTAAGGGTGCAGCGCGCTTAGTGCAGCGCATTGGGCGTTCCAATCACCGGCTCGACGAGCCATCGCGCGCGCTGCTTGCGCCCAGCAATCGATTTGAGGTGCTTGAATGCCGCGCTGCGCAAGAGGCGGTGAGCGAAGGCGCGATGGACGGCGGGGGGCCGCGCATCGGCGCTCTGGAGTGCTTGGCGCAGCACATTATGGGATGCGCTTGCGGCGAACCATTCGACGCCGATGAGCTCTATGCCGAGGTCATATCGACAACGCCATACGCCAGTCTCTCTCGCGACCAATTCGATCGCGCGCTCGATCTCGTCGCGACCGGCGGGTACGCGCTGCAGCGTTATGACCGCTACCGTCGCATAGTGCTTGATCCCGCCACGCAACGCTGGCGCGCGCGCAATCCGGGTGTCGCGCAGCAACATCGCATGAATGTCGGCGCGATTATCGAAAGCGAGCTGCTGAACGTGCGGCTAGCAAATCGGGCTGGCGGCGCTGGTGCGGGAGGCCGTCGCCCACTCACCCCAGGCCGCCGCCTTGGGCAGATCGAGGAATACTTTATCGAGGGGCTCACGCCCGGCGACACCTTCATGTTCGCCGGAGAAATCCTGCGTTTCCTCGAAGTGCGCGAGGAAGACGCGCTATGCGTGCGTGCGCATGGAGCGGAAAATCCGAGAATTCCGTCCTATGCCGGCGGCAAATTCCCGCTCTCGACATTCCTTGCCGAGCGCGTGCGGCGTATGCTGCACGAGCCGAAACGCCAGAGAACGCTGCCGCCGCAGGTCCGCGATTGGATCAAGATGCAAAAGCGCCGCTCTGTGGCGCCGGCCCCTGACGACATGTTGGTGGAGACGTTTCCGCGCGCGCAAAAGCACTATCTTGTGGCCTATCCCTTTGAGGGGCGCCTCGCGCATCAGACGCTTGGCATGTTGGTGACGCGCCGGCTTGAGCGCCTGGGCAAAAAGCCGCTCGGCTTTCTCGCGAGCGAGTATGCGATGGCCGTGTGGGGGCTCGATCCCATGGGCGATCTGGACATGGCGGCGTTGTTCGATGAAGACATGCTGGGCGACGACCTGGAGGCTTGGCTCGCCGAAAGCGTGCTGATGAAGCGCACGTTTCGCAATTGCGCGGTGATCGCGGGCATGATTGAGCGACGTGCGCCGGGAACGGAGAAAACCGGGCGACAGGTCACCTTCTCGGCTGACCTCATCTACGATGTGTTGCGCCAGTACGAGCCTAGTCACATCCTGCTCGAAGCAGCCTTCGCGGACGCCGGCGAGGGCTATCTCGACTTGAAACGCCTTGGCGCTCTGCTCGCGCGTATCAGGGGCCGTATCGTCCACAAAGACCTCGATCGCGTCTCGCCGTTCGGCGCGCCGGTGATGCTTGAGGTCGGGCGCGTGCCGATCCAAGGCGCGGCGGAGGAGGCGATCCTGGATGACGCGGCGCTGATCGCGGAAGCCATGAGCTAACCAATTGGCGCCGATTGCGGTGGAGGGCGTCAGCGGTCCATAGTCGTGAAAACTGGAGAGAACAATGCGCTCGACCTGTGCCGCGCTGCTGACGTTTCTGGCTGCAACTACTGCGCATGCGGACGTCACGGACGCTACCCGCCGCGCCAATACGGCGATGCAAGCCACGCTGCCGCTCGCCGACCGCGAAGACGAGGACTTCGCGCGCCGTGGCTTCATCGCGACTTGGAACGAGCCGCAGATTCGCGCTGCTGACGGCCGCGTTGTGTGGGACTTCGCGAGTTACGGGTTTTTGCAAGGCGACGCGCCCGAGACCGTGAACCCGAGCTTGTGGCGGCATGCGCGCTTGCTCGCGCTGCACGGGCTCTTTCAAGTGTCGGAACGCGTCTATCAGGTGCGTGGCTTCGACGTCTCAAACATGACGATTATTGTCGGCGACACCGGGCTTATCGTCGTCGACCCGCTGACGAGCGCCGAGGTCGCCGCCGCCGCTCTCGTCTTGGCGCGCCGCACCTTGGGCGATCTGCCGGTGCGCGCGGTGATCTATACCCACAGCCACGCCGATCATTTCGGCGGCGTACGTGGAATCGTAGACGCCGCCGACGTGCAGGCGGGCCGCGTCCAGATTGTCGCGCCCGAGGGCTTCATGGAGCACGCGGTCGGTGAGAATGTCATTGCCGGAAACGCCATGGGGCGGCGCGCGATCTATCAATTCGGCGTTGCTTTGCCGCGTGGGCCCGAAGGTCAAGTGAGTTCCGGCATTGGGCTGGCGCTCTCCGCTGGCGCGATCACGCTGATCGCGCCGACGCAAACCATCACCCATACCGGGCAAGCGCTCACGCTCGATGGCGTGCGCTTCGAGTTCCAATACACGCCTAACACCGAAGCGCCATCGGAGATGAATTTCTTTCTGCCGGACTTGGGTGTGCTCTGCCTTGCGGAAAACGCGAATGCGTCAATGCACAATGTGCTCACGCCGCGCGGCGCGTTAGTCCGCGATGCAAAAGCCTGGGCGGATTATCTGACAGAATCCTTGCGTCTCTACGGCGCTCGCACCGACATCATGGTCACTAGCCATGCTTGGCCGCGCTTCGGACGCGAGCGTGTCGCGGATTTCATCGCCGACCATCGCGACGCCTACAAATATCTTCACGATCAGAGCGTACGTTTGATGAATGCCGGCTATACAAGCCGCGAAATCGCCGAGCGCGTGCGCTTGCCTGAAGCGCTCGCCAGCCGCTGGTTCAATCGCGGCTATTACGGCACGATGATGCACAATTCTCAGGCCGTGTATCAGCGTTACATGGGTTGGTACGATGGCAACCCCGCCAATCTCAACCGCTTGCCGCCAGCGGACGAGGCGTTGCGGTTCGTACGCGCCATGGGCGGGCCTGAGCGCGTGCTCACTGAAGCACAGCGTGCATTCGACGAAGGCGATTATCGTTGGACCGCCACTGTGTTGAACCACCTGATCTTCGCGGCGCCGAACAATTCCGCCGCGCGCGCCTTGCTGGTGCGCACGCACCGGCAGATGGCTTATCAGGCCGAGAGCGCGATCTGGCGTAACATGTACCTAACCGCCGCGCAGGAACTCGAGAACGGGATCGTGCGCCGCGATGGCGCTTCAACCAGCATGGATCTCGTCGTGGCGACGCCGACAGCGCAGGTGCTCGATCTCTTGGCTATTCGGCTTGTGCCTGAGCGCTTGGGTGATCGGCGCTATGCGTTCAATCTGGTTTTTCCCGAGCGCAATGAGAGCTTCGCGGTCACGATCGCCAATGGTGTTCTCGTGCATGAGGCGGGTGTGACGCTCGCGGACGCACCGACAATCACCACCGCGCGGCCTGTGTTTCTGCAAGCCTTGGCCACGCAGACTATGCGCGAAGCGGTGGTGCGTGGGCGCATCCGCGTCGCGGGCAACCGCCGGTCGCTCGAGGGCTTGGGTGAAATCTTCGAAACCCCGGATGTAAACTTCCCGATCGTGACGCCCTGAATGGAAACGGCTTTTTCTGTTCTGGGCTGACTATGCCAGCATGCGCTTTCCCTTGAGGAACGAATCCACGCGGCGTGCGTCAGCGAATCGCTCTTAGGTTAGGTTATGGTGTTGCTTGCACGTTCCTCGACGAAAGCCTTCATCGCGCCGCCAAAGCCGTGCGCAGTCAGCGTTGCTATCGTTGAACGCTGCGTCGAGGTGTCTTTGGGCGCCACAATAGTCACGGCTCTGCCGGAAGGCGCGGCGTGGATCGAAGCAGGGCGCGCACTCGTGGTCGCTGATTTGCACTTCGAAAAGGGATCGGCGTTCGCGCGTGGCGGCCAGATGTTGCCGCCGTACGATACGCGCGCGACGCTCGAACGCCTTGCCGCTTTGATCGATCAGCACGAACCCGACATCGTTGTGTCGCTTGGCGATGCGTTCCACGATGGCGGCGGTCCAGCGCGCATGGGGGAGAACGAGCGCGTCTTGCTGCGCGCCTTAGTCGCGAGCAGCGATTGGATTTGGATCGAAGGCAACCACGAGGGCAAGTCCGCTGAAACTTTGGGCGGAATCGCGCGCGAAACCCTGCAGCTTGGCGCTTTGACGCTGCGCCACGAGCCTACGGGCGCCGTCAATGAGATTGCTGGCCACTTGCATCCATGCGTCAAGATTGCGGGGCGAGGCAGAAGCGTGCGGCGGCGCTGCTTTGCCTATGACGGCGCGCGTATGGTGCTGCCGGCGTTCGGCGCGTTTACCGGCGGCCTCAATATTTGTGACGCCGCTTTCGAGTCGGTGTTTCCCGATGGCGCCATGGCGCTTGCGCTGGGCAAGGATCGAGTGGCGCCGATCGCGGCGGGTAGGCTCATAGCCGATTGAGTACGTTCGCCAAGGGAATAATCAGACAAATGATCATCGCGCCTCCGGTCAATACCTGGCGTAGCACCGGGTACCAGGCTGGCGCGCCAGCGTCGCTTGCGCTGCGCTGATCCCAGAGCTGTTGTAGCGCGAACAAGCCTGCAAACGCCGCTTCCATGGCCAGCGCGCCCGGCCAGACGATGATCAACAGCGCCAGCGTCCATCCCGCTAAAGTGGGCATCGCGCTGAACACCAGCCGCACCCCGTTTGGCGCTTCTGGCGCGCGCATGAGTTCGAAGCCACAACGCACGCCGCCGAGAAACGAGAGCAATATCGCGGCGTAAAGCGCGAAGCTCACGCCGCCGAGATGGGCTGTGCCTTCGTGGCGCGATAGCGAGACTAGAGCCGACACTGCGAGCGGGGCGAGGCCCAGGAACCCCAGCCGTATCGCGATGCGCGGCATCAAAGGCGGCGGCGTACTCACGACCGGCGGAATAACACCGACGCCAACCAACCTGCGCTGAGCGCCAACAACACCGTGACAATGCCGTACCAGAACGAGGCATGGGTCGCGAGGTCGTGAATGGTGCGCTCGATGCCCACGCGCGCGATGTTGATTGGCACGCGCTGCGTCGAGATGAGGCGACCGTCGCGGAAAAGATATGTGTCGGCGTAGTATTCCGCGATCGGCGCATTGGCGGGAAGGCGCACGACGGCGCGGAATAGGCCGCCCTGATACAAAGTGAGCCCGCCGCGGCGATCGGGAGACGCGCGGCCCGCATATTCTTGGTAGAGGCCCTGCGCGCGGCGTAAACGAACCAGCGCGTTGCGGTAGCCGGCAGGATCGGCGCCGGCGGGGATTTCACTATCGAGCCGCGCGCTGGCGGCCGCATCGAGGCGATAGCGCCAGATCGATTGCGCGCTGGCGATCTGACGCAATGGGCGGTTGCTGAGCACGGCAAAGAAAGAGGGTGTCTCACGGAAACGCACCGGCGCGGTGTTGACCCAGAGGCCGAACACGCGCCTCTTGCGCATCACGGTGGCGTCCTCGGTAGGGCCGCGCACGACGACGACGATATCGCCCCGACCGCGCCGGTCCGGGTTCACGCCGAACACCGTGACATAAGAACCCCGATAGTCAGAACTCACGGTGATCCGCTCTTCAGCCACCGCAGCCGGCAAATTGGATGCGACATCGGCGGCGGGTTGCGCCAAGGCCGGCGTAGAAAGCATGGCGAATGCGAGGGCGGCGAGTGCGCGTTTCACCACAAACCTCCGCCGAGGACATAGGTTTCCGGCGGTGTGACCACGAGGTCCCACAGAAACTTGGTGCTGGCGATCACCAGCACGATGCCAAGAATAGCGCGGATGTGCTCGTTCTTGAGTCCGGCGCCAAGCCTCGCGCCGAGCTGCGCGCCAATAACGCCGCCCAGCATCAAGAGCGCCGCCAAGACGAGGTCCACGGTTTGCGTGGCCGTCGATTGCAGCACCACCACGAGCGACGAGACAATCAAGACTTGGAATAATGACGTGCCGACCACCACGTTGGTGGGCATTCGCAAAAGATAGATCATTGCCGGAATCAGAATGAAACCGCCGCCAACCCCCATGATGGCGGCGAGCACGCCGACAGCGAAGCCCAAGAACAATGGCGGCAGGACGCTGATATGCAATCCTGAGCGCGGGAACCGCATCCGAAAGGGCAGGTTGTGCGCAATACCTCGAATAGGTCGGCGAAAGATCGTCACGCTGCCTGCCTTGCGCCCGCGCATGACGGCGAGGCTCTCCGATAGCATGAGGCCGCCTACGCCCGCCAACAACACCAGGTACAAAAGCGAGATAATCAGATCGAGTTGTCCAAGCCGCAGTAAGCGCTCGAACAGCCACACGCCGGAGGCGCTGCCCAGGATGCCGCCAATCGAGAGCAACATGCCCATGCGCCAATCCACGGCCTTGCGGCGGGTTTGCGTCATGATGCCAGAGAACGAGGTCGCCGCGATCTGGCTCGCCCCTGTCGCCACCGCGACCGGCGCTGGCACGCCAAGAAAGATCAGCGATGGCGTCATGATGAAGCCGCCGCCGACGCCCACCAGCCCCGACACGAAACCGACACCGCCACTGACCAACAGGACCAGCAGCACGTTCACCGGCATTTCGGCGATCGGCAAATAAATCAATTGTCCAGCTCTGAACGGAGACGCGAGCGCGCCGTGCTCGTCTTCCTTATGGGCGCCGCTTCGACCAAGAGCAACCGCGACATCGCGGTGTTTTGCGTTTGATTTTTGCGGGCTTCAGGTCCCAGAGCGGACGGCCCAGGGGCGTGGGCCGAACTCGCCATTGGCCACCGCGCTCGCCGCCCGTGGACGAAACGCCTGCGAGCGCGCCCGCGCCTGCTCGATCTGGGCCTGGGAGAGTTGCGCTTCCACTGCCAACGCCCGCGCCGCTGCGTCCTGATCGCCTTGGCGGGCGGCGACCTGAAACCAGAACAGCGCCTCTGTCGCGCTGGCGGTCACGCCCCGGCCTTGCTGATAGAGAACGCCCAGATTGAACTGGCTGTCAGCGACGCCGAGTTCGGCGGCTTGGCGGAACCAGCGGAAGGCTGCCGCCTCGTCCAGGGGCGCGCCTTCGCCTCGCGCAAAATAGACGCCGAGATCGTGCATCGCACGCCGATTGCCAGAAGCGGCGGCGCGTTCGGTCCATTGCCGCGCAATGGTAAGATCGGCGGGCACGCCTTCGCCACGCTCGTACAACTTCGCCAGCCGGTATTGCGCCATGGCGAAGCCGCGATCGGCGGCTGTGCGAAGCAGCGTCACGCCCTCTTGCGTGCGCGCAGCCGCCAGCCGCTGCAGCGCGAGTTCATACTGCGCGGTGAGGTTGCCCGTTTGGGCGGCTTGCTCAAGCGAAGCGTTGCGCGGCGCCAATGGCCCCGCGATTGCGGCGGGTTGCGTTTCGCCGCCCACCGCCGCGATCGGAGTTTCACCAGCGACCGTCTCGCCCTCTGGCGCGGTTTCCGGCGCGGGCAGGGCTGCCGCAGGCGAGGCCTGCGGCGCGACCGGCGTAGGCGCTGGCTGCGACGCCGCTCCGGCTTCGGAATCGGATGCGCGCTCCGAGAAGTAGCGCGCACCACCGATGGCTGCGAGCGCGGCGATGCTTGCCGCGCCCCACACAATGATGCGGCTCGATCCGCGCAGGGAGAGCCGTGGCGCTGGTTTGGATTCCCCAGCCGCCGCCCGCTGTGGCGACGATTGCATTTGCGCTTGCGCGGCTTTGCGGGCCTTGGCGAGATAATCATGACCGGTGGCGGCAGGCGCTTCAGCAGTCAGGCCGAGCGGCTCGTCCGGCGCCGCGACAGGCATTGCCTCGCGCGGGGCCAGCGGCACGTCGACGTTGGCGTTTGCGGTCGGGGTCCAGAATTCGTCGAACTCCTCCGGCGGGGGCGGCGGCAATTCGGAGTCGGCCTCAATCGCGAAGGCATCTTGAGTTGGCTCAAAGTCCTCTGCGACCAGATCCTCCGCCTCGGGCAAAGGCGGCGGCGTCCAGTCCGCGGGTGCGCGCGTTTCTACGGGCGTCCCATCTTCGAAGATCGAGGCGCTTGCGTCATCAACGACATGCTCCTCTTCATGGAAATAGATGTCGTCATCTTGTGGCGTCGCCGCCGGCGGCGTCAGCGGGCCCGCACGCAGCGGGCGCGCGGCGTCCATCGGCGACACATACCCTTCGTTGAAGTCCACGAAGTCTTCGCTGCGCCGCGTTGGTGTTGGAATGACATCGGCGGTGTTGGCGCCAGCATTATGTTCGTGCTCGTAGCGATCGAGCTTGGTCGCCACGCTCGAAACGGCCTTCTGAACCGGCGCGATCGCGTCAGCGGAATTGCGCTCCACTTCCGCCAGGCGCTCCATGATCGAGCTGATGGCTTCGGCGACGCGCGCGCTCGCGCGCTCTTCGCTGTCGAGCATGCGCTCGCCCAACTCGCGCGAGAATGTCTCCTGGCGCTGATTGAAGCGATCGGCCATGCGCGCGACTTGCTCGCCGACTTGTTCGATCGCTTGCGCGCTACGGTTTTCCACCGCGCCGACGCGCTCTTCCAGGCGCTCCGACAAGCGCCCGACCTCGATGCCCATCCGGTCGAACGCGGCGGCTTCGCGGCGCTCGATCTCATCGAAGCGCGCTTCCAGCGTCGATCCCATGCGCGAGAGCTCTTCGCGCACAGCTGACGCGGCGGCGTCATCGTTGCGGGCTTCCACGGCGCGCAAGCGCTTGTCGACGGATTCCGACATGCGCCGGATTTCAAGTGAGATCGCTTCTATGGTTTGCGCTTGCCGGCGCTCGGCGGCGGCTAAGCGGCGATTGACATCGGTCAGCGCGCCTTCAAGTTCGCCGCCCGCGCCGCCTTCAAGCGCTGCTTGCAGCTGGCCCGCCAGCTCGGCGCGCGCCTCGCCAACCATTTGATGCACCGACTGCGCCATGCCGTCGAGCCGTTGTTCCAGCATCGCGCGCACCGCTTCGCCTTCGATCGCGGCGCCGCCTTGCTCGACGCGCGCGCCGAGCGAGGACACGGTTTCTTCCAACGTGCGAATGGCCGTTGTGGCGGTGTTCTCGGTTTCGGCGATACGCGCGCTGAGGCGCTGCAACGCGGTGTCGAGGTTTTTGACCGCGCCATCGACTTCGCTGATCTTGCCGCCCTCGACGCTGGCGAGGCGGCGCTCGAATGCGGCGAGCGCTTCGGCAACGGGGCTAGTTTCCGTATTGCCTTCAAGCGCGGCCAGCCGCTCGGCGATGTCTTGTTGCTGGTAGCGCAGGTCGCTGACATCGACCGCGCCCGAGGCGCCGGCTAAATCCTCGACCTGCTTCACGCGCGCCGCGAGCGTCAATTGCGCATTGCGCAGGTCCGCGATCGCCGCGCCCGCGGCTTGGCGCAAGCCAGCTGTGGTTTCGCGCGCGCCGTGCTCGGCCCGCTCGATGCGCTTGATCAGCTCGTCATGCTCGCTGCGCAACTGCTCGACAAAGCCAACGCGTTTGGCGATCTCGCTTTCGAGGCGCACCACTTCTTCGAGCAAGGCTTCGCGCGTACCACGCGTTTCCGTGCTCGTCTCGGAGCGCACTTCCTCGATAGCGTCGGCCACCGCGCGCCGGGTCGACTGCTCGCTTTCGGCCAAGCGTTCGCTCATGGCTTCTTGCAGGCGGCGCAATTCCTGCACCGCGTCAGCGGAGGCTTCGGCGGCTTGACGCGCGGCTTCCTCGGCCACGGTGCGCGCGGCGCGCAGAGTTTCCGCGAGCGCTTCGTCGCGGTTTTCTAGCTCGCTTGTCAGGAACGAGGCGGCGGCCTCCGCGCGGCGCGCGATTTCCTCCGCGACAACGACTTGAGTTTCTAGCCGCTCCTTCGCGTCATCGAGCGAGCGCCGGCTTTCGACGACTTCATGCTCTGCGCGCTCGAGTTTGCCGCTAAGGGTGTCGCCGGCAATGCGGAAATGCTCAAGTGCGTCGGCGATGCGCTCCGACGTTTCAGTGGAGACGGCTTCGGCTTCCTCGACGCGCGCCGCGAGCCCAAGTAAGGAGCGATCAATCGTGGAGACCGCGCGATCCAGTCCGGTGACGGCCAATTGTGTCCGCCGCTCGATCGATTCCAAACGTTGCGCCAAGCGTGCGGGATCGGCGCCGCGCGCGCTCGGCTGCGCGATCGACCAATCTTCCATGTCGTCGAGTTCAATTTGCGTCAGACCGTAGCGCCGCGCGCGTGATGGTGCGGGCTGCGCGCTGGCCCGCTGGTTGGCGAGCGCTTGGTTCAGATATTCGCCCAGGCTCATGCCTTGGCGCGCCGCCGCTTCGCGCGCGGCCTCACGCACTTTTGGGTCGATGCCCTTCCAATTCTGCGCGCTACTCATACTGCCCTCGCGTGTGACGCTTTCCGGCGCCGACGCCCAACCCCTGGCGGCGATTTCGCTGAGAATCGAGAATCGCCCACTCTTTTGCAGTGTCGATCAAAGTCGCCGCTGTGTTAATGGGGCGTGAAGTTATGAACGGGTGTAAACCATGAGCAACGCACCGCGACTTTTCGGGCCCGAAACACAAGGCGGTATTTATTTGCGCGGCGTCGGCGGCGCCAAGCCCGAGATACCCACAAGCTTCGATGGTCTCGAAGCGAGGGCGAAACAAGTTATGTCGGCGGAAGCCTACGCTTACATCGCGGGCGGGGCAGGGCTCGAAACCGCGATGGACGCCAATCGCGCGGCCTTCGCGCGCCACCCGATCGCGCCGCGCATGTTGGGCGGCGCGGGCGCGCGCGATCTCACAACCGAACTATTCGGCGCAACCGCCGCCGCGCCGATGTTCACCTGTCCGATTGGCGTGCTCGAAATGGCGTATGGCGAGGGCGATCTCGCGGTCGCGCGCGCGGCTTCGCGTCTTGGCGTCCCGATGATGATTTCGAGCCAGGCGTCGTATCCGATGGAAGAGATCGCAAAAGCCAATGGCGACGGCGCGCGTTTCTATCAACTCTATTGGGGCAAGTCCGACGCGCTCGCCGAGAGCTTTGTGAAGCGGGCGGAGGCGATCGGCTGCACGGCGATCGTCATTACGCTCGACACCACCATTCTCGGCTGGCGTCCGCGCGATCTTGATCTCGGTTATCTGCCGTTTCTGAAGTCCAAGGGCATCGCCCAATACACGTCCGACCCGGTGTTTCGCGGCATGCTGGCGCAGCCGCCGGAGGAAAATCCGCTCGCAGCCGCCGTGCAGTTCACCCAGATATTCTCCGACCCCGCACTCGATTGGGTGCGCATCGCCAAGATCAGATCGTGGACGAAACTTCCGGTCATTCTCAAGGGCATCATGCGCCCCGACGACGCCGCGCGGGCTGTGAGCGAAGGCTATGACGGCATCCTGGTGTCCAACCATGGCGGCCGCCAGGTCGATGGCGGCATCGGCGCGCTGGACGCGTTGCCGAGCGTGGTCGCCGCCGCAGATGGTCGCATCCCCGTCATGCTCGATAGCGGTATCCGGTGCGGCGCCGACATCTTCAAGGCGCTGGCTCTGGGGGCTTCCGCGGTCGGGATCGGCCGACCGTACGTTTACGGGCTCGCGCTCGGCGGCGAAGTCGGCGCGCATGCGGTTCTTGAATACCTCATCGCCGAACTGGACATCTGCATGGCGCTCAATGGACGCCGGACTCCGAGCGAAATCTCGCGCGAAGACATCGTCCAAACATGACGGAAGCGTCAACTTGGGTTGACCTGAACGTAAACGTAAGCTAGGCGTGCTCCCATAAGAACAACAGTGGGAGTCGCTGATGTCGCAGGATCGCACCTACACCATCTCGCAATTGGCTCGGGAGTTCGGGGTCACCCCGCGCGCGCTCCGGTTTTACGAAGACAAGGGCCTGCTGGAGCCGCGGCGCGACGGCATGAACCGGGTCTATTCGCATCGTGATCGCGCCAAGCTGCAGTTGATCGTGCGCGGCAAGCGCGTCGGGCTGTCGCTGCTGGAAATCAAAGAGATACTCGATCTCTACAAGGTCGATCAGCGCGCGCAGGCGCAGACGGCGCTGAAGCGCTTTAAGGCGCGCATCGCCGCGCTCGAAGAGCAGCGCAAGGATGTCGACGCCGCCATCGAGGCGCTGCACGGCGGCATCAAGCAGCTAGAGAGCTTCTTAGAAAAGCCTGCCGCGCCCGCTGCCATGGGTGCGGCGCGCGCTTTCGAACGCGAAGCCAAGAAGCGCTTGCAAGAAGCACACTAGCGGCAAGCGGCGCTCGGGAGTAGGCAGTCCGCTGGCGGCTGTCGCTTACAGTTCCGATCGCCAAGTGCCGACAGCCGACTGCCGAAGTGGAGCAGACGATGCCGTCCTACAAAGCCCCGTTGAAAGAATACCGCTTCCTGATGAAGGACGTGCTCGAGATCGAGCGCTATTCCAATTTGCCGGGGTTTGCGGACGCGTCGATCGATCTGATCGAGCAAGTACTCGAAGAAGGCGCGAAGTTCTGCGAAGGCGTGCTCGCGCCCTTGAACAAAAGCGGCGACGAGCACGGCTGCACGCGCCACGCCGATGGGTCGGTCACAACGCCGCCTGGTTTCAAGGACGCCTACAAGCAATTGGTTGAAGCAGGCTGGCCCGCTCTGTCGAGCGATCCCGCCTATGGCGGCCAGGGCATGCCCCACATCGTCGCGCTGGCGTGGAGCGAGATGGTGGCCTCCGCCAATATGGCGTTCGGGATGTATCCGGGGCTCAGCCACGGCGCCTATGCCGCGATCCACCAACATGGCAGCGACGCGCAGAAGAACATGTATCTGCCGAAGCTCGTCACCGGCGAGTGGACGGGCACGATGAATCTCACAGAGCCGCACTGCGGCACGGATCTGGGGCTCTTGCGCACCAAGGCGGTTCCGCAAGCGAATGGAACTTATCGCATCAGCGGGCAGAAAATCTTCATCTCCGCCGGTGAGCACGATTTGGCGTCGAACATCATCCATCTCGTGATCGCGCGCATAGAAGGAGCGCCGGCCGGCACCAAGGGCATTTCTCTGTTCATCGTGCCCAAGTTTTTGGTCAACGCCGATGGCTCATTGGGCGCGCGCAATGGCGTCGTCTGCGGCAAGATCGAAGAGAAGATGGGCATTCACGGCAACGCGACCTGCGTGCTGAACTATGATGACGCGACCGGCTATCTGATCGGTCAGGAAAACAAAGGTCTGATGGCCATGTTCACGATGATGAACGTGGCGCGGCTCGGCGTCGGCTTGCAGGGTTTGTCGCAATCGGAAGTCGCGTATCAAAACGGGCTAGCCTACGCGAAGGATCGCCTGCAGATGCGCTCGCTGACGGGCGCGAAAAATCCCGATGGCCCCGCCGACCCGATCATCGTGCATCCCGACATTCGTCGCATGCTGATGGATGCAAAGAGCTTCAATGAGGGCGCGCGCGCATTTGCGTTCTGGACGGCGCTCTATGGTGATCTCCTGCACGCATCGCCCGATGAAAAAGTGCGCGAGAAGGCCGGCGACTACATGGCGCTGATGACGCCGGTGATCAAAAGCTATCTCACCGATCGCGGTTACGCGGTGGCCACCAATTGCCAGCAGATTTTCGGCGGCCATGGCTATATCGAAGAATGGGGCATGAGCCAGTTCGTGCGCGATGCGCGCATTGCCATGATTTACGAAGGCGCCAACGGCATCCAGGCGCTCGATCTGGTGGGGCGCAAGCTCGGCGCCAATGGCGGACGCGCCATTTTTGCCTTCTTCAACGAGCTCGATGATTTCGCGCATCAGAACGAAGACGATGCGGAGCTGAAGGAATTTGTCGACGCCGTGAAGGGCGCGAAAGCGCAGTTGCAGGACGGCACGATGTGGCTGATGCAGAACGGCATGACTGATTTCGACAATGCCGGCGCCGCCAGCCACGATTATCTCAATCTCTTCGGCATCACTGCGCTGACTTATATGTGGGCGCTACAGGCTAAGGCGGCGCTCGCCGCGAAGAAGAATGGTGGCGCCGGCGATCCCTATTACGATACGAAACTGGTCACCGGGCGCTATTTCCTGGCGCGCACGCTGCCTGACGCGAGTGCGCACCTTGTGAAGCTCAAGAGCGGCGCCGAGCCAGTCATGGCGCTGGCGGCGGAGGCGTTTTGATGGGCGCCTACACCGCCACCCTCACTTGGAAGCGCGGCGAGCAGCCGTTCGCCGACGGCAAGTATTCGCGCGGGCATGACATCGCGTTCGATGGCGGCTTCTCGATCGCGGGCTCATCCTCGCCGCATGTGGTGCGCCCGCCGCTCAGCCGCGAGGATGCCGCAGACCCCGAGGAGCTGATGGTGGCGGCGCTCGCGTCGTGCCACATGTTGTTCTTCCTCGATTTCGCGCGCCGCGCTGGCTTTGTGATCGATGCTTACGTCGATGCGCCCGAGGGCGTCCTCGCTAAAACCGCCGACGGCAAAATGGCGATGACCAAGATCACGCTGAAGCCGAAGGTCGAATGGTCAGGCGAAAAACGCCCGAGCGCGGATGAAATTCACGATCTGCACCACAAGTCGCACGAGGCCTGCTTCATCGCCAATTCGTTCAAGGGCGAGGTGGTGGTCGAATAAGTTTGCCGCGCTGCGCCCGGCCCGGGCGCGGCGGTCAGCGGAGTAGGCGCTGTTAGCGCCGGGGACGACTCCGGTCCCATCCAGGGCGAAACGCGGCGACGCCGCGAACTGGAGAGTGAAGTTATGGCTGATGCTTACATTTTCGACGCGGTGCGCACCCCGCGCGGCAAGGGCAAGTCCAACGGCTCGCTGCACGAGCAGACCTCGCTGCAATTGGCGACGCAAGTGCTGCAAGCGATCAAGGATCGGAATAACCTCGATACGTCGAAGGTCGATGACGTGTACATGGGCGTGCTCTCGCCAATCGGCGAGCAGGGCGGCAATCTTCCGCGCATCGCAGTCCTCAATGCTGGCTATGCGCAAAGCGTCGCGGGCGTGCAGGTCGAGCGCTTCTGCGCGAGCGGCCTCGAAGCTTGCAACATCGCCGCCGCGAAAGTGAAATCTGGCGAAGCCGAGCTTGCGATTGGCGGCGGCTGCGAAAGCATGAGCCGCGTGCCGATGGGCTCGACCGGCGGCTCGTGGGCGACCGACCCCTCCGTCGCCATGCCGAGCTATTTCGTGCCGCAAGGCGTCGCCGCCGACGCCATTGCGACCAAGTACGGCTTCTCGCGCGCCGATCTCGATGGCTACGCCGTGCAATCGCAACAGCGCGCGGCGAAGGCCTGGAAGGAAGGTCGCTTCAAGAAATCGATCGTGCCGGTGAAGGACCAATTGGGCGCCACGCTGCTCGATCACGATGAATACATGCGCCCAGACACCACCATGCAGGCGCTTGGCGCGCTCGAGCCGTCATTCAAGATGCAAGGCGAAATGATGCCGGGCTTCAACGACGTGATCAAGCAACGCTATCCGGAGATCGAGAAGATCGATCATGTCCACCATGCCGGCAATTCTTCCGGCATCGTTGACGGCGCCGGCGCAGTGTTGATCGGCACGAAGGAAATGGGCGAAGCGCTCGGTTTGAAGCCGCGCGCGAAAATCCTCGGCGGCGCGTCGATCGGCTCCGAGCCGTCGATCATGCTCACGGGCCCCGAGCACGTCACGCACAAGCTGATGAAGAAGCTCGGCATGACCAAGAAAGACATCGACCTCTGGGAACTGAACGAAGCCTTCGCGGCGGTCGTGTTGCGTTGGGTTCAAGCGCTCGAACTCGACATGGAGAAGGTCAACGTCAATGGCGGCTCAATCGCGATGGGCCACCCAATCGGCGCCACCGGCGCGATGATCCTCGGCACTATGGTCGATGAACTCGAGCGTGCGAACAAGGAGCGCGCGCTGATCACTCTGTGCATCGGCGCCGGCATGGGCACGGCGACCGTGATCGAGCGGGTGAACTAGGATGGGACGCGGCGGTGCTCCGCTTTCGTCCCCGTTCACGGGGGAAGTGTCCCCGCGAACGCGGGGACGAAGGGGGCGCCGCCGCGCATCCGTTTGAACCCATGAATATCGGCTTCATCCTTTTCCCGAACGTGACGCAGCTCGATTTCACCGGGCCGCTGCAGGTGCTGCATCGGATGCCCGGAGCCACGACGCATATTCTGGCGAAGACGATGGAGCCGGTTGCATCCGATTGCGGCTTGGGCTTGATGCCGACGGGCACATTCGCGAACGCGCCGAAGCTTGACATCGTTTGCGTGCCAGGCGGCTTCGGGGTGTCGCAAGCGATTTCGGATAAAGAGACGGTCGATTTCGTGCGCGAATGCGGCGCGAAGCATGTAACCAGCGTTTGCACCGGCGCGTTCGTGCTCGGCGCGGCGGGGTTGCTGAAAGGCAAGCGCGCCACAACGCATTGGGCGTATCATCATTTGTTGCCACTGGTCGGCGCCATCCCGGAGAAGGCGCGCGTGGTGCGCGATGGCGACACATTCACCGGCGGCGGCGTCACCGCCGGCATCGATTTCGCGCTGACCTTGGTCGAAGCCATCGCCGGCGCCGATTGGGCGCGGCGCATTCAACTCGCGATCGAGTACGATCCAGGCCCGCCGACGGCGTTCGACGTCGCGCGTGCGAGTGCGATTGGCGCCGTCGGTCCATTTTACCAAAAGCGCTCAGAAGAGTTTTCCGCCGAACTGAAGACGGCGATCGGAGTTTAGGAGAAGAGAGATGGAAAATTTCAAGATCGACGTCGATGGTGATGGCATTGCACTGATCACCTTCGATGTGCCCGGGCGCTCGATGAACACGATCACGGCGGGTGTGATCCGCGACCTCTATGAGATCGTGGGCAAGATCAAATCCGACGCCGCCATCAAGGGCGTTGTGTTCACCTCGGGCAAGGCGAGCGGCTTTTGCGCTGGCGCCGATCTCGGCGAAATGAACGAACGCGGCGTCGCTGGCGAAGGCGCCCCCAAGTCGGAAGACGAAAAGCTGAAAGCGCAGTTCGAGCGCGGCTTCGGCTTGAACCGCGTCTATCGCGACCTGGAAACCTGCGGCAAGCCGGTGGCATTTGCGCTCGAAGGCCTAGCGCTTGGGGGCGGCCTCGAATTCGCGCTCGCGGGTCATTATCGCGTCGCCGCCGACAATCCCAAGATCAAGCTCGGTCTACCGGAAGCGAAAGTCGGCTTGCTCCCCGGCGCCGGCGGCACGCAGCGTCTGCCGCGCCTCATCGGCGTGCAGAACGCGGCGATGATGATCCTGCAGGGCGCGGACAAATCCCCGCAGGACGCCAAGGGGCTCGGCTTCATCAATGAGGTGGTGGAAGCCGGCAAAACCGTGGACGCGTGCAAGGCCTGGCTCAAAGGCAAGCCCAATCACGTCGCGCCGTGGGATGTGAAAGGCTACAAGGTGAAAGACGGCCCGTTCACGCCGGGCGGCGCGATGGCGGCTGTCGGCGGCAACGCCATGGTCTCGAAGCAGACCAATCTCAACTATCCGGCGCAACGCAATATCCTGTCCTGCATCTATGAAGGCATGCAGGTGCCGATCGACGCGGCTCTGCGCATCGAGAGCCGTTACTTCCTGAAAACCGCCGCGACGCCGCAAGCCAAGGGCATGATCCGCACCTTGTTCGTGTCGATGCAGGCCCTGGGTAAGGGCGGCAACCGCCCCGAGGGCTTCCCCGAAACCAAGATCAAAAAGGTCGCCGTCATCGGCGCCGGCCTCATGGGCGCGGGCATTGCCTATGTGCAAGCGAAAGCCGGCGTCGAAACCGTGCTGATCGACGTGTCGATGGAGAACGCCGAGAAGGGCAAGGATTATTCGAAGAAGATCGTCGAGAAGGATGTCGGCCGCGGCAAGACCACGAAAGAGAAGGGCGACGCCCTGCTTGCGCTGATCAAGCCGTCGACCGATTACAACGACATTAAGGGCGCTGATCTCGTCATCGAAGCCGTGTTCGAAAATCCAGCGCTGAAGGCCGAGATCACCAAGAAGGCCGAAGCTGTGCTCGGCGAAAACGCGGTGTTCGGCTCCAACACCTCGACGCTGCCGATCACGGGCCTCGCGGAAGCCAGCGTGCGCCCGAAGAACTTCATCGGTATCCACTTCTTCTCGCCGGTCGAGCGCATGGGGCTCGTCGAACTCATTCGCGGCAAGGACACGACGGATGAGACCGTGGCCAAAGCGATCGACTATGTGCTGAAGATCAAGAAGACGCCGATTATCGTCAACGACTTCCGCGGCTTCTATACCTCGCGCTGCTTCGGCACCTACCCGGCCGAAGGCGTCGAGATGTTGATGGAGGGCATTGCGCCGGCGATCATTGAGAACGTTGGCCGTCAGTGCGGCATGCCGATGGGCCCGCTTGAAGTGAGCGATAGCGTCGGCCTCGATACCGCGCTCAAGATTGGCAAGACCAACGCCGAGCTGTCGCAGCAGGACTACAAGAAAGACCCGCGCGCGAATCTGTTGTCATGGATCGTGGAAGAGAAGGGCCGTGTCGGCCGCAAGGGCGGCAAAGGCTATTACGAATACGGCGAAGACGGAAAGCCCACACGCATCTGGCCGGGCATTTCCGAGAAGATCGCTGTGAAGGTCGATGAGTGCCCGCCTGAGCTGAAGCAGGAACTCACCAAGCGCTTCCTCTTCCGCCAGTGCATAGAAGTGGCGCGCTGCTTCGAGGAAGGCGTCATCACCGATCCGCGCGACGCTGATGTCGGCTCGATCCTGGCCTGGGGCTTTGCGCCGTACTCGGGCGGCTGCATCTCGTACATGGACCTCTTCTGGGGCACGACGAAGTTCGTAGAAGAAGCCGATCGCTTGGCCAAGCAATACGGCCCGCGTTTTGAGCCGCCGAAGCTCTTGCGCGAAATGGCGAAGACCAACCAGAGCTTCTACGAGCGCTTTGGCAAGAAAGACGCGAAGGCGGCGTGAAGTCCGGCGCCGAACCCTCTCCCCGTTCTCGGGGAGAGGGTGTCGCGCAGAGGGCGGGTGAGGGGATAACAGCCTCTCCTGCAATCGCGCAAACCCTCATCCGGCGCTTCGCGCCACCTTCTCCCCTCAAGGGGAGGAAGAAGGATTGTCATGACCTCTCTATTCTCTCCGCTTTCCCTCAAATCCGGCGTGATTTTAAAGAACCGCTTCGTGCTCGCGCCTCTCACTAATCTGCAGAGCGCGCCCAATGGCGTGCTCTCCGACGATGAGTACAAATGGCTCACCATGCGCGCTGAAGGCGGCTTTGGGCTGACCATGACGTGCGCGGCGAGCGTGCAGGAGGAGGGGGTCGGTTTTCCCGGCCAGCTCGGTTGCCACGACGACAAACATCTGCCGGGCCTGACGCGCCTCGCCGCCGGCATAAAGGCGCATGGCTCCCACGCTGTCGTGCAGATCCACAATTCCGGCATGCGCGCTTTAAAGCGCGACGGCATGAAGCTGATGTGCCCCTCGGATAACGAAGAAACCGGCGCGCAGGCGATGACGTTTGAAGAAGTGCAGCACGCGCGCGATTGCTTCATCGCTGCGGCAGTGCGCGCTGAGAAAGCGGGCTTTGAGGGCGTTGAGTTGCACGGCGCGCACGGCTATCTCATTTGCCAATTCCTCTCCGCGGAGATCAACAAGCGCACGGACGTTTATGGCGGCTCGCCTGAAAACCGCGCGCGCTTCTTGCTGGAATGCATCGATGGCGTACGCGCAGCGACCAAACCCGGCTTCAGCCTCGGCGTAAGGCTCTCGCCCGAGCGCTTCGGCGTCGATCTACTTGAAATTCGTGACCTCGCGCAGCGCCTGATGCGCGAAGCGAAGGTCGACTATCTGGATATGTCGCTGTGGGATGTGTTCAAGGAACCGCAGGACGAGCTCTACAAGGGCAAGCCGCTCGCGCAATACTTCACTGAGCTTGAGCGCGGCGGCGTTCGCCTCGGCGCCGCCGGCAAGATCATGACCGGCGCCGCCGCGAAGCGCTGCCTCGATTCAGGCTTCGACTTCGCCATCATCGGCCGCGGCGCCATCCTGCACCACGATTTTCCGAAGCGCGTCGAGGCTGATCCGAATTTCTCGCCGATAACGCTCCCTGTTAGCGCCGATCATCTGCGCGCCGAGGGCCTGGGCGAAGCGTTCGTAAACTACATGCGCTCCTGGAAAGGGTTCGTGGCCGAGGCGGCGTGAATTATGGACCGCCGGCGCCCTCGCCGGCAGCAGTGCTGCTACCGCGTGGACAACGGTGAGTTTGCGATATCGATGCCGGCGAGGGCGCCGCGGTCCACATTGCTCAACGCCCCTTTATTGACTTCTCAACCTTTTCCGCCCATATGCAGGCCCAGCGACCGTTCGCGGCTCAAGTCAGCCAAAACGAACGCGGTCCCCCGGAACGCCACCATCGACGTTCGGCTTTGAGCGCTTTGTTAAGCAAGCTCGCCGCCCTTCTTCGCCGTCGCATCGTTCCTGATCTGATGAGCCGCACTGCGGATGCGGGCGGCTGAAAGTTCACAAGTGACTCATTTCAAAGACCTCGGCGTTTCCGCGCCGATCCTCAAGGCGCTTGACGCCGAGGGCTATTCCACGCCGACGCCAATCCAAATTCAGGCCATTCCAATTGTCGCCAAGGGGCGCGATCTCATTGGCCTGGCGCAGACCGGTACCGGCAAAACAGCCGCCTTTGCATTGCCCATTCTCGATCGCCTGATGGCCAACCGCAAACATGCGGGCGAGAAATCGTGCCGGACATTGGTCCTCGCGCCCACCCGCGAATTGGCCTCGCAAATCGCCGAGAGCTTTCGCTCCTACGGCCGTTTCCTCGGCCTTTCGACTACTGTTGTGTTCGGCGGCGCATCGATGTTCAAGCAGAAGCAAGCGCTCTATCGCGGGGTCGACATTCTCGTCGCCACGCCTGGCCGCTTGCTGGACCATATCGCCCAGCGCTCGCTCAGGCTCGATGCAGTGGAAATCCTCGTGCTCGACGAAGCCGACCACATGCTCGACATGGGCTTCATCCATGATCTAAAGCGCATCGCCACCTTGGTGCCGAAAAAGCGCCAAACGCTGTTCTTCTCCGCCACTATGCCCGCGCCCATCGCAGAGCTGGCGGGACAATTCCTCGACAACCCCGAGCGTGTCGCGGTGGCGCCGGTCAGTTCCACCGCCGAACGCGTAGAGCAAGCGGTCATCCACGTCGATCACTCACGCAAGCAGGATCTGCTGCATGCATTGTTGCAGGACAAAGCCATCAGCCGCGCCCTGGTTTTCACCCGCACCAAGCACGGCGCCGATCGCGTCGTAGGAAAGCTCGAAGCTGCCGGTTTTTCCGCCGAAGCGATACACGGCAACCGTAGTCAGGGCCAGCGCGAGCGAGCGCTGGAGGCGTTCAAGAAGGGAAAAGCGCGGTTACTCGTGGCCACCGAAATCGCCGCACGCGGCATTGACGTGGACAATGTCAGCCACGTGATCAATTTCGATCTGCCCAACGTGCCCGAGCAATATGTTCACCGCATTGGGCGCACCGCACGCGCGGGCGCAGGCGGTCACGCCATTTCGTTCTGCGCCCCCGACGAACGCGCGTTTCTAAAGGATATCGAGAAGCTGACCAAGCAGGCCGTTCCGGTGAATGTGCACGCCCTCTCGCTGCCAACACCGCGGCCAGATGAGCGCGTGCCGCGTGCGCTCAAGACTGGCGGCGGCGGGCGTCCGCAGGGGCGGTCGGTTCACCCCGCGCGCAAGCCGGCGGCGAAGAAGCATCACGCGTCTGATGCGCATGGCAAGGCTCATGCAAAGCAAGGCCACGCCCCCAGCCGCGTCCGCGAGGAGCAGGGACGGGATCGCGGTGATCGCCGCGACCGCAAGGGCAATGATGTGTGGTCTAACTCAGGCGCGCCGCAATATCGCAAGCAACGCAAGCCGACGCGGGTCTAAAACAAGAAGCCCCTCCGCGCTGCCGCGAAGGGGCTTCTTGCCGCAGGTGACGTCAATCCCAGCGGCGTAAGTCGCCGAAGAAGTTGTCGACGTCGGCGATGGGCGCAGTGCGGTCGCTGTCGCGCAGAGTTGCACCGCCGAAGTCCCAGCGGGCCCCGATCGTCCAGGCGTCAACCTCAATGAAATCGCCAGTTTGCGAGAGGTAGCCGCCCGTCAGTGTGATCGGCAACGTTCCCAGACGATATTCAGCGCCGAGGTCGTAGGTCTCCCAATCGGAACTGCCCAGTTCGGTCCAAGCAATTCCGCCGCCAACCAAGAGATTGTCGCCGAAGAAGTACTTCGCGCCCAGCCGGTAACGGTCGTAGTCGGTCGATGAGCCCAGTTCCGAAAGGATCATTGAGCCCGTGAAAGTCCAATTCTCGGCGCGATAGGCGCCCTCGGCGCCGTAGAAGTCGATGTCGGAGAAGACTTCGCCTTGCCCAGCGAAGGCGCCAAGCGTGAAGGTGTCGCTCGCCCACAGACCGTGAATCGCGATGTGTTGGCCCTCGTCCTCGAAGAAGGAGTAATCAACCTCTTCATAGCGCCCCTCGACTTGCACCGCCCAGGGGCCAGCGACGCGGTGGAATACCGAGCCCTCGAGTTGCCACGTGTCGTAATCGAAACCGGAATCATACTCGTTGTTCGTAAGGCTGATGCCCACCGAGCCAGTTGTCTCGGCGGCGGCGGGAAGGGTGATCGCTGCAAGCGCCGCAGCGGATAAAAGCAATTTGAGCATTAGAACTCCTGAGCGTTTGTCGCGCGGATCACGTTACGCAAGATTCTTAAAATAGAGCTGTGCAATCGGATACGGATGTGCGTTTCCGCGTGGACCGTTGCGTTTGTAACGCTCTTGTCGTGTGGCGACTGCGTGGACAAATCAAGCATAGCCATAGAAGCTGTACGCCGTTCGTCCGCGTGACCGAAAAATGAAACACTGGAAACGTCAGAAGCGAGTCAGACGCTCATGCCGCATCCGTTCAGTGCGCGACCGTCGATAACGACCTCGACCGTCGCCGGATAAGTCTCGCCGCTCATGGCGTCCTGGCACGGCGTGCGCTGGATGGTGACCGCAAGCGTGCGGCCGTCAGCCTGGGTCGCATAGCTCGTCACCCCTTCGCGCGCGGTGTTCGCCGCTGCGAGCGGGAAGGTGGTGCTATTCTCACCATAATCCCAGATCAATTTGATCTGGTCGCGCTGATAGATGTCGAGCATCCAGCCTGGCTCTTGGCCGATCGCGCGGAAGTCAACGCCCGCCGCGCGTGCCCCATCCCAGCTTGGCATCGCCGCGAGCGCGTCCTGTGCGCCGGCTTCGGGAGCTGCCTCAAGTGTTGGCGCGGGCTGCGTGCAGGCAACAAGAGCAACCGCCAAAATCAGAGCGCGCATAGTGTACTCCCCAAGCAAACGCCGCCGCGTTTATCACGCGGCGGCGCTGGCATTCTGACGTCTTAGCCTTGGAAGGCGCTGATGAACACTTCCACGCGGCGGTTGCGGGCGCGGCCGCTATCCGTGGCGTTGTCAGCGACCGGGCGGCTCTCGCCCAGGCCTTGCGCGATCAGACGCTGACGGATGACGCCGCCTTGCATCAGGATCGATGACACGTTCATGGCGCGGCGCTCGGAGAGCTCCTGATTGTACGCATCGCTGCCAACTGAGTCAGCGTGGCCATAAACATCGACTGTGGTTTGCTCGTACTCGCGCAGAACCGTGCCGGTGTTTTGCAGCGTGCCGACGAATTGGCTCTTCACCGTGTCGCGGTTGAAGTCGAAGGTCAGGTCCGCGGGGAAGATCAAGCGGATCTGGCTTTGGCTCACCCGCTCGACGCCAACGCCGGTGCCAGCAAGGCGCTCACGCAGGTTCTGATAAGTGCGGTCCATGTAGGCGCCGATGGCGTAACCGCCAAGCGCGCCGATGCCCGCGCCAATCATGGCGTTGCGGCGATCGTCGCCGCCGGCGAGCGTGCCGGCAGCCGCACCAACGACCGCGCCGATGATGGCGCCATTGGCGGAGCGATTGGGCTCGCGCTCGCCCGTGACTGGATCGATTGTGGTGCAGCCCGCCAGCATGAGCGCTGCTGCAGCGGCAGTAAGAAACTTGCGGATCATTGGTTCCCTCCAGAATGGTCAACTTCGGACTTGCGCCCGATCGGGGCGGAATTTCGGCTTTCGCGCCTGAGCGCGACCTGAACGCTTCCCTAATCTGGGCTATCGCCCCCGGTGTAACGCAACAGCCGCGCGAATTGCTCCGTCAAAACTTGATCGACCACCGGGGCGATCTGGTTGAGCTGCAGGCTTGGATCGCCGGATACGCGGTAGGTCATAGTGATCTTCGCGCCGGGGGCGTGCGGCGTGACCGTAAAGGTCAGGATGCCGGTCGTGCCCATGGCCTGGAGCGGGCCGAGACCGCCGCTGATCCGCAAGGTCCGGACGCCCTCCTGCTCCATCACCAGCAAAACGCGGGCATGTTCAACCGATTGGCTGTTGCCCCACCGCTCGCAGAAGCAGCCGCCGGCGCGGGGATCGAGCGACAGCCGGCGGGCGTCGCCGGAATAGGTATGAGCTGGGCTCCACCAGTTTTGCACCCGGGAGAGGGCGCGCCAGACGGCCTCGGGAGAGGCGGCGACCTCGCTTTCCGCCTTCAGAGCAAAGGCGCTGGCGGATGAAGATTCAACCTCAGCGCGGGCAACACTCGGAAGCCACGTCATCAGTACAGCCAATAAGGCCATGAGAAAGCGGCGCATCCCTCTGCCCTCCAGATTGGGGCGGAGAAGACGCCCGACGGTTCCGCCGGTCAAGCTATCGCGGTTATCCAACTGACGCAGCGTTAATAAAGCCTAAGCCGACGGCTGGCAGTGTGTGCTGCTGTGGAGTCCGCCGCCCCACCCCTTTTGCTCGGCCCCGCAGATCAAGAGGGGCCCGCCCTGAAGGCGCGCCGCGCGCGCGCTCTGGCGGCGATCGCTCAGGCACGCATGGGCAATGCCGGGCTCCGGTTTGGCGCGAGCGCGATGGCCGCTTTGGTCACATACGCCGTCTTCGGCGCGGAAACGGCGCTCTTCTGGCTCGCGGGTTTGGCTTTCGTTGTGTTCGGCGATTATCGCGCGCACGCCCATCAATTGAAGAGATGTCAAGCCGGCGATCCGCCTGAACATATGCCGCGCATGATCGCATGGACGGCGTTTCAAGCAGCTTACGGCAATTCCTTGGCGGTTGTGCTCTGGTTCAGCCCGATCGCAATCGGCGAAACGATGGCGGCGCTGTTTCTGTGCGGCTCATTGGCCAACGCGGCGGCGACCTTGCGCCATTCAAAGGCGTTGTCAGCCGCGGCGCTAAGTTCAACCATTCTCTATCTCATTGGTTTGCCGATCGCCGATTTCTTCGTGCACGGCGCCGACAATATGCTGCACCTTGTGCCGTTGGTCGGGATTTTCCTGCTGCTGGCTTGGGGCGTGAAACTTTGGAAGAGCTTGCTGTCTTCTGACGCGGCTTTAGCCAGCGCAGAGAGCGCCGCGCTCCGCGAGCGGCAAGCGGCCGCTGCTGCGGCGGCGGCGAAGACCGACACGATCCAGCGTATGAAGGATGAATTGCGCACGCCGATTGCCGCGCTTGCGGGCGCGGCCGAGCATTTGCGGCGCGCGGCGGCGACGCCAGCGGCGCGCACCCACATCGCTGCGCTGATCGAGGCCAATGAAGTGCTGCGCCTTGTGCTCAACGATCTCTCCGATCTCGATCGATTGGAGAATGGTCAAGTGCGCATCCAAACCAAAGCGACCGACATTCGCGATCTGATGCGTGGCGTTGTGGCGGCGTTTCGCCCAGCGGCGCAGGACAAAGGCCTGGAGCTTTTTCTCGACATCGATGCCGATATGCCCCCCTTGCTCGACATCGATGCGCCGCGCGTGCGCCAAATTCTGTTCAATCTCTTGGCCAACGCGGTACGTTTCACCGGGCATGGCGGCGTGCGCGTGCGCGCCCAGGCCGAGCCCGTTGACGCGGGGGGCGCGCGTTTGAGCATTGAAGTGGCCGACACGGGCGCTGGCATTTCACGTTCGCAATTGGCTGTTCTGTTGGGACGAACGCGCGCGACGCGGGCGGGGGCCTCGGGGCTCGGACTTGCGATCTCGCTCAAACTGGCGCGGTTGATGGGGGGAGACATCACCGCCCAGAGCGAACTCAGCCAGGGCTCGCGCTTCACCTTCACGATGGACGCGCCAGTGTTCGCGCGCCGGCCCGCTGTGTCGCGCGGCGCGGCCTAAGCGCGCAAAAATGCTTTGAGCTTACGCTGCAGCGCCTCGCTGTCGCGGGTTTCGCATTCCCACACAACCAGAACAGCCCAGCCCGTGGCCCGCAAGGCGCGGAGCGCAGCGCGATCGCGCGTTGTGTTGCGGTTGATCTTGGCGCGCCAATAGTCTGCGTTTGCACGGGGCTGACGCGCGCCGCGCTTGCAGCCATGGCCGTGCCAGAAACATCCGTGCACGAACACAGCTTTGCGCAGCGTCGCAAACACGAGGTCCGGCTTGCCTGGCAAAGCGCGCCCGTTCAATCGATAGCGGCCGGCGAATCCCGCTTTACACACTGCCGCGCGTACCGCGCGTTCCGGGGTTGTATCGGCGCTCTTCACCGCGCGCATCACCGCTGAGCGTTGATCTGGGGTGAAAACGTCGGTGGGCATTTCAGGCGATTTTGCGCCGCACGGCGTCCTGGGTCAGCGGTGCAAGCAGGTTCTGCGACAGCCAATGCACGACGGGTACGCACACGCCATCGCCGATGAGATGGAGCGCGGCGGTTTGCCCGGTAGGAAGCGGATATTCTTCCGGCACGCCCATAAGGCGCGCCGCCTCGCGTGGGCTCAGCAAACGCGCGCGCACGCCGTCGGCGTCAACGAACAACAAGATTTGACGGCTCGAGCCGCCTGCAGGGGTTCGCAGGCAGCCGGCGAGCCCGTCAAAGCGCGCTTCCGCACGCTGCACACGCGCGCCATGCTCAATGCGAATACGCCGAAACACGGCGCCGACTTCACGTCGACTGCTCTCTCGCAACGCATCAACGCGCGCGCGCTGCAAAGGGCTCATCTGATCGAGCAAGCGCTGCGTTTGCGCCGTGCTAAACCAAGCATCAGCCGTGTCGTCGATGATGTCGGCGAGGCGTGCATTGCGCTTGGGCGGCGCAGCGAGACGCCACCAGACAAAGCGCTTGCGCAAACCATCCGGCATTCGCGCCACAACGGCGCGGAGCGCCGTGCCATGAAAGGGCTCGCTTGGGCCTGAGAGAGTCAGGTGCGCGGGCGCTTGGCGCGCGGCGACGATGAACAAGCGCGGACGCGATTGCGGCGTGAACCAGGCCGCATCAATCTCCAGCGCGCCGACCCGATACCCGAGATCATCTAGAGCATGGACGAGCGCTGTGAAGTCGGCGCCGCCGTGCGAGCTGAGAAGCCCCGACACGTTCTCCAGCGTCAAAATTTCCGGCGCACGATGCGCGTCGCCTAGTTTCTCGATCAGCCGATGAAAGCCCCAAAAGGCGCCCGAGCGTGGCGCGGCGAGACCCCGCCGTGCGCCGGCGAGTGAAAGGTCCTGACAGGGAAAAGACGCCCATGCCAACGCCGCTTGCCCCGGGAGATCGCTCAAACTGAGGCGCCAGATGTCGCCCTCGTACATATGGGCGCCGCCAAACGCCGTCCGATAGGCGCGCGCCTTGGCCGGGTCGATGTCATTGGCGAAGACGCACTGGAAGTTTGGGGCCAGGCCAAGACGCGCCAAGCCCCCGCCAGCGAAAAACTCAAAGAGTGGGGCGCCGGAATCACGCTGCATGCGTCTATACTACCCCGATCCGGGGCTCACGCATCTGTGCGGCGGGTCGGTCGAGATGGGGGTAAGCCATGCGGAGCGCGATCCGCGGTATCTGCGCAGCGACACTGCTGGCCCTGAGTGCGGGGTCCATCGCGGGGTGCCAGCGCCAGCAGGCCGCTGAGACAGAGGCGCCGTCAGGGCCTAGCAACGCCGAGCGCGAGGCCGCCTTGGCGGCGGCTCAATTGGAGGCGCTGGGCGGGCAAGCCAACGCCGCGCAACGGGCTTTGTTCCAAGGCGACTTCCAGGCCTCGGGCGATGTCGGCGCCGGCGAAGGTGCGTGGGAGCTTTATCTGCTGACCGACTATGCACAATTCTCGCGTCCTGGCTTAGGCGAGGATGGCGGCGTCGCCGGCGAACGCAGTTATCGCGAGCGCGGCGTACGCGTGGTCGCGGGGCCGCTCACCATTACGATCTCAAACGAAACCTGCGCGGCGTCGAGCGGTGAGCTGCCCTACACGGCGCATGTGTTGTTCGAGGGGGTCGCCTATCAGGGCTGCGCACGGCGCGGCATCGTCGAGGGCGAGCGGCCGACATGGGCTTCAGTGCTGCCCGATCTGATCCCCGCGATTGATGCTTGCTTGGCGCGCGCGACCAACCGCTCAACGCGCGTCACCTTCGCCGCCGCGATCGACGATGGCGCGGTCAGCGTGCGCCTACGCGGCGCCGACGGCGCGCGCAATGAATGCATCGCCGACAGCACGGGGCAGGTAACGGTGTTTGAAACCTTGTCCGATCTTGATCGCCGCAATGGCGAGGGCGACCCTGAATTTGTTAGGGCTGGCGCCGAGCCGCGCGCCGCGAACTGCCGCACGGTCGAGCCTGCACTGGGGCCTGCCGGCGAAGAGCTTGGATGGCTAATCCGCCGATCGTGCTGATCAAAACAAGCGATGCGCCAATTCAATCAGGCCGTTGAGCGCCAGCGCGAACAGCCGATAGCCGAAGTACACGAACGCAACGGCCGACACACTTGTCAGCAGCATCAATATGCCGTCGCGCTGCAACAGCGCGAGCGCGGTGAGCGCCACGATCATGCCTGGCGGCCAATTTCCCGCCGGTATCGGCAGGATCAAAATCAGCGCCATCACCAGCGTCTGAAAGCCAATCAAGATTGTCACGGGAAAGCGGGTCAGCTGCGGCAGGCGCGGTTTGATGAGATATTCCACGCGTCGCAACGTCGGCGTCGCGGCGGCGAAGGTTTTGCGCATCGCGTTGCAATCCACGCGCAGGTCGCGCAATTGCCGTGGCACCCACATCTTGCGCTGCCCGAACAGCAATTGCAGCGCTGGCGCCAGCATCAGGACGCCGAAAATCGTGGAGATGCCCGGCACATTAGGGATGCACATGGGCAGCGCCAGCACCAGCAGCACCACGCCATTGGCGCGTGAATCCAGCTTGTCCAGCAATTCGCCGACACTGACGCTCTCGTCGGGAAACGCTTCCGCCAGATCGTCCAGCAAAACCGAGGCGGGCCGACCTGGTGAGTCGTCGGAAGGGTCGGGTGTATTCATGCAGGTGAGACCTGTCACATGGGGCGCCGGCCAGATTTTGACCAGGGCAAAAGCGTTCAGACCTCATCAACCGGCGCAGCTTAGCGATCAGCGACATGGCGCGGATTCGTTTCGCTGTGCTGGGCGTTGTTCTGGCTGCCGCCGGGTGTGGCGGCGCCGCGCCGCCAACCGAGTTGGCGGGCTTGTGGAGCGCAGGCGCCGCAGCGTGCGCTGCCGGTGTCGGCGTCCGTTTCGAACGCGATGCGATTTTGGCTGTCTATGATCGCCAAGCTGAAACGCTGTTCGCCAAGCCGCGCTACCAGATTATCGCGCCTGGCGACGATTTCAGGGTTCGCATTGAGTACCGGCTGCCGCGCATGGCGGGCGGCGCGCGCAGCGTCGGTGCGCGGGGCGTTTTGGTCCTGGCGCGTCGCGGCGAGGGGCTCGCGCCGGCCACGCACAATCTTGCCGATGGCCGTACGGGCGCTGTGCGGCTGCGTGTGGCTGACGATCCTGCGGCGGCGCTGCTAACGCTCATTCCCTGCGGTGATCATCCTTGGCGCGAAGGTCTTCGCGGGCGCAGTTGAAACAAAAAGCCGCCGGACCTGTTGGGCCCGACGGCGTCTTGGACAGGACTGAGTGGTTCAGGCTCAGTTCTGGGCTTGGAGGCTTTCGCCGTTGCAGCGGGCGATTTCATCGGCGGTCAGCTCATCCCCGGCCGGGCCGTACGAGATGACGCGTACGCCGGCTTCGCGCGCGAATTGGCGGCAAGCGCGCACGGTCGAGGCATGGTCCGGACGGGCTACGCAGGTATCGCCGCTGCAATTCCAGACCGTGTTTTGGGTGATGACTCGAGCTTCAGCGGCCGGCGCGGCCAGCTTCACTGTGAAGACGTCACGAGCGAAGGCTGCGCCGGTGAAGGCGGTGCTGGCAAGGGCGGCTACGAGCAGAGTTTTGAGGGCGTTCATCGCGAATTTCTCCTGAAATGGTCACGCTGCTTGGGGAGGAGCGCGGAACCTTCGTGGCAAATCTCGTGATTGCTGACAAGAGAGAAATGAACATATTGCGCTTCGTTCATTGAATACCCGTTCTCGCGCAAGGGTATTGCGGGGTAGCGTGGGAGCCGAGAAAGCGGCAAAACTAGGCATCAAGGTCAAGGCGGGCGGCGCGTAAGGGACCGCGCCATACCGCGATCAAGGGGGGGTGCAGCCATGACATTCTACAAGTTCGCGGTGGGCGTCGTTCTGGCGTTGGCGATGGTGACGGTGCTCGGTTTCAGCGCCCTGGTCTTCTCGTCGCGCGACTTTCAATATGGCGTTGCGCAGGTGTCGCCCACCACCAACGGCCTGATCTCCTTCGCGCGGCTCGACGCTGCCGAAGCACAAATCACGGAGATCGAAACGGAATCTGCGGGGCCGCGCGGTGAGCTGCTTGAGATCGAACAGCAGATCGCCAACCTCGACACGCAAGTTCAAAACGCGGAATCTGCGGCCAACGAAGCGCGCGCAACCATGGTTGGCGCGATTGCTGAGATCGAGACCCGCGCGCAACTTCAAACTGCTGAGAGCGCCGCCGCCGACATGAGCGCGCAAGGCCTGTCGCAGCGCGTGAACGCGCTCGCGGGCCGCGGCGGCTTGGCGCCGACGGATCAACAGGCTGTTGCTTCGCTGCGTACGCAAGTCGGCCAACTGGCCCAACAAGAAGAAGCCCTCGATGATCGCGGCGCTGAGCGTTCTGCTTTGGTGACGCGCCAGCGCCTCGTCGGCGGCCAAGTCGCAGAAGCCAACCGGCGTGTGTTCGCGCTGCAGCAGAGCGTGGTTCCGGACTATGAGAGCTACACCCGCATTCGAGGCGAAGCCTATGCGTTGCGGAATCTCAGCCCACTAGGCGTGAGCGCCTATCTGGCCGAAGGTCATCCCGCACTCTTGTCGACAATGCTGGTGCTGCTGATGGGTGCGCTGGGCGCGCTGCTTTATCTGTTTCCGGCATATCTCAATCGAGCGGCGCCGGTGACGATGGCGGAGATCGTCGTGCGCTTGATTTTCGGCATGTGCGCGGCATTGGCTTTCTATGTCCTGGCGAACGCAGCCATCGCCGGTTTCTCGATCGCCTCGAACGTCCAGCAAGCCACCACGTCAGCTTCGCTCAATCCGTTCACGGTGTCGCTGGTGGGCATTATCGCGGGCGTGATGTCGGAGGACATCGCGAAGTGGATTCAGGATCGCGGACGCGGCATCTTCCAGCAGGGTGGTGCGCAGGCCAGCGCACCGGCGCCTGCCGCCGATAGCGGCGCCTTTGGCGGCGGCGTCAATCCTCATGGCGGCCCGGGCGCGCCGTGATCGCGGGCTGACGCGAGGTAGGTCTTTCGCGAACGCGCGGCGGCCTTTAGGGTTCTCCTAGTTCAAGGAGAAATCTGATGCGCCGCGCTGTTGTTGTGTCTTATGCCCGTACCGGTTTGGCCAAGTCCGTTCGTGGCGGTTTCAACGATACGCACGGCGCAACCATGACAGGCCACGCCATCAAGCATGCAGTGGCGCGTTCGGGGCTCGCCGCTTCTGATATCGAGGACGTGGTGATCGGGTGCGGGGCGCCGGAAGGCGCGAACGGAACAAATATCGCGCGCCTATCTCTGATCCGCGCGGGTCTGCCGGTGACGACATCGGGCACAACCGTGAACCGCTTTTGCTCCTCCGGCCTGCAAGCGATCGCCCAAGCCGCGCACTACATCATCAACGAAGGTGCGAAGGCTGCAATCGGCGGCGGCGTCGAATCGATTTCTCTGGTCCAGGCAAGCGGCCACGCCAACCGCTACCGTATCACCGAAGAAGAGCTGATGAAGATCAAGCCCGAGCTCTGGATGGCGATGATCGAAACCGCCGATATCGTGGCTAAGCGCTACAATGTCGCGCGCGACTATCAAGACGAATACTCGCTGCGCTCGCAGCAACGCATTGCCGCTGCACAAGCTGCGGGTCTTTTCGATGAAGAAATCGTGCCACTGGCGACGAAAATGAAAGTCGTCAACAAGGAGACAAAGGAAGAAAGTCTGGTCGACTACACGGTCACGAAGGACGAGTGCAATCGCGCCGATACCACGCTCGAAGGTCTTGCGAAGCTCGAACCGGTGCGCGGGCCAGGCAATTTCGTCACCGCCGGCAATGCGAGCCAGCTCTCAGATGGCGCAGCGGCTGTTGTGCTGATGGACGAAAAAGAAGCCGAGAAGCGCGGCTTGAAGCCGCTCGGATTGTTCAAAGGCTTCGCGGTGGCGGGCTGTGAGCCCGATGAAATGGGCATCGGCCCGGTCTTTGCGGTGCCGCGCCTGCTGGAGCGGCAAGGTTTGAAGGTCGATGACATTGACCTTTGGGAATTGAACGAAGCCTTCGCGTCGCAATGTCTCTATTCTCGCGATCGGCTTGGCATCGATCCCGAGAAGTACAATGTGAACGGCGGCTCAATCGCCATCGGCCACCCGTTTGGGATGACGGGCGCTCGGCTCGTCGGACACGTTCTGATGGAAGGGCGCAGGCGCAAGGCCAAGCACGCGGTGGTGACGATGTGCATCGGCGGTGGCATGGGCGCGGCGGGCTTGTTCGAAGTGTTCCACTGAGGATCGCGGCTTAGCCGCCGAGCACTTTGTGAACGCTGGAGGCGATCGCGACCTTAGCGCCCGATGCGCCAAGGTACTCTGCGCGCATGAAGGCTAGTGTTCGGGTTTTGCGCGTCAGGTGAACGATGGGCGTGCCGCCGGCGCCGGGCGTCAGAACGGTTACCTCCACCGAGACGAGCGCGGTCGGTGCGCCTGCAACCTCTGTCGCTGCAGCTTCGAGCGCTTCCGTGAGCTGAGCGGCGATTTCGGCGTTGGTCATTTCTTGCGTGCGATCGCCTGCGTGATGCGCTCGTGCGCGACCGCGAGCGGCGCCCAGTCGCCGACGCTCGCGCTCTTGCCGAGTTCAAGGTCCTTATAGTGCATGAAGAAGTGCTTGATCTGCTGCACCAGCAAGGGCGGCAAATCCTCGTGCGTCTTCACGTCCTTGTAGAACGGATTGAGCGCATCGACCGGCACGGCAAGGATCTTTTCGTCGACGCCTTTTTCATCGTCCATCAACAGCACGCCGACCGGCCGCGCACGGATCACGCACCCGGCGACCACCGGCATCGGAGTCACCACCAGAATATCGATCGGATCGCCGTCCTCGCCCAGCGTGTTGGGGATGAAGCCGTAATTGCTCGGATATAGCATCGAGGTGTGCAGGAAGCGATCGACGAACAACGCGCCGGACTTCTGGTCCAACTCGTACTTCACCGGCAGGCCGCCCTGCGGGATCTCTACGAAGGCATTGACCTCGTGAGGTGGATTGCGGCCGGCGCTTAAGAAACGAACGTCCATCACATTTTCTTTCTTAGCGGCGCCAAGTCCGGGAAGTTCGGCGCGCGCTTTTGCGCCTTTGCCGCGAAGGCTTCCATCATGTGTGGAGGCGAGAACATGCCGGCCTGCCAAGTGGCGATATAGTCAAGGCCATCGGCAATGGAATGGTCGCGCGCGTAATTGATCATGCGCTTGGAGCCGGCCACGGCGACGGGCGATTTTTCGGCGATCTCCGCCGCGAGCGCCATCACATGCGCCATCATCGCTTCGTGGGTGGGGAAGACGTCATTGACGAGGCCGATTTCTTTCGCTTTCGCCGCTGGCAGGCGCCGCCCCGCATAGGCCAGCTCTCGCACCCAGCCTTCGGGGAGAAGCTTGCACAAGCGCGGGAAGGTGCCGACGTCAGCGGTCATGCCGATATTGATCTCTGCGATCTGGAAAAAGGCGTCCTCGGTAGCGTAGCGGATGTCGCAGGCGCTGGTCATGTCTACGCCGGCGCCAATGCAGCCGCCCTGGACGGCCGCGATCACCGGCATGCGCGCGTCATCGAGGCAATTGAAGCTGCCTTGCAAAGTCAGCACGAATTGGCGGAACGCTTCCGCTCGCGCGTAGGCGTCGCCGCCGCTGGCTGTGACGCCCTCGCCGTCTGTGAACACCGAAATGTCCATGCCGGCTGTGAAGTGCTTGCCGGTGGAGGAGATGACGATCACGCGCGCACGGGCATGATCGTTGATGTCATGCACCAGCGCCGGCAATTCGTTCCAGAACGCCCGGTTCATGGCGTTGAACGCTTCGGGGCGGTTCAGGACAATGTGGGCGATGTTGTCTTCAATGCTGAGGGAGAGGCAGGTCGAGTCCGTCATGCGATTATCTCAGCCTTCTTTGAGGTCTGAATTCAGCGTCTCGGCGACGAAGTAGAGCGGGCGGCGCTTTGTTTCCATGTACATGCGCCCGAGATATTCGCCCATCACGCCAAGAATGAACATTTGTGCGCTGGCGAACAAGGCCGTGAACGCGAGGATACTCGCCCAGCCAGGCACGGCGGTTCCAGCCACGATCGAATAAGCAATGTAGCCGAATACACCGAGACCAACGATTAGCGCGACATTGGCGACAATGTGGGCAAACTGCAACGGCACGGTTGAGAAGCCAGTGATCGCATCCATCGAGAATTTCACCATGCGGCCGAGCGTGTAATTGGTGACGCCGGCATAGCGCGGGTCGCGAACATATTCGACGCCGACTTGCCGGAAGCCGAGCCAGGCCACCATCCCGCGCACGAAGCGGTGGCGCTCTGGCATTCGAAGCAAGGCGTCGAGGACCTGCCGGGAGACGAGCCGGAAGTCACCGGTGTCCACGGGGATGCGGACTTCCGCAAGGCGATTGACCACCCGATAAAAGGCCGCCGCTGAAATGCGCTTAAACGCAGTTTCGCCGAGCCGCTGCTTGCGCCGACCGAACACGACATCGGCTCCAGCATCCATTTCCGCCATCATCGCCGTTAGCAATTCCGGCGGATCCGGCAAGTCCGCGTCGATCATGATAGTGCGTGCGCCACGCGCCGCTTTGAGACCGGCGGTGAGGGCGGCCTGGTGACCAAAATTTCGCGACAAGCGCAGCCCGCGCACGTGTGGGTCGTTTGTGCACAGCGCGCTGATCTCGGCCCAGGTTGAATCGCTCGAACCGTCATCGACCAAGATCATCTCGTAGGCGCCGAACCCAGAAGCGGCCGCGCTGACCCGGCGATGAAATTCCTTCACGCCCATCGCTTCGTTGAAACAAGGCGCCACGATCGACAGCGCGGGCGCGGCTGCGTCTCGTGGCGGTTTCTGCGATGGCGTCACACGCGTCAAATGAGGCGGCCCTCCAGGGCCGCTCCCTACCGGAAAGCTTCTCTGTTCGCTAGCGGCGGGCTATCGCTAGGCGAACACCACGCCGGTCAGCACCGCCGCATAGTGCACGCCCGCGGCGGCCATCACGAAGCCGTGCCAAATCGCGCGGCGGAAGGGGAGGCGCTCCCAGACATAAAAGGGGATGCCGATCGTATAGAGCGCTCCGCCGATAGCGAGCAGGACAAGCCCGACAAGCGGGACGCCTTCGAGCATCGGCCCGAGCGCGGCGACGACGAGCCAGCCAAGCAAGACGTAGAAGGCAATCCAGACGCGCTTGCCGATGCCGGGTAGGAACAGCTTGCCCGCTGCGCCGAGCAGCGCCAGCGTCCACACGATGCTGGTCATCGAAATCGCCCAAGCGCCGTCAAAGCGTATGGTGGTGAATGGCGTGTAAGTGCCGGCTATCATCAGGAAGATGGCGGCGTGATCGAACCGCCGCAGCAACGCCTTGCGTTTGGGCTCTTCGGTCAGATTATAGGCCATCGAGCAGCCAATCATGCTCATGACGCATACGGCATAGACGGAAATGGCCGCCGCCATGCCAAGCCCACCTTGCCAGATCGCCAAGCCCAGCGCCGCGCCGACCGCGAAGGTCATCAGCACTGCGGCCACGCCATGCACCCAGCCATCGACCAGCTTTTCGAGTCGGGTCGGATAGTGGAGCTTTGGCAGGAGATCGGTCAGCGTCATTGGGAGCATCATGGCGTATTTCCGCGCCTCTGTCCGATCAATGTTCGCGACCGAGTGTGACGCTTGCACGACAGGGGCCTGGAGGCCAGCGCGCCAAGCGGGATAGGGTGAGGTGTGGAGAATCACATGCGTCGTCGTGTCCTCGTTGCGTCCTTGCTCGCCAGCATGGCCACGCCCGCCTTCGCGCAGCGCCCGCTGCTCGACAGTTTAACCCAGCGTGACGCTAGCCGGGGCATTCGCGAAGCGCTTGGCCTGGCGGCCATGAACGCCACCACGCGCCTTGGCCAACCCAACGGTTTCTGGGGCGATGGGCGCGTGCGGATACCCTTGCCGGGCGTGTTGGGACGCACGCAACGGGGCCTGCAGCCCATGGGGCTTTCGCGGCCGCTGGACGCGCTCCAGGAAAACCTCAACCACGCCGCCGAGACGACGATGCCGGAGGCGGGGCGGCTGTTCGTGGGCGCGGTCCGCGACATCACCATCGCAGACGCGATCGAGATCGTGCGCGGCCCGGAGGATTCCGCCACGCGCTATCTGCGCGGTCGCACCGAGACGCGGCTTACTTCATTGCTGCGCCCACCGATGACGCGCGCGCTGACCAGTTCTGGCGCATTCGATTTGATGCGCGCGGCGCTGCGCGAAGTGGGGCTCGCCTCCATGACCAGCAGTCTGCGCACTGAGATCATCAATTTCTCGACGACGAAGGCGCTTGAGGGCGCATTCTTCTTTATCGCTGAGGAAGAGCGCGCCATCCGCCGCGATCCCGTGCGCCGGACCAGTGATATCTTGCGGCGTGTGTTCGGGACGTGAGCGAGGACTTCCGTCGCCTCGCGTTCGATCTTGCCGACGGCCAGATGGCGGGCATTGCGTTCGGCGTGGAAACCGCAAACCCCGACATCGTTTTCCTGCACGCCACGGGATTCAATGCGCGAACCTATCGCGCCATGCTCGCGCCGCTCGGAGAGCGGTTTTCGGTCTGGGCGATGGATCTTCGCGGCCACGGGCGCACGACGCTGCCCGCGAAGCGCTGGGGTTATACGTCTTGGCGGCGCCACCGCGATGACGTCATCGCACTGCTCGAAAAACACACCGGCGCGCCGGTGACCCTTGCCGGACACTCGATGGGCGGGACGACAGCTCTGCTCGTTGCCGCGCGTCGGCCTGATCTGGTTGCGTCCTTGGCCTTGATCGATCCCGTGATCTTGCCGCTCGGGCGCTATGCCATGATGGAATTGCCGCTGGCGCCGTTTTTCATGCGTCACACGTTGCAGCTCGCGCGCAATACCGGCAAACGCCGCGCGACGTTTCCAAGCCGCGAAAGCGCGGTAGACGCGTTCAATGGGCGCGGCGTGTTTAAAACATTTCCACGCGAGATGATCGAGGATTATGTCGCCGACGGCTTGATCGAGAATGATAAGGGCGGCTTCAAGCTCGCCTGCGCCCCGGCATTCGAGGCCGCGACTTTCGCTGCGCAACGCAATCATGTGTGGTCGAAATTCCGACGCCTCTCATGCCCGATCGTGGCGCTGCGGGCGGAGAAGCATTCCACTTTTTTCGCCGACGCCGCGCACAGGCTCGCTTCGGTGCGGCCCAGCGCGCGGATCGCGATTGTAGACGGCTCAGGCCACATGTTGCCGATGGAACGCCCGGACCGCGTACGCGCCGCGATTGAGAGCGCCGCGTTGCTGCGTCGACGCGATGCGCGCGGCTTGGACTAGGGCGCCCAGTCCTTCAGCACCAAATGTTGCACGCGTGCGCGCGCTTCAGGCGCGGGCGTGATTGCCTTGCGCGTCAGGGCATCGAAGGTGAGGGCGATTACTTCCAGGCTGGCCCAGGCCTGCCCGCTCGCGGGATCGAGTAGCCAATGTACGAGACGGAGCGTCTTGTCGGCAATCTCGGCGATGCCGGTGCGGACTTCGATCAAGTCACCGGCACGCGGCCACGCCCGGAAGATCAGACGCGCCTCAACCACCGCGCCAGCGGGTTGCACATTAGCGCCGGACGCGGCCATCGCATCCGCGAGATCGCGCCGCCATTGAACGAGTAAGTTCGGCACGGAATCCGAAACCCGTCCCATGAGATGATCGCCACGCAAGCGCCCGAACGCGTCGCACTGATCGGGCGTCACCAAGGTCGCGCCGATCCGACGTGCGCCCAGGGCCTTGGCAAGTTCCAGGCTGGCTTCGCGGGGTGCGCGGGCGAGATCGATGGAGCGCGCGAGCGCGTGCGCTGGTGGCGGGCACATGATGGCGAGCGCCGCTTCACGCGTGCGCGAGGACCATGGAAATGGTTTGAAGTCGCGGGTGCTGGCGTGAGCGACGCGCAATGTAAACACGGAAGCAGGCGCGCCATCGGCGTGACGCATATCGAGGCAGATGCGCGCCTCAGCATCGCTCATGTCCAGCACGCCGCCATGCATAGAGAGTGGCGCGCCAGGCAAAGCCTCCTTCAAAAAACGGATATGCGCTTCGAGCGGCGCGAGCGTCGCGCCCGCCGAGGGCGTGAACGCGCGCGGCATGTCGAGCGCGTGCGCCATGTGCGCGAGCCCGATCATCGCGCGCTCAAGATGGAAGCGGACATTGAGGTGGCCGCCCTCGTCGCACTCCCAAGCGTTGACGCTGCCTTGATAGAGCGGCGCGGGCAGAGGCGGCGGGTGAATCACGCGGCGCGCTGGCAGGTCGCGCACAGGCCGGAGGCTTCGATCATTGTGCGCTTGATCGCAAAGCCATCGCGCTTGGCGGCGTCGGCGAGATCGACCAAGGCATGCCCGGCGTCGAACTCTTCCGCCGCGCCGCACTTCTCGCAGATCAGAAAGATCGTGGAGCGCGCGCACGCGCCGACATCGCAGGCGACGAAGGCGTTCAAGCTCTCGATCCGATGCGCGAGTCCCATGCGCACGAGAAAGTCGAGCGCGCGGTAAATCGTCGGCGGCTTGGCTTGGGTGGTCTCGGTGTCGAGCAGGTGTAGGAGATCATACGCCTTCGCCGGCCCGGTCTGATCAAGCAGGATTTCGAGCACGCGCCGCCGCAATGGCGTGAGGCTTTCGCTCGCCGCCGCGCAGATGCGCTCTGCTTCAGCAATGTGGTGGGCGCGGTCGTGCGCGCTGTGATCGTGCGCCATAACGGCCATGTTCGCAGGCTCCTTGCTTTTGTGAAAGATGGGCGCCCGCGCGCGGAGATGTGAGTGAGGCGTCGAAATGGAACTTTACAAGAACATATGACTCGGGTATCTCTTGGAACATTAAACGAACACGAAGACGGGGGCGTCAGATGTCAGAAGCAATTTTCCGTGGTCTTTCAGGGCGTTTGCATCGGTTCGATGTGCGTCGTCCGCACGATGTGTTCGACGCCGCGCCGGCTGTGTATTGTTTTGCGCGCCCGGGGCCGGCCGGCAAAGGCTGGACGCCGCTGTTTCTCTCCAGAACCGGCAATCTTTCCAAGCGCTTGGCCGCGCACGAACAATGGCCCGAGGCGCAGCTTCTGGGCGCGACGCACGTGCTCGTCTGCCAGCACGATGAGCGCGATGCGCGCGAATATGTCGAGGCTGATCTCGCCGCGGCGTTGAAGCCGGTGATGAACGCCCCGACCCTGGAAGCGGAACCTGAAGGACCGGTGCGACTGGTGTGGGCGGCGTAAGGCGTGGAGGCGTTAGAGCCTCCACGACAACGCCAGCGCCCCGAAATCCTGGCGCGAGGGTTGGGTTTCGAACTCCCGAGTGCGCCAGACATAGGTGTAGGCGATCCGCCAATCGCCGGCGCTGATGGAGAAGCCGGTCTGGAAGTCGGCGACATACGGATTGCGTTCCACAGAAGGCGAATCCTCGAACGTGTTGCCATCGAGAAAGAGATTACGCGCCACCGCACGACCTTGCACGCCCGCGAACAGCGACCACGACAACGGCCCGCCTTCGAAATGCTCGACGCCCGAAAGCGAGGGGCGCACGCGCGGCGGCCCGTAATCATTGTCGATGCGCTGACCGACGCGCGCGATCACGCCGAGGCGCGCTTCGGTGCGCAGTGTGCCTAGCGTGACGCCCGCATTAGGCGTCAGATCCGCTTCCAAACCACCCAGCACGTCACCGAACAGACGCGCCGCGCGCCAGCGGCGATCATACGAAACGGCGAAGGCGAATTCGTCGCTGAGCTGGCTGTCCCATCCTTGCGGATCGGGCGCGCCAAGCGCCTGGTGGATGCCCCGTTGCGCTTCTTCGCCGAGCGCCGACGGCCCCACAATGCCGAACTCAAGCTCGTACGTATCGAGATAGCGCCCGCGCAATGAGCCTTCGCGGTGGTCTTCGACGCCGACCATGATCTGCATATAGAGCCAGCCCGCATACGGGTGCTGATCCGCTGGCGCCGGCACTGCGTTGATGTTTTCGGGTGTGAAGATCGACTGTCCAATCGCGATGCCCCAGAAATCCGGATTGTCACCTGAAACCGCGCGCGTGAAATCGCCCGCGCTTTCGAGCCAATCGGGCACGCCCTCGCTTGGCGACACATAGGCGAGCTTGACGCCGGACGTGTAGTTTCGATCGGCGCCGGAGGAGAGGCTGTCGTTCTCGACCGCGAAAGACAGCACGCCCTTTTCCTCAGGTGGGCGTTCCGCGAACGCCGTTCCCGGCAGGGCCGCCAACAACGCCGCGCCAGCGGCCCATCGCATTAGGCGATGATGTCGGGCGTCAGCTTGTCTTCGATCCATTGGATTTGGTCCCTCAATACCAACTTGCGTTTTTTCAGCCGCGCCAGCTGCAGCGCATCCCCGCCGGTTTTGTCTTGCAGCGCGAAGATGGCGCTATCGAGTTCGCGGTGCTGCTCGCGCAACTCGAAGAGACGGGCCTTGAGCGCGCGCTGCTCGGGCGTGTCGTTAATGTCGAAGCCGTCTTCATCGTCGCCGCGCATTTAGCCGCCTTGTCGCTCCGCCGCGCCATCACCCCGTGGCGCCGGCGGAGCTAAGCCCTGACTGCCCAGCCTGTAAAGCACACAGCGGGCGCACTTCTGTTGCGCATGCGAAGAGCGATTCGCCAAAATGTTAATTTTTAAAGACGATGTAGGGAGACAACACTTCGATTTGGCGCCATGCTTCGTCCGTCCAACTAAAGGAGGCGCCCTGTATGGCTCTCGAACAGCGGTTGCGCGAACTTGACGCGCGCCATCGGGACTTGGACCTGATCATCGAAAATGAAGCCAAAAGGCCAGCCGTGGATATTGCCCGGCTTACGGCGATGAAACGCCAAAAACTCAAACTCAAAGAAGAAATCGAAGACATCCGACAGAGGCTTACCCGGCATCACTGAGCCGGGCGCGCCCTGAGCGTCTCAAGCGCGCGTGCTGAACGCCCGCGCACTTGAGACAGCGCTCAGTTTTCTTCGTTGGCCTGCTCGTAGGTTTCCGCGGGCACGGTTTCCTGCGCTGTCTTCAACGTCTTGGCTTGCGCCTTGGCGACGCGTGCGTCGGCGCGCGCTTTCGCTGCGGCGGCTTCGGACACGATCGCGTCCAGTTCGATCTGCGTGCACAGCCCGATCGTGACCGGATCGACCGGCTTGATCTGGCTTGAGTTCCAATGCGTGCGACCGCGCACTTGCTCGATCGTGGATTTCGTCGTGCCGATCAGCTTGACGATTTTTGAATCCGCCACTTCCGGATGGTTCTTCAAGAACCACTGGATCGCGTCGGGGCGGTCGCCGCGACGAGCGATCGGCGTGTAGCGGGCGCCGCGCTTCTTCACCACCGGCAGGTCGATGCGCTTTTGCTCGAGCGGCTTGAGAACATACGTCTCTTCCGCTTCGCCCTTGGCGATCTCCTCGCGCGAGAGGAAGCCGCCCGCGATCGGATCGACGCCGCGAATGCCCTTAGCGACATCTTCGTTGGCGATGCCTTGCACTTCGAGCGGATGCAGGCCGCAGAAATCCGCGATCTGGTTGAAGGCAAGCGATGTGTTTTCGATCAGCCACACGGCGGTGGCTTTCGGCATCAGGACGTTCGAGGTCATTGGGCAGGCTCCAGATATGCAAACGCGCCCGGCGTCGTCGCCAGGCGCGGGGCCAGATGGAGCAACGGGCTGACCAGGCGCGCCAGTCAGTTGCCGGCTGTATAGCGAGGCGCGGGCGCCAAGGGAAGCGTTTGCACGCAAAACGGGCCCGGCTTTTTGGCCGGGCCCGTCCTGTTTAGTTCAAGCTAGCCGCGATTAGCGGAAGCTGATCGTCACGGCCGTACGGCGGTTCAGCGGCTCACGCACGCCGTCGCGCGTTTGGCGGGCGAGGCTGGTTTCGCCGCGTGCCTGACGCGTGATCGAGCCAGCGGCGATGCCGCGCGCGACGAGCGCATCGGCAACGACCGAAGCACGACGCTCTGACAAGCCCACATTGTACGCGGTCGAGCCTGACGTATCGGTGTGGCCGACTACAGCCACGGCCGAGACGTTGCAGGCGCGGGCGCGCGCCACGGCTTGGTCGATCACGTCGAGAGCCGCTTGGTTGAGGTTCGAACGATCCCACTCGAAGTACACCACGAAGTCTGACGCCGGGCACGCTGCTGGCGGTGGCGGCGGAGGCGGTGAAACCGGCGGTGGGGGCGGAGGCGGTGGGGGCGGCGCTGCCGCAGCCGCAAACTGCCAGCGCAAACCGAGCGTTACGGCGTCATGGCTGTATTCGACGTCGGTTGGACCATCGAAATCGACCTCGAGCCCCTCTACCTCGAAATGGCGATAGCCGATGTCCAGCGCGAGCCGTTCTGTGAGGCCAACCGCAACACCGGCCATTGCTTGCCAGGCCCAGTTTGAATCATCGAGATCATCGAACTCGAGTTGGGCGTAGCCCACGCCGGCGCCGATATAAGGCTGGAAGCGGCCGCCGCGATTGAAGTCATAGAACAGGTTCGCCATCAGCGACGTGGCTTCGACCTCTTCGCTGCCAAAGGCTTGAATTTCGTTCGAGCGCTGAGCGATTTCGGCGTCAGCGCGGAAGCCATTCTGGAACGCGTAACCAAGGCCCGCGTCATACATCCAATCGTCTTCCAGATCGACGCTGGTGTTGAAGGCTGTGACCTCGCCATCAACGCTGTAGCCAACGCCAACGCGTCCATACCAACCTTCGGTCGCGTTCGCGCTGGTGGCCATACCCGCCATCAAAGCCGCGAGCGCCAATGTGCTCATCAGTTTACGCATGTGATTTCTCCGGTGTCCCGGCGGACCCAGCCCAACATGCCGAGCGCCCGCTGCGGCGCACCCTAGCGCCACTGCCGCGTTGGCTCCATGACAAGTCTCCCAGAAGGGGAATTTGCGCGTCTATGCAGTCAATACGATCTTGCCCGCATGTGCGCCTGATTGCAGTCGTGCGTGCGCGGTTTCGGCGTCGGAGAGCGGGAAGGTTGAATCGATCACCGGCTTGACTTTGCCGGCCTCGATCCAGGGCCATGCAACGCGCTCCACCTCGCGCGCAATGCGCGCTTTCTCCTCTTTGCTGCGTGAGCGCAGCGTTGAGCCTGTCAGCGTAAGCCGCTTCAGCATGAGACGCATCAGATTGATCTCGGCGTGGGGGCCCTGCAGGAACGCGATCATGACGCAGCGCCCGCCGTCGTTGAGCAGGTTGAGGTTTTTCTGCACATAGGGGCCGCCGACCATATCAAGGACGACATCCGCGCCGTCCATATCGCGTATCACCGCCTCGAAATCCTCAGTCCGGTAATTGATGCCGCGCGTTGCGCCGAGGTCTTCGCAGAGCTTGCACTTTTCAGCGTCGCCAGCGGTGGCGAACACGCGCGCGCCATGGGCTTTGGCCATCTGGATCGCGGTGGTGCCGATGCCGGAGGCGCCGCCATGAACAAGCAAGGTTTCGCCTGGCTTCAACCCGCCAGCTTCAAACACGTTGGCCCACACCGTAAACACCGTCTCGGGCAGCGCCGCCGCTTCAACGGCGGACAAGCCTTTCGGGATCGGCAGCGCCGCGCCCTCGTTCGCGACCGCGTACTCAGCGTAGCCGCCACCTGCGAGCAACGCGCAGACGTGGTCGCCTTCCTTCCAGCGTTTTACGCCAGATCCGATGCTGACCACCTCGCCCGCGACTTCGAGACCAAGCGTCTCAGGCGCCCCAGGCGGGGGTGGGTAGAGGCCCGCACGCTGCATGAGATCGGGCCGATTTACGCCGGCGGCGGCGACCTTGATCAGGATTTCGCCGGCGCCGGGCTCAGGACGCGCGACGGTGGCGAGCGATAAGGGCGTGCCAGGTCCGTGAATTATTTTGCGCATTCGCTGTTTCTCCGCGTCGTCACGCTTAATGCTACCCACAATCTAGGCTAATGTGAGCGCTGAGGTCAGGCCCGATGATCGACGATGATCCTTTTGCGCCGGTGGTGAAGAAGCCGGTGTCGTTGGAAGCCCAGCTTGAGAACGCCTCGATCGGGGAGTTGGAAGATCGCATCGAACGTCTGAAGGCCGAGATCGCTCAGTGCGAACGCGCCATAGCAGCCAAGCGCGCGCAACGGGCGGCGGCCGATTCTGTGTTTGGGGGCCGTCCGTCATGAGACGGCCCGCCTCTTGCGAACCTGTAGCGTCATGACCGATACGACCCAGCCTTCGCCTCCGAGAGGGGGTTTCAGCCCCCGGCGCGCTATGGAATTCGCCAAATCCGAAATGTTTGACCGCACCTTCAAGGAGGGTATGGCGCTGGTTGAAGAAACCGCCGCTTACCTCGATGGCCCCGGTCGTGCCGCCGCCAAGCGTCTGCCGCGTGCGGCCGCGCTGGCTTATGCGGGCGAGAGCATGCGCCTCACCACGCGTCTGATGCAGGTGGCCTCATGGCTCTTGGTGCAACGCGCTGTGCGCGATGGAGAAATCCCGCTCAGCGAAGCCAGCAGCGACAAGTATCGCCTGGGATCTCGTGATCAGCCGTCGGCGGCGTTCGCGGCGTCGAATGAACTGCCGGAATCTCTTAAGGCGCTGATCGCCAAGGGCGGCGCGATCTTTGAGCGCGTGCGCCGGCTGGATGAGACCATGTACGAGGGTGAGGGCGAGACAGAATCCGCCAATGCCGTTTCAGACCAACAGGCGCGGCTGCAAGCCGCTTTTGGACGCTAGAGCATGATCCGCGCGGTCGCCGTGCTCGCGACGACCGCGCTCGCAGCCTGGGCAAGCTTCGCCTTGCTCGCGCTGCTTGGGCCAGATTGGAGCGCGTTTGCGCCCGCAACCTGCATGGCCACGGCGTGCTTTTGCGAAGCGCCGCGCGCCGGTGAGTTGGTGCTTCAACCCGCCAATGCGTGGTCCTCGTTTGGGTTTGTTGTCCTCGGCGCCTGGATCAACTTTGCACCCGCAGCGCAACGCCAAACCGCGTTTGCCGGAGCGCCCGCTGTCTGGTTTGCCTTGACTGCAATCGTGACTGGCGTGGGAAGCTTTCTGCTCCACGCCAGTCTGACGCTGTGGGGGCAATTCGCTGACGTGCTCGGCATGTACCTGCTCAGTGCGTTCATGATGGCTTATGCGTTGCGGCGCTGGTTGGGCATGGGAGCCGCTAGCGCCATCGCGCTCTATGTTGTGCTGTGCGCGGTTCTCATCGGCGCATTGTGGGCTATGCCAGAAACGCGACGCTGGCTGTTTGCAATTGTGTTGCTGGTCGCGATTGCGCTTGAGCTTGTTCTGGCGCGGCCCAAGCGGCCCGGTGTGAAGCCAAGTTGGTTTTACTCGGGGCTCGCCGCCAACGCCGTCGCCTTTGCGATTTGGATTCTCGACAACACGGGAACGCTTTGCGCGCCGCATTCTCTCATCCAGGGGCACGCGATCTGGCACCTTCTCGGCGCCGTCGCGGTCTATTGCAGCTATCGTTATTACCGGAGCGAGCAGGCGCCAGAAACGCGGAAGGCTTAGCCTTCCTTCTTCTTCATGAAGCCGCCGAACTTGTCGTTGAAGCGCGACACGCGCCCGCCGCGATCGAGCAGGGTCTGGTTGCCGCCGGTCCAGGCCGGGTGCACTTTCGGGTCGATTTCGAGCGCCAAAGTCGCGCCCTCGGCGCCATAGGTCGAGCGGGTCTTGAACGTCGTCCCATCCGTCATCTGAACGGTGATGAAGTGATAGTCGGGATGGCCTTCGGCTTTCATAGCCTTGATCCTTGCGCGCAGGGGCGGAGAAATGAAGCGGGGCTGATAGCGGAAGCCTGCCCCAAGAGCAAGCGGAGATGCCCTATGCCCTCTGGCTATTCAGGTACGCCGTTAGCCAAGAAGCTGGGGCTCACCCAGGGCGGGCCTCTGTACGCCAAGGACATGCCCGACAGCGTCCGCGCCGAAATCGAGCAAACGGTTTGCCCGCGCTATCTGGCCCGTCCTGGCAGGAACCTCGCCGCCGCTCATGTATTTCATACCAGCGCCGCGAAACTTGCCGCGGACTTGACCAAGCTCCGACCGCTGCTTGCGCCCAACGGTCAGCTTTGGGTCTCGTGGCCGAAGAAGGCGGCTAAGGTCGAGACCGACATCACCGAAGACGTGATCCGCGCGCTCGCGCTGCCCATGGGCTTTGTGGACGTGAAGGTCTGCGCTGTCGACGAGACCTGGTCGGGCCTGAGGCTCGTCATCCGCAAAGCGCTGCGCTGAACCTCAGAACGTGCCGCTGAGCTGAACGACGAGCCACGGAGCGGTGATAAACTGCCGTTCGCGCAGATCGCGGCGCAGGAACGGACCGGTGCGGTCATCGTTGCTGGGGTCGCCATCGCCGGGGAGGCCAAAGAAGCGCCGGTCGCGGTTGATGGCGCCGTCGAGCACATTCGGCGCGATCAGGCGAAGGCGGGTGTTTCCGGGCAAGGCCGTGGTTTCCACGAACAGATCCATCCACGGGCCTTCTTCGCTCGTGTCGATCTCATTGAAACGATAGGCCTGGAACTCGCCTTGTTTGTAGAAACTGAAACCCCAAGCAAGCCGACGCGCGCTGATGTCCTGCCGGAAGTCGATGCTGACCTCCGACTCAGAGCGGAAGGAAAATATCCTGGGTTGACCGGTCACGGGATCGGTCACCTCGGTATCCCAGAGCGAGCCCTCGATGGTTAATCGCCCGCCGGGGATGAAGCTGACGGGAGTGGAGAAGCTGACATTAAGGCTAAGCGCCTCGGCCTCGCCGATATTGCCGGGCGCATCGAAGAAGGTGTCGTCGCTTGGGTCGAGCGTGCCGCGCGTGTTGGTGAGTTTCACAAGATCGGCGACGTCGGTGTATTGGTGATGAGTCAGCGTCAGCCCTAGAGCCGCGCCGCCTGGGAAGCGGAAATCGCCCCCAAGCTCAGTGCGCCAATCCGTCTGCGGCACCAGGTTGGTGTTGCCGCCCGAGATGAGATTGTCCGCGACCGCCGCAGCGGAGACGAAATCGCCGAAGTCGAGCTGCCCGACATCCCGATAAACGCGCAAGCGCACCTGATTGTTGCCCGCGAAAGCGCGCGTGACCTGAACCGACGGTTTCCAGAACGCCAGTTCGACCTCTTGGTTGATGTCTTCGCCGGTAAAGGTAAGAGTTGAGGTCTCCCAGGCTAAGCGTGTTTCGATTGACCAATCGTCATTGGGCCTCCAATTGTGCGAGCCAAACACTTCCGCGCGCTCTTCCTCGACCAGTACGTTCGAGTTGGGAATGAACACAGGTGCGCCATCCTCGGCGTAGCGCAAAACTTGATCGAGCGTGTTGAACGCGCCTTCGGCCCCGAACTCGATGCGTTGTCTCGCCCCGAGCGGCCGCGCGAGCGACCCGCGCACAATAGTTTCGCTGCTCTCTTGTTGGACGTCTTGCACATAGGTGAGGGCGACGCCGCCGAAGCCGTTTTCGAAGCGGCCTGCTTCCTCGGTCGTCTCGCTGCTGCGATTGGCGAGGCCGATCAGGGCGAGGGTCCAGGGGCCTAGGTCGCGATCATAGTTCAAGCCAACTTCAACGTTATCGCCATCCTCCACGGTTTCGCTAAAGAAACTCCGCGTCGGCGTTCCAACGGGATCGAAGAACAGCAGGCTATTATCGACGCTAAAGCGCCGGATGCTCGCTTGGCCTGTCGCCGACACACGGCCACCCAGCATTGGAAAGGCGATATTGCCGTTCAAAGCCGCTTCGCGGAAGTCGCGCGGCGATGGCGTGTCGGCGGTTTCAGTGAGCGCGCCGGTAGCATTTGTGAGTCTGCGCCAGCCGGGCAGCGAACGCTCCTGCGTGAACACGGATACGCCAAGGCCATATTCGGTCTGGCCGTTGCGCCCGGAATAGGAAGCCTCGCCGCGCGGCGCGAAGCCGCCGTCAAAGCTCTCAAAGCCCGCTTCCCAGATGCCGCTGCCGGCGCTCGGCGTGCGCACGATGTTCAGCAGCACCGCCTGCCCCGACGCGTCGCCCGCCACTTCGGCGCCGCGCAGAACTTCGAGCCGCACGACCTGGCTTGCGGGTATGCGCGACAGGATGCCGTCAAGCGATTGGCTCTTGGAGGTTGGCCGCAAGCCGTCAATCAGCAGATTACCGACGGCGCCTGAAAAGCCTCGCCGGTCATCGCCGCCGTCCAGCGAAAAGCCGGGCGTCTGGGCGACCATATCCAGAGCTGTTTGCGGATTGAATTGCGCGAAGAAGGCGGCGTCGTACACGAGCCGGCCGGCCGCCGTCTCAACGGGCGTCACAGCGCATGTGGGCGTAGGGGCGCAATCGGCTGCAAGCGGCTGGGCGGCCTCCTGCGCGTAGGCTGCGCCGCTAAGCGCCAGCGCGGATGCCATCATACGGCGGATCATTGTCTTTACCCCCTGCGGCTTCGTTGTAGCGCTTCTGGCCGCCCCTTGTTGCGGGATGATTTCAGCATTGTTTCTAGATGCATTTGCTGCGGCGAAATCTGGGTGGCGCACATGAATTGCGATGAAGCGGCGCCAAACCGCGACGGCCTGGGCCTGAAAGCGAAAACGCCGCCCGGTGACCCGAGCGGCGTTTCCTTATTTCAAGAAGCGGGAAGCTTACTTCTTCTTCCCGGCCGGCTTCTTGGCTTTCGCCTTGCCAGCGGATTTAGCGACTTTCGCCGCCTTCTTCTTCGCAGCCATAGTATCAACCTCCCCAGAACATTGGGATGAACACAGCTTCTGCTTCGATTCGTGAATTTGTAAATGCGCGCGTGCGCATTACATGCCGCCGACCGTCAATCCGGTGATGTACAGTGTCGGTTGGCCCACACCTACGGGAACGCTCTGTCCGGCCTTGCCGCAAGTACCGACGCCTTCGTCGAGTTTGAGATCGTTGCCGATCATCTTCACGCGCGTGAGTGCGGAGGGACCGTCGCCGATCAACGTCGCGCCCTTGATCGGCGCTTTGATCTTTCCGCCTTCGACACGATAGGCCTCCGTGCACTGAAACACGAACTTTCCCGAGGTGATGTCGACCTGGCCGCCGCCAAAATTCACCGCGTAAACGCCGTCTTTCAGCGCCGCGAGGACTTCCTCGGGCTCACGGTCGCCCGCAGTCATGAAGGTGTTGGTCATGCGCGGCATCGGCCGGTGCGCATAGCTTTCGCGCCGCCCATTGCCGGTGGCTGCGACGCCCGAGAGGCGCGCATTCATGCGATCCTGCAAATAGCCTTTGAGGATGCCATCCTCGATCAACACCGTGCGCTGGGTCGGCGTGCCTTCATCATCGACATTGAGCGAGCCGCGCCGATTTTCGAACGTGCCGTCGTCAACCACGGTCACGCCAGGGGCGGCGACGCGCTGGCCAAGCATGCCGGAAAACGCCGACGTGCCCTTGCGATTGAAATCGCCCTCGAGCCCGTGGCCCACCGCCTCGTGCAAGAGAACGCCGGGCCATCCCGGTCCCAGAACGACATCCATCTCGCCGGAGGGCGCCGGCTCGGCATCGAGATTGACCAGCGCGATGCGGAGCGCCTCGTCGGCCAAAGCCTTCCAGCGCTCCGGCGCGATGAACACCTCATAGGGTTCGCGCCCGCCCGCGCCGGCCGAGCCATTCTCACGGCGACCGTCGCGTTCGACCGTAATGGAGATGTTGATCCGCACCAGCGGGCGGTGGTCGGCGAATTTTTCGCCGTCGGGCCGCAGGATCGTCAGGCCGCGCCGGGCGCCGGCGAGCGTGGCCGCGACTTGGACCACGCGCGGGTCCTTGGCGCGGCAATAGGCGTCGATCTCGGCCAGTAGGTCGGTCTTGCCGGTAAAGGTCGGCGACTGGATGGGGTCGAAGTCGGCATAGAGCTGGCGGTTGGTGCGCGCTGGCCCCGCGTCAAGCGTGCCCGCATGGCCCAGCTTCACGGCGGCCGCCGCTTCCGCGGCGCGCTCCACCGCGTCGGTTTCGAGCACGCTGGCATGGCCGTAGCCGGCGCGTTCGCCGGCCACGATCCGAAGGCCGAAGCCCTTGGTGGCGTCGAAGGAGGCTGATTTCAGCCGGCCGTCGTCCCAGAAAAAGCTCTCGGTTTGGCTGTCCTCGACAAAAATCTCCCCATCATCAGCGCCTTGCGCGGCATTGGCGAGGATGCGGCGGGCGGCGTCCCAATCCATCTCTGCTGCGTGTTCGGTGGGCGTGCTGAGGCCGTCGGCCATGGGATCTCCTCGGTTCTCGCCGTCATATAGGCGCTGAGTCGGGCGAGCGCGCGGCGATTTCCGCGAAGATCAAGGCGTTGACGGTTCGCCGAGCCGGTTGGCGAGCTGATCGCGGCGCGTGCGGGCGAAACGAGCCAGCTCCGCGTTGGCCGGCCCCCAATCGGGTTGGATTTCAAGCGCCGTGCGATAATCCTCGTAGGCCCCGCGCGCGTCGCCGAGCGCCTCGCGCGCCGCGCCGCGATTAAAGTACGCCTTGTGCGGCTCGCTCACGCCCAAGGCCATGGCTTCGGTGATCGCCGCGATGGCGGGGCCGAATTGGCGGAGCTGAACCAGGGCCGCCCCGCGATTGAGGTGCGCCTCGGCATTTTCGGGGTCGAACGCGATGACCGTGTCGAGCTGTTGGATCGCCAGTTCGTGCTCGCCGCGCCGCATGCGCATGACGCCGAGATTGACCCTGATCTGGATTTCCGCCTCGCGCGAAAGCCTCGGATAACGCAGCGCCCGTTCGCAGCCTTCGATCGCGCGGTCCGAGACATCGCCCTGGTTGATTGCCACGCCGCAACGGCGCGCCTGCGCGTCGCCGCCCACGATCGTGGTGGCGCGTGGCTCGGTGCTCGGATCCTGCGCCAGGGCCAACGGAGCTGCCGCAAGGCAGCCGAGCGCGATCAACGCGGCAAACACCGGAATCCCGGCGGGAAAGCGCCTTGGATACCAAGCGCGGCTCATGCTAGCACCCCACCGCTTAAGACTCGACATGACAAAAAAGCGAGGCGCGGTCGAATGCCGCGCCCTATGACTATAGGCGGAGCGTGCGTCGCGCGCCATACCGCTGCTGAATCTAGAGGAGGCGAGTGCGTGAAGCGAGGGGCATTGTTCGCGGCGGCCGCTTTGACGGCTTTGACGCTCGCGGGTCCGGCATACGCCATGGTCGGCGCGCCGACTCCAGGAGGCATCGACTTCCAAGAACCCGCGACCCAGGTGATGCGCGACGTTCGCGATTTCCACAACTTCTTGCTGCCGATCATTATCGCGATTTCCGTTTTGGTCCTGGTGCTGCTGCTGTGGGTCATGGTGCGTTACAATCGCCGCGCCAATCCGACGCCGCGCAAGTTCACCCACAACATGACCGTGGAAGTGATCTGGACGATCGTGCCGGTGCTGATCCTGGTGCTCATCGCCGCGCGTTCGTTCCCGCTCTTGTTCGAGGAAGAGCGCATACCAGAGAACGCTGAACTCACGCTGAAGGCGACGGGGAATTCCTGGCGCTGGGATTTCGAGTACCCGGATCTTGGCGTGGCGATCACGTCTAACCCGCTCGACGAAGAAACGGCGCGCGCGGAAGGCCGGCCCTATCTGTTGGCGACCGACACGCCGCTCTATGTCCCTGTCAACACGACGGTGCGCGTGCTGGTGACCTCAAACGACGTGATCCACGCGTTCGCGGTTCCTGCCTTCGGGGTCAAGGAAGATGCGATCATGGGCAGGGTCAATGAGGGCTGGTTCAATGTCGAACGCGAGGGTGTGTTTTACGGCCAGTGTTCGGAATTGTGCGGCATCAATCACGCCTACATGCCGATCGAAATTCGCGTCGTGAGTCAGGAAGCCTTCGCGCAATGGATCGCCGAACAAGGCGGCTCGATCGCGTCCGCGACGCCAGAATCTGAAACACTGCCGGCGCCCGAGGGCGCCGAGCCGGTCGCGCCCGCCGCGTCGCCGGCGCGCTGAGAGAGATTGGGGAGAAAACGGGATGTCGCACGAAGCGGTGCACGCGGGATCACAAGAGGATCATCGTCCGAGCCTCTATGATTGGAAACGGTGGGTCTATTCGACCAACCACAAGGACATCGGTACGATGTACCTGATCTTCGCGATCATCGCCGGCCTTATCGGCGGGGCGATGTCGGGATTGATCCGCTGGGAATTGGCCGAGCCGGGCGTGGGCGTTCTGACGCAGCTTCCCTGGATCGCCGATGTCGACGCCGCCAAGCACTATTATAATACGCTGATCACCTATCACGGCCTGATCATGATCTTCTTCATGGTCATGCCGGCCATGATCGGCGGCTTCGGCAATTGGTTCGTGCCGCTGATGATAGGAGCGCCCGACATGGCGTTCCCGCGCATGAACAACATCTCGTTCTGGCTGTTGCCGGCGTCATTTGCCTTGGCGGTGCTGTCGATGCTGGTGCCGGGCTCGGGGTCGTATCCCGGCTTTGGCGGCGGCTGGACGCTCTATCCGCCGCTCTCCACTGTCGGCCATAGCGGCCCGTCGATGGACCTCTTGATCCTGTCGCTGCACATCGCCGGCGCGAGCTCCATTCTCGGCGCCATCAACTTCATCACCACGATCTTCAACATGCGCGCGCCGGGCATGACCTTGCATCGTATGCCGCTGTTCGTGTGGTCGATTCTGGTCACGGTTTGGCTGCTCGTGTTGTCGCTGCCGGTGCTCGCGGGCGCGCTCACCATGCTGCTGACCGACCGCAATTTCGGCACACAATTCTTCGAACCTGCCGGCGGCGGCGATCCGGTGATGTACCAGCATCTGTTCTGGTTCTTCGGGCACCCAGAAGTTTACATTCTCATCTTGCCGGCCTTCGGCATGATTTCTCAGATCGTGTCAACGTTCTCCAAGAAACCGGTGTTCGGTTATCTCGGCATGGCCTACGCCATGGTCGCGATCGGTTTCATCGGCTTCATCGTGTGGGCGCACCACATGTACACGGTGGGCATGGGGCTTGATCTCGAGGCATATTTCGTGGCGGCCACCATGGTGATCGCGGTGCCGACCGGCATCAAGATTTTCTCTTGGATCGCCACGATGTGGGGCGGCTCGATCGACTTCAAAGTGCCGATGCTATGGGCGATCGGTTTCATCTTCCTGTTTACGGTCGGCGGCGTCACCGGCGTCGTGCTCGCGAATTCGGGCATCGATACGTCGCTGCATGACACTTATTACGTGGTTGCCCACTTCCATTATGTGCTGTCGCTGGGCGCCGTGTTCGGGATATTCGCGGGCTTCTTCTACTGGATCCCGAAGATGAGCGGCTATCGCTACAACGGTTTCCTCGCCGGACTGCAATTCTGGATCATGTTTGTCGGCGTGAATATCATTTTCTTCCCGCAGCACTTCCTGGGTCTGCAGGGCATGCCGCGCCGCTACATCGATTACCCGGAAGCGTTCGCGCAGTGGAATTACGTGTCGTCGGTCGGCTACGCGATCACGGCTGTCGGCGTCTTGGTGTTCCTGGTCGTGCTGGCCGAGATGTTCCTCGCCAAGCGCAAGGCCGGCGCGAATCCGTGGGGCGAGGGCGCAACCACGCTTGAATGGACGCTCTCTTCGCCGCCGCCGTTCCACCAATTCAACGAGCTGCCGGTGATCAAGCCGGAAAAGCATCATTGAGGGAAGGCCGTGGTCGACGTCAGCGCCAATGAAGTTCGCGTGGCTTCTGCGAGCGATTACATCGCGCTGCTGAAGCCGCGCGTCATGAGCCTGGTGGTGTTCACGGGGCTCGTTGGCTATGTCGCGGCGCCGGGGCAAGGCGATCTCATTCTGGGTTTTGCCGCGATCCTCGCCATCGCCATCGCCGCGGGCGCTTCGGGCGCGCTCAATATGTGGTACGATAGTGATATCGATGCGGTGATGACGCGGACCCGTGCGCGGCCCATTCCATCAGGCCGCGTCGCGCGCGACGAAGCCTTGATGCTGGGGCTGACGCTCTCTGCGCTTTCGGTGGTGACAATGCAGCTCGCGGCCGGGCCGCTGGCGGCGGCGCTCCTCGCGTTCACCATCTTCTTCTACGCTGTCGTCTACACGATGTGGCTCAAGCGCTGGACGCCACAGAACATCGTCATCGGCGGGCTCGCGGGCGCGCTGCCGCCGGCGATCGCCTGGGCGGCGAAGACGGGTTCACTTTCGTTCGATGCATGGCTTTTGGTGGCGATCATTTTCATGTGGACGCCGCCGCACTTCTGGGCGCTGTCGTTGCTGCAGAAAGCCGACTACGCCGCTGCCAAAGTGCCGATGCTGCCGGTGACGGACGGCGCTAAGGCGACGCGCATGCATATTTTTGTCTATTCGCTGTTGCTGGCGCCGTTGGGCTTGGCGCCGGTGGCCACCGGTCTGGGCGGGATCGTGTACGCCAGCGTCGCGGCGCTCGGCGGCGCGCTGTTCGTGTTCCTTGCCTGGCGCGTGCTGCGCTCGCAGGCGGGCGAGGGCGAGCCTCACGAAGACAAGCACGCGCGCGCGCTATTCGGTTTCTCGATCCTCTATCTGTTCACGCTGTTCGCTGCGCTGCTCGTCGATAAGGGACTTGGCGTATGAGCGAGCCGGGCGTCATCCTCTCCGCCGAACAAGTCGCTGCGCGCAAACGGCGCAATCTGTGGCTGGCGCTTTCGATCGCGGGCTTCGTGTTGCTCGTCTTCTTCATCACATTGGCCAAGCTGCAGGCTGGCGTCTTGGATCGTCCCCTATGAGCGCGCCTAATTCCAAACGCATGGCGCGCACCGCAGCCATCGTCGTCGCCGTTGTCGTGGGCATGACAGGCATGGCTTTCGCCGCCGTGCCGATATACGAGGCCTTCTGCCGCATCACGGGCTATGGCGGCACCACCCAGGTGGCCGACGGCGCGCCGACCGAAATCCTTGATCGCCGCATCGAAGTGCGCTTCGACTCCAACATTGCGCCAGGCCTGCCGGTCGAGTTCGCGCCTTCCCAGCGCTCTGAAACGCTGCGTATTGGCGAAACCGGGCTTGCCTTCTATCGGGTCACGAACCTCTCCGACGAGGCGGTGGTCGCGCGCGCGACCTATAATGTGGTGCCGCACCGGGCGGGGCCGTATTTCACCAAGCTTGAGTGCTTTTGCTTCCAGGATCGGCTGCTGGCCCCTGGCGAAAGCGCCGAGCTGCCGGTGGTCTATTTCGTGAACCCGGAGATCGTGTCGGACTTGGATACCGCCGATCTCCAGACGATCACGCTCTCCTATACGTTCTTCCGTTCGGCTGACGCGCCGGCGAGTTGAGGAATTGGCAAATCACCGGGGCGAGGTTATGGCCCGGACAGGCAAGACGAGGCGGACATGGCGCACGGCGAAGTGAAACACGATTATCACTTGGTGAACCCAAGCGCCTGGCCCTTCGTGGCCTCGGTGGGCGCGTTTATCGCCGCTGTCGGCGGGGTGGTGCTGATGCGCGGCCTGACCACGGAAGACGGCGACTTCTTCCTCAGCAAGGGGCAGTGGCCGCTCTTCCTGGCTGGCATGGGCATTTTGGTGCTCACCTGCATCGGCTGGTGGGGCGATGTGATCAAGGAAAGCCGGCAAGGCGATCATACGCCCGTCGTCGATATCGGCCTCCGGTACGGCATGATCCTGTTCATCGCCTCGGAAGTGATGTTCTTCGTCGCCTGGTTCTGGGTGTTCTTCGAACTGGCGATTTTCCACGGGCATCGCGCGGATTGGTACGTGCCGACCTGGGACGCCGAGACGGCCGCCGCTTGGGCCAATTGGCCGCCCCCGAACGTCGAAACCTTTGATCCCTTCCATCTGCCGTTGATCAACACGCTCATTCTGCTCTTGTCAGGGACGACGGTGACGTGGGCGCACCACGCGATGCAGCAGGGCGACCGCAAGGGCGCGACGCTCGGGCTCACGCTGACTGTGCTGCTCGGCATCGTGTTCAGTTGGGTGCAGTTCGCCGTCGAGTACCCGATCGCCGGGTTTGCGTTCGGCAACACCACAGGCGAACACGCGATTACCACCGCCAATGTCTATGGCGCGTCGTTCTTCATGGCGACCGGCTTCCATGGCTTCCACGTCATCATCGGCACGATCTTCCTCGCGGTTTGTCTGCTGCGCCTGATCCGCGGCGGCATGACCCCGCAGAAGCATTTCGGCCTCGAGGCCGCAGCTTGGTACTGGCATTTCGTTGACGTCGTGTGGCTGTTCCTGTTCACCTTTGTCTATGTGATGCCGTACCTCACCATGCAGTCGCATTGACGGCGGCGCGACCTTCACCGTGGGTGGCGGGCGTTCGGCTCCGTTGCCCGCAATGCGGCGAGGGCGAGGTGTTTCAAGGCTATCTGAAGTTCCGCGATCGGTGTCGGGCGTGCGACGCGGACTTTACCGCCGCCGATGCGGGCGATGGGCCGGCCGTGTTCGTGATCTTGATCGTGGGCGCAATCGTCGCGCCCTTGCTCATCATCTTGCAGTTCGGCTTGCACGTGCCGGACGTGATCGCGATCACGGTCACCATGGTCACGGCAATTGTGTTGTGTCTGGCGCTGTTGCCGCCCTTCAAGTCCGTGCTGTTCGCACTGCAATGGGCGAATAAGGCGCGCCAAGTCACAAACGAGGACGTTGAGGGATGATCCGCTTTCGCCCCCTGCCGCTGATGACCTTGCTCACCGTGCTTGCGCTGGCCGTGCTGATCGCGCTCGGCCGCTGGCAGTGGGAAAAGTTCGAGACCAAGACCGCCGCTGCGGAGGAGCCGGTGGCGGAGATGACAATCGAAGCCTACACGCCGCTGCCGGACGGGCTACAATTCGTGTTCGGGCTGCGCACCGACACGCGCGAGCAGGGCTGGCGCGTGTTCGCGCCGGTGCAGTTCGGCGAGAGCGTCGTGTTCGTCGATTCCGACTTTATCCCAGGGGTGGAGCCGCCCAACGCCGACGAAGTGCGCATGCCGGCGACGTTGCGTCTCGGTGCGCCCATCGTTGGCGCCAGCATTCGCCCCGAAGGCGCGGGCCCGATGACGCTGGCGCCGCGCCCGATGCAGCGGCTCTGGTTCGCGGTCGATCTCAACGCCATGGGCCGCAATGCCGGGCTCGTGAACATCGCCGATTATTATCTCGCCGTCGGTTATGTTGGCGCCGACGGGCGCGCGACCGCCAATCCGTTCGCGCTCGCTCCTGGGGCGGATGCACTGCCGCCTGCGCGTCACATGGGCTATGCGCTCACCTGGTACGGTTTGGCTCTGGTGTTGCTTGTGATCTTTTTCGCCTATCATATCAGCGTGAAGCGCCTGACCTTGGCGCCGCCGCGCCGGCAAGATTGAGCGCTGATGTCCGAACTTGAACTGGTCCGATTGTCGAACGGGTTGCGTGTGGCGCTCGATCCGATGCCGGGCCTGGGCACGGCTTCCTTGGGTGTTTGGCAGCGTGTTGGCGCGCGCTGGGAGCCCGCCGAGCACAACGGCGTGGCGCATCTGTTTGAGCATATGGCGTTCAAGGGCGCGGGCGCGCGCGACGCGCGCCAATTCGCGGAAGCCATCGAGAATGTCGGCGGGCATTTGAACGCCGCCACCAGTTATGAGCGCACGGCCTATTATGCGCGTGTCGTGGCCGAGCATGCGCCGTTTGCGCTTGATCTGATCGCCGACATCCTGTTCGCGCCGCACTGGAATGCTGACGATCTGGAAAAGGAAAAGGGCGTGGTCGCGCAGGAGCGCGGCGAGGCCTTCGATATCCCCGACGACCGCGTGTTCGAATTACACCAGGCGGCTCTGTTCGAAGGCCAGGCTCTCGGTCGGCCAATTCTCGGCGAAGCAAACACGCTCGCGAATGTCAGTATCGAGACGCTGACGCGGTTCCGCGATGCGCATCTCTCGCCCGAGCAAGTGGTGATCTCGATAGCCGGCGCCTTTGACCGCGTGGCGTTTCTCGATGTTGCGGAGCGCCGCTACGGCGGCCTCAAAGCGACCCCCGCGCAAGCCTTCGCGCCGGCGCGGCCCTTAGCCGGGCGCGGGCGCGAAGCAAGAAAGCTGGAACAAGCGCATCTGGTGCTCTCTTGGCCCGCGCCGCCTGCTGGGGCTGAGGCCTTGTACGCGGCGCGCTTGCTGGCGGAGATTTTTGGCGGCGGTATGTCGTCGCGGCTCTTCCAAGAGGTGCGCGAGACATTGGGGCTCGCCTACACGATCGAGGCCTTCCTCGACACATTGGAGGATTGCGGGCGGCTGATGGTCTATGCCGGCTGCGACGCGAAGAACGCCGCCGCAGTGGCGGATATTGTCGGCGTGCAATTGGCGCGCCTGGCTGAAACCGGTCCAGAACCAAGCGAGCTGTTGCGCGCCAAGGCGGTGGCGCGCGCGGGCATGTTGATGGGGCTGGAAGCGCCCTCGGCGCGGGCTGAGGCGCGCGCGAGCCAAGTGTTCCAGCGTGATCGGCTGATCCCCTTCGAAGATATAGGCGCCAAGGTGGAGGCGGTGACGGCGGGCGAAATCCAGGCCTTGGCGCGCGCGGCGCTGGCGGGACCTGTGTGCGCTTCTGTAATTGGCCCGAAAGCGGGGCTTGGCGCGCTCGATCGTCTTGATGCAAGCTGACGCTCGCCATGGCCTTGATGCGCAAAGACACCGAGGGCGGACGCCGGCTTGACGGAGACGGCGTTTATCTGCGCGCGCCCGAGCTGCGCGATTATCAGGATTGGGCCACGCTGCGCGAAGCCAGCCGCGCGTTCCTGACCCCCTGGGAGCCGACGTGGGCACAGGATGAAACCTCGCGCGGGGCCTTCCGCTACAAATTGCGCCGCTATGCCGAGGACGCGCGTGACGACAAAGCCTACGCGCTGTTCGTGTTCCGCGAGGAAGATGACGCGCTCTTGGGCGGGGTCACGCTCTCGAATGTGCGCCGCGGCGTGGCTCAAACCGCCTCGCTCGGCTATTGGGCCGGGGAGGCGCATGCCGGCAAGGGCTACATCACCGCCGCCGTGCGCGCGGTTCTGTTGTACGCGTTCGACGATCTCGGCCTGCACCGCGTCGAAGCAGCCTGCCAGCCGGACAATGCCGCCTCGCGCCGCGTGCTGGCAAAGGCGGGCTTCACCGAAGAGGGCGCCGCCCGCGCTTATCTCAAGATCAATGGCGCATGGCGCGATCATGTGTTGTTTGGGATCGTCAACCCTAACGGATAAGCCATGACGCTGCCTGTGACTCAGTCGCTCTATTTCGAGGATATCTCCGTCGGCATGCGTGAGAGCTATCGGAAGATCGTCAAGTCCTCGGATGTCGTGGGCTTCGCGGAGATCTCGGGCGATCGCAATCCGATCCACCTCTCAGAGCACTTCGCCGCCAAGACGCCGTTCGGCGGCCGCATCGCCCACGGCCTCTACACAGCGAGCCTGATCTCGGCGGTCATTGGCACGCGGCTGCCGGGGCCGGGCGCGATTTATCTCTCGCAGACCTTACGGTTCCTTGCGCCGGTGCGCATTGGCGACACAGTCGACGCCAGCGTCGAAATCACGGAGCTCACCGAGAAAGGCCATCGCGCCAAGCTGAGATGCGAGTGCCGCGTCGGCGAGACCCTGGTGCTTGAAGGCGAAGCCTTGGTGAAAGTTCCGGCGCGGGCAGCAGCGAACGCATAGCCTCTTGGCGGGCGCACGGCTTCGCGTCACAAAACGCCATGCTGCTTCCGCCGCCCTAATGGCGCGTGGGATCGGGGGGTAAGTATGGCCGCTTCCTTGAAACCGGAAGACTTCGCTGAGATGGCGACCTTGGGTGATATTGCGCGCTTTCACGGTCGCACGCGCCCACACCAGATCGCGCTCGCGTTCGAGGGGCGGCTCACCGCCTATGCCGACCTCGACCGACGTACAAATCAGATCGCGAATGCGCTCGGCGGTGCGGGCGTCGGACGCGGCAATTGCGTCGCCTATTTGGGCAAGAACAGCGATCTCTATTTCGAGCTTCTGCTTGGCGCGAACAAAGCCGGCGCGTTCGTTGCGCCAATCGGCTGGCGGCTTTCAGCGCCCGAAGTGGCCTACATTCTCGCGGATTCCCAGGCGCGCTTGGTCTTTGTTGGGCCGGAAGTGATGGAGGTCGCGCGCGCCGCGCTGGCCGAGCTTGCCGCGCCGCCACCGCTGATCGCTATGGAGTCGAACGCGCCCGATCTCGTCGCGTTTGAGGCGTGGCGCGACGCGGCCGAAGCTGGCGATCCAGGCGTCGCTGTTGAAACCCATGACACCGCTTTGTTGCTCTATACTTCGGGGACCACGGGCAAGCCCAAGGGCGTGATGCTCACCAATACCAACATCATGCGCTCGCGCGCGAGCTTGGCGCTGGCCGCCATGGGCTGGAACGAGTGGGACGAAAGCGAGGTGAGCCTCGCGGCGATGCCGGTGGCCCACATCGGCGGCTCGGGCTGGGGGCTCGTCGGGCTGCTCAACGGCGTCAAAACCGTGGTGGCGCGCGAGTTCAATCCGATGGAAGCGTTGGAGCTGATCGAGCGCGAGCGCATCGCCAAAATGTTCATGGTGCCGGCGGCGCTGCAATTCGTGATCCGCCAGCCGCGCGCGCGCGAAATCGACTATTCCAGCCTCAAATACATCTTGTACGGCGCCTCGCCGATGCCGGTGGATTTGCTGCGCGAATGCATGGACGTGTTCGGATGTCAGTTTTGCCAGCAATACGGCATGACCGAAACCACCGGCACGATCGTCTATCTGCCGCCGGAGGATCACGATCCGAAGGGCAATACGCGCATGCGCGGCGCCGGCTTGCCGATGCCGGGCGTCGAGCTATGCATTCTCGACGCGGAGGGCAATCGCCTCGGCCCCAACCAAGTCGGCGAGATCGCCACGCGCAGCCAAGCCAATATGAAAGGCTATTGGCGCAACGAGACCGCGACCGCGTCCGCCGTCAACACCGATGGGTGGCTACGCACGGGCGATGCGGGCTATCTCGATGAGGATGGCTATCTCTACATCCAGGACCGCATCAAGGACATGATCTGTTCGGGCGCGGAGAACATCTATCCTGCGGAGGTCGAGAACGCGATCCATGGCCATCCCCATGTCGCCGAAGTCGCCGTGATCGGCGTGCCCGATGACGTCTGGGGCGAAGCGGTGAAGGCGATCGTGGTGGCCAAGCCAGGCGTCACGCCTGATGCCAACGACATTATCGCGTTCGCTAAATCGCGCATCGCGCACTTCAAAGCGCCCAAGAGCGTGGATTTTCTGGATCGCCCCTTGCCGCGCAATCCGTCCGGCAAAATCCTACGCCGTGAATTGCGCGAGCCGTATTGGGCGGGGAAAGAGCGGCGGGTGAATTAGCCCTGGAAAGTGTGTGTCACTCTTTCACCAAATCGTCATGAGGTCGCCATGAGAATCGATCCGAGAGGATTTGCTGTCACGGCTGCGGTGATGATTGCTTTGGGAGCGGGTGCGCTGGCGACGGAGCTTGCTCCGATTCCGGGCAGGGAAGACGCAACGATGCAAGCCCTGTGCGCAATCCCGCCAATTCTGCGTGAGGAAGCGTTTTTCGAGGACCGCGTGGGCTTCAACTGGACGGGGACGACGGGAACGCCCTTGGAGCGGCTGCCAGTTGAAGTTCCCGGCTATGCGCCGGAGCCTGGTGCGACGATGGAGGAGATGCGGGTGCATCGCCCTACCGTTGGAATGGTCGCGAATGCCGCGCTGGGACGCGGTGGGGCATGGGCGCAGCTGACAAATTCGCCGGGTGCTGAGGGGGGGCTAATTCCGGAGCTGCTACCCCACGGTCCTCAGGACGGTCCGTTGATCCACTACGCCGTAGCCAAGGAGCTAGGCCCAGAATGCGCTCTTCAAGACTGGCTTTTGCCGTTAGTTCGAGACGCACGAGATCCCTATCGCACTGGGCGCGTCGATTTCATGGCGTTGGGCATCCGAGAAGAATTGGAAGTCTCAGTTCCGGAAGCCATTCGCACTCTCGAAGTCAACCGCGCGGCTGGCCGTTGCGTGAGCGCGCAGTGGGCGCCGCGCGCTGCGCTGCCATTGCGCGCGTTCCGCGCATACGAGCAGCGCAACGAGGGCCCATACACATACTGGCTCAGTCCGCATGTTGTCACGCGCAATGGGGAAGTTGTGTACTTTTCGATGGGGGTAGTGCGGCGCACACGGGCGCTGGAAATGCTTGGAAATCGGGGTCCTGATCCTGGCGAGCGGGTATGCTGCGTGACGCCGCTACCCGTGGGCGGGTGTAGCCGTTATGGCGGGCCAGACCCGTACATGTTTTACATCCGTGGCATGCGTGCCGTTTGGCGTGTCGGACAGCCAGTGAATTAGGGAGGCGATCATGGGTGGCAGGCGAGTGACGCGCGGAACGCGGCCAACGTTGGTGAGGGCGACATACACAATTTAGCGTCGATGATACGGGGATAGATTGCGCTCTATCCTACACGCTGCGGCGCTCCCGCCCTTGCAAACAAAGCATCGCGCAAAAATCTATCCGACCGCATTCAGCCCTTTTGTACGCTGGCTCCACCGCTTCGGCAGGAGGGCAGTTGGTCCGCTGTTCAGCCAAAGCCCGAAGTGGGGTGATTGAGCGTGAGGCGCGGAACTTGCCCTCCCTGGAGGGTTTACGGAGAGGGACAAGACCGAGCCAGAAGCCCGCGGGGCGCCATAACCGCGGGGAGATGCACCGAGGCTCCATGCGAACACATGGACTCGCACGCCATCGGCCGCGCCGCCTCCAGGAGTGAAACACCTCCCGCGACGGCGCTGATGAACCCAATCACAGGGACGCGAGGATGTCGCGTTCACTTTCCGCGCTGCGAAAGGAACGCTTCACGACGCGATGTCATCGCGTCCCGGCCCTCCGTTGTCTGGAGGGGAAGAGAAGCCTCCGTTCCGGATTTCGGGCCGGGAGTGAAGGCGAAGCCGCGTCTATCCGCGTGCAAGCAACATTGCCCGCGCCGCTTCGAGATCGGGCGGGCTGTCGACGCCCTTCGGGAAATCGCGCACGGCGTCCGCATAAATCGTCATGCCCATGTCGAGTGCGCGCAATTGTTCGAGCTTTTCGCGCAGCTCAAGCGGCGCGGGTGGCGCTGCCACGAAGCGCGCCAACGCGTCGCGACGATAGACATAGATGCCGACATGCCGTTCGATCGGGCCTTCGCCCCAGGGCGCGGGCGCCCGCGTGAAGGCAAGGCAACGGCCGTCAGCGGCGCGGATCGCTTTCACGACATTGGGATTGTCGCGCTCGGCGGGATCGGACGAGGGCGACACGAGGGTCGCGATGTCGGCGCCGGGCGTGAGCGCGCCGACCGCGCGCGCGACATCCGCCGCCGCCATGGTCGGCATATCGCCCTGCAGGTTCACCACGACATCGAAGCGCGCCTCGGGATCGAAGTGAACGAGCGCTGCGTGCACGCGGTCCGAGCCCGAGGGCAAGTCCGGGTCGGTGAGAATGGCTTCAGCGCCGGCCGCGCGCGCGGCGTCCGCGATCTCCGGTTCCGCAGCCGCCACCAGAACGGGGCCAACCTCGGCGCGCCGCGCCAAGTCGATCACCCAGGCGATCATGGGGCGCCCGCCAATGTCGGCAAGCGGTTTGCCGGGTAGTCGGGTCGAGGCCATGCGCGCGGGGATGATGACGATGGCGTTCTTTGGCGGACTCATCGGCTTGCGATGCCGTGCGGCGGTTCGCCGCGCAAGCCCAGAAGGGGCGCGTCGCGTGCGCACGGGCGCCTTGGCGGCGGGCGCAACGCACGCCATAAACGCCTCGCGGTTTGCAAGGGCGCGGCAGGGCGAACACATGAGTGATTTGCGGTTCAATTCGATCGCTGGGGCGGTCTTGGCCTCGGTTTTGGGCATCATGGGCGTTGGCGTCGCCGCCGACGCGATCATCGAGCCAAACTATCCCGAGAAAGCCGGCTTTTTGCCGGTTGTGGAAGTGGCGTCCACGGGCGGCGCGGCTGCGGAGCCTGCGGGGCCGCCCGATTTCGGGCGCTTGTTTGCTGATCCGGCGGGGCTCGCCGAGCTGATTGCCCGTGGCGACCGGCTGCATGCGCAATGCGTGTCGTGCCACACGTTCGAGGCCGGCGGCGCCAACCGGACCGGCCCGAACCTGCATGACGCCTTCGGCCGCGCTGTCGCCAGCCATGCGGGCTATGAATATTCAGAAGCGATGATCGCCCATGGCGGCACGTGGGATTATCTGGCGCTAGATGCGTTCTTGCTCTCGCCGATGACCAATACGCGCGGCACAAAAATGAATTTCGCTGGCGTTCGGAACGAAACCGACCGCGTGGCGCTGATCGCCTATATGCGCTCGATTTCGCCGATCAATGTGCCGTTGCCAGCGCCGCTCCCGGAAGCCGCACCCGCCGAAGCAGAAGCCACAGAGGGCGAAGCCCCGGCCGCGACGCCGGGCTGAATTCGAGATCGAAGTCAAAAAACGGCGTCCCGCTGCGCGAGACGCCGTTTTCTTTTGGGTGCTTACGACGCCAATTCCAGGCGCGGACGCGCTGGGGCTTCGTCATTGAGGATGGTCGCGCCCAATTGTTCGAGGAAGGCGTCGCCCTTGTCGGTGCGCTCCACGAACACGTTGCGCCCGTCCTTCGGGTCGCGGCGGCGCTGCACGAAGCCGAGGCGCGTGAGCGTATCGAGCGCGCGCGTGATTGCCGGTTTGCCGACGTTCAAGGCCGCCGCCAGGCCGCGCACCGTATGCGGGGCAGGCTGGAGGCGCACCGTCATCAACACCGCCATTTGGCGGGCGGTGAGGTCCGGGGCGTCCGAACGGACCGTGGTGACGGTAACCCGACGCCACAAATCCAGGGCTTCTACATGTGATTGGCCGAGCTCCATGCCGCTCTCCTTTGGTTGAATCGCAAGTGAGAGGATTCGTTGATTTGGTGGTCCTTGCAAGCCCGGAACCACAAGATGTTGTGGGAAAGGCGAAATGACTATCCAAATCTGGCCTTGATGACCTTCCAGGAGGCCCGCAACGCCTGCGCTTCGCCGCCCTGTGGGCGCGATGCTTTCTCCTTCGGCGCCCAGGCATAGACGTCGAAATGCGCCCAGAAGGGCGCGGTGACAAACTTTCGTAGGAACAGTGCGCCGAAAATCGCGCCCGCGAAGGCGCCGTCGCCGGTGTTTTTCAAGTCGGCGATTGGGGAGTCCATGTCGCTGTCGTAGGCGTCCCACAACGGCATGCGCCAAACCGGGTCGCACATCTCCGCGGAGGCGTGGGCAAGGTCCGCCGCGAGCGCGTCGTCATTGGCGAAGAAGGGCGGGATGTCGGGCCCGAGCGCGGTGCGCGCGGCGCCCGTCAGCGTGGCGAAGTCGAGCACCAGATCAGGGTCAGCCTCGCACGCACGTGTCAGCGCGTCGGCGAGCACCAAGCGCCCCTCGGCGTCGGTGTTGTCGATCTCGACGGTCAGGCCTTTGCGGCTCTTGATGATGTCGCCGGGGCGGAACGCATCGCCTGACACAGAATTCTCGACTACCGGCAAATACACGTCGAGTTTCACGTTGAGCTTGGCGTCCATCACGATCTGCGCCAGCGCCAGCGCATGCGCGGCGCCGCCCATGTCCTTCTTCATCACGCGCATGCCAGCGGAGGGTTTGAGGTCAAGCCCGCCCGTATCGAAGCAGACGCCCTTGCCGACGAGTGCGAGCTTCTTTGCGCTTGGATCGCCCCATGAGAGATGCAAGAGGCGCGGCGCTTGCGCGGAGGCGCGGCCCACAGCGTGGATGAGCGGATAATTCTGCGTCAGAAGATCATCGCCGACAATCGCTTCGAATGCGGCGCCATGGGCGCGCGCCACGGCTTCGGCGACGGCGTGCAGTGCGTCCGGCCCCATGTCGTTTGTGGGCGTGTTGACGAGATCGCGCGCGAGCCACGCCGCGCGCACGATCCGCTGTGCTTCGGCCATGTCAGCGCCCTCGGGGGCGAGCAGGCGCGGCGCTGGCCGCTTGCGCTTCTTATAGCGGTCAAAGACGTAGGCCCCGAGCCCCCAAGCGATCGCAATCAATGTGGTGTCGAACTCGCGCGGGGCGGCGGCGATGCGATAATCACCAGCCGGCAAGTGCTGCGCGAGCGCGCCCATAATGATCGCATTAGCTTTGTCGCCGACGCCAAACAACACGCGCTCGATCGAGCCGTCGGTCGCGGGCGCAAGCAAGATGCGCCCGTTCTGCGCTTGGAAGTCGTGCGCGGCGGCGAGCCGCTTCAAGGCATCGGCGCGGCCTTCCGACCACTGGCTCCATTCGCTGGCGCGCAGGGCGTGGATGGGAACAGCGTTTGGCGCCGCGTCGGCGATGAAGGGGAGATCGGTCATGAAGGCTGTCCTAGTACGTCGTTAGCGCTTTGTTGAGCATGTCAGGCGCAGCGTTGCCGCAATTGTTAGGATTCGCGCAACCATGTCTCGATCCATTCCAGCCTTGCTCGCCGCCGCTGCTCTCGGCGCATGCGCCACAACGGGCGAGGGCGTATCGCAAGACGCCGCATCCACGCTGACAGCGACGGGGCCGGTAGATCGCCAGGCGCGTGAACGCATCTCGCGCGAAGACATGCTGACGCAAATGGCCTTCTGGGCGGGGGAGTACCAAACCTTCCCCAACGACCTTCAAGCGGCGCAACGGTTCTCGGACGCGCTGCGCCGTGGCGGGCGCGCGGATCGCGCCGCACAAGTGGCGGGCGACGCGCTCGGTCGCTTCCCTGAAGACCGGGTCTTGATGACGACCTATGGCTTGGCGCTGATCGCGTCTGACCGGCCGCAGGAAGCGCTTCGGCCGCTCGCGCTGGTGGCGCAGGCGGAGCCGCAAAACTGGCGTGTGCGCTCGGCGCTTGGGGCGGCCCTAGATCAATTAGGTCGCTTCGACGATGCGCGACGCGCCTATCAGGAAGCGCTTGCGATCGAGCCGGAGAATGCGCGTGTGCTGACCAATCTCGGCGTCTCGCACATCATGGCTGGCGACCCAGCAGACGCGGAGCCCATTCTGCGCCAAGCGGCGGCGATTCAAGGCGCGCCACAGGAGGCGCGTCAAAACTTGGCGATCGCGCTCGCGCTGCAAGGCCGCTTCGATGAGGCTGAGCAATTGGAGCGCGCCAATCTTCCGCCCGCGCAGGCAGCCGAGAACATCGCGTATCTGCGTGGGCTGTTCAGCGATCCGCGCCGCTGGGGCGATTTGAGCCCAAGCTAACATATCCACGACAAGAAAAGCAGGCGATGTGGACGCGCGTCGTGTCTATTGATTGCTCATGATGTCGCCGATCTGGATGATGGCGGGGCCGATAATCACGGCGAACAGAACCGGCAGGAAGAACACGATCATCGGCACGGTCAGCTTGGGCGGCAAGGACGCTGCCTTCTTCTCAGCTTCGGCCAAGCGCAGCTCGCGGTTTTCCTTGGCCATGACGCGCAGCGCCGATCCGATGGGCGTGCCGTACTTCTCAGCTTGGGTAAGCGCCATGGCGACGGACTTCACCCCGGGATGGTTGGTGCGGCGCGCGAGATTCTCATAAGCTTGCCGGCGATCCGGCAAGTACGAGAGCTCGGCGTTGGTGAGCGCGAACTCCTCCGCGAGCTCCACCGACACGGATGCGATCTCCTGGCCGACCCGTTGCAGCGCAAGCTCGATCGACATGCCGCTCTCGACGCAGATCAGCATCATGTCCAAGCTATCGGGAAACGCCTGCATGATTTTCATGCGCCGATTGTCCGCGAGGTTCTGTAGGTACAGGCCAGGGGCGTAGTACCCCGCGGCAACCGAGAACACGACGGCGGCGAGTTTGATGTGAAGTTCCAGGTGCGGTGCCAACGCGAGCACATAGAATAGGGCGATAAGGCCGAACCCGATCGGCAGCGCGGCGCGATAAAAATAGAACATGGTCTGCGCGGCGTTGCCCCGTAGGCCGGCCCGCACCAGCTTCTCGGTGAGGGTGTCGTCTTCCAGCGCCTTCTGCAGATTGAGCTTCTGCACCAAGCCCTTGGCGAATTGGTTCGCGTCCTTGTGCTGCAATCCCGAGCCGCGCGCGAGGTCGGCGCGGCTCTTCTTGCGCAGCTCCTCGCGCTTCTTGGCGACTTCCTTCAAGCGCGCGCCGAGCTTGTCTTCGGCCAGCATCGGCGAGGCGAGCGTCACCACGGTGGCGAAGCACGCGCCGGCCGCAAGGATTCCAGCGATGGTGAGCGGGTCGGTCAGGGTTTCGACGATGTCCATCGCAAGCCCTCAGAACTTGAAGTTGACCATCTTGTTCATGATGAAGATGCCGAGCGACATCATCACCGCGGCTCCCATCAGAACGAGATTGCCGGCGGGATCAGTGAACAAGATCATGATGTAGGACGGGCGCGCAAAGTACACGAGCAGCATAACAATGAACGGCAGCGCGCCGATAATCATGGCCGAAGCCTTGGCTTCGGAGGAGAGCGCCTTGACCTTCTCGCCCATCAATTTGCGCGCGCGCAGCACGGATGAAAGATTGCCTAAGGATTCTGAGAGGTTGCCGCCTGTCTTCTGCTGAATGACCAAAACGATGGCGAAGAAATTCACTTCAGGCAGCGGCATGCGTTCGAACATGCGCTGCAGGCTCTGGTCCAGCGGCACGCCCATCGTTTGTGAATCGCACAGAGCTTGAAACTCCGCCCGCAGCGGTTCGGGGCTTTCCGCTGAGATGATGCGGAGGCACTGATTGAGCGGCAGGCCCGTCTTGACGCCGCGCACGATGACGTCGATCGCATCGGCGAGTTGGCTGCCAAATTTTTTCTGGCGGCCCGACACGATCATGCCAAGGATCCAACGTGGCAGGCCAAAGCCGCAGATGAACGCGCCGGCGGCTGCGCCAATCGGGCCCTGTATGATCAGGCCCGCAAGCGCGCCGACGAGACCAAGAATCGCCGAACCCGCCCAGAACATCGGCAGCGACAGGTTCAATCCTGCTTGCTCGATGCGTCCCTTGATCGATACCCGGCGCTTGCGCGATTCCTTCTCGCTCAGCGTCAATTCTTTAAGTGCGTCCTGCGTGCTCTGCTTGCGCTTCAGCGTCGCCATGTCGACAGCTTGCTTGCGGCGATCGACCTTGCCGGCGGCTGCGACCGCCTTCACGCGCTTTTGCGCCGTCGCGGGCTGGCTCTTGCCAGAAAATGCCAAGCCAACACCGCCGATCGCGACAAAGGCGAGCACCGCAGCGATGAGTGCGGGATCCATTAACTGGCCTCCGCTTCGTCGAGCGCTTGGGCGAGTTCTTTCTCGAGACCGAAATAACGGGCTCGATCCCAGAAACGGGGCCGCCCGACGCCGCTGCCGCGATGACGGCCCGTGATGCGTCCGTTCTGGTCCTCGCCCTGGATTTCGTAGGTCAACAGGTCCTGAGTCACGATGGTCTCGCCTTCGAGGCCGAGCACTTCCGTGATCTGGGTGATGCGGCGCGACCCGTCGCGCAGGCGCGCTGCTTGAATCACGACATCGACGGCGGCGACGATGATCTCGCGGATGGTCTTTGCCGGCAACGAGAAGCCGCCCATCGTGATCATGGATTCCAAACGCGAGAGCGCCTCACGCGGCGTGTTGGCGTGCAACGTGCCCATCGAACCGTCGTGACCAGTGTTCATGGCTTGCAGCAAGTCGAACGCTTCGCTGCCGCGCACTTCGCCGACGATGATCCGCTCTGGGCGCATCCGCAGGCAGTTCTTGACGAGGTCGCGCATCGTTACCTGGCCCGAGCCTTCGAGGTTCGGCGGACGTGTTTCTAGACGCACGACATGGGGCTGTTGGAGTTGCAATTCGGCGGCGTCTTCGCACGTGATGACGCGCTCGGTCGGGTCGATGAAGGCAGTCAGCGTGTTGAGCAGGGTGGTCTTGCCCGAACCGGTTCCGCCGGAGATCAACACGTTGCAGCGGCAGGCGCCGATGATTTGCAGGATTTTCGCGCCGGAGGGCGAGATCGAGCCGAACTCCACCAAATTCGAGAGCTTCAGCTTATCCTTCTTAAACTTCCGGATCGTGAGCGTGGGGCCGTCGATCGCAAGCGGCGGCACGATTACGTTGACACGCGAGCCGTCAGGCAAGCGCGCGTCGCAGATGGGCGAGCTTTCATCAACGCGTCGGCCGACTTGGCTGACGATGCGTTGGCAGATGTTCATCAACTGGCCGTTGTCGCGGAAGCGAATGCCGGTCTTGGAGATCTTGCCACTGACTTCGATGAACACGGCGTTGGCGCCGTTGACCATGATGTCGGCGATGTCATCGCGCGCCAGCAGCGGCTCAAGCGGGCCGTAGCCGAGCACGTCGTTGCAGATGTCGTCGAGCAGCGATTCCTGCTCGGTGATCGACATCACCACGTTCTTGATCGAGATGATTTCAGCGACGATGTCGCGGATCTCGTCGCGCGCGCTTTCGGAATCGAGTTGCGCCAATTGCGTGAGATCGATGGTTTCGATCAGCGCGTTGAAGATCGTCGACTTGACCCGATAATACGCTTCCGAGCGAAACTCAGGCGTGGCGGTGGCTTCGGCCGAAGGCTGTAGCCGCGAAGCGGGCGTCTGCACGGGTGGCGCCGCGGGCGGGCGTGGCGCCGGGGCGGGCGCTGCAGGCTTTGCGCCAACCGCCGCCTGAACACGTTGCGCCGGCGCTGCGCCCACCGGCGCGGATGGCGCGGTGTTCGGTGCGTCCGTCAGACTGCGTTTGCCGAACATCTAGGGCCCTTAGCGCTTCAGGAACGGGATCTTGTCCGCGAGTGTGGTCTTTTTCACCTCAACCGGTTTACGACCCGTGAGCGAGGCGGCCAGGTTGTCGATGGTGATGGCGATCTTGGACGTCGGCGCGACTTCCCCAATCATCTGGCCGTTATTGGCGGCCATGCCGAAGAGGGCGGGATCGAACGGGAACGAGGCCACAGGCTCAGACCCGAGCGCTTCCGCGAAGTCCTTCAGCGGAATTTCAGGGCGCTTGGGCACGCCAACCATGGAGAGCGCCACGGTCGGGGGTGAATCGTAAGGTCGCGCCGCCTTCAGAAGATCGACGATGTTCTTGGTATTGCGCAAGCTGGCGAGGTCCGGCCCTGCAACGATAATCACATCATCGGCGGCAAGCAGCGTGTGCTTAATCCATGACGTCCAGGCGTGCGGGAGGTCGAGCACCACAAACGGCGCGGCGCGACGGACGCGGTCGATCACCGACTCAAACGCCTCGGTTCCGAGTTCGAACTCGCGCTCCAAGGTCGCCGGCGCTGTGAGCATCTGCAGGCGCTGGGTCTGCTTGGTGGTGACCCGTTCCAGGAACACGTCATCGACGCGATCCGGCGCAAGCAGAACATCGGCCAGGGATTGCTGCGGGTCCTGATTGAAATCGAGCGCGGCGGTGCCGAAGGACAGATCAAGGTCCATCAGCGTCGCACCGGCTTCCTGACGTTCGGCGATCGACCAGGCGAGATTGTGTGCAATCGTGGAGGCGCCGATGCCGCCGCGTGCGCCAATCACGGCGATCACGCGCCCAGCAAATGGCTTGTCGGGGCCGACATAGAGCCCGCACACGGTGCGGATAAGATCCAGCGCCTGCATGGGCGGTACAATGTATTCACTAACGCCGCGCGCCATGAGTTCGCGGAAGAGGCCAATGTCATTGACCGCACCGATGATGACGACTTTGGTGCCCTCCTCGATCACCTGCGCGAGCCGATCCAGGCTCGCGAGCATTTGCGGCCCTTGCAGCAACGTGTCGATGATCAGCAGGTTGGGGCTGGCTTGCGAGGCAAAACGCAACACGGCGCCGTCGATGCCGCCGCTATCGACGCTGATTTCCGCGCGCGCCATCCGCCGGTCGGTGCGGGTCGCCTCGACCATCTCGGCGATCTCGGGGCGGTCGCAGCACGCGTGAATGGTGATCCGCGGCACCGGTTGTTCGGTGAAGTGGCCGTTTTCGCGTGTAACGGGCGGCAAAGCCGGTGTTGGCGCAGGCATGCTGAGGCTGAACGTATCGTCCAGAGCAGAATGCAAGTCGGCGTCATTAGCGGCGGCCGCGCGTTCATCGAATGGCGGCAACACGGGCTCGACGACATCGCCGGTGGCGAAGGTTTCATCGTCCTCGAGAACGAAGTCTTCGTCGTCGTTGAGGCGCCAGGCGGCTTCGGTGGGGGATTGGCTCATGCTTGGTAGCCCTATTGGACCGCATTGGAGATGGTGATGCGTTCGTCTTGAGTGCGATCGGCGTGCGTTTGCTCGCCTTCGCGATAAGCGCCGAAAGTCGTCGCGCGTCGGCCGCTGTCGCGCGCATCTTCGGCGCGCGCTTGCGTGAGGTCGCGGGGGTCCTCGATCAGCGCCGCAAGATTGGCTTGCGTGGCGCAGCCAAAGCTTTCCCAGGGTTGATTATTGCTTTGGTGGGCGAGGTCCTGCTCCCAGAGTGGTGCGCACTCTGGCGCTTGCGCCTCGAAGCGCGCGAAACTCACGATGAGTGGCGCTTCAGCGACATCGCTGGCATTGTAAGTTGATGCCGCCATGGCGCTGTAGCTGACGCCGGCGCTGGAGAGGGCGGCCTGCGCGTCGCGCGCGATGCTGGCGGCGGCGCTGGCATTGCCGCTGCCTTCTGGCGCGCTCAGGATCAAAGCGCCGTGCCCATAACGTAGATAGCCGCTCGCGAAAGCGTTCAAATCCTCGCGCGACTTCGGCGAGAGTGCACTGTCGGTTGCGGCAACTTGAATCTCAAGGCGCGCCGCAGTTTGTTCGACGGTGATCTCATGGCGGTCCGCTGCGGTTGCGACCGGCGGCCCCTCAGGCGGGGGATCAAGAGCGAAAGTGGCGCAGCCGCCGAGAGCGGAGACGCCAAGCAACAAAAGGGGCAAACGGGAATTCATCTGGCGCCTCATTCAATCACATGGCCGTGGGGGCCGTTCAGCCGACGGGGCCCTTCGCCTTCGCTCTCCGCGCGCGCGGGGCGATACATCGCGTTCAAGCGTCCGGTGAGCAGGCTCTCGCCTTCAGATGGGTTGCGGAAGCCATCAGCGGGCGTACGCAACTGATCGGGGCTGGTGGGTCGCACGAGGTACGGCGTGACGATAATCACGAGCTCGGTTTCGTTGTTCAGGAAGTCACGCGAGCGGAACAGCGAGCCGATCACGGGCGTGTTCATAACGCCGGGCACGCCTTCCAATGCGTGGCGTGTACGTTCTTGGATCATGCCGGCCAACACCATCGAGCCGCCAGACGGCATTTCCAGCGTTGTTTCCGCGCGCCGCACTTGCAACGCGGGAATGGAGATGCCGCGAATGACCGTCGTCGTGCCGTCGGCGTTGCGGATCGGCGTATCGCCTGTCGAGATAGAGCCGTCGGAGGTGAGCTCGCTCACTTCCGTCGCCACTTTCAGCGAAATGCGCCCGCCTGACATCACCATAGGCGTGAAGGCGAGGCCGACGCCGAAGGGTTTGAACTCAACGGTGATTTGGCCGTCTTCGGAATTGACGGGCACGGGGAATTCGCCGCCGGCGAGGAAGCGCGCGGCTTCGCCCGAGATCGCCGTGAGGTTCGGCTCGGCGAGTACGCGCAGGAGACCCGCACGCTCGAAGGCTTCGATCGAGGCGTCTGTGGTACGGTCGTTCGTCAGCGTGGCCGGGCCCCAGCGTTCTGGGCTTGTTGATGTTGCAGGCTGATAGCCGCCTACGCCCGGGCCGCCGGCGCCGCTGTTCGGTGTGCCGGGCGTGATCGTATTGCCAGGATAAGTGACGCTGGAGGGATTGAGGATCGTCTCGGCGACGCCGCCAGAGGCCGTAAGGCCCCCGAGCACGCGGCCGCTTACCGAAAAGCCGTTGCGTGTCGCGAGATCAACGAACGCATCTTCCGGCAGAAGCCGGTTGATCATCTCCTCGTAATTCAGATTGATGCCGAGCTGGCGCACGAGCGTGCGGCTCATCTCGACAACGCGCACGCGCACGAGAACCTGCTCGCTGCCTTCAACCTGGATCATGTTGATGACACGCGGCAAATTTCCACCGGGTTGCGGCGTGCCGGGCGCTTGCGGCCCTCCAGCGGGCGCGTCGCCCGCGCCTGGGCCTCCCGCGATGCCCAAGAAAGTCAACGCCAATTGATGTGCGCGGTCGGCCTCGGCGGCGCTCCGCGCTGTGCCCGACAACACTACCGATGCATTCACCGCCTCGGCTTGGATGTTAGCGTCGGGCGTATGGCGGCGCAGCAATTCGTTCAGCGGCGCGACGTCTGGCTCGACACGGATTTCGACATTGGCGATCTGGCGACCCGCCGCGTCGAAGAAGAAGATGTTGGTTTGCCCCAGCGCGCGCCCGATCACGTAAGCGCGGCGCGAGGTGCGCACGGTAGCGTCCGCCACCTGTGGATTGGAGATCAGCACATCGCGCGCGTCAGCGGGGAGGTCGATGATCGCCGACTTGCCGAACGGAAGCACCAATGAAGCCGATTGAGAGCCGCCGCCCCCGCGCGTGATGCGCATTGTCGGCGCATCGGCGGGTTCGACTTGGGCGGCCGCATAGCCGGGCGTGAGCGCGAGCGCCGCGGACAGCGCGGTTGCAAGGCTTGTGTGAAATGCTTTGCGGGCGCTCATCGGCTGCCTCCGGAAACTGCACCGAATGCGTGCACGCGCACGCCTCCGCCGCTGCTGTTGCGCTGACTAGAGGCGCCCATGCCCACGGTCTCGATCTGCACACCGCGCAGCGCCAAGCTGATTTCGCCCGCCTCGTTCGCCAGCGCGAAAGCGCGCGCGTCGTCGGCGGTCATTTCCAGAACGGCGACATTGGCCTCAACGATTTCAGGCGCGTCGCCGGATGTTTGCGTCGAGGTCTTGTCACCGAGTGCGAGTACGCGGATGTCCTGCAAGACAATGTCGCTGAACACCTGCCGGCGACCGTTCTCGCCGTCGCCAGTCGTGGTCACGATCACATCGACGCGATCATTTGGCTGAATAAACCCGCCAGCCGCAGTCGACGCCTCAATCTGAACGGCGACAGCCCGGTAGCCGGGCTCAAGCTGCGCCGCCATGAAGCCGCGACCCTCAGGTTGGATGATCGAGCCGTTGGTGATCGGCTCGCCTTGCGCGAAAGCGCGCCGCGTCACAGCGCCCACATACTCGGCCTGCGCTGAAGGCTGCGCGCCAACATTGATAAAGGCCGGTGTGATGGTTTCGTCAGGAAACAAAGCCACGGCAAGGTCGTTGGGCCCAAGCGCCGCGCCTTGGGGAATGTCGCGCGCCGCGACCAGCACCTGCTGGCCGGCGATTGCAGAGGTCGCGGCCGCTTCGGGAGCGTCATTACGCCCCATGCCGCGGATCAACAACAGCGCGCCGACGGCGGCGATCGCTGCGATGGCAAGAACAATCAGCTGACGCGCCGACATCTGAACTACTCCCCGCGCAAACAGCCCCTGCGCATCTCATGGCGACCAAAACATGCGTCGCCTAAGGCATGGTTAACGCGGCGAAACCAAACGGAAGCGCTGGGATCGCCATCAGGCCGCCGATCATGATGGCGACGCCGTAGGGCACGCCGCCGCGTGGTTTGAGGAGGCGATGCACGAACGCGGGCTGCGTCTCGGCTTGTCGGATCAAGGTGCGCGCCGCTAAAATTGACAGCGCCAGGGCGCCGCCAGCGAGCGCCATCCACAAAAGAAAGTGCGGAAAGCCCGGGTATCCGGTCCAGATCGCGGTTGCGGCCAGGAGTTTTGCGTCGCCGCCGCCGAAAATGTTTGCGGCGAACAAGAAAAAGCCGACGGCGAGCGCGCCGACCCCAAAGAGAACATGGAGTCCGATGTCGGCCCATGCCATGCCAGTCGCGGCGGCGGCGATCGGGAAGATGCCTGCGAGTGCGAGTGATACCCAATTGGGTATCGTCAGCGAAGCGATGTCGGAGCAGGCCGCGTAAATCAACAAGCCCGCGAATGCGCCGAGCGCGAGGATCTCAATCATGGCGCCTGTCGTGCGCCGCGCCGGGTCAAGAAAAGCTTAAAAGAAAAGCGCCGCCCGAGGGGCGGCGCTAAGGCGAGGGGAAACAAGGGCGCCGACGGGCCGCCACCAGAGCGGCCCGCCAAACGCAGCGCTATTAGCCCAGCGCAGCAGCGATTTCTTCAAACACTGCGGCGAGGTTTTCGCCGACCAGCGTAACGGCGGCGATGATAATCACGCCGATGAGGGCCGCGATGAGGCCGTATTCGATCGCGGTGGCGCCGTCTTCATTCTTCAGGAAACGCTTCAACATTTTCAATTCTCCAGTTTGTCGAGTGCTTGTCACCGGCCCGGGGGAGCGTCGCACCCGACACCCATCCAGACGCAGGCGGACAATACGGGGATGCGCTTAAAGCTTTGCGTAACAAGGAGGGATAATTTTGCGTAAACGTCGCGGGTGAAATTTTGGAGATCATTCGCGTTGCGCTTGGCGACTTCATTCCGCATTAGCGATGCAGCAACCATTCCGACCGTAGCAAGGTAGCGCTTAATACATAGCGTGGAAGGATCGGCGCATGCGCCTGTCGCGTTTTCAAGCCGCCATCGCCGGTGTCGTCGCTGCCGCAACGCTATGCATTACGGCACCAGCCTATGCGCGCGACATTCGTGTGGCTTTGGATCAGGCGTTTCCAATCCGCCTCGCGGATTCCGCCGAGGGGGTCGCGATCGGCAATCCTTCGATCGCGGGCGTTTCGGTGCAGAATGATCGTTTCTTGTTCGTGACCGGGCGCGCCTACGGATCGACCAACCTCGTTGTGGTCGGCGCGGGTGGGCGCGTGCTCTATTCCGGGCGTGTAGTGGTCACGCCTGACGAAACCGATGTCGTGATGGTGACGCGTGGCGGGGACACCGCCCGCCTCGAATGTACGCCGCTCTGCCGCCCGCGCCCCGACATTGGCGACGGCGAGGCTTCACAGCAGGTGCATGAGCAAATCACCTCGCATGCGGCCGCTGCGGGCGCCGGTCGTTAACGGCGCTTTACCCCGCTCTTTGACGGAAAATCAGGGCTTCCGTGCGTAAGCTGACGTTTCGGAGGCGTCATGTTTGCGTTCGCGAAACGATGGAGTGTGGCTCGACGCCGCTTCGGCAAGGCGCGGCGCGGCTCTGTCGCGGTCGAATTCGCGTTCGTGGTGCTGCCGTTTTTTCTGCTGACGTTCGGCACCGCTGAGATCGCGCTGATCGGCTTGGCGCAATCGAGCCTCAATTTCGCGGTCGCGGACGCCGGGCGTCTGATCCGCACCGGGCAAGCGCAAACCCAGGGGGTCACCGAGGCTGAGATTAGCCAGCTGATTTGTGATCGGCTGAACAATTTCATGGTCATGAATTGTATCGACACGCTCTACATGGATGTGGATCGCTTCGACTCGTTCGTCGACGTTCGGGGGCAGCAGAACGCGCTTGAGAATGGGAATTTCGATGAGGGTCTGCTCAATTATGAGCCGGGCGACCCATCTCAAATCGTAGTCGTGCGCGCCTATTATCGCTGGCGCATGATCACGCCGATGTTCGAACGCATTCTGGCCAACGTCGGAACCGGTGATCGCATCCTTGTTTCCACCATGATGTTCCGCAACGAGCCTTACGAATGACGATGCGCGCTACCTTCAAACGCTTTGCGCGCGCGCGAAAGGGGCTCGCGGCGCTCGAATTCGCCTTGCTCGCGCCGATGATGGTGTTCTTTCTGCTGGGCTCCATCGACATGCTCGACATGGTCGACACCAATCGGCGCCTGCAATATGCGACGGTGTCGGTCGCCGACGTGATGGCGCGCGACACGGAAGTGACGGATGATGAAATCGATGGGGCTTGGGCGGCGCTTGAGCTTTTGATGGCGCCGGACAATGCGGCCGGGATCGAGTTTCGAGTATCCAGCGTATCGGTGCAGGACGCCTCCACGGCGCGCGTCATTTGGAGTGAAGGGCAGGGCATGGCGCCTCGCGGCACGAACTCCACTGTCGCGCTGCCTGCGGGGATGATGGTCCCAGGCACCAGCGTGATCATGACGGAATCCGAATTCGACTATGCATCGCCACTTGGCATCCTGACCGCGGGCAATGCGACGCTCGATCACGTCGCCTATCGGCGCTCGCGCTTGATCGACCCTATTCCGCGCGGCTGACCATCTCCGGTTGATCAGGCCTTGACTGGAGGCGCGCGGGCGGCATCTGTCTCTGGATGACCCCTACCGAGACTGTCGCCAAGCTTGAGAAAATGCACGAGCACGCCGTGAAGGCGCTGATCGACGCCGTACGCCGCTTCGCCGAGAAGGGCACGCCGCCCACGCCAGAAGAGCGCGCGGCGTTTCGGTACCCCGAGCTTCGCGTCACCTATTTGCCCGATGGGCCGATGCCGCGCTTGGCGCGTGCGTATGGACAGCTCACCTGGCCGGGCGAGTATGCAGTGTCGATTACGCAGCCCAAATTCTTCCGCAAATATCTCATCGAGCAATTGTCCTTGCTGGTGGACGATTACGGCGCGGAATTGTCCGTGCGCGCCAGCGATACCGAGATTCCTTACTCCTTCGTGCTCGACGCAGCGGGTTCAGCGGCGTTCGACAAGGTGCCTGCCGAGGAGCTGGCGCGCTATTTTCCTAATCCGCGTCTGACGCAAGTGGGCGACGCGGTGGTTGATGGCTTGCGGCTGGAGCGCCTGGATGGGTCGCGACCGCTTGCCTTGTTCGACGCGCCGCGCACCGATTATTCGCTGAAGCGGATCGAGCATTATACCGGGACGCCGTGGTCGGACGTGCAGCCTTGGATATTGTTCACGAACTATCAGCGCTATGTCGAGGAATTCGTGCGCTGGGCGGCTGAGGGCGTTAAGAATGGTCCGAAGGGCTGGGCGCTGTCGTGCCCCGGCAAGGTGCGTATCGAATCGGGCGATCCCGACGCCGAGCGCAAGGCGTTCGACGTGCCCTGGCACAAATATCAAATGCCCGCCTATCATTTGACCACGCCCGACAGCGATGGCGTGACGCTGGTGAATATCGGCGTCGGCCCTTCTAACGCGAAGACGATCACCGATCACCTCGCTGTACTACGTCCGCATTGTTGGCTGATGATCGGCCATTGCGGCGGCCTGCGACACACCCAGCGCATCGGCGATTACGTGCTTGCTCATGCCTATCTCCGCCGCGACAAAGTGCTGGATGATCGCGTGCCGCTGGAAGTGCCTATCCCGGCCATCGCGGAGGTACAGGTGGCGTTGCAGCAAGCGGCCGAGGCCGTCGCCGGCGGCGATAAAGAAGATCTCCGTCGTCGCCTGCGCACGGGAACGGTAGTGTCCTACGCCGATCGAAATTGGGAGCTGAATTACAACCAGGAACGCCAGCTGTTGTCGCAATCGCGCGCGGTGGCGGTCGACATGGAAAGCGCGTGCATCGCCACGCAGGGCTTCCGCTTGCGCGTGCCGTACGGCGTGTTGCTGTGCGTGTCGGACAAGCCTGCCCACGGTGAGATCAAATTGCCGGGCGTGGCGGATCGCTTCTATGACACAGCCATCGGCGCGCATTTGCGCATTGGCTTGGAGACTGTGGCGCTGTTGAAACAAAACCGCGACCGGCTGCACTCACGCAAGCTGCGCGCCTTCGACGAACCGCCGTTTAGGTAGGGGATTGGGGGGAAAGGGTCGCGCAGCGGAAGCTGTTGCGCCCCCGGTCACCAGTCCCTATCCCACATCCCCATGTATGACCGCCTGATCCCCCTCGACCGCGTCCTGAACTTCCGCGACTTCGGCGGTTGGCAGACTGAAGACGGCGCCACAGTGGTCCGCGGTCGGCTCTATCGCAGCGCGCACTTTGCCGAAGCCAGCGAGGCCGATGTCGCCAAGCTCGACGCCATGGGTATTCGCACCTTGGTCGATTTGCGCCGCCCGGAGGAGCGCAATCGCGAGCCCAATCTTTGGCCGGGTGAGGGCGTCCGTGTGATTGCGAATAATGACGGGCCTCAAGAGGGCTTGCCGCCGCACCTGATCGCGCTGATGCAAAGCGATCTCACGGCGGAGAGCGTCACCGGCTATATGCACATGCTCTACCGCGAGTTCGCTGCCAGCGACCGCCACATCGATCTCTATCGCAATTGGTTCGCGGCGCTGATGAGCGACGAAGCCCCTGCGGTGATCCATTGCGCTGCGGGCAAGGATCGCACTGGCCTTGGCTGCGCGCTCACCCTCATTGCGCTCGGCGTGCCGGAAGAGGCGGTCTATGCCGATTATGAATTCACCAACGCCGCCCTCGACCTCGATCAGCGCCTGCCGCACATCAAGGAGCGCATGGAAGCCCGCCTCGGCAGGACGCTAAACGATGACGCGCTCCGACCCATGCTTGGCGTCCATGTCGATTATCTACGCACAGCGTTTGACGCGATCGACACGCAATATGGCTCGGCGTTGGGCTACATGGAACAAGAGCTCGGCGTTGGCGCACGCGAACGCGTCAAGCTTCGCGACAAACTGACGGCTTAGCCGGGTTCAGTTCGTCGCTTCCGCCGCCTTGCGCTTCTCCATTAACGCTTCGAAGTTCGACCAGACGCCTTCGCCACCATGCCAGTCGCCCTTTGTGGCGGCTTTGGAGTATTCGGTGGCGCGGGCTTCGAAGAAATTGGCGTGCTCGACCCCGTTCAAGATCGCGGTCAGCCACGGGATCGGGTGCTCGGTGACGCCATAGATTTTCGGCAAGCCCAATTGCCCGAGGCGCCAATCGGCGATGTAGCGAATGTACTTCTTAATGTCCTCGGCGGTCATGCCTTGTACGGGGCCCATCTCGAAGGCGAGGTCAATGAAGCGATCCTCGATATCGATCACCGTGCGGCAGCACTGGGCGATGTCGTCCTTCACCGCTTGCGTCAGCGCGTTGGTTTCTTTCGCATAGGCGTGGAACAGCTTGATCATGCCCTCGCAGTGCAGGCTTTCGTCGCGTACTGACCAAGTCACGATTTGCCCCATGCCCTTCATCTTGTTGAAGCGCGGGAAGTTCATCAGCATCGCGAATGACGCGAAAAGCTGCAGCCCCTCGGTGAAGGCGCCGAACATGGCCAGCGTACGTAGAATGTCCTCATCGGAGTCGACGCCGAACGTTCCCATGTAATCGTGCTTGTCGCGCATCGCCTGGTAGTCGAGGAATGCCGCGAACTCGGTCTCTGGCATGCCGATGGTTTCAAGCAGCAGCGCGTAGGCGGCGACGTGGATGGTCTCGATGTTCGAGAACGACGCCAGCATCATCTTCACTTCGGTCGGTTTGAAGACGCGCGCATAGCGCTCCATGTAATTGTCGTTCACCTCGACATCGGCCTGGGTAAAGAAACGGAAGATCTGCGTCAGCAGATTGCGCTCCTGGTCGGTGAGCTTAGAGGCCCAATCTTTCACGTCCTCGCCGAGCGGGACTTCCTCCGGCATCCAGTGCACTTGCTGCTGGCGACGCCAGAATTCGTACGCCCACGGATAGCGGAAGGGCTTGTAACCCACCGACGGGGTCCTCAATCCGGGCAGTGCGTCCCCATTCTTGCCAGCCATCACGCGTCACTCCACTCGGAACCGAAATATATACCAGATGTAGGGATTGGGTGACTAACGGTCACCATATCTGGCGCATTTGCAGCTGAGTCCGGTTTAAGAAAGGTTACCGGCGCGACCATGGAGCGATTCAGGGGCGCGGCAAGCGGTTAGGGGCGGGGCGCTGTGGAGAACCGGGCCCCAGTTTGGCGGGAGCGGCACAAGACACGGACTGCCGCAGCGTATTCGGCTAAGCTCTTCGTCTGATCAGAGGGAGGCGGGCCATGGCCATGGGTTTTTCGGCGCGGCTTTGTGTGATGTTGGCTTTCGCGGCGTTTACGCCCGCGTTCACGGCGACGGCTCAAGAGGCGCAATTGCGCGTTTCCAGGCCCGCCGTTGCCGCGCTGGCGCGGCCCACGCTTCCGCCCGAGGAGGCATTCGCTCGTCTGCCGCAAGCGCGCCAAGCGCAGCTATCCGCGCTCGCGGATCAGGAGCCGCTGGCTAACGGCGCGCTGTCTCCGGCTTCAAGCGACGCGCTGGCAGGCATGACGAGTGCCGATGGGGACATTGCCTCACTCACAATGATTGTGATGATGCTGGTTGCGCGCGATGCCGAGGCTGATTTGCGCGAGATAATGACCCAAATGAATGCGAGACGAGAGGCCAGTCGAGAGGGCTGTCCACCGCAGAACGAGGACGCCTCAAACGACACGCGTGTCGTGCTCACGCGGCCGGTTGCGCGCGCGATCCAAGATGCGGTTAGCGGCGCCAATGCGCGCGCGACAGCGCCGACGGTGGCCGCTTCCCCCTCGGGCCAGACCGCACGGCCCGCGTCGCCGCCTCAACCCGCGCCGCCATGCCCAGACGAAATGGCCGCGTTGCGTCTCCAGATGTACATGGATCGCCGCACCCGCGCGCAAGAGATGCTCAGCAACATGTTACGCAGGCAGAGCGAAACCAGCGAGTCCATCACTCAAAATTTGAAGTGATCTCGCTCGCTTGGGTCACCCGCTCGGGTGGGATGAGATAGAAGCGTGCGCAGAATTGACAGCGCGCATGCAGGAAGCCGTCGGGTTCGATCAGGTCGGCCACTTCGTCAGGGCCGAATGTACGCATCAAGGCGGTGAGCCGCTCTTCGTTGCAGGTACAGCGATCCGCCAATGCGATGGCGTCGCCCATGCGTGCACCTTCCTCGTGGAAGAGGCGATAGACGAGGCGGTCGACGCCTAAGCTGGGATCGATCAGTTCTTCGTCGGTCAGCGTGTTGAACAAGATCGAGGCGCGCGACCAATCCTCGCTCGTGTCGCCGCGCGCGGGGTCGCTCGCCACGCGCTGCATCAGCATGCCGCCTCCGCGCCAGAGGCTCGGGGCATCGCGCGTCAGCACCTCGCCCACCGCGAGGCGGATGCGGGTATCGGTCTGTTCGCTGATGCGGAAGTAGGTCTCGGCGCATTGCGCCAACGTTCCGCCTTCAAGCTCCACGACGCCCTGATAGGGCGCTTTGGCTGGGCCTTGATCTAGCGTCAGCAGAAGGCTTCCCGTGCCCAAAAGTTCCGCCGGCGGTATGCGGTTGGCGCGCACAAGCCGATCTGCCGCGCCGTCGGCCAGCCGTGCGTAGCCACGTAGGCCGCCGGCGGCATGCTCGGCCACCAGCAGCGAAACCGGGCCTTCGCCGTGCGCTTGCACAACGAGACGCCCCTCCACCTTCAACAGCGAGCCGACCAACGCCGCCAACGCTAACGCTTCGCCCAACAGCATGGCGACGGGGCGCGGATAATCGTGGCGTCGCAGAATCGGATCGAGCGCGCCCGCGCCCAAGCGCACGATGCGCCCGCGCACCGGCGCTGCGTCGAGCGAGAAGGGGGCTGCGATGTCGTCGGGGATCATTCTGGCTTTGCTCGCGCTCAACCCGCCGCGCTTGGCATCAACAACGCCACGCAAGTGACGTCGTCAAACGGCTCCGGAGTAGTGGAGAAACGCGTTACATCCTCCATGACGGCTTCGACAAGGGCGCTGGCGCCAAGATCGCGTGTTCGAGTCAGGATCGCCTGAAGGCGATCCTCGCCGTATTCAGCGCCGCTGGCGTCAACACATTCTGTGACGCCATCGGTAAACAGGAAGATGCAATCGCCAGGCGCGACGGCGACGGCGCGGCGACTCCAAATCTGGTCAGGAAAAAAGCCGAGCGGGGGCGCGCGCCCGTCCAGTTCGGCAATCGATCCGTCCGCCCGTCGCAATAGTGGCGAGTTATGGCCGCAATTCACATATTCAAAAGTGCCGGTTTCGAGATCGAGTACGCCGTAAACCAGCGTCGTGAACATTGACGCGGCATTTTGTGCGCAGAGCGCGGCGTTGGCCACACTCACAGCCTCTTCAAGGTCAGAGCATTGGCGAGCGGCAAGGCGTAGCGCCGTGACCGTTGCACACATGAACAGCGCCGCGGGTACGCCCTTGCCGCAGACATCCCCGATCACAACGCCGAGTCGACGCTCGTCGATCATGAAAAGATCGAAGAGATCGCCGCCTACTTCTCGGGCCGCCTTCATCGCGCCGTACGCGTCGCACCGCCCCGCCAGCGCGGTGGGATCGAGCGGCGCTGGCAGCATCGCAGCTTGGATGACGCCGGCGTTGGCCATTTCGCCGCGTGTGCGCCTCTCCAAGACGACCCGCCGCGCGAGCCCGCGAAACGCGGCCGCGAAATTGCTCAATTCCGCAGAGGGATTGTTCAAATCATCGAGGATCGCTGGATCGAAATCGTCGCGCTCCAGCGCTGCGAGGCCTGCGGCGTAAAGCCCAAGCGCATTGTTGATGCCGAGGAGCTGACCGCCCATGCGGGCGATCACCGAAACCAGAACGTCAGGCGTTTGGCGCCCGGTCTCGAGCAAAGCTGCGCGCGGCGCCTGCAGCGCCCGCACGGATGTCACTGCCCGCACCGTCGCCGTGCGCGAGAGTCCTGCGAGCGCGCCAACCTCGCCGATCAGGGCCGGCGCTTCGATGCGGGCCAGTGGCGCCTCGCCGTGAGCGTTGGCGTTTACGACCTCGACTGTTCCAGTCAGCAGCACGAAGGCGTGCTCGCTTGGCGCGCCCTGAACCATGAGTGTCTCGCCCGGCAAGAAGCGGACGGGAGCCGAGAGGTTCGTCAAAGCGACAATCGCTTCAGGGTTAGCCTGGGTAAGGTCGGGGATGGCGCGGATCAGTTCGCTCGCGGTGTCTCGCCCTCGTCGAAAAGTGAGACGCAGCACGTTGCGGCTCCCGACCCTGGCGTAAGCAATATCCGATGCAAACGCCCGCATTAGCCGCAAACCGTGACCGCCGATGCCGTCGCCTTCGGGCAGGGGCGCGGCGCTGACGTCGAACGAGACGCAGGCGTCCGAAATGACAACACACGCGCCGTTCGCTTCTGGCGCGAACTCGATCTCGATATCTTTTGCTGCGCCCTCGGCGCGTGCGTGCAGAATGAGGTTGGCCAAGGCCTCCTCGACGCACACCTGCACATCGTGAAGCGCGTCATCCCCCATGTCAGCGGCGATCAACAGGCCTTCGAGCCAGATCGCGATCTGACGGATCGCACGGACATCTTCGGCGACACTTCGCTTGTATTGGGCGTCCACGGCCTTTCGTTAAGCGCTTAAGGCGGCAACCGCATCCGTCAGTGTGTCGCGGACACTGACCACTTGGTCGATTCCGCTGGTGCTCAACACCTTGGCCACGCCCGGCTGCGCCCCGGCGATCGCCATCTTGCCGCCCTTGGAATTGACCGAACGCGCGCAGGTCATAAGCACGCGCAGCCCCATCGAGGCGAGGAATGAAACCCCCGCCATGTCCACGACGATCAGCTTCTTTGAGCCAGCCAGCACGTTAAAGCGCATATCGACCGCTTGCGCGCCTTCAATATCCATCCGTCCTGACAAGACAGCTTTGGTGACGCCGTCCGCCAAATCCTCAACCATGAGTTCCATGTTCGCCCCTCTGGATCCGCAAATACCAGCTCGACTTACAAGGCTGTAACAAGTCACAGACCAGTCGCAAGGGTGTCATGAAAAATTCAATCAGGCGAGTTGGTGTGTTGTTTCGAAGTTGGGTTTCACAATTTCCCCAAACACCACATCAGAACGGCTTTCTGCGCGTGGATGCGGTTTTCGGCTTCGTCCCAGACCGCGCTTTGCGGGCCGTCGATCACGGCATCTGAGACTTCTTCGCCGCGATGCGCGGGGAGGCAGTGCAGGAACAGAGCGTCCTTGGACGCATGCGCCATCATCGCTTCACCGACCGCGTAAGGCGGGAAGGCGGCCATGCGTTCGTCCTTGTCGGTGTCGCCCATCGATACCCAGGTGTCGGTGACGACGACATCGGCGCCTGCGATTGCGGCTTTTGAATCAGTTCCAACTGAAATATCGGCGCCCGCCGCTTTCGCGGCCGCGACTTCCTGTGTGCGCGGCGCATAGCTCGCTGGCGAGGCGATGCGCAGCTTGAACTCGAGCTTCTCGGCGGCGTGAATGAATGAGGTGCAGACATTGTTGCCGTCGCCCAGCCAGGCGATGGTCTTGCCCGCGATATCGCCCGCGCGCTCTTCGATGGTCATGATGTCGGCGAGGATTTGGCAGGGATGCGAGAGGTCGGTGAGGCCGTTGATCACCGGCACGTCGCTGGCTTCGGCGAAGCGCAGCACGTCATCGTGGCTGTTGGCGCGGATCATCACCGCATCCACCATACGAGACAGCACACGCGCCGTATCTTCGACAGTCTCGCCGCGGCCCAATTGCGTGTCTTTGGCCCCGAGCACGATCGCGCGCCCGCCCAATTGCAACATGGCGATCTCGAACGAAACGCGCGTGCGTGTCGAGTTCTTCTCGAAGATCATCGCCAGCGCATGGCCATCCAAAGGCGCGTCTTCGTCGATCTTGGCTTTCGGCCAATCGAGACGCAGCGCTTTTCGTGCGTGCGCTTCGTCCAGGATCGCGCGCAGCTCTTCACGCGAAAGCGCCGAGAGGTCGAGGAAGTGGCGTGGCGTAGGCGTGGTCACGCGCCAGCCTGTGCCGCGTGCGCGCCAAGGACTGCGTCGATCGCGTCCACGGCTTGGCGAATTTCCGCTTCCGAGATCACAAGCGGCGGCGCGAGCCTGAGCACATTGTCGCCGGCGACGCCGACAAGCACCTTACGGTCACGCAGCGCGCCCTGGATGGGTTTCGGGTCGATCTTGAGTTTCAGCCCGCGCAATAGTCCTTTGCCGCGAACATCCACGACGAGATTTGGATGGCGATCCTTCAGACCTTCCAGGGCCTGGCCCAGATGGTTCGCGACCGTGTTCACATGGTGCATCATCTCGGGCTTGGCGAGTTCGTCGTAGCACGCATTGCCGACGGCCATGGCGAGGGGATTGCCGCCGAACGTCGTCCCATGCACGCCGCGCACCATACCCTTCGCCGCGTCCTTGGTGGCGAGGAATGCGCCCATCGGAAAACCGCCGCCCACGCCCTTGGCGACCGCCATGATGTCAGGCGTGATGCCGCTCCATTGATGCGCCCACATCTTGCCGGTGCGCCCCGCGCCAGATTGCACTTCGTCGAAGATAATCAGGAAGCCTTCTTTGTCAGCGAGCGCGCGCAATTCGCGCAGGCAGCTTTCCGGCACGGCGCGCACGCCGCCTTCGCCTTGCACCGGCTCGATGATCAGAGCCGCCGTTGTTGGGCCAACAGCAGCCTTCAGTGCATCATGATCGCCGAAGGGCACTTGTACAAACCCCGGCAGGCGGGGGCCGAAGCCGTCGAGATAGCTTGGATTGCCAGAGGCGTTGATCGCCGCATAGGAGCGGCCATGGAAGGAGCCCTGAAAGCCGATGATGTCGATGCGCTCGGGATTGCCGTTGGCTGTGTGATATTTCCGCGCGGTTTTCAGCGCGCCTTCGATCGCCTCGGTCCCCGAATTGGTGAAGAACACAACGTCAGCAAACGAATCGCGGACATACTTCGCCGCGAGCTCTTCTTGGCCCTTCACCTTGAACATATTCGACGTGTGCCAGAGTTTGGCGGCTTGTTCGGTCAGCGCCTTCTGCAACACGGGTGGCGCGTGGCCGAGCGCATTCACCGCGATGCCGGCGATGCAATCGAGGTATTTGTCGCCCTTGTCGTCCCAGATCCAGCAGCCTTCGCCACGCACGAAAATCTGTTCCGGCGGCGAATAGACGGGAAGGATGTGGCTGTCCGAGGCGCTCATGAGGCGGGTCCTGATTTGGGAAAGGCGGGGTTCTGAGCCGCCGCGCTTGCCAGGTCAAGCAGCCCGTATCATCAAGCCCGCATGCGACAAAACCATTCCCTCCCGCGTGGCGAAGTGCATCGCCTCATTCACAAATCCGACGTGCTCGAAGGCAATCCGCTCGGCGATCCGACCGAGCGCGAACTCCATGTCTGGACCCCGCCGGGCTGGAAAGCGGGCGAGAGCTTGCCCTTGCTGGTCGATCTCACCGGCTATTGGGGCTCCGGCCTCAAACACACGGCCTGGAAGGAGTACGGCGAGAACGTGCCTGAGCGGCTCGATCGGCTCGCGCACGAAGGCATGGCGCGTGCGGTGGTCGCGTTTCCCGATGGCTACACCAAGCTCTACGGCAACCAATATCTCAACAGTGCGGGGTCCGGCCGCTACGGCGATTATGTCTGCGACGAGATCGTGCCTTTCGTTGAGGCCAAATTCGGCTGCGGCGGGCAGGGCAAGCGCGGCGTGTTCGGCAAAAGCTCAGGCGGCTATGGCGCGGCGTGGCATGGCATGAACCGCGCCGATGTTTGGAGCGCCATCGCCATCAATAGCGGCGACATGGGCTTTGATGCGCTGTTTCTTCCCGCGCTCTATGACGATCTCAATTTGCTGCGCAAACACGATTACTCGATCGAGCGCTATGTGCGTCACGTCGAGAGCTTGAAGAAGCTGCCCGGTAAAGATCGCATGTGCCTGATGGATCTCGCCATGGGCGCGTTCTACGATCCCGATCCAACGCAGTTCCGCGCCATGCGCCTGCCGATCGATCCGTACACGGCGGAGATCATTCCCGAACGCTGGGCCAATTGGATGGCGCACGATCCGGTGGAGATGTTCGATACGTTGGGCGAGAATCTACGCGGCCTGAAATTGCTCTACATGGATTGCGGCAACCACGATCAGTTCCGCATCCAGTTCGGCATGCGGCGCTTTGCGAAGAAGCTCGCCGCCGCCGACATCGCGTATGCGTACGAAGAATTCGACGACGACCATTCTGACGTGGACTATCGCATGGATGTGTTTTTGCCGAAGCTGGCGGCGGCGCTCAGCTGAGCCCAGTTGGCGGGTCTTAGGTGCTCTTGAGACGGTCAGCGGTTTAGGCCAGGAGGCATAAATTCGCCGGAAACGGACATTCGCTAGATAGCGCTGATGCAAGGCCGCGCGACGAAGGCAGGCGCTCGCATTGCGCTATTAGCGAGCCATGGTGCGCGTGTTCGCGCAATGATCTGTCAGGCGGCGGAGGTCGCCTCGGCCGCCGCCGCCTGAAGCAAGGCTGCGCGCTCCGGCGGCAATTCAATCGGACGACCATCGCGCAACCGCCACGATGCCGGCGCGCCCACGGGACTTCGCCCAGTTAGCACAGCGTGCATGACCATGGCTGCCAGGCACGATCCAGCCAGCGTCGGATGAAGGCCGTCCGCTTCGTAAAGCTCGAGTGCGGGGTCTCGCAGCAAGGCCGCCAACCAGGCTGTCGCGACGGGGAACAAGAGCGCGCCAACATCCGCCGCCGCCAGTTCGTAGGATTCGATCGCGCGCGGAAAACTTCGCGCATGCTGGCGTTGCGGCCATACCGAGTAAAGCGCGGGACGCGCCCCCGAAGCCACGATCAAATCCGCGAAGCGGCGGGTGTAGTCGCGCAGGGTCTGGCGGCTCTCGGGCAGCGACGATGGCCCTTGTTGCAGCACGACATAATCCCAGCCGCCGCGCGCGATCGCGCGCCGTGCGCGCCGCACGCGCCAATGATCCTGCAGGCCGAAGTCCGGCCCTGAAACGTTGGATACGCGGTAGCTTGGACCACCCGAAGCGTCGAACAAGGACTGCACGATCAACGGCAGATTGTTCCAGTAGGTCAAGCTGTTGCCGACGAACAGTATTCCATGATCGTCCTCAGCGCGCGCCGAACCCGCCCAAAGCACTGGCGCCGCGACGAGCAAGGCGCGTCGCGAGAAGGACGATAGCGTCATCGCGCGCCGATCCATAGTAAATCCCATGACTCCGTTCGCAGGTGCGCGATGACGCGGCGCAAGATCACGTGACGGACCCCATCTGATGTCCCTGACCATCTGGCCCGGTTCGGTTGAGGTCAAGCAGCTGTTGACGAAGCCTGCGCGCTGACTCGCTTTGCATCCTGGTCTTCACAAGCGGCGGCAAAGGGCCAATCCCTGCCTGATCGCGATTTTCCGCTCATGGCGGGCGCGCTCCAAACCGGTCGTCCGGTAATCTCCGGGCGGCGCCCTAACTCCGCAACCTGTACCCGCTCTTCAGCATCGCCCAGCACGCCCAGGTGAGCGCGATTGCGAGCGCGCCGGTGAGCGCCGCTCCCAGCGCGAGCGGCGCGTCAGCTGCGCCGATAAAGCCATAGCGGAAGCCGTCGATCAGCGAGAACACGGGATTGTAGTGCGAGAGCGTGCGCAGCGGCTCCGGCAGCACTTCCGTGGAATAGAATGTGCCGGAGAGAAACGTGAGCGGCACGATGATGAAGTTCGTCACCGCCGCGAGGTGATCGAACTTGTCAGCCCACACCCCGCCCAACAAACCGATCGCGCCGAAAATGATCGATGCCACCAGCGCATAGTACAAGGCGATCAGCGGATGCGCGGGCACGATGTTGGCGAGCCACGCCACCGCGATCAACGACGCGAAGCCCACCAGAAGCCCGCGCGCGGCGGCGCCGACGATGAACGCGATGGTGAGCTCGAGCGCGCTCAAGGGCGGCATCAGAAAGTCGACCGCATTGCCTTGCACTTTCGCGATCACCAGCGACGACGAGGAATTCTGAAACGCGTTCGAGAGGATCGACATCATGACGAGCCCGGCGGCGAGGCCGTCGGCGTAAGCGCGCTCTGAGCCCGGCCAATTGCCCCCGCGCAGCACCAGCCCAAACACCATCATGAACAACAGCGTCTGGATCAAAGGCGCGAACACGGTCTGTGCGCCGACCTTCAAGAACCGGCGCACCTCGCGCCAGATCAGGGTCTGTAGGCCCAACCAATTCACAGCTCCGTAGCGCCTTGTGGTCAGGGGCGGGGCATCGACGCGCGTGTCCATATCGGGAACAGACCTTTCACAGGAGTTTCATGCTCCGAACACGGCGGAATTGTCGAGCAAACAGCCAAGTGCCGAGACTCACACAACATAATGCCCCGCGCACGCTTGGGCAGCCCCGGGAGAAGATGTGAGTGATTCGTCTCGCGCCTGGGGATAACTACCGTATATTGTGGCCGCATAAGGCTCGTTGCGCTATAGGTTGACAAGTCAGCTAATTAAGTCAGGGTGTGGGTGCTGATGGAACCATGGGCAAAGGGGCTTGTTGCTATGGGTTGGAATGAAGAACGTGTAACGCTTTTGCGTAAGCTTTGGGCTGAGGGACTCTCGGCCAGTCAGATCGCGAAACAATTGGGCGGGGTGACCCGCAACGCCGTGATTGGCAAGGTGCACAGATTGGGGCTTGCTGGGAGGGCGACGCCGTCGCGTCCGGCCAAGCGGCCGGTGCGGACCGCGCGTCCGCGCATCGTCGGGCCAACCAGCCCGCGCATGCGCCCGCAAATGACCTCGCCGGCTGTGCCTATGCCGCAGCTCGACCCGATCCGGCTCGGTGACGGCAAAACGGTGAGTGTGCTCACGCTCACCGAGTCCATGTGCAAATTCCCGATCGGCGATCCCACGGATGCGGACTTCGCGTTCTGCGGGCGCAGCTCTAGCTTCGGGGTCTATTGCGCCGATCATGCGCGCGTCACCTATCAGCCGAGCCAAGCGAAGAAGCGCCGCGCCGCCGGAGAGCCGGACGAACTGCGTCGCATGCTGCGCTTGTCGGCGATGTAAGCATCCTGCGTGCAGGCAAAAAAGACGCGGCGTCGAAAGGCGCCGCGTCTTCTTTTTGGCCTAAGGGCCTTGGCTCAGTTTCGCAGCGTCACCGTGACGCCCGCGAAGCTCTCCTCTTGCGTAAAGCCTTGAGTCCCGACTTGCGTGAATCTCTTGCGCTCAACATAGGCAAGCGATGTCTGCACGCCGTTGTTCTCGTAGGTAACGCCAGCGGACGCATCGCCAATCTCAACTTGGTTCTGCTGCAAGGCAAGCGGGTTGCCGCGTTCGCCGAATTCCGTGCGCGTTCCTGGTTGCCAGGTCAGCGCTTGGTTGTCGGATGACACAAACGCATACACCGAGCGACCGCCATCATTCTCCCGACGATTCACCAAGCCGCTGCCGATGCGGAGTTCGCTGCCGCGCTGGTTCCTGTTGATGTCGCCGTCGGCGTCGACGCCGAGGGCCGCGCGCTGGGCGATTGTGATGTCGATTGGGGAATTGCCGCCGCCAGCGGCGAGTTCGAGTTCCATGCCCTGCGAGGTCTGGTTCGCTGAATAAATCGGGGCGTCCCAGGTGAAGCGTGGAAACGCTTCTTGCCGGACCTCCAGCTCAATGGCGGGCTCGGAGCGCCCTCTGAGGTCTAGATCAAGACCTGCCTGTGTCACTGCATCAGGGAAGCTTTCCTGCGCCACCGCCACCGCGCCAGCACAGGCGATGAGAAACATACTCCCAGCAAGGAGCAGCGCCTTACGGCTGTTGTGTCCACCCATGATGACCTCGTTCCAAAGCGGATACGACATGCCAATGCATAAGGGCTGCCACACTTCACACCGCTTGTTAAGTCCCGGGTGGAAGCGAATGGCAGCCCTTGATGTTAGTGACGATAGGTTAGGGTTAAGCCCGCGAAGTCTTCGTCCTGCGTGAACGATCTATTGCCGGCGTAAACACTGATCTCGCGCTCAACATAAGCCAGCGAGGTTTGCAGGCCGTGTTGTTCGTAGGTGATCCCCGCTTGCATATCGCCGATCTCGACGCGGTCTTGCAGGGCGAACGAATTTCCCGCGCCGCCGAACTCGGAGCGCGCGCCGGGTTGCCAGACGAGCGCCTCGTCTTCCGACGCCGCGAAGATGTACCAGCGCGCCGTGGAGGAGGGCCGGTCGCGGGGCATATCGCGCAAGCCCCGGCCTAGCCGCAGTTCAGACGAGCGGCTTTCGCGCGCGAGATCGCCTTCATTGTTGAAGCCAAAGCCGCGTCGTTGCGCGAAGGCGACGTCAAATCCTCCCGCGCCGCTGGCAACGACCGCGAGTTCGACATCACGATCATCCTGAATGGTTTTTCGCCCAGCATCGCCGAGATTGGTGAAGCGATTGGCCTCGCCAATGCCAACATCGATCGTGAAGCGATCAAGCCCAAAAGCTAGACTGGGATCGGCGAAGCTGATGCCGTCCACGGCCATGGATGCATTTGGCGCCACCGCATCTTCGGCGGTTGCAATACTGGCGGCCAAACTTACGAACCCGACCAAACCAACGACCACGAGCTTGCGTAAGAGCATCGCGATCCTCCCATTTGATGAGGTGAGGATGCTGTAAGCTTGGTTACCAAAACATTACTCTTTCGGGGCGGGAGCTGCGATGCCGCGTTGCATGATCACTGCATCAAGCAATCGGCCGAACTTCTCGCCGACATTTTTCATCGTGCCGACATGGCGAAATCCGAGCTTGGCATGCAGGCCGATCGAGGCGGCGTTGGCGCTATCGCCAATGACTGCAAGCGCTTGGCGTGCCCCGTCCTGGCTCAGCGCCAGCAGCACTTCCGTCAGCATCAGAGCGCCCGCGCCCTGCCGCAGCGTCGTCGGGGCGACATAGACGGAAACCTCGAAGGTTTGGGCATAAGCGGCGCGGTCGCGGAACTGCACCGCGTAAGCAAAACCAAGCACGCGGCTTAAGTCGTTTTGAGGCGAGGCCACCACAAATGGCCAGCCCTTCTGCACCACATTGCCCCAGCGCGCGGTCATTTCGTCGAGGCTCGGCGGTTCGGTTTCGAAGGTGCCTGTGCCGGTCAGTACATGGTGCGCATAGATGAGCTGGATGAACTCCAAATCCTGCTGAAAGCACGGGCGGACAACGAGCGGCGGCGGGACGGAGACGGGCATTGACGCTCCGGTGACGCAGTTTGCCGTGCAAGGTCAAGGGGTTAAGAGCTCGGCAAGGGACGCGTCGGCGCGCCGCATTCACTCTATGCCAACCTGCCTGAGATAAGATCGCCCTCGAAATGGTGAATTTGGCGACTTTCGGCCTGAAGCGGGCGGTTGGCCGGGCATTGAGCCTGGGTCTTATCGGCGCTGTTCTATCAGCCTGCGCCTCACTACCGGCGCCAATCGTGGGCGCGGGCAGTGCTCCTGGCGCGCCGGTCGCGCCGTTTAATGCGGATGCCCCGCCACGCGTGCTCGACACGTCGGTTCGGCTCCAATGCGTCCCATTCGCGCGCAATGCCTCCGGCATCCAAATTTATGGCGACGCCAACACCTGGTGGCGTCAAGCAGCCGGGCGCTATCCGCGCTCGGGACAGCCCGCGCCCGGCTCGGTGCTCGTCACGCGCGGTTACAATGATCCCGGCCGCGGTCACGTGGCTGTCGTCACCGAGGTGGTGTCCAGCCGAATTATCCGCGTTGACCACGCGAATTGGCTGAACGCTGGCGAAATCAGCGTCGGCGTGCCTGTGATGGATGTGTCTCCTGGGAATGACTGGAGCGAAATCCGGGTGTGGCACGTGCCGGGCGGACACTGGGGCGGGCGGGTGTACAGCTCCGAAGGCTTTATTCACCCGTTTCGTTTGATGGCCGCTTCCTCCTGAATAGCCCAGGTCGTTAAGCAGTATTGATGGCGCGATAAGATATTCGCGTTCATCAATCTAACAAACTTTACATCACTAGATTTGGCGTTACTTGGCCACGTTTACCATAAATCACTGCCTTTTCTGCTTTTCGCCTACCTGGAGATTAGGCGTTTCTTAACTCCGCTCGGGCGTTTTTATGTCCCAGTTTGGGGCATCCCCCGTCTGGGCTAACAGGGCATGTTAGACACCCGTGCAATTCTCCTGGCTGCGGCTGCGGTCGCGGGCTTCTCCGGCGTCGACGCGCACGCGCTGACGCCGATGTCGAGCGACATGGCCATCGACCCGATGGTCACCGAAGGCCCGTCCAGCCACGCCACGCTGGCGCCCCGCGCGTTCGAGCGCGCGCCCGACGAGGCCTATGAGCCGACGGCCCGCATCGCTGACGCCCGCTCGCGACTTCAGTGCGTTCCGTTCGCGCGCCAGGAATCCGGCGTCGAAATCTATGGCAACGCCAATACGTGGTGGACCCAGGCGCGCGGTCGCTATGAAACCACGTCCGATCCTAGCGAAGGCGCTGTCATGGTGCTGCGCGGCTACGCGACCGAGAACCGAGGCCATGTTGCGGTCGTCAAGGAAGTGGTGTCGCCACGGCTCGTGATCGTCGATCACGCCAATTGGCTCAATGCGGGTGAGATTACCCGCGACGTGCCGATCCGCGATGTTTCCGCCGCCGGCGATTGGAGCCAGGTGCAGGTCTGGCACGTGCCTGGCCGGCAATGGGGCGCGCGCACCTATAACGTGCAGGGCTTCATCCTCAATGTCGTCGCCGAGGCCCGCGCGCGTAACGCCGCCATTCCGGTTGGCTAGACCCGCCCCGCAAAAAAGCGTTAGTTTCCGCTGCGTGCTGGTTTGGGACCCGGCGCGCGGAGGGGATGGTCATGGGAAATGGCGCGACAGCAGCGGGCGCGGAGGCGCGACCTAAACGAACGGGGGGCAAGCGCCGTCGCGAAGGCGGCATTCCGTTCTTTCGCTGGCTGACCCAGAATATCGTCTGGGAATTGTTCATTCTGGCGTGCATCGTCGCGAACGCGGCGATCCTTGGCTACGACGCCCATTACGGTCCCCAGAACCCCCACAACGCGCTCATCGAGCAGTGGAACATGTACTTCCTGTACATTTTCACCGCTGAGCTTGTGCTTGAGTTCTTCGCGCAGGGGCCGCGCAAGTACTTCAAAAGCGGCTGGAACTGGTTCGACCTCATTGTTGTCGGCGTGAGCTATGTCGCCGTGAACCCGGCGATCTCGGCGTTGCGGACCTTGCGCGTTGTGCGCGTGTTCCGTCTGATCAGCGCGGTTCCGCAAATGCGCCGCGTCGTTGAGGCGCTGTTCAGCGCCATGCCTGGCATCTTGGCGACCTTCGCGATCCTCGCGATCGTGTTTTACATCGGCGCGGTGATGGGAACGACCTTGTTCCATGACGAGGACGGCTTCCGCAATCTCGGCGAAAGCGCGCTCTCCTTGTTCGCGTTGTCGCAATTCGACGGTTGGGGCGACACCATCGCGCGGCTGCAGCCTGAATATCCGTACGCATGGTTTTTCGTGATGACGTTTACTGTCGTCGCCGCGTTCGCGGTGCTGAACCTGTTTGTCGGCGTGATCGTTGAGGCGGTGCAGCAAGCGCCGCAGGAGGAAATCAAGGAAGAGATCGAGGAGGTCCAGGGCGAGGTCGAGGAGATCGCCGAAGCCCAAGGGGACGCAGCCGTGGTCCAGCAACGTGTGTTGGACGAAATTCGAGCGCTACGCGCCGAGATCGCGGCGTTGCGGGGCGCGCCGCCGCCAAGCGCCTAGCGTCCACGCGGCATTGCGGCGCTTTGCTTCGCGCCGCGCATCGGGGATGATGGGCCCATGTCCGTCTGGTCCCGCATTCTTGAACTGGCGAGCCGCGCGTTCGACCCCGACATCGATCCGCCGGGGCCGTTCGAGGAATGCGCGCCGCAACCGAATGACGTGGCGTTCACGGCGGCTGTCATAGGGCTTGCCGCAAAAATGGCCCGCGCCGATGGCTACGCGCTTCAAGTCGAGTTGGAAGCGGCTCAACGCGTGTTCCGGCCCCCACCCGGAGAGGAGGGCAATTTCCGCCGCGCTTTCATCCTAGCCCAGCAGACGGTTCTGGGATTTGATTCCTATGCACGGCAGGTGGGTCGTCGTTACCGATCGAGACCCTGCCTTCTCGAGGATGTGTTGGACGGCTTGTTCCACATCGCTGCCGCCGACGGCGATGTGACCGAGGCGGAATTGGCCTACCTCGCGGAGGTTGCCGCCCTTTTTGGCTTTTCGGAATTGGAGTTCCGGCGCATCAAGGCCACAAATTTGGGGCCGGAAGCGGGTGACCCTTACGCCGTGTTGGGATTGCTCCCCGGTGCGAGCATGGAAGAAGTTCGCGAGGCGTGGCGCAAGCTGGCCGCCGATAACCATCCCGACACCATGCTCTCGCGCGGCGCACCGCCTGAGTTTGTCGAGATTGCGCGCGAGAAAACCGCCGCGATTAACGCCGCTTACGCCCAGATCCGCGCGGAACTTGCAGTGGCCGCCACATAGCGCCACGGGTGCGCCTTATTGCGCGGCGAATTTGTGACGCCATATTGGGCGCGCAGGAGTTTGGCAGATGACGGCGACCGCTGATTTCGGCTCTTCGGCCCTGGCGATGGTGGCGCGGATCGCTGCGTTTACCCTATTGGCGATCGGCGCCGGTTTGGCGCTGATGTTTGCTTTCGCGGCGGCCCTGGTCGTTGGTCTGATGATCCTCGGCGCGGCTATTGCGATGCAATTGACGCCAAAGCGCGCGTCCGCCGGAGATGGCGTGCTTGAGGCCCGCCGCACGCCGACCGGCTGGGTGGTCGAAACCGCCGCTCGCCCCAAAGTCTGACGCGCATTGCCGGCGCCGGCGCGCCAGTCCAGTTTAGCCGCATGTTCAATCTGCGATTCATCGACCGGCCGTCGCCGAACTACGATCCGCGCGCGCGCGCGATTGATCTGGTCGTGTTGCATTACACGGGCATGCAAAGCGCCGACATCGCGCTGAAGCGTTTGACCGATCCCGCGCCTCTGGCCGGCAATTATCCCGGCCCCTGGCAGGACAAGGACATCGATCCGATGACGGTGCTTGGCCGCGTATCGGCGCATTATGTGGTCGATGAAGTTGGCAACATTTATCGTCTCGTGGCTGAGGCGCACCGAGCCTGGCACGCGGGCGTGTCCAGCTGGGAAGGCGATCCCGACACCAATGGGCGCTCCATAGGCATCGAGCTTGTCAATGGCGGGCATGATTTTGGGCTGCCAGATTTCCCGGAGGATCAGATCAACGCTCTCATTCATTTGTTGCGCCACATTCTCGCGCGCCATGAACTCGATGCGTCACGTGTCGTCGGCCATTCCGATGTCGCGCCGGGCAGGAAACTCGATCCAGGGGAGAAGTTCCCGTGGGTGCGGCTGGCTGAGTTCGGCGTGGCGTTGCCGCGCTGAGTATTCTACACTGCAGGCGCCAGTCGGCCGGACGGCCGCGGGCGCAAACTGGAAACGGTGCGTTCGAGGAAAGTCCGGGCTCCACGCGGATACGGCGGCGGGTAACGCCCGCCGGAAGCAATTCTAGGGATAGCGCCACAGAGAACAGACCGCCGATGGCTCACGCAAGTGCGCACAGGCAAGGCTGAAACGGTGGGGTAAGAGCCCACCGCGCCGACCGTAAGGAAGGCGGCACGGCAAGCCCCGCCGGGAGCAAGACCGAATAGGAGTGCAGCGGCGTCGCAAGACGTGCGAGCCCGTCCGTGGGCGCGTGCTCGGGTAGGTCGCGAGAACCGCGCAGCAATGTGCGGTCCAGAGGAATGGTCGTCGCCTGAGCTACGATTCAGGCACAGAACCCGGCTTATAGGCCGACTGG
>JALHOC010000003.1:0-140236 GCA_022843225.1 Hyphomonadaceae bacterium
GGCGGCGTCAGCCTCCCGCTCGTCTTCTTCCCACATCCTCCAAAATCCTCCCTGGGAGTTTCTGCTGAGGAAAAGGACATTAAGCCCACTCGCGGAGGTGTAGGATAGATTTTTTCCTAATTATGCACTTGACACACCGCCCTAATATCGGTAGATAGGTGGGTATGGACGCCGACCTCACCAACCCGCTCTTCACCGATGAAGACGCCGCTTGGGCTCACTATGAAAGCCTTCGCTGGCCGGATGGCCCGATCTGCCCCAAGTGCGGCAGCATCGACAACGCCGTGCGCGTGGAAGCCAAGACAGTCACCCGCGTTCGTAAGCTGAAAGACGGCACGACTAAGGAAGCAAAGTGGACGCGTCGCGGCGTTCATCGCTGCAAGGACAAAGAGTGCAACGCGCAATTCACCGCGACTGTCGGGACCATCTTTGAGGACAGCCACATCCCTATGAGCAAGTGGCTGCTCGCAACGCATCTGATCTGCGCCAGCAAGAAAGGCATGTCGGCTGCTCAATTGCACCGCATGCTCGGCTTTGGCTCATACCGCACCGCTTGGTTCATGCTTCACCGCATCCGCGAAGCGATGGCGGAGCGAGGCTCGCTTCAGAAACTCGGCGGAGAAGGCTCGGGCGGCATCGTGGAAGCCGACGAAACGTACCACGGCAAGGTCGAGAACCCCAGCGAGTACACGACCAAGGGCCACAAGTTTCGCCGCTCGAAAGCGGGTCGTGGCCCGTCCAATAAGCGTGCGGTGGTGGCGCTGATCGAGCGCGGCGGCAAGGCTCGCGTCTTTCACGTCGCCACTGCCGATCGCCCCACGGTCGAACGCATCGTGCGTGAGAACGTGGACAAGGCCGCGCGTCTGCACACCGACGAAAGCCGCCTCTACCTTCGCGTTGGTCACGAGTTCAATGCGCACGAGCGCGTGAAGCACTCGGCTGGCGAATACGTTCGCGGCGACGTTCACAACAACAGCGCCGAAAGCTTCTTCGGCATCTTCAAGCGCGGCATGTATGGCGTTTATCACCATTGCAGCGAGCGCCACCTTCACCGCTATCTCTCGGAATACGAGTTTCGCTTCAACACCCGCTCGAAACTCGGCGTTACAGACAAGGAGCGTGCGACGCTTGCGCTGAAAGGCGCCGCCGGTAAGCGTCTCACGTTGCGACAGCCTACAAACGCCTAGCCTGCGCTATCTAGTAGAGCGCAGGCGTCGCGCGCTGCGTGCTCATAAAGCATGGGCGAGACGCCACGGCATCAAACCGGAAACCGATCCGAACACAACGGGCGATCTGTTCGACTGACGACTACGGAGATGGGTGCGCACGGCGCGCGAACTCCTCACTCCAACGACCGAAAGCTTCCGCTGCCCATGCCGTGAGCCGAACGGGAAACAGTAGCGTCGGCGCGTAAATCATCACGTCACGCTGCAAGGTCACGGTCGTCCCATCGGGGTAGACGCACTGCAAGTCCACGTCAGCGATTGCGTTATTGTGGACGATGGCATTCCGAAGTTCGATGAGTGCTTTCCAACGATCAAAATCTGCAGAGTCTATCAAACTCGCATCTCGTGATGCCCGCATGATCTTTGACAGATAGATGCGTTTCGTCCGGTCAAGATTGAGTACCGCCGGACTCTCTTGATCCACTACTTTTGCAACGTACTCCAGTGAGGACAGACTGAAGATAAGCAGCGCTCGAAGCACATCGACCACTCGCTGGCGATTATCTTGAAGGGTTTTCTTAGGATCTGCGACGCTCGTAAGTGACCCCCACACCTCGTAGTAGTAGCTCAACGTCTCCGCAGCGAGCGTTGCATGGTTGCCCAGCATTGCCTGGGCCGAAACGGGCGCTTTCCCCTTCGGCACGCCAAGGGCAGTAGAGAGTGAGTCTTCGAATGCAAAGCAGCGAGCGCGAAGCTCTATTAACTCGTCGATGCCCTCCTTCACACAGGCCTCCACCGCTACTTTATTGGCTTGTCGCGTCGCGCTTTTTGTTCGTGCGGCGCTTCGGAAGTTGCTTTGCGCCTGGGATTCCGCTCGGCCGCCGCTTAGGCTCTTCTTTGTGGGCCTTCGGCGGCATCGCTATAAGGCGTTTCATGACCTCATCGCGTTGTCGGTCGATTTCATCGTCTGTCATGCGATCACCATGTGGCCAGCAAACGCGGGCGGATAACCTTCGGGTCTAACTCTCACAAGACCTTCCAAATTGCGTTGAACGATCGCGTTGTCCTTGGTGGCTTCAATCCACTTTTGCGCACCATTGAGAACGTCTTGGCAAAAGACATCGACACTCATTGCGCATACCGGTAGCGGCTCGCTGTCTTTAAAGATGAACTGCGCCTGCGTGCCCTCGGGATGCGGAAGAATGAAGACGACGCGGCGATACCTGGATTTCGGATGCCCGAAAGTTTGCCCGCGATGGATCACACCGCCACGAAGCGCCCAAATGTCTTCCGGCGTTAGGTTGCCGCCTGTCTCAGTTAGCGGCAAATAGTCGGCGCACCACTTCGTGCAGCCGCCTTGAACATCCCAAAACTTGCGAGTGTCGTTTTGCGGGTCTCGCTCCAAGCCTGCGCAAATATCTGGGATCGCGAGACAGAGACCGATGGCGGCGTAGTACAGGCGGTTATCGAACGCCCTCACTACTTCCTTCAGAATGTAGTGCAATGGCGATTCCGGTGCGTCCGTCATGGAGCGCCTCCAACGCGTTGCCGTGTCGAAGCCACTCGATCAAATCCAAAAGATCGATGGCGGCTCCGCCGAAGCCAAGACGCGGACAGACAACCAAGCGCCCGTTGTCCTCGGTCCAGAGTTCGACTGGCAGAGCCTCAGCGTATTCGCGCACGCCGTCCATGTCGCAAATCTTGGGCATTGCAGTTCCGAGCCACGGACAGAGGTAGCCAGGGCCCCGGCGCCAGCCTGTCACGCTGGCGAATCATCAACCGATTGGGCGGTTTGTGTCAAGTATATAACGTCGGATTTTTTCCTATAATTAGGATTTATTTCCTATCTGCTTGGCGTGCCCGAGCCCCATCCGCTTGGCGAGGTTGGAGCGTTCCTTGGCATAATTGGGCGCGACCATAGGATAGTCCGCCGGCAGGTTCCATTTAGCCCGATACTCATCCGGACTCATGCCATAGCGGGTGCGCAGGTGCCGCTTTAACGACTTGAATTTCTTGCCATCTTCCAAGCAGATCAGATGGTCCGGGGTGATTGAGCGCTTAAGGGAGACGGCCGGCTCGGGCGGTGCCCCCGGCGTTTGCGACTGCGCATTCGAGAGGTCGCTCAACGCGCCGTGAACGCTGCGGATCAAAGCTGGCAGCTCTTGCTGCCCAATTGTATTGGCCCCGACATAAGCAGATACCACCGTCGCGGTCAGTTCGACGAGATCGCGCTTTGACTCCGCCATGTCAGTACCCGCCCGCAAGACCACGATTAATCAAGCCAAAGCATAGAAGCGCGCTTTTGTTGTGCAAGTCATCTGCTTGCGCCTCATTGGTAAGTATTCGTGACGCCAAGTCTGCGTCACCAGCCCTGGCGGGCGATAAAGGCGGCGCAAACCACGATCGCGGTCAGCGAAACCCAGAGCACCCCATCGCGCCCGCCAGCATAAGGCCGGTCTGTCGCCCGGACCCAGCCGGCGAAGCGCTCATGGATCACCTGCCAGTAGCGGTGGGCCCATCGGTCGAGATGCGCCTGCAACGCCAACAATCCGCCAATTCCGGCGCGTCCAGCCTTGGCCAATGGCCCTGCATAAAGCGCGTCAACATCAGGCAGACTCCGAACGTCGGCGCCGCGTCGTGTCGGCGCGAGCAGCACGTACGCTGCGCCCGCCAGACCAATCACTTGCAATTGGTGCGCAACGCGATCAGCGGCGAAAGGCTGAAACGACAACTCGCCCGGCAGCAAGCCGTACAACCAGGACGGGGCAAGACCGACCGCGACACAAAAGAAAATCCCCACAATGGTCGCCAGCAGCAAGGCATACGGCGCTTCGTGGAGCTGGGTTGGCCCCTCGGCGGGTGCATTGTTCGCGGCCAGGAACGGCCGCACGGCCAAGGCCGAGAACAAGACGCCAGATAGCGCCGCGATCAGCGCCCAAAGCGCGCGCGTTTCCCATGTCGAAGACGCTTCAAGCGCCAGCGCGAAGGAAGCGTAGCTGGCGAAGCCCGGCGCCGCTGATACCGCCAGTCCGCCAAGAAGAACGAAGAGCGTTGTGAACGGCATTGAACGCCCGCCCCCCGCGAGCGCCGAAATGCGCACGTGCGTGCGGCGAACCTGAATGCCGCCCAAGGCCAATTGCAGCGCCACGAACGCCGCGATGGACGCGAAGGCGTGGGCTTCCGCCGCAGCGAGCGCGAGCGGCGAGCCAATGCCGATCAGCGCCACGCACACGCCGCTTTGCGCGGTGAGCGCATAGCCGGTTGCGCGTTTCAAATCCGTCTCGGCGGCGGCGTAGAAGGCGCCAACAAGCATCATGCCCGCTCCCACGAACACCAGCACTTGCTCCGCCGCGAAGAAGCGCGCCAGCGCATAGACGCCAAGCATGCTCGAGAACGCGCTGAGTGCTGCGCTGCCGACCGGAGATGCATGCCCGATCGCGTCCTTGAGCCATACATGGGTGAACGGCGCACCAACCCGAATGAGAAGACCCGCCAGTATGAACGCGCCCGACATCCCGTGCGCATCCATACGCGACAACATGGATCGCTCCGCGCCCGCCGTGAGATGGAGCGCAACGCCGACCAGAAACAACAGGCCTTCCAGCCCGTGCCAAATCAGCAAGCGCGCGCCGGCCGGGCTCGACCCTTCCACCGGCGAGACGAAAACGGTCCAGGATGCACCAAGCCCCGACACGGCCGCCGCCGCGACGAAACTGATCAGATCGCCCACGAACAAAGCCGTCACCGCGCCACCCGCCATCAACAGGATCGCCGCGTCCTCAAAGCGATTGCGTCGCGCGCTGGTGGCGATCGCAATCACGACGAGCGCAATCAACAGTGCGATCCCGAAGACCCGATTGAGTTCGTCGAGATCAAGCAACACGACCGGCAAGCCCATTTGGGCCATGGCGGCAGCCGCGCCGAACTCGTTGTCGAGCAGCAGCCACAAGGCGGTGAGCGCGGAAGCGGCGATCACGAACGGACGCACTGCGCGTGGCGTGGCCAGCGCGAGCAGCGCGGCGGCGAGAAGCACGAAACCCGGATTAAGCGTCAGAGTTGGCATCGCCGCCCTCCTTCGGAGCGACACGCACGCGCACCATGAGGCGCGCGACATGACCCGCCGCCACGGCGAACACAGCCGCCGCAGCGCCGAGAGCCGCCCCGCCGCCGGTCGCCGCCCCGATCCAGAATGCAGGGGCGGCGTCAGAGACCGCGTCAAGCAAGACGCCCGCACCGAGCATGGCGATGCACACCACCAACGCCGCACCGCTCATGCCGCTGCGTGTCTGAGGGCGTTGCGTCATGGCTCGGGCGTCCAGGTGGGAGAGAGGAAGTTTGCGAGCGGGTCCGCCATCACCAACAGCCACAGCGTCGCAAGAGCGCCCAGAAACACAGGCGCCACCAACCAAAACGAGGCGCCGTCAGGATGCTTGAACGCATCAGCCGGCGCGCGCGAGGCAAAGGCGTTCGCCGCCAGCGGGCCCAAATGCATGAATGTCAGCGTCGCGGCAACCGCGATCAGCACCGCGGCCCACACCATTCCTGCACTCGCGGAAGCGGTGATGAGCCAGAGCTTCGCCCATGCGCCTGAGAAGGGCGGCAAGCCAATCATGCTTGCCGCGGCAAGCCCGAAGGACGCAAAGGTCCAGGGCATGAGCCGCCCGAGCCCCGCGAATGCATCGGCGCTGTGCCGCTCGGTGACGACCGCAACGCTGGCGAGCGCCATCATCAAAGTCGCGGCGGCGCACGAGAGCGCCACAACCTGCAACACCGCCGCGAAAATTCCGGCCGGCGACGCCAGCAACGCGCCAGTGACCACGGCCAAGGACTGCGCCATGCAAGAATAAGCCATGCGCTCGCGCAAATCCTGCCTTGCGAGCGCCACCAGCGCGGCCGCGCACATACCAACGCCCGCGAGCGCGATCAGGACAAGCGCTGCAATCCGCGCGTCCGCCAACACAGGTCCGAAGACAAACGCCGCCACCTTCAAAATGCCGATGCACCCTGAGGGCAGCACCGCGATCGCGTAGAGAGTCGGCAAGCCGGAATAGGAGGCCCCGCTTGCGGCGGAGATCCAGCCATGTACGGGCGGTGTCGCCGCGCCCGCAAATCCCAACACGAACAGCACGAGCAGGCCGTTCGCCGTGATGCTGTCGACGCGCCCCACGAGCGCGCCCCCTGGCGCGAAGTCGAAAGCGCCGGCAAGGCCGTGCGTCCAGACAATCGCTGGCAGCAACAATCCCATCGACGCCAGCAACAATGTTGACAAGAAGCGCCGCGACGCCGCGCGCCCCTCCTCTTCCCGGTCGAGCGCAACCAACGGAAACGCCGCCATGACCACGACTTGGTAGGCGATGAACATGCTCAGCAGATTGTCGGATAGCGCCACGCCCGCCGCGCCGGCATTGGCGAGCCCGGTCAACGCCATCAGACGCGCTGGCGTTTTCGCGCCAGACGCGCGCGCGAGCCCTACATTGTGCACGGCATGCAGGGCGCCGAGACCGCAGATCAACGCCGCCGCCAGCGCACCCAACGGGCTGACGGAAAAGGCGAGATCCATGTTGGGAAGCGGATGCGCTGCCACCACTCGGGCTTGGCTCTGCTCTCCCGCCGCGCCAACCAAAACAAAGGCGCCGGCAGCAGCGATGAATGCGCCAAGCATGTGAAGCAGGTCGCGCAGGCCGGGCGGTCGCGGCAAGAGCATCACCAGCGCAGCTTGCAGGATCGGCGCGCCCAACACGCAGGCAAGAGCAAGCTCGGCGCTCATGGCGCGACGCCCGCCAAGTCAGCGCCAGCAAGACCTGCCGCGCGCAGCAACACTTCCGGCGCAACCGCCAACGCAACGCAAACGATGCCAACGACCAGCGCCGGCCCTAATGAAAAACGCCACGCGCCGACAGGCGCGGCCACGGCCACGATGCGACGAAAATAGAGACGCTCGATCAGGCGCCCGCCAAAGAACACGCCAGCCAGTGACGCCGCGATCCCAGCCGAAGCCGCCCACCACCAATCCGCGCCGACGCTCGCCTCCATCAGCTGCCACCGCCCCAAGAAGCCAATAGTGAGCGGCGCCCCCATGAAGCTCAACGCCGCCGCCGCCATCGCAGCGCCCGCGAGTGGCGCGCGTCGGCCTAGCCCATCGATCGCTTCCATCGCGTAAGGGCGCTCACCGGGCGCCGCCGCCGCGCCCGCGAAGAACGCAAGCGCCGCGACCGCCATGCCGAAGGTCAAAATCAACGCCGCCGAATAGCCTGCAGGCGAACCCAAGGCGGCCGCCAGGAGAATACATCCCGCTTGAGCGGCGCCTGCATAGAATCCAAGCCGTCGTACGCTCACAGCCCCCGCCGCCTGCACCGAACCAATCACAACACTGGCGACGCCGATCGCGGCAAGCGTGAATGCCGTCGTCTCGCCAAGCGCGGGCGCGGGCAGCACATAGGAGGCGATGCGCAGAAGCACGCTCACTGCGCCAACGCACGCAATCACACCAACGACAAGCACGGCAAGGTCGCCGCCGCGCCCGAACAACGCCCCGCCCCACGCGTGAAGCGGCGCGAGCGCTGCGCGCATCGCCAACGCCAAGACAACCAGTACTGCTCCAGCAGCCACAAGCGCTGGCATGCGCACAAATGCCATGGGTAGGTCGGCCAGCGCATCGACGCCCGCGCCGCGCGCAATCATCGCCGTCCCTATGAGCATCAACGCTGAAGCAACCGCCCCCATGCTGAAGAGGCGCAGGGCGCCATGCAGACCGCCACGATCACGCTCCGAGGAGAGCGCCGCCAGCGCGACCGCGGCGAGCGCACCGATCTCGACGCCGACAAGCAGAGTCACCCAATCTCGCGCGTGCAACGCCAAGCTCCATCCCCCGCTTGTCGCCAGCACAAGCGCGAAGACAAGCGGCGTTGCGCGGTCGATGGCTTCTTGCTGAAACTTGATCGCGGCAATCAGGATCAACGCCGCACACCAAGCAAGAACCGGCGTCAGAAATAAACTCGCGCCGTCCGTTTGCAGCGAAGCGGCTGCATCAGTGTTCGCGTGGCCAAACAGGTGCTGCACGGACACCGCCAATGTGAGCGCCGCCGTTGCAATCGCGGCAACACAAGCGACAACCCATGCGAAACGTACGCCGGGCGCGAGCGCGACCAAGGCCGCCCCAGCAAAGGGAGCGATCAATGATGCGGCGAGCCCGTAGGATCGTAGAGCCTCGAGCGCCGCCTCCATCAGCTTACGCGCTCCTTCGGCTCGGACTCGCGGTCGGCTGCATCCATATCGGCGACGTCGAGCCCGCCATAAGTCTCCTTGAGGCGGACAACGAGCGCTGCACCAAACAGGATGTGCGCGAATGCAATCGCGCTCGCCGCAATGAGAAAAACTTCCGACACGCCCAATTCGCTGAGCACCAGCGCCGCGCCGGCAAATCCGATGACAGCGCCGACAACCCGCTTGAGCGCGTGCGAGGCGCTCGACGCCAGCGCCGCGCCGAGGAGCGCAATGGCAAAACCCACCATGAAGATGACAGCGTGCAGGATCATGGCCGCATCGCTACCAAGACGTTTCATCAAGCGCGGAGGCGCGCCCGATCAGCGTGTTGATCGCCAGCATCGCGCCCGCCGCTGTCGCCAAGAACAGACCTGCTTCGCTGATCGAATGCGCAAGGTCGTTGCCCTGTAACGCCAATCCCGCCAAAGCCGCGAGCACGCCAAACACAAGCGCCAAGCGCAGCATCGCCGGAGGCGCCGCGCGCCGCGCCGCTTGCGCGCCAAACACCAGCGCGTGAAGCACCGCCGCGAGCGCCACAATCAAGCCCGCGACGAACCCGATGCCGGCGCCCGGCGCGCTGGCAACCAACGCCGCTGCCGCGATGAGCACCAGAAATGGCGCAAACACTTGCGCCGCAGCGGCGAGGTTGGCGCGCCCGCCAGTTTTCATTGATCAAGCTCCGCACGTGCGCCGCTCAACGCGCCACGCTCGCCGTAGCCGAGCAACCCCAAGCACCCCAGGGCCGCAACCAGCATGAGACACGCGAGCCATCCCGCAGCGCTGTTAGCCACCGCGCTCAAACGAGACGGCGTCGTGCCCGCCAACTCAACCGCGGGCACGCCGATCGCGGCCAACACCACAACCGCACAGGCCAATATTGGCGCCGCGCGCACACGCGGCGTCGCTTTCGCAACGCGCCCTGTCAACAGCATGGCGCCAAGCAGCATCACGGGCGCCCAAGCAGCCAGCAGGACCGCGACAGCCAATCCCGCGTCGCCGCCGCCTCGCACGAAAAAGCTCGCAGCGATGCATGCGCCGCCAGCGGTCACAGCCGTCACCGAAACGAACAGCGTGCGCGCGAGTGCGGCGAGTGCAAACGCAACGAGCGCCGTGAGCGCCAGGACGAGGACGATTCCATCCAGCAGCAAAACGGTCAGCCCGGCATCGTTCATGGCGTCGCGCCCCGCTTCGGATTGCGCACCGCGTCTTCGTCCGCCGCACCCGACGCGAGGCCAGACGCATGCGCGGACGCCGCGACCAAGTGGGCCAGCAATGGCCCAAGCGCGTAAGACAGCGCCGCCAAGAGGACAAAGCGCGCCGACAGCGCCCACTCCCAGGCCATGATCGCTAGCCCCAGAAAAGCAAGCGCGGCGCCTATGCCATGCGCTGCGGTCGCGGCGTGGACGCGCGCATACACATCTGGAAATCGCACAATGCCCAGGACGCCCCCAATCACCACGACGATCCCCGCGCCCGCGACAAACAGCCCAAATCCAATGTGCAGCGCTTCCCAGACAGCATTCATGCTCCGTCCTCCGCCGAGCGCGCCAAGGCGGGCTGGAAGGATCGCGCCGCGAAGGCTTTCAGCACCGCTACATTCACGACAAGGGCCGCCAGCAGAAGCATCGCAACGCCTTCGAGGATGTCGGCGCGGCGCAAAGCAAGGGCCGCAGCGCCAGCAATGAGCGCCGCGTTCAATACCATGGCGTTCAAGGCGAGCACACGGTCGCTCAAAGTTGGCCCTGACAAGAGCCGAACCAACGATAAGAGCAAACCAACCAGCGCCGCCGCTGCGATCAGAAGCGCGCTCATGAGCGTTGCGCCTTGACGCCGAGCGCGCGCCTTACCCTGGCTTCAAGACCATGAAATGCCGCCTCATCCGCCAATGGTTCATTGAGCAGATGAGCCAACACGCCCTCTTGATCGCTCTCTACCACTATACGTCCCGCCGACATGCTCAGCGCCGCCGCATAGAGCGTCCGCTCCGGCGCGCTCGAGAAACGCGGCTTGAGTTTCAGCAAGGACGACCGCACACGGACGCGAGCGCCCGCGGCCAAGCGAACAACACGCAGCGCACCCGCACACGCCGCGGCGAGTTGCGCGCCCATCACACCGAGCATTGCGGGTAAACGGCTGTAGCCGCGCCAAATTCCGCCGAAACGCGCGGCCCACAGGACGCACGCTGCGGCAATCGCGCCCGCAACAGCGATCGGCGCGGGCAACGCCGCGGACACAGAGGCCAAGACAGCGATCAAGAATATGCCAGCCAGCATGGCTGCGGCGTGAAGCATGACTGCGCCTCCCCGCGCCGCCGGCGCGCGCCCAAGGCTTAGCCCGAAGCCAACGGATTCGCCAGAATTGACAGGGAGCCAGACTCAGTCGTTGCGATTGAGCAATAGCGCTGCATTGCGGCGCGCGGGCGAGAGCTCAAGCCCCTCATCGCCGAACCTAGGCGCTTCCACGCCCACAGCATCCGCCGTGAATGACCAATTCCAATAGCGCAAGACGGTTTGCGCCTTCGCCGTGGCCAGCGTGTCAAACACAAAGAGCGCGCGACCCAATGCATTGTCCGTTCGGTCGAGATCGCCCAGCTGACGGCCGAGCGCGCGCCAAAGCTCCAGCAGCATCGGGCGCTTCAAGCCAACCGCCTTGCACAGCACGCCGATGCTTTCGCCGCCAGGATCAGCGAAGATCTGCGTCACGGTCGTGGGCTTAACGCCAGAAAGGTGAGCGATTTCGAGGAGCAAGCTGCGGCTCAGCCCACTCTTTCCCGCTGTAATCGCGCCCTCCAGTGAGCCGAAGGGACTTCGCTCCGCGGCGGCGCGATTGCGCTGGCGGCGCTCGATCACTTGAAGGGCCTTGCGGGTTTCGGCCTCGGCCCAGCCCTCTGCGGCGGCCAACTTGAACACATCGCCGAACTCTTGGATCAACGCCTGCCGATCGATGGCGAAACGCCGCAGAATCTGCACCCGCGTGTCAAACCCCGCCCACCAGAACATCACAAGAGCCTGGGTTGGGCGGATTTCCTGGCGAGCCGCCAGTGGCGCACACAAATGTGTCGCACCACGCGAACGCCCGACCGCGAGGTCCACGCCCTGCACGGAGAGCCGCGCGCCCTGATTGCGCAACACAGCTTCCACAACGCTGACCTCGCCCGTCTGCAGCAGTGCGTCTGTTACCGCTTCGCTCAAATGTTTGCGGCGCGCGATCGCGATCCAATGCGGCGTCACCCCCGAACGCACGGTAGCGATCAGGTCGGAATCATCGAAGCCAAGCCCGTTCTCAATCAGTGGCGCCGCCACGCCGATTTCGTCGCGCGCGAGGTAGCGCAACAGCGCCTTCGGGGCCTCGTGAACGCGCACCAAGCCCTCGGCGCACTTCTGCCGCACATCGACGTTGCTGGTCCGCAACAAGCCAAGCAAGATATCGGCGGCCAATTGACGCTCATGGTGCGGCATCCGGCTTTCGGGCCACGAGACCACTTCGGACAGCCGACGCACCAAAGCCGCGCGCGCGCGCGGCTGTTGCGCCGGGCCAAGTTCAAGCGGCGGCGTCTGATCGATCACGGGGAGTGCTTGATTCGCGGGCACCATAATCACAAGACTGAGCACGCGGCGCGTTAAGCACTCGTCAATGGCGTTTACTTCAAGGCTAGACGTCAGCCGCGTCAGGCGCCAAGGGGCTTGTTTATGGGGGATCGACCCGCCCGTCAGGCTCACGAATTGCTGCTCTACTACCTAATAGTGGGGCTATATTTCTTTGCCTTCGGCATGCAATTCGTTCTGTTTCCGTCCCTGGTGACGTTCTCGCTCGCGGCGACTCCACAGGGCGTAGGCTTGGCGCAATCGGCGCTTTCAGCGCCATTGTTTTGCTTGTTGCTGTTTGGCGGCCTGCTCGCCGAGCGTTCCCGCGCCGGCCCTACTCTGGCCTGGCTCCATGTCGCCTTTGCCACTGCGTCGCTGGCGCTCGCCTGGGTGGTGGGCAGCGGTTGGCTCACCTATTCGGCGCTGATCGCCTACGCCATCCTCGTTGGTATTTGCGCGGCTTTCATGATGCCGGTCCGCGACGCCGCGCTCAACGGCGTGGTCAATCGCGAGTCGGAGCGCGGCCGGCAAACCTCCATCGCCACTGCCGCCGCCACCACAACCGCCGTCCAGATTGGCGCGCAGATCGCCGGCATTTTGGTCGCGCGGATGGCGGGCGCCGCACCCGCCCCTTTCCTGGTTTTGCAGGCGCTTGTGCTGCTGCTTGGCGCGAGCCTCTCGCTGTTGTTGCGTGCGCCGAAGCCGACCGGCCATGAGCGCACACTCTCGGGCGCGCTCCGCGACATGCGTGAGGGGCTCGGCTACGCGTTCCGCAATCCGATCATGGCGCCGATGCTCGTTTCCGCCGCCTATGTCGGAGTGTTTGTGATCGGCGCCTTTCAGGTCCTGTTTCCCCTCATCGTGCGCGACGAATATGGCGGCGACGCGCAGGCTCAGGCCGCGCGCCTTGGCGCTCTGTTCGCAACGTTTTGGGGCGCCTCCTTTGTTTCCGCCGCGACGCTCAGCCGGCTCAAGCCGCTGCAACGGCCGGGGCGGGCGATGATCGGCTCGCATATCATAGGCGCGTTGGCGCTTCTGAGCTTTGCGTTTCACAAGCCGTTTTGGATGTTCATGGTGATCGTGATGCTCTGGGGCTTCGCTGCGGGCGTCGCGATTTCGATGAGCCGCACCATCGTGCAGAGCGTCGCGGATTCGCGTTTTCTGGGGCGCGTGCTCGCCGTCTATTCCATGGGGTTCATGGGCGGCGCGCCCATCGGATCGACGCTCGTAGGCGTGGCGGCTGCGACATGGGGCGCGTCTGCCGCTGCGCTTGCGCCCGCGATCGGGCTCGGACTTGCGGCGGTGCTGCTCGCCGCAACCACGCCGCTTTGGTCCTTCTCGTCCGAGGATACCGCGAAGACTTAGGTCAGACCGCGCCTTTAGCGCCCACGCCGACGGTTCTGCGGGCGGGCGTTGAATTCTTCAACTTCAGCCTGCCAGCTGGCGATGGCGCCGTTCAGGCTCTCTACCCCGGAATTATACTCGGCTGTACGCGCGGCAAGCGCAGCGCGAAGCTCTTCAACTTCTGAACGGCGGCATTGCAACTTCGCGCGCTCGCCCTCCGCCCACGCGGTAAAAGCAGTATTCGCAGTGGCCATATCATCGGCGTCGGCAGCTGCGCCATCGGGTAACGTTGGCGCTGGCGTAGACGCTGCGGTGCAACGCGAGGGCGGCGCCTGAACGCTTGGCGCGGCTGCAGCAGGCGGGGTTTGCGCCTGCGCGCTCGCTGTGATGGCCATCGTGGCCAAGGCTGCGGCGATCAAGTACTTCACGAAATTACTCCCGTATCAATGCCCTCACGCGGCATGTGCGAGGCAAAGGCGGCGGAATTTTGGAATCAGGCACTCATCCCGATCTGCTCCCAAGTGACCTGAGCGTCAGCCTGGAAGGCCGCCAAGTGCACTAGCCACCCGCCAATCGGAACGTAATCGGCACGCGAACCCGGCCGCCCGAAGTTGGCACGCCATCACGTGTTGCGGGCGCCATCCGGAACGAACGCGAAATCCGAATGGCCGCTTCTCCAAAGCCCCATCCGCTCGGGTCTTCGGAAGTCACTGTGCAGGCAATGCGGCCATCCGCAGCGACGACGCAATCGAGCGACACACGCCCTTCCTGTTCACGCTCCAGGGCGCGCGGCGGGTAATATCGCTCAAAGTCGCGAGCGTTTGGACGCTCCAACCAAGTCGGGTTGGTGATGACCGACGGCGTCGGCGGCGCGGGCGGAGGATCAACCGCCACCGGGATCGGGGTCGGGGTTGGCGGCGCATCCGAACTCGGCGGCGGCACGCGCTGCTCTGGTGGCGGTGGTGGCGGTGGACGATCTGGAGGCGGCGGCGGAGGCGGAGGCGGTTTCTCCTCCTCCTCGATTTCAACCTTCACAGCTTCGCTATCGTCGAACAAGTCGGTGATGGCGCTAAAGCGCTGCGAGACCGCGAGATAGGCCAGTGTCGCGCAGATCAGCGCAGCAAGCCCCATGGAGATCAGTCGAAGGCGAACCATTGCTCTTATCCTTCGCTCGCGAGTTCAGCGAAGATTCCGACTTTGACGAAACCTTCCTCCTGCAACCGGCTCATGACCGCAATCACATTGCCATAAGCGGTACTTTGATCGGCGCGCACGAATATGCGCGCCTCCGCGTAAATGTCTTCGACATTCAATGCTGGATTGTTGCGGATCGCGTGCTCAAGCGCGCGATCTCCGATGGTGTCGAGCGTCACCTTCTCCGAGCCAACATAGAGTTCAAGGCCAGCTCCTTCACGCACCACGACCATTGTCGGGTTCAACCCTTCGAGCCGGATCGGCACCGGATTGGGCGGCGGTAGGTCCACGCGAATATCGACCGTCGGGATCGGCGCCGTCACCATGAAGATGATCAGCAGCACGAGCAGAATGTCGATGAACGGAATGACGTTCGGATCGGAATTGGGCTGCATGGCGGCGCGCTTACCGCCACCACCGCCGCCCATGGATACTTTAGCGCCCATGGGTTTAGCTCCGCTTATCTTCGGCGACGAAGCCGATGCGCGTGAACCCTTTGTCCTGCAAACGGTTCATGACGCGGACCACATTGCGATAAGCCGTGTTAGAATCCGCACGCACATAAATCCGGCAGTAGGCCGCTTTCGATGTCTCGGCCATCAAGCATTCATCAAACGAGACAGTCGGGGTGTTCTTTTCCCACTCCTCGAACGTGCGTTCACCAAGCTCATTGATCTGCACTTCTTCGTTCATCACGAAGTAGCGCACCCCCCCATTGCCCTCTTGGATGGAAATCCAGGTCGGGCGCGGCGGACGTTGCGAGGGCTGAATGCGCGAATCAGGCATTTCGACTTGGATGTCGACTGTCGAAATCGGCGCGGCGATCATGAAGATGATCAGCAGAACGAGCATCACGTCGATGAAGGGGATCACGTTTGGATCCGCCGTCACTTCCATGCGACTACGCTTGCCGCCGCCAGGTGCTGAGACCTTGGCTCCCATAAGGGTTCCTCCAGAACTAGGTCAGGTCTCTAATTAACCGGCACGGCGATCCATATCGCGCGACACCAGCGCGATGAATTCCGACGCGAAATCGTCAAGCTTGCTGGCTTGCTTGGAGATCTGCTTGGCGGCGAAGTTGTAGATCAACACGGCCGGGATAGCCGCGACCAAGCCCGCCGCAGTGGCGAGCAGAGCGCCGGCGATACCTGGCGCGACGACCGCGAGCGAGGTGGTTTGGCTTTCGGCAATGCCGACGAAGGCGACCATGATGCCCCACACCGTGCCGAACAGACCGATAAAGGGCGCGTTGGCGCCGATCGAGGCGAGGAACGTCATGCTGGAGCCGAGATCTTCAAGGTGCTCGTTCTGACGCGTGTTCATCGCCGATTGAACGCGCTGCATGGTGTGGTCGCGGGCGTCGCGCATCGTGTAGAGGCCCAGATCCTGGGTGCGACGCACCTCCGCCATACCGGCGTCGAACATCGATTTAATGCCAGAGGCAGGCATCTTGCGCACGATGGCTTCAGCTTCCTCGACCGAGTTCGCCTTGCGGTACGCCGCCAGGAAATCCTTGGTCTGACCTGACGCCTTGCGCATCACATAGATTTTTTCGAACAGCAACGCTACGGCATAGACCGCACAAACGGCCAGGATGATCATAACGCCGAGCTCAACCTCATTGAGCTTCGTCACAAGATCCCAAAGGCTGACATCGTGTTGGCCAGCGGCCTCGGCGGCGGCTTCAGCGCCGCGGTTCTTCATCGCCTCAAGCTCTTGAGCCGAAGGGGCGGCGGCGGGAGCCGGCGGGGCAGGAGTAGCGCCCGCTGTGGTCGCCGGTGCGGCGGCTTGCTGCGCGAACATCAGCAGCGAATTCATCAACGTCATTTAGTCTGCCCTTTTGCCTGCCCTGAGTTGCCACTAGCGCTCAACCGCCCTCATAGCGGTGCGCAAATCTCCAATGCGGAGGGGGTGTGATGTCGCGATTGCCCGGCGACCAGGCTCACTTAACATCCTCCCACCAGATTTCCCGGGCGCTGCTCCGCAGTCTTTTCCCCAGGCGATCCGCCGCTCTCTAAATTTTCGGAAACGCTGAGATTGTCAACGCCTCCCGCGCAGTGGGCGACCTGAATAAGCAGCCCCATACGTTTTTGGTGCCTGCCAGATGCCCTGCCGGCTAGGCGCTCGCAACCAAAAAAAACGTGATCGCGCCTGTGGGGCGTTGTTTTGAGGCACACGCCATCGCCCGACACACCAAAAAATGCTACTTGGCGGGCGGAGGCACATCCATGGCTATGGCGCGGTCTGAGTTGGAAACCCTGTTGCGGGAGGCGTTTCCGGATGCAGACATCCAAATCGAGGACCTCGCCGGTGACGGCGACCATTATCGCGCGCACATCCGCTCTGACGCCTTCGCGGGCAAAACCCGCATCGCCCAGCACCAGATGGTTTACGCCGCCCTTAAAGGCCGCATGGGAGGGCAATTGCATGCCCTCGCCCTCGATACTGCGCCAAAACTTGGCTCTTGATGCAGCTTTCGCCCGCTCCTAGGTGAGCGGTTAGGAGTAAGCTTTGATGTCCGACGCCCTTGAAGCCATTCGCGGCACGATCGCCACTCATGACGTAGTGTTGTTCATGAAGGGCACGGCCGAGCGTCCGATGTGCGGTTTCTCCAACCAGGTGGTTCAAATCCTCGATCACCTCGGGATCGATTTTCACGATGTGAACGTCCTGGCCGACGAGGACATCCGCCAAGGGGTCAAGGACTTCGCCAGCTGGCCGACCATCCCGCAGCTCTACATTAAGGGCGAGTTCGTGGGCGGCTGCGATATTGTACGCGAGATGTTCCAAACGGGAGAGCTTAAGTCGCTCCTAGCCGACAAGGGCGTCTCGGCTTCCGCCTAGGCCTGCTGCCTAGGCGCTTTTTCGTTCAGCCGGGCGTTCGGTTACCGCGAGGTCGAGCCGCGCCAGCGTCCCGTTCCGCAGTACCTGAAGCGCTACTCTGCGCCCGATCCGCTCTCGCGTCAGCAGCCTGTGAATGACATCAACAGACGGGGTCGCGACGCCATCGAGCTTCAGCACGACATCTCCGACTTCAAGCCCCGCTTGCTCTGCGGGCCCGCCGCTACTGACCGCGACCACAAGCACGCCGCTTTCCACGTCGAGCCCCAACCTGCGCACCAGCGCCCGCGCAAGCTCTTGAGTTTGACCGCCAATCCCAAACCAACCGCGCGCCACGCGCCCAGTGCGCATCAGCTCAGGCACAACGGACTTCGCGGTATTGCTGGGCACGGCAAAGCATAAACCCTGCGCACCTCCGATAATGGCGGTGTTGATGCCAACAACCGCGCCGTGAGCGTCCACCAAGGCACCGCCGGAATTGCCGGGGTTGAGCGCGGCGTCTGTCTGAATGACATCCTCGATCAACCGCCCGCTTTCACCGCGTAAGGTTCGGCGCAGCGCCGAAATCACGCCGACAGTGACGGTCGCCTGCAGACCAAGCGGGTTACCAATCGCGATTGAGAGCTCACCGACGCTCAGCGCATTGGAATCGCCCAGTTCAGCGGCTTGATGCCCGCGTCCCTGCAGCCGCAGCAGCGCCAAGTCTGTATCAGGGTCAGTCCCGACAATCTCGGCAGCCACTACACTGCCATCTTCCAACACGCCCTCGATGCGCCCTGCGCCGTTAACGACGTGGTTGTTGGTAAGCGCGTAGCCATCGGGCGAAATGATGACGCCAGAGCCCGCACCGTCATAGAGATCGCGCGCACGGCTTTTACGGCGTACGCCAATCACAGCGGGACCAATCGTTTCGACCACGCGCACCACGGTCTCAGAAAAGCCATCGCGTGGGCCACGACGAGGCGGCGCGTCGATCAGTGTCTTTTGGCGTCCGAACATGATGTTCAGGTAGTAAGGCGCCCGCGCCTGCGCCAGCCCGCTTTATCCGGCGCGCGCGATGGCTTACACGCCCCGCATGACCAGCAAGCCGGCGCGCCCTTTTCAGCTCTTCACATGGCTGCGCAATTCCTTCCTCGCCGGCGTCGCCTTGGTGCTGCCATTCGTGGTCACGATGTGGCTCATCTGGATGGTCGTCAGCTTCATCGACACCCGCGTCGAACCCCTGATCCCGGAACAGCTGAACATTCTGACGCAATTCCCAGGCGGAGGTGTCTTGGTGGCGTTGCTGGCGCTAACTTTGGTGGGGGCGCTTGCGGGCAATCTGGTCGGGCGCTGGATCGTCTCCACCGCCGACCAAGGCATCGCCAATTTGCCGTTAGTGCGCACGATCTACGGCGGCGCCAAGCAGGTGTTCAAGCAAGTGGCCGCGCCCGAGCGGACATCATTCAAGCAAGCGGTGCTGGTCGAGTTCCCGCAGCCGGGCTCTTACGCCATAGGCTTCATCACCAATGAGAACACCGCCGAGGTCGCGCGCGATATCGGCGAGGAGCTTGTGGCGGTCTATGTGCCGCAAGCGCCGATCCCCACTTCCGGCTTTCTGCTCTATCTGCCGCGCACGGCGTTTCGACCTTTGTCGATCCCGCCCGAGGAGGCGTTGAAGCGGGTGATCTCGCTGGGGCTCATCAAAGACGAGGCGGAGACGCCTAAACTATCTTGAAGTCGGTCGGCTTCCAGTCCGGCTTGGGATAGCTCGGATTCATCTCTTCCAGCGTGCCGCGCACGATCGCGGAGATGATCGCATTGCGCCGCCACTTCTTGTCAGCCGGGATCACCCGCCACGGCGCATGCGCGGTTGAGCAGCGCTCCAGCACTGCATCGTAGGCCTTCACGTACTCGTCCCAAAGCGCGCGGTCTTCGAGATCGCCGGGATTGAACTTCCAATTCTTTTCCGGCTCATCCAGGCGCTCCTGCAGGCGCTGGCGCTGCTCATCCTTCGAGATGTGCAGCATGAATTTGAGGATCGTTACACCGTTCTCGCTCAGGTGCTTTTCGAAGGCGTTGACCTGCTCGTAGCGGCGCTCGACAGTCTCAGCCGGCGCGAGCCCCCTCACCTTCACCACCAGCACATCCTCATAGTGCGAGCGATTGAACACGCCGATCATCCCCTTTTTCGGGACCGCCGCGTGCACGCGCCAGAGATAGTCGTGCGCGAGCTCTTCCTCGCTCGGGCGGCCAAAGGCGGTCACGCTGACGCCAAGTGGGCCGCTTTGGTTGAACACACTGCGCACGGTGCCGTCCTTGCCGGAGGTATCGATGCCCTGGAGCACAACGAGCAGCGCGCGCTTACGCTCCGCCCAGAGTCTATCCTGGAGCTTATCGATCGCCTTGGCGTTCTCGACGGTCGCCGCTTCAGCGTGGGCGCGGTCGGGGAACAGATCGTCGCCGGCGGGATCGCGTTTCTCTAAGGGCGCCTTCGCACCCGAGGCGATGCGCACGAGGCTGTCGATCTCGTTCCAGGCTTTTGTCACTGCTATTCCTTACGCGAAGACGACCGTCTTGTTGCCGCTGATCACGACGCGCCGTTCAATATGCCAGCGCACCGCGCGCGCGAGCACCTGACATTCCACGTCGCGTCCAATTTCGACAAGGTCTTTGGGCGTATGGTGATGGGCGACACGTGACACCGCTTGCTCGATGATCGGCCCTTCATCCAGATCGGGCGTCACGTAATGAGCGGTCGCACCGATGATCTTCACGCCGCGCTCATGCGCCTGCGTGTAGGGGCTGGCGCCCTTGAAGCTTGGCAGGAATGAGTGGTGGATGTTGATGCACCGGCCAGCAAGCGCCAGGCACGTCTCCGGCGCCAATATCTGCATGTAGCGCGCGAGCACCAATAGCTCAGCGCCAGTTTCCTCCATGATCGCGATCATCTTGGCGTCTGCCGCGGGTTTGTCCTGCGGTAGCACCACGTAGCGCGTCCCACGCCAAGCGCTTACCCGCTCCATGTCTGGATGGTTGGAGACAATCGCGGCGATGTCGGCATTCAACCAGCCCGTTTCCTGTCGATAGAGCAGATCTTGCAGGCAATGCCCGATCTTCGACACCGCGATCACGATGCGAGGGCGCGCGCTTGAATCATGAATGCGCCAATCCATGGCGAAGCGAAGCGCTATAGGCGCGAAGCCCGCATTCAATTCCTCCAGGCTGACCGCTCCCGACGCCGGCTCGGAGAACGCCGTGCGCATGTAGAAGCTCGCGCCGTCGTGGAATTGATCGGACTCTTCGATCGAAAAGCCGCGATCGGCGAGGAATGTGGCCACGGCTGCAACGATGCCCACCGCGTCGGGGCATTTCACAGTGAGGATATAGCGGCCTTGGGTCATCGGGCGTTGGGGATTAGAGATCGCCCCTAATCCCCCGATCCCCAATCCCTAGCTCGCGTAATACTCGACGACCAGGTTCGGCTCCATCTGCACCGCGTACGGCACGTCGGCCAACGTCGGCACGCGGGCAAAGCGCGCCGTCATCGCCTTTGGGTCCACCTCGATGTAGTCGGGGGTATCGCGTTCGCCGCTTTGCAGCGCTTCGAGCACCAGCGCCATCGAGCGGGCCTTGTCGCGAATTTCAAGCACATCGCCAGCCTTCACCAGGAAGGACGGAATGGTCACGCGACGGCCATTCACCTTGACGTGGCCGTGGTTCACGAATTGGCGCGCCGAGAACACGGTCGGCGTGAACTTGGCGCGATAGACCACCGCGTCGAGCCGGCTTTCGAGCAGGCCGATGAGGTTTTCCGCCGTGTTGCCCTTTCGGCGTGCGGCTTCCTCATAGGTCTTGCGGAACTGCTTTTCGGTGATGTTGCCGTAATACATGCGCAATTTCTGCTTGGCGACCAGTTGCAGGCCGAAGTCAGAGGTCTTGCCCTTGCGGCGCTGGCCGTGCTGGCCGGGGCCGTATTGGCGCTTGTTGACGGGAGATTTCGGACGGCCCCAGAGGTTCTGGCCGAAACGGCGATCCGACTTGTATTTGGCTTGAATACGCTTCGTCATGCGCTGTGAGCGCCTTCTTCCATGACGGGGACCGGCGGCTTCACAATGAGGCCGCGACTGCCCTGGCGGTTGCCCGTCAACCAGTATGAAGGGCCCAAGCCCGCAGGCTGGCCCTTGAAGCAGGCGCTTTTGGGCGAAAGGCGGGGCGAAGTCAACGGCCAGCGCCCGAGCAGCCGCTACCCTTGTGTGCTTTCACGCTGGGGGCTCCGCCACGCGCTTAGCGCCTGACGATCTTTCCCGGACGGCGTGCGAGCGAGGGCCAGTGAAACCGTCGCGTAAATAGGCGCGCGACGCCTTCTCCTCAATCATCCGGCGGCGAGTTCTTGGTCTCCTCGACGCCTGGGCTCGGCGATTGGTGTTCGCCTCGCCATCACGCTCAACCGCGTCCCGACTGCGTTCGGCCCTGGTGCACCTGGCGCCTCCCTAGCCGGGATGGAAAGGAGTGTACGCCCGGTGTGGAGGGGGGCGGATAGATTTTGTTGGAGGGCTGGTTTTGGCCCAAAATCGCCGTTCGCATCCTCGGTATACCAGCGCGGAGATTGCGGACCAGATCATTGATGCTGGCGTTGCCGAATGGCGCCAAAACGGGGTTCGGTCACAAACTCTGAGAGAGCTTGATGAGGCGAAATCACACGATATCGAAGGTCTACCCCGTTAGCGCTCAAGTGCTTTGGGAGGACATCTTGGATCCCAACGCTCTCGCGGATTCCATGAAGGGATCGCTCACCTACTCCGGCCTTCCCACAGAGCCAGTGTTTGAGGGGCAACGGATCGTCGTTTCGATAAAGCGCTGGGGATGGTTCCCGATGGGGCGGTGGACGATGGACGTCGTTCGGCGTGACGACGATAGGCGCATTCTGGAAAGCAGCGAGTTTGGAAGCCTGGTTCGCAACTATCGCCACCGCTTGGAGGTCGAGCCCCTGAGCGATAGTGAAGCGCGCTATTCGGACTACCTGGATCTGGACGCTGGGCTGTTTACGAACCTGATGCTTCCCACGTTCGTCTCATTGTACGAGAGGCGACATGAGCAGCGGCTGAAGCGGTTGTTGGCCCGGAAGCCGGGCTAGGTATTGACCGCAAGCGGCGAAAAACAGCCTCTTCAGGCATCGCGTGGCGATGAACCCGAAGTGACGAAAGAGCCCCCTAAGCCCGCGCTTCATTCACCCCGCGCCCCAGCGCGAGCGTCGCGGCGGCGGCGATGGCGTCGGCATCGAGGCCGGCCTGGGCGTACATAAGTTCGGGCTTGTCCTGATCCTGGAACACATCCGGCAGCGTCAGGGTACGAATTTTCAAGCCGCGATCGAGCAAGCCATCCTTCGCCAGGAAGTGCAGCACGAAGGCGCCGAAGCCGCCCATCGCGCCCTCCTCAATCGTGAGCAGAACTTCGTGCTCGCGCGCGAGGCGACGGATCAAGTCTTCATCGAGCGGCTTGGCGAAACGCGCATCCGCGACGGTGGTCGACAGCCCCATGGCCGCAAGCTTATCGGCGGCCTTCAAAGCTTCGCCCATGCGCGCACCGAAATTGAGCAGCGCCACCGTCGTTCCTTCGCGCACAATGCGGCCCTTGCCGATCTCCAGCGGCAGATGCGCGTCGGCGCCCAGCACGCCATCGGCATCGCCGCGCGGATAGCGGAACGCAGACGGGCAATCGTCAATCTGCGCCGCTGTGGCGACCATGCGTGATAGCTCGTTGCCGTCGGCGGCGGCCATCAACACCATGCCCGGCAGCGCGCCCATATAGCCCACATCGAACGAGCCCGCATGCGTGGGGCCATCGGCCCCAACAAGACCCGCGCGGTCCATCGCGAAGCGTACCGGCAAGCGTTGGATCGCGACATCGTGGACGACCTGATCATAGCCGCGCTGCAGGAATGTCGAGTAAATCGTGGCGAACGGCTTCATGCCGTCGGCGGCGAGGCCGGCCGCGAAGGTCACGGCATGCTGCTCGGCGATGCCGACATCGAAGGTGCGATCCGGGAATTTTTGCCCGAACAGATCGAGCCCCGTGCCCGAAGGCATTGCCGCCGTGATGGCGACGATCTTCTCGTCCTTCTCCGCTTCGCGGATCAGACTTTGCGCGAACACCTTGGTGTAGCTTGGCGCCGCGCCGCCCTTGCTCTGCTCGCCAGTGACGACGTTGAACTTGGTGACGCCGTGATATTTGTCGGCGGCGTTTTCGGCGGGCGCGTAGCCCTTGCCCTTCTTGGTGACGACATGGATCAGCACTGGGCGATCAGTGTGCTCCTTAGCGTTCTGCAGGATGGGCACGATGGTTTCGAGATCGTGGCCGTCGAACGGCCCGAGATAATGGAAGCCCAATTCCTCGAAGAACGTCCCGCCGGTGACGAGCGTGCGCGCGAACTCCTCTGCCTTCTTCGACACGTCATGCACGGTTTCGCCAAGGCTTGAGGCGACATTCTTCGCGGCCTTGCGAATGCGGCGGTAGGTTTTGGTGGCCGCGAGCCGCGCGAGATAGCTCGACATGCCCCCGACGGGCGGGGCGATCGACATGTCATTGTCGTTGAGGATGACGATCAGCCGCTTAGTGGTTTCAGCGGCGTTGTTCATCGCCTCATAGGCCATGCCCGCCGACATCGAGCCGTCGCCGATAATCGCGACCACATGGCTGTCGTCGCCGCGCTTATCGCGCGCCACGGCGAAGCCGAGCGCGGCGCTGATCGAGGTCGCCGCATGGGCGGCGCCGAACGGGTCGTATTCGCTCTCGGCGCGCTTGGTGAAACCCGAAAGGCCCTGGCCCTGGCGCAGCGTACGGATGCGGTCGCGCCGGCCGGTCAGGATTTTGTGCGGATAGGCTTGGTGACCGACATCCCAGATCACGACATCGCGCGGGGTGTTGAACACGTAGTGCAGCGCCACGGTAAGCTCTACGACACCGAGCCCCGCGCCCAAATGCCCGCCCGTGACCGACACGGCGCTGATCATCTCGGCGCGGAGTTCATCGGCCAATTGGCGCAGCTGCGCGCGCTCAAGCTTGCGGAGATCGGCGGGGAGTTTGACCTGGTCGAGCAGCGGGGTGGTTGTCGTGCTTGGGGGCGCCATGGGGCCTCTGGAGGACTTAGTCGTTGGAGCACGCTAGACCGCTTTGCATCCGCTGGCGACGCCCAGCCCGCAGCCCGGGGCCTGATTTTTCGCGCCTTTCCGTGCGGCGTGGGGGCGCAGCCCCTATTCCGCAGCGTGCTTGGCCGCTTCTGCGCCATTGTCGCCGCGCCGCCAGCGCAATTTCGGCTGGCGCGCGGCCCGGGTGTCGTCCAAGCGGCGCATCGGCGCGAGCCTGGGCGCTTGCTTGAAGTGTTCGACATCACCCGCGTTCACCCGCTCGGCCAGAGCGATCATCACGTCGGCGAAGCGGTCGAGTTCGCGCTTGGGCTCGGTTTCGGTCGGCTCGATCAGCATGGCGCCGTGCACCACCAGCGGGAAGTATGTCGTGAACGGGTGATAGCCTTCGTCGAGCAAGGCTTTCGCCATGTCGATGGTCTCGACCCCCTTCGGCTTGATCGATGAATCGTCGAACAGCACTTCGTGCATGCACGGGGCATGTTCGTTCTTTGGGCCGCCGAACGGCGCGTTGAAATGCGGCTTCAAACGCGCCAGCAGATAATTGGCGTTCAAGACCGCGTCTTCCGCGACTTGCCGCAAGCCATCGCTGCCGTGGCTGAGCATGTACGTCAAAGCGCGCGTGAACATGCCCATCTGACCATGGAATGCGCACATGCGTCCGAATGGCTTGCGGCCCGTTCCGGCGAGTTCTGCTTCATGCTCAGCAAACACCAATTGGCGCACGCCGCCGGATTTCTCGATGACGATCTGCGGCAGCGGCGCGTATGGCGCGAGCGCGGCGGACAACACCGTCGGCCCGGCGCCTGGCCCGCCGCCGCCATGAGGCGTCGAGAACGTCTTGTGCAGATTGATATGCATGGCGTCGACGCCGAGATCGCCGGGGCGCACGCGACCGACGATGGCGTTGTAATTGGCGCCGTCGCAATAGAAGTAGCCGCCTGCTTCGTGGATAGCGTCGGCGATGCGTTTGATCTCCGGCTCGAACAGGCCGCACGTATTCGGGTTGGTCATCATGATGCCGGCCACATCGGACCCGAGCTTGGCCACCACGTCATCGAGATGTACGCGGCCGTCGTCGCGCGCGGGAATTTCATCGACGATGAAACCCGCCGCCACTGCGGTTGCGGGATTGGTGCCGTGCGCGCTTTCGGGCACCAGCACGCGCTTGCGTGTTTGCCCCTCGCCGCGCGCTTCCAACGCCGCCTTGATCGCGAGCATGCCGCACATCTCGCCATGCGCGCCGGCCTTCGGCGAGAGCGCCACCGCCGGCATGCCGCTCAAGGTGCAGAGCCAGTGCGCGAGCTCGTCCATCACTTCGAGCGCGCCTTGGATGGTGGCGGTCGGTTGCAAGGGATGGATATCGGCGAAGCCCTCGAAACGCGCGGTACGCTCATTGAGGCGCGGATTGTGCTTCATCGTGCACGAGCCGAGCGGGAAGAGCCCGAGATCGATGGCGTAGTTCTTCTGAGAGAGGCGCACGAAATGGCGCATGGTTTCGGGCTCGGAGAAGCCCGGGAGATCAAGCGCGGCTTTGCGCGCGAGCCCGCCGAGCTTGTTGGCCGTGCCTTTGGGGGCAGGCAGATCGACGCCGGTCCCTGTGGCGTGACCGGTTTCAAAGATGAGCGGCTCCGCTTGCAACAAGCCGCGATTGCCGGAAGTCGTTTGAGTGATCATTGCAGCACAGCCTTCAACGCAGCAACGTACGCCGCGATATCCTTATCGGTGTTCATCTCCGTCGCGCAGGTAATCAGCAGATCATACATGCCCGCCTTCGGATTGAGCCGGCTCATGGCGACGCCGCCGATCACGCCTTTCTCGGCCAGCGCATCGACGACCTTTTGCGCATCGCCCGGCACGCGGATGGCGATCTCGTTGAAGAAGCGTTTGGTCAGCACCTCGACGCCCTTCACGCGCCCAAGCGCATCCGCCAGTTCAATCGCCCTCTCGTGATTGAGCGTTGCCAGTTGGCGTAAGCCCTGTTCGCCCAACAACGTCATGTGCACAGTCCAGGCGAGCTGGCACAAACCTGAATTGGTGCAAATGTTGCTGGTCGCCTTCTCGCGGCGGATGTGCTGTTCCCGGGTTGAGAGCGTCAGCACGAAGCCGCGCTTGCCGTCGGCGTCGAGCGTTTCGCCGCAGACGCGCCCGGGCATCTGGCGGATGAATTTCTCCTTGGTGGCGAACAGTCCGACATAAGGTCCGCCAAAGTTCAGCGCATTGCCAATCGATTGGCCCTCGCCGCAGACGATGTCGGCGCCCATCGCGCCGGGCGGCTCGATCAGGCCGAACGAGACGCACTCGGTGAAGGTCGCGACCATCAGGCTGCCCGCGCCGTGGGCCGCTTCGGCGATCTTGGTCAGATCGGTGATCGTGCCGAACACGTTCGGCGATTGCACGATCACCGCCGCCACATCGGCGCTCAGATGCTTGCTCACCGCCGCTTCGTCATCAATGGCGGCCGGCAGCGCCACAACTTCGAGGCCAAGCGCTTCGCACGCGGTACGCGCGGTATCAATGTAGTGCGGGTGCACGCCGCCGGAGAAGATGATCTTCTTCCGCTTGGTGACGCGGGCGGCCATCATCGCCGCTTCCGCGCACGCGGTGGAGCCATCGTACATCGAGGCGTTCGACACTTCCATGTCGAGCAATTGCGCGACCTGGCTCTGGAATTCATAAAGCGCCTGCAGCGTGCCCTGCGCGATTTCGGGCTGGTAGGGCGTGTAGGCGGTGAGGAATTCACTGCGCTGAATGATGTGATCGACCGTCGCCGGCACGTGATGGCGATAAGCGCCACCGCCGAGAAAGAACGCAGTGCGACCAGCTGGTGTGTTCTTCTCCGCGAGCCTTGCCATGTGGCGATGGACTTCAATCTCTCCCTGCTTCTTCGGCAGATCGACGAGGTCCTTCAGCAACGCGTGCTTCGGGACATCGACGAAGAGATCGTCGATCGACTTCGTGCCGATCAGCGACAGCATCTGCTGGCGATCTGTATTGGTGAGCGGAAGATAGCGCATCAAAGCCCCTTCACGTAATTGGCGTACGCGGCTTCATCCATCAGCGCGTCGAGTTCTGCCTTGTTCGAGGGGCGTATCTTCACGAACCAACCTTCGCCTTGCGGGCTATGATTGATGATTTCCCATTTTTCGTTCTTGATCGCGTCGTTGGCGCCGGCGATCACGCCAGAGATCGGCGCGTATACGTCGGACGCCGTCTTGGCGCTTTCGACCACAGCCATGTCCGCGCCCTGCGCAAACGTCGCGCCCTCGGCCGGCAGCTCCGCATAAACGACATCGCCCAATTGCTCGGCGGCGTAGGTCGTGATGCCGACGACGGCGACATCGCCCTCCATCCGCACCCATTCGTGGTCCTTGGTGTAGCGTGTGGTCATGGCTTTAGCTTCCCTTCTTCGGGCGATGATATTTGTGGGGAACGAATGGCAGCGGCGTGATGGTCGCCGCACGCGGCACGCCGCGGATCATGAGATCAACGACGTGACCCGGTTCAGCATGCGCCGCCTCGACATAGCCCATCGAAATCGGTCCGTTCAGGGTCGGCGAGAATCCGCCGCTGGTGACGATGCCAATCTTCTTGCCGTCTTTGAAAATCTCGACGCCCTCGCGCGCGGGCGCACGATCATTGGGGCGGATGCCGACGCGCTTGCGCGCGGCGCCCAGATCGTACTCACGCAAAATGCGCTTAGCGCCTGGAAAGTCTCCAGCCTCGCGGCGGCGCTTCTGAATGGTCCAGGCCAAATCCGCTTCGATCGGTGATGTGGTGGGATCGAGTTCGTGCCCGTAGAGGCACAAGCCAGCTTCGAGCCGCAAACTGTCGCGCGCGCCAAGGCCAATGGGTTTCACTTCGGGATGCGCGAGCAGCGTTTCGGCGAGCACTGTCGCCTGCTCTGCGCGCACGAGAATCTCGTACCCGTCCTCACCGGTATAGCCAGAGCGCGTCACGGTGATGCGGCCAAACGCATCGAAGCGGCGCACATTCATGAAGCTCATGTCGGCAAGCGCGGGATCGATCACAGCGGCGGCGGCGTGATGCGCGCCCGGCCCCTGGAGCGCCAATAGGCAGCGATCATCGGCGCGCACGAGATTGGCTTCGCCCTTCGTCGCGTCTTCGATCAGCGCCCAATCCTGATGCTTACAGCCAGCATTGACGACTATGTAGAGATCACCCGCCGCGCCCGGCTCAGCGGGGCGCGCGATCATAAGGTCGTCGAGGACGCCGCCCCCTTCGTTGAGCAACATGGTGTAGCGGACTTGGCCGGGCCTCAGGCCCTGAATGTCCGCGGGTACAAGCCGCTCGATCAGCGAGGCGATCTTCTTGTGCGCCGCCTCGCCCTCAAGCCCATGTCCCTTGGGCAGTGCAAAAAAGCACGGCCCCATGTGGGAGACGTCAAACAGGCCCGCACGCGAACGGGTCCAGTTATGCTCTGGGATAAGGCCTTCGAATTGCAGCGGCATGTCGTAGCCGGCGAAATCGCCGAACTTCGAGGTGCGCGCTCGCCAGAGCGCGTCGAGCGGCAGCTTTTTCGGGGGTGCGGTTTCGGTCATGTCGATCCCAGGTACGCGTGGCGCGTGCCTTCCGGCACGCCGCCCCCGCTGTCCCTGGCGCCTGAGAGATTTACTCCTTCGGCGGCCGCGCGCTTTTCAGCCGCGACGCTATCCAGCGTGTCCATCCCCCCGCGGTCCGGTTCCCTGAGAGTTTCCGGGGCGGTTGCTCCTTCGGGGGCGGCTTTTGTTGGGCCGCTCTCTCCCACGGGGTTCGTTTGTCTGGCCGAAACGAGGCGACTCAGCGTCGGCCCATCCCGTTGGGCCGGAACCTGGGGCGACGCCCCGCCAGAGTCAATTCACGTCCAGTCGATCACAGCCTCGCCCCTGAGGATTGCATCGGTTTCGGGTGTGTATTTGGCGCCGGAGGCATCGTGGAGGTCGAGTCCGCGCAACAGCCGCAGCGGCGCCCGCGAGCCCTTCCGCGCCCGGACCAATACCCGCTTGGCTGGTGCGTCCGCGCGCGGCCGCACGGGCAATATCTCTATCCCGCCCAGCCGCCCCTCCAGCGCCGCCAGGATATCAGGCAGTTTCGCGGCGCGGTGAATCAAAGTGAGCGCAGCGCCCCCCGTGAGGCGATCCGCCAGCGCCGCGACCCAACGATCAATTGGTTCCTCGGCGATGTACGCGTGACGGCGCGCCACTGCAGGCGCGCGGCCTTCTCCTTCGTTGTCAAATGGCGGATTAGCGAACACGCCATCGAAGACGCCCCAATTCGCGTCGCGTGAGAGCGCGTCGCCTGTCACGATTTCCACGCGCGCCGACATCGCGTTGAGGGCGACATTTTCGCGCGCGAGCGCCGCGATGTTCTGATCGCGTTCGATTCCGACGATCGTCGTGTTCGCGCTCCGTGCAAGCACGGCGATCATCGCCGCGCCGACCCCGCAACCCGCTTCCATGAGACGTACGCAGGGCGGCGCTTCAACTGCGGCGGCCAGAAGCAGCGTATCAGCGTTGACGCGATAGCCGCTGACGGGCTGGCGCACACGGATGCGGCCGCCCAAGATCGCGTCTTCGGTTAGATCGATATCGTTCACGTGCGACCCATGCGCGCGTCCGGCGTCCTTCACTTGACCGCCGCGCGCCCTGTCAGCATCACTTGCCGCACGCAGAGGTCAAGCGGAGGCCCCATTGGGACCGGCGGTTGGAAAACCCAAGAGCCAAAGCCCGGGACCAAACGCGGTCGATCGGTTGAGCACGCTCTTGGCCGAAGACCTCGCCGCTGTCGATGCGCTGATCCACCAGCATATGGCAAGCCCGGTCGGCGTCATTCCCAACCTCGCATCGTATCTGATCGATGCCGGCGGCAAACGCATTCGACCCCTGATCACGCTCGCATCGGCTCGGCTTCTCGGGGGCGGCGGCGACGCGCCGCGCAAATTGGCCGCCGCCGTCGAATTCATTCACTCAGCGACGCTGCTGCATGATGACGTCGTGGACATGTCGGCGCTGCGGCGCGGCAAGGCCTCGGCCAATCTGGTCTGGAGCAATTCCGCGAGCGTGCTGGTCGGCGATTTCCTGTTCGCGCGCTCATTCAACCTAATGGTGGAGACCGGCGATATCCAGGTGCTGGATATTCTCGCACGCGCCGCCAGCATCATTGCCGAGGGCGAAGTCATGCAGCTGGCGGCGGCCAACGACGCCGACACAACCCGCGAGCGATACATGGCGATCGTTGAAGCCAAGACTGCGGCGCTGTTCGCAGCTGCGGCGAAAGCCGGCGCGGTGGCGGCCGGTCGCCCTGGCGTTGAGGCTGCCGCGCTCGAAACCTTCGGCCGCGAACTGGGCTTGGCGTTTCAACTCGTCGATGACGCGCTCGATTACGGGGGCCTCGCCGCCACCATGGGAAAGAACGCAGGAGATGATTTCCGCGACGGCAAAATCACGTTGCCGGTGGTGTTCGCGCGCGATGCTGGCGACGAGGGCGAACGCGCCTTCTGGCGCCGGGTGATGAGCGGCGAACGCACGGACGATGATTTTCACCGCGCCGTCGCACTCTTGACGCGCCGCAACGCGATTGCGCAAACATTCGATGCCGCGCGCGCGCATGCGGCGGCGGCGGCCACAGCACTTACGTCCTTGCCCGCCAACGCCTATACGGAGGCGCTCGCCGAGCTCACGGACTTCGTGGTCGAGCGCGCGCACTAAGTCAGGGCTTGAGATAACCGCGCGGGACGGCCCATGCGCGCATAAACGCAGAAATAATGATCGAAAGCGCGGCCAAGCTCGCCAGCGCAATCCAGGGCGCTGCGGGATCGGGATCGCCCGCGACCATGTACGCAATGCCCCCACACGCCGCCATCGCCGCCCAATACGCCAGCGCCGCGCGCCAATGCCCCGGCCAAGCGCGCAAGGCGATCTGGTACAAATGCTCGTCATGCGCCACCAGCAGCGACCTGCCCCGCTGCGCTCGCCAGAGCAGCGTCAGGAGCGCATCCGCCAAGAGCGGGAAAAACACGATTGGCGGTACGAAGGGCGACACGCCGCCGCGCGTGATGAGGAGCAGCGAGATCATCCCTGCCAAAGCCGCAACAAACAGCGCCCCGGAATCGCCGGCAAAGATATGGCCGTCGGGAAAATTCCATACCAGAAAGCCAAGTAGCGCCGCCATCGCGGCCAACGCGATCGCTAGCGCCAAGGGAATATCAACCGCCTGCGCAAGCGCGGCCAGCGCGCCGAAGCCGATCAGCATCGCCCCCATCGCCAAACCGTTCGCACCGTCCATGAAGTTGACGCCATTGATCAAGGTGAACAGCCATAATCCGCAGCCAATCAAGCCCACCGCGAGTGGCAACCGCAGCGTCAGGTTCTGCGTCAACGGGAGGTCTTGTACGACGCCAGTGATGAACGCGCCAAGTAGGCATATCACGCAGAACAAAACGAACTTCAGCGACGCGCTGAGGTGGCGCGTGTCATCCACGAAGCCTATGAGCAGCAGCGTTGCCGACAGCACCGTGACCGAAACCACAAGAGCCAAATCAGCGCGCAGGCTTGGCGACGCCGCGACCACAAGCGCGAGCCCGACGACGACGCCCAGCCCAATGCCAAGGCCGCCGCTGGTGGGGGTGGGCTTGCGATGGGCTTTGCGTTCCTCGGTGGGTTTATCGCGCGGGCCTGTGGCGATCAACGCGCGGCACGCGATCAGGCTTGCGACAAACGCAAGCGCCACGCCCCAACCGAGAGCTTCAAAACTCACTAGTCACCTCGCGCCCGAGAGCGCTACATCCCGGGTTACCGGTGGGTCAAGCGAGGGTTGTCGCGCGCACCCACCAATGCGGCCGCGTTGCCACCAAATCGGACGCCAACGCCTTTGCGCCCGCGTTTGAGCCAACGAGCGCGAACATGGTCGCGCCGCTGCCCGAGAGCCCCGCATAGATGACGCGTGCGTCACTCTTGAGCGCGTGCTCCATAGCGTCCAACTCGGGCATCAACGCCCGCGCGGGCTTGGCGAGGTCATTGCCGCGCGCGCGCGCGAACGCGACCATCTCGGTCGCGGACGCCATGGTGGGTGGCGGCCTTTCAGCGAAGCCCCTGCCAAGCGCCATCTCATCGAAGCGTCGGAACACCGCGCCTGTCGACAAGGGCTGCACCGCGTTCACCAGCACTGCCGCCACTGACGGCGTTTCGATGGCGGCCAGATTATCACCGATGCCGCTCATCCACGCCGCGCGAGCGTCAATACAGACCGGCACGTCGGCACCAAGCTCCCGCGACAGCGCCCGCAGCTCCGATGGCTCCAAGTTCAATGCCCAAAGCCGATTGAGCGCCTTCAGCGCCGCAGCCGCATCGGAAGACCCCCCGCCAATGCCTGCGGCAACGGGGAGGTTCTTCTCCAAAGTCAGCGCCGCAGCGCTGGTTACGCCCGCATGTGCGGCCAGCACACGCGCCGCCCGTACGATCAGATTCTCACCTTCAAGGTTCGCGGCAAAAGGCCCGCTTACATCGAGCGACACGTCCTCGGCCGGGCGCGCTTCCACCCAATCGCCGACATCGGCGAACATCACCAAGCTCTGCAGCGGATGATAGCCATCCGCGCGCGGCGCGCCGACCTCAAGCGTGAGATTGATCTTCGCCGGCGCGAAGACGCGAACGCTCATCGGGTGGCGGCCTGGCGCGGTGGCTCGGGCGGCAAGCCGTTGGCCAGTTTCTCTTGCACGGCGGCGAGGTTCTCAGGCCCCAAGTCCAGCGCGCGCTGCCATTGATAACGCGCCTCGATGCGACGCCCCAGCCGCCAATAGACATCGCCCAAATGTTCGTTCAGCGTCGCGTCAGCGGGCTCGAGCTGCAGCGCATGCTCGATCAGATCGCGCGCTTGCGCGTAATTCCCGAGGCGAAAATGCGCCCAGCCCAGGCTGTCGATGATCGCCCCTGAATTCGGGCGCAGCGCAACGGCGCGCTCGATGAGAGCTAGCCCCTCTTGCAGCCGCTCGCCGCGATCAACCCAGCCATAGCCGAGATAATTCATCACATCCGGCTGCTCGGGCGACAGCTCCAGCGCACGCAGAAAATCTGCCTCCGCCTGCGGCCAACGCCCCAGCCGCTCGCGCGCCGCACCACGCGCGAACAGCAGACGCCAATCGTTAGGCGTGCGGTCGAAGAGCTGGTCGTAGATCGACTCCGCCTCGCCGTACTGGCCGAGTCCGCGGTGCAAATCCGCCAGGGTTCTCAAACCACGCACGTCGCCGCCTGCCGCCTGCGCGCGCGCCAAGCTCAGCGCCTCCGCATCACGACCGGCATCGTGCAAGATCCAAACCTCCAAGCGCCGCGCCGCGCCGGCATAGTCGGACGCGGCGTCGATAGCGGCTGTCATCGCCAACGCTTCCTCGGCGCCGCCGCGCGCCGACAAAGCCTGCGCGAAGAGAAGGCGCGACGCATCTGCATCGGGGTCAAGCAGCAGCGACAACGTCAACGTCGAAAATCCGTTCGTGGCATCGGCTTCCTGCAGGAAGATCGCGCCAAGGCCGTAGAGCGCCGCCGATGCGCCGCGCGCGGGCGTCAGCGCTTCGGGCGCGGCGTCCTGGCCGGCCTCAAGGCGCGCGCGCGCGATCTGAAGCGCTGGGTGTTGTCCATTTTGCCCTAGACTAAGCAATTCCAGCGCTTGCGCGCGCTCGCCGCGCCGCACCAGCAGGTCGGCATGGCGGACAATGGCTTGCGGCAACATCAGGCCGCCTTGCGCTGCGGTTTGATACGCCGCCAATGCCGCCTCATCGCGCCCAGCATAGTCGAGCGCCATCGCCTGCTGATAACTGAACACGGCCCCGTACGGACGGACCGAGGCGAGAGGCCCCAAGTCCATCAGCACATCATCGACGCGGCCCTGACCCGTATTCGCCCAGATGCGCAGCATGCCGCCAATCAAAGCCTCGCCCGCAGCGCCTTCCATGTTTTCGAGCGCGGCTTCGGCGGCGCTCCAACGTTGACTTTCCAGCGCCTCAGCGGCGCGCACCAGATTGGCGTAGCCCGGCGCATCTTCTCGCGGAACGCGGCGCACGGCTTGGCGCACGTTTGCGATATCGCCCGCAATAAGCGCCGTCGCCAGTGCAGCTTCCGCGAACACAGCGCTTTCCGGCGCGCGCGCAAGCGCTTGCGCGTAGCGATCAGCGGCCACTTGATGATCTTGCCGCGCGTTTGCCACACGGCCCACCAGAAAATCAGCGTAGGACGATGCCGTTCGCGGCGGCGCGCTCGCACAGCCCGCGATCACCAACACCGCCGCGATCAGCGAACCGCTCGTCCAAGGCCTCACAAATCCTCCCGATGCGATGGCCCTTCCGGGAGATTGACTTCCGGCAGTTCACGACTACGCGGCGCGGGCGTTGTGAGACCGCGCTGGAGTTTACGTTCGATGTCGCGGCGGCGAATGGCGTCCGGGCGCGCATCGAGCGCTTGGCGCCACGTCGTGCGGGCTTCGTCGCGGCGATTGAGGCGCCAGTACACATCGCCCAGGTGGTCGAGAATTTCGGAGTTCGGATCAGCAATCGAGAGATCGCGCGCACGCTCAATCAGCGCCCGGGCCTGATCGAAATGGCCATATTGGTAATAAGCCCAGCCCAAACTATCGACGACCGCGTAATCCATCTGCCCATAATTGAAGCCGCGCCATAGGAGCCGGTAACCCTCTTCCAGGCCTTGCGGTCTCTGAATCAGCGCATAACCGAGCGTATTGAGGCGAGTGACCGAATCTGGCTGCTCTGCGAATAGCGCGCGCGCGACGGCGATGCCGTCGTTCCAGCCGTCCGGATCCTCCATCAAAATCGAAACGAAGAGTAAGCGCGTATCGACGCTCTGGTCGATCGCAAAGGCCGCGCGCATGTCGGCGCTAGCGGCGGCGATATTGCCCGCGAACCGATGCGCGAAGGCGCGATAGCCGAGTATGTCAGCGCGCTCCTCGTCGGTCTGCACCATCGCAAGTGCGCGATCGAACGCAGGTATAGCGCGCTCGGCGTGGCCGACACGGCGATACACATCGCCCACAGACGCAACAATCGACCAGCGATCGCCGCCACGCGCGAGCGCGCGTTCGGCGGCTTCCGCAGCGGCGGCATCGTTGCGCCGCTCCAGCGCGATCAGCGCACGCGTGATCTCAGCGTCGGCGGCGAACACGCTCTCGGCGGGCATCATATCGATGATGCGCTGCGCGCCATCGGCGCCGCCGGCGTCCAACACCTGATCAGCGGCGTAGAGGCGCCAATCATTAGCGTCGTTCGAGAGCAAGACGCCCATTTGCAGGAAAGCCGAGCCCGGCGTCGAAGCGAGCCCGACCGCGGGCTCTTCCTGCGCCAACATACGCGAGAGCATCTCGGCTTGGGTGAGGAATTCCGACAAGAACAACAACCAGCGGCCTGTGGCGCCGCGCACATCGAGCGGCGCCTCGAACGGCGCTTGCCCGGCGGCGAGACGGCGCAAGTTTTCCTGAACGTCCGCCGAACGCGGCGCAAAGGTGGTGACTATATCGTAGTAGCGGCGCGCTTGTTCGGTGCGGCCCAGGCGGTGATGCACCAATGCCGCGCGATACACCGCATGGGTGATGCGCGCTGCGCTCAAAGCGCGCTCGAATTCCTCGGGCGTGCGCGGCTCGTCGTCGCCCGGGGGCGTGACATCAAGCCGATCGACCATCTCGGCGTAGACAGCCGCCGCCTCGTCCAAGCGGCCCGCCGATTCAAACACCAGCGCGCGCGCCACTTCCGGCAACGGCGCCGGCAAATTGTCCGCGCCGGCGTCGATGCGCTCGACGCCGCGATCGGGACGCCCCTCCGCCGCTAACAGGAACGGCTCCAGCATGTCGGCGACGCCGCCATTGATGCCGCCAGGGGCTGCTACCAGAGTCGCGCGCGCACGCGCGTAGTCTCCAGAAGCGATGTCGTCCGCAAAGGCGATCGCATACCAATAGGACGCTTCGTCGCTGCGCCCCACGGCGCGGCGCGCCTCCTGCACCAGATAATCGATGTCTGCGGCGATCAAAGCCGCGTCGGGGCTTTCATAGGTGCGATCAGGCGCCGGATTGGGCGGCGACGTGCGACGGAGGAGTTCGGCCGTCGCACGCGAATTGACAGGCGCCTGCGTCGCCGGCTCCGCGGCTTTGTCCTGCGCCAGCGCCGAACTCGCCATCCCGGCCATAGCCGCCGTTGCGAGGCTCGCCGCGATCAATGCCCAACGCTTGCTCATGTTTGCCTTTCTCCGCGCGCGTTCAGCGCGCTCACAAATTCGCGTAATTCGGCCCGCCGCCCTCGGGCGTCACCCAATTGATGTTCTGGCTAGGATCCTTGATGTCGCATGTCTTGCAGTGCACGCAATTCTGGGCGTTGATCTGGAACCGCGGATTTTTGCCCGCGTCGTCGTAAAGCACTTCGTACACGCCAGCAGGGCAATATCGTGTCGCTGGCTCGGCGTATTCGGGCAGATTCACCTGAATCGGGATCGAGGCGTTCTTAAGCGTCAGGTGCGCGGGCTGGTCCTCTTCGTGATTGGTGTTCGAGAGGTAGACCGACGACGCCTTGTCGAAGGTCAGCACGCCATCGGGCTTGGGATAGCTGATAGGTTTGTGTTTCTTGGCTTTCTCGGTTGAAGCGGCGTCGGTTTTGCCGTGCTTCAATGTGCCGAGGAACGAGAACCCGCCCAGGAGCGCGGTCGTCCACATGTCGGCCATGCCGACAAACCCGCCCCAGAAGGTGCCCAGGCGCGACAATAAGGGCTTGGCGTTGCGTACGAGCTTCAGATCCTTGTAGACCCTGCTTTCGCGATACGCTTCTTCGTAGGAGTCCAGCATATCGCGCTGACGGCCTTGCCCCAACGCTTCGAACACGGCCTCGGCGGCAAGCATGCCCGTCTTCATCGCATTATGCGTGCCCTTGATGCGGGGTACGTTCACGAAACCGGCTGAGCACCCAATCAGCGCGCCGCCCGGAAACGTCAGCTTCGGCACCGATTGCAAACCGCCCTCGGTGATCGCACGCGCGCCATATGCGATGCGCTTGCCGCCGCGCAGATGCTGGGCGATTTCGTCGTGCAGCTTGTGGCGCTGAAATTCGTCAAACGGCGAGATGTACGGGTTCTTGTAATTGAGATGCACCACGAAGCCGACCGACACGTAGCGCTCGCCCCAATGATACATGAATGAGCCGCCGCCGGTTTTGTCGTCGAGCGGCCAACCGACGGTGTGCAGAACCAGACCCGGCTTATGGCTCTCCGCCGGCACTTCCCACAATTCCTTGATGCCGATGCCGAACTTCTGCGGGTCGCGACCGTCCGCCAGGCCATACTTCGCGTGCAGTGTCTTCGAGAGCGAGCCGCGGGCGCCTTCCGCGATCAGCACATACTTGCCGTGCAATTCCATGCCCGGCTGGTAATCGGCTTTCTTCTCGCCGCTTTTGGCAATCCCAAAAACGCCCGCGACAACGCCTTTCAAGGCGCCCGTTTCATCGAATACCGGCGCTGACGCCGCCATGCCGGGATAGATTTCAACACCGACGGCCTCCGCCTGTGCGCCCAGCCATTTGGTGAAGTTCGACAACGAGACGATGAAATTGCCGTGATTGTGCATGAAGGGGGGCAACAGGAACATCGGCAAGGCCGCCGCGCCGGCGGGGCCCAAAACCTTAAACTCATCTTGCGTGACGGGCGTGTCGATCGGCGCGCCCTTGTCCTTCCAGTCGGGAATGAGCTCGTTCAGGCTGATAGGATCGATCACCGCGCCCGAGAGAATATGCGCGCCGACCTCTGCGCCCTTCTCCAGCACAGCGACCGAAATCTCCGATCCCGCCGCCGCCGCAAGCTGCTTCAAGCGAATGGCCGCCGATAGCCCCGCCGGCCCCGCGCCGACGATGACAACGTCGTACTCCATTGCTTCACGCGCTTCGTCGGACATGCCGTACCTCTTCCATCAGCCTTTGTGACTCTTATCAAAGCTGCCGCGACGAGGCGCAAGCTTGCCACGACGACGCACAGTTGGAACCGGGGTTTTGGCGATTCGCGCGAGTCCTTGCATAACGCCCCCATGAACGCTGCCACCCACGCCACCGCCGCCCGCGCGTTGCTCGCCTTTTGGCGCGCGGCGGGCGTCGATATGGATGGTGCGGAAGCGGTGTTCACTCGCGCCGAGCCGCAAGCCCCCCCATCAGTGCAGCGGCCGAGCCCTGCCCCTAAGGCAACAACCGTCCGAGCCAAAGCCGGCCCCTCGCCGGTCGAGAACGCGCGCGCTTTGGCGGCGGCGGCCAAGACCATCCCCGAGCTGCGGGCCGCCGTTGAGAGCTTCGATGGCTGCGCGCTCAAGGCCACGGCCCGCAACACCGTGTTCTCGGACGGGGTCGAAAACGCCCCCGTGCTGTTGATTGGCGAGGCGCCCGGCAAGGACGAGGACGAGAAGGGCAAGCCGTTCGTCGGCCGCTCCGGCCAATTGCTCGACCGCATCTTGGCGCATGCGGGGCTCAATCGGCAGACCAATATATTGATTTCAAATACAATTTACTGGCGCCCCCCCGGCAATCGCGACCCAACCCAGGGCGAAACCATCGCCTGCCTACCCTTCGTCGAGCGGCTGATCGCGCTCTCGAGACCGAGATTATTGATTTTAGCTGGAAAATCTGCCGCCCAGACATTGCTGAAGCGCGACGACGGCGTTCTGAAGCTGCGCGGCCGCCGGCTGCTCTACAAGCAAGATGGCCTAGACAGCCCCATCAACGCGATGGTGATGCTTCATCCGGCATATCTGCTGCGTCAGCCGCATCAGAAGCGGTTGGCGTGGGCTGATGTGCTCGCGGCGAACACTTGGCTCGAAGAGCTGGGAATCGCCCGGGCGCCTCGGACCTGAAACTCCTCTTCCCAGAATGGGGCCTCGATGACGCTGAGAACCGCTTTCGCTGCCTTCACCGTTGCCGCGATTGCAGCGCCCGCCGCGATGGCCGAACCGCGCATCGTGGCGCTCTCCGAACATGACGAGGCCGCCTATCGCGCCGCCTTCGCGGCCATTGAGGCCGGCGAGTGGCGCGAGGTCTCCGCGGCGGTAAACCGCGCCGAGGATGATGTGCTGGAAGGCGTCGTGCGCGGGCGCATGTTGCTGGCGCGCAGCTACCGGCCCGGTTGGAGCGACTATACAAGCTGGCTCAATCGCTATGGCGAGTATGGGATGGCGGACGCCGTCTATGAACGCGCCATGGACTCGCGCGCGCGCCGCTCCCGCGCACAGGCGCCTTCGCCGCAAGCGGGTCGTGGTCGCGCATTGCCGGGTACGCCGCCGCCAATCTCTGGCGACTCCGCGTCAACCCGTGCGGCCCTCGCGCGCGTGGCCGAACTGCTCGGCGCGGGCGACATCGAAGGCGCGCGCGTTGCGGCGCAAGGCGAACTTTACGGTTCTCGCGCGGGTCAAGCCACGTGGCTGCTCGGCCTGATCGCCTTCCGCCAACACGATTACAGCGAAGCCGTGCGCCAGTTCGAAGCCTCCGCACAATGGCCCCATCATGGCGGCTGGGCGCGCGCGGGCGTGCACTACTGGGCCGCGCGGTCTCGTTTGGCGGCGGGTGAAAGCGCGGGCGTCGCAACGCATCTGCAAGCCGCCGCCGATCGTCCCTGGACCTTCTACGGCCAACTCGCGGAAGCCCAATTGGGGCGCGAAAGCCCTTTGAATTTTCAAGAGCCCGAGCTTGAAGCGGACGCTATCGCGCGCTTCATCGAGCGCTATCCCGGCGCCCGCCGTGCCGCGGCGCTGGCGCAGCTCGGGCGCCTCTCGGAGGTGGAAAGCGAATTACGCCGCCTGCATGGCGACTTGTCGCGCGAGGACGACCGCACATTCCTCGCGCTCGCGATCGCGCTGCAAGCGCCCGCCGCGCAATTGCGCGCGGCCGAGTATGGCGGCATCGACGTTGCTGCAGGTTTTTGTCCCACGACCACATTCGAACCTGACGACGGATTCTCGCTCGATCGCGCGCTGCTCTACGCGATCGTGCGTCAGGAAAGCTATTTCAACCCACGCGCCGTCAGCACCTCGAACGCACGCGGCCTGATGCAGCTACTGCCCTCCACCGCGCGCGATATGGATCGCTCGACCAATTATCGCCGCGAGCCAGCGGCGTTGTTCGAACCCGGGCTCAACATGCGGCTCGGCCAATCTTACATCCGCTGGCTGATGGACTCCTTCCACGATAACGGCGACCTAGGCCGGGTCTTCGCCGCCTATAATGGCGGGCCTGGCTGGCTCTCGCGCTGGCTGGCGACGCAACCCGCCGACATCGACCCGTTGCTGCTGCTGGAGACGATGCCGCGCGCTGAAAGCCGCGACTACGCCGAGCGCGCGCTGTCGCACATGGCGCTGTGCCGCAAGCGCTTTGGCCAGCCGACGCCGGAACTGGACCGATTGGCCTCCGGCGATGGCGCGATTTACACGCCGCTCGACCGGCGCACCGCTGCGCGCTGACTTATCCACAGGTGGGATGACAGAATTTCAATGCGGCGCCGCGCCCTTGGCGTGCGGGTGCGAACACCCTAGAGAGCGCGGGTGACCAAACTCCCGCCCAAGGACCGCCTCGCAGCGCTCGAAAACGGCCTCGCCACAGCCAAGACCTTGGCCGAGGCGCTTCCGTTCATTCAGATCTACGACCGCGAGACTGTGGTCGTGAAATATGGCGGCCACGCCATGGGCGACACTGAAACCGCCCGCAAATTCGCCGCAGACATCGTGCTGTTGAAGCTGGTGGGCATTCATCCCGTCGTTGTACATGGGGGCGGCCCGCAGATCAGCCGGATGCTGGCTAAGGCCGGCGTCAAGTCGCAATTCGTGGATGGGCTGCGTGTGACCGATTCCGACACGATGGAAGTTGCGGAGATGGTGCTGTCGGGCAGCGTCAACAAAGAACTCGCACATCAAATCACCGCCGCTGGCCGAGAGGCGGACGTACGCGGCGTCGGCTTGTCGGGCAAAGACGCGCGCATTCTCACGGTCGAGAAAGCGGTGCGCACGCGCAAGGACCCCGATTCTATGATCGAGCAGGCGATCGATCTGGGGCTCGTCGGAGAACCAACGGAAGTCGATCCAACCCTGATCCAAGCTTTGATCAACGCGCCAGAAGACTACATCCCCGTGATTGCGCCGATCGGCGTGGCCGAGGACGGGCGCACCTACAATGTCAACGCCGACACCGCCGCCGGCGCCATCGCCAAGGCGCTTTCGGCCAAGCGCTTCTTGCTCTTGTCGGACGTGCCCGGCGTGCTCGACAAGGACGGCGACCTCATGCGCGAGATGTCGGTCGCTGATGCGCGGCGCGCCATCGACACAGGAATCGCCACGGGCGGCATGATCCCCAAACTCGAAACCTGCATCGCCGCGCTCGATAATGGCGTTGAAGCCGCTGTCATCCTCGATGGCCGCACTCCCCACGTTCTGCTCATGGAATTGTTCACCGAACATGGCGCTGGCACGCTCATTCAATAACTTCGCCGCGTATGCGGGCGTAGCGCTGCTTGCGCTGGCGGCGTTTGCTTTAGCCGGCGAAGCGCGCGCGCAGCAAAACCGCGCCAATGGCTGGCAAGTCTGCAACGAAACCAGCTTCGTGCTCGAAGCCGCAACCGCGCGCCCAGACGGTCGCGCCATTCTGGTGCAAGGCTGGACGCGGCTGCGGCCCGGCGAGTGCCGCACCTCGGTGAATGCGCCGCTCGCGCGCGGCACGCACTATTTATATGCGCGTACTTCTTCAGCCCATCGCGGCGGTCGCCGGCAATGGGGCGGCGACGCGCGCCTATGCATCGATCCGTCAAGCTCGTTCACCATCGAAAACCCGCCGCAATGCGCGGCGATGAGCCTGGAAGAGCGCCGCTTCCGCCGCGTGCTGATCAACAAGCGCGACAGCTGGCGCACGTCGTTCGCGGAAGCGCAACCCTTCACTCTGGCGCGCGCGCGCCAGGCCGGCATCCAGCGCCTGCTCGATGACGCCGGTTACGATATTCGCGAGGGTCGCCGCAGCGCCGATCCACGCCGCATCGCTCAAGCCATTGCGCAATTCCGCGCTGCCGCGCGGTTGTCGCCCAGCGCGGGCGAAGATCAATTGATCGACGCCCTGGAGACAGCGGCGCGCCGGCGCGCAGGCCAAGTTGGCCTCACTTTGTGCAATCGCACGCGCGGACGGGTGTGGACAGCGATCGCGCGTCGTCGCGGCGAAGGCTGGGAGAGCCGCGGCTGGTGGGCGCTCAATGCCGGAGGCTGCGTGCGCACGATCGATGAAGTGCTGATGCAAGAAGTTTATTACGTCTATGCAGGGCTTGAGACCGACGAAGGCACGCGCCTCCTCGCCGCCGGCCTGCCCTTTTGCACCAGCCCCGCGCGCTTCGCGATCACGGGTCGCGAGAATTGCGCGGCGCGCTATTACCAAACCGCTTTGTTCGCGCCGATCCCACGCCGCGACCGCACCGGCTTGGTGCTGGAATTCGAGGATAGCGACTTCCTTGAAGTCGGCGCGCAACCGCGCGTGATGCAGATCACGCAAGGCGATGGCGAGCGCCCCGCCGTGCGCGAAGCGGCGCCTCGCCGCGGCGTTGCGCCCAGCAGCGCGCCGACGTCAACCGAGGATCGCCCGACACAGGATCGGCCCGCGCCGAGATGAGTGTGAACGGCATTCGCGATTGGGTGTTCGATCTCGACAACACGCTCTACCCCGCGCCCGCCCTCTACGATCTGATCGGCGAGCGCATGACCGCTTACATCGTGCGCGCGGCGGGCGTTGATGCCGACGAAGCCTTGGTGCTGCGCGAGCGCTATTTCCATTTGTATGGCGCGACCGTCGTCGGCTTGCGCCAGCATCACGACATCGATGCGCACGACTTTATGGCTTACGTGCATGACGTGGCTTACGATGTGCTGGAGCGCGACGCGGAACTCGAAAGCCTCATCGGCGATTTGCCGGGGCGAAAGATCGTGTTCACCAATGGCGGCGGCGGCCATGCGGAGCGCACCTTGGAGCGCTTGGGACTGTCCCGCGTGATCGACGCGGTGTTTGATCTGGAAGACGCAGGTTTTGCGCCGAAGCCGCAACGCATCGCTTATGAGCGCCTGAACGCGGTGTGCGGAATCGATCCGCGCGCCGCGATGTTCGTAGAAGACACGCTGCGCAATCTCGAACCCGCGCACGAATTGGGCTTCACCACCGCTCTGGTGGGCGCTGTCCATCCCGAGCCCCGCCCCGCTTACGTTCACCACTGGGCGCACGATGTGAAGGCGCTGTTGCGGGGGTGGCTCGTTGAGAGGTAAGCCCAGCCCTTCTCCCCGTTCCCGGGGAAAAGGTGGCCCGAATGAGTATCCTGAACTCGACTCTGATGAACCGTGAGTGACCGCCTTCGGCGATTAGCGGACCTGGGCCGTTGGCAGGCAAGGAAATCGATCCAGGGTCTGCTTCTGGCCCAAAGCGGACATCGACCGCACATCGCTCTACAGTGGCGAGTAGAGTTCAACAGACACGGACCAAGCGATGGGACCTACCAAAACCTATCTCGGAGCCTTCCTAACGCTGGGGTCTGTCGTGCTCGCGTTCTTCTTTGTTGTTGGGCTTGGAGTCGGCCATTGCGCGACGCCGGAGTGTGCGTGGCTGAAAGACAACCATCGGCCCTGGTGGGCACTTGGGATCATCGTTGGGACTGTCGCCGCGAACGTCGCCATGTGGATTGCGCTGAGTCGGGGCGACAAGACTGATCACTAGCGGGGTGACCGGGTTCGGCGATTTGCCGACTCTATCGCTTACCTCCGAAATGCTCTCACCCGTCACCCGTCCGCTTCGCGAACACCCCCCAAGCACCGGGAGAGGGACTTTGCGTCAACATTTGCACCGCACGGCCCTTCCCGCTAGCTCTCCCCCATGTCCCACACCGATCTCTCCGCCGCCATCGAAGCCGCCTGGGCGCGGCGCGATACGCTGACGCCGCAAACCAAAGGCGCCGACGTCGAGGCCATCGAGGCCGCGCTCGACCTGCTCGACTCTGGCCAAGCGCGCGTCGCCGAGCGGGGGGGCGACGGCGCGTGGATCACGTATCAATGGCTGAAGCAGGCGGTGCTGCTCTCGTTCCGCACCAACGCCAATCAGCTCATCGCGGGCGCGGCGGGCAACGCGAACTGGTGGGACAAGGTCCCGTCAAAATTCGTGGGCTGGAGCGAGAACAGCTTCGCCGCCGCCGGCTTCCGCGCCGTGCCGGGCGCGATCGTGCGCCGCGGCGCATTCATCGGGCGCAACGCCGTGTTGATGCCGAGCTTCGTCAACATCGGCGCGTACGTCGATGAGGGCACGATGGTGGACACCTGGGCGACGGTCGGCTCCTGCGCACAGATCGGGAAGAATGTTCACATCTCCGGCGGCGCCGGCATTGGCGGCGTGCTTGAGCCGTTGCAAGCCAATCCCACCATTATCGAGGACGGCTGCTTCATCGGCGCACGCTCTGAAGTCGCCGAGGGCGTCATCGTCCGTGAAGGCGCCGTGCTCGCCATGGGCACGTTCATCAGCCAATCGACCAAGATCGTTGATCGCGCGACGGGCGCGGTCACGCGCGGCGAAGTGCCGGCCTATTCGGTGATTGTGCCAGGCTCCTTGCCCGATCCAAACGGCGGGCCGTCACTCGCCTGTGCTGTGATCGTCAAGCGCGTCGATGCGCAAACGCGCGCGAAGACCGGCGTGAACGAGCTTCTAAGGGATTAGGCGCGTAGGGCAGTAGTTTCTAAGCCCTTACTGCCGTAATCCCCTACTGCCCTATCAACGCCCCGCGACCACAGACACCGTGATCGTCGATCCATCCGTCCCGGTCTGCGTCCAGCTATCGCCAACAGCCTTATCCGGCGCGGCCGCCGTACAGGCGCGCTCGCCACCCGTCGGCGTCAAGCAAATCTGATCGCCCGCGAGTTCGTAGGCGCCCGCCGCATGCTGACCATCCGGCAGCATGGCGTGGAAGGTGCCGTCAGCGTTGAAGTGGTACCGCGCCGCCGCGCCGTTCGGATAGGTGATGACCAAGGTGTTCTCATAGGCGTAGTCCATCGGCCCCGCATACGCTGCGCCCGCCGCCAACGCCGCGCCCAATGCCAAGACCGCCGCGATCTTCTTCATGTGTTTCCTCCTCAACTTGTTTTGCCGATAGCGACAGGCTGCGCATAGCTCAAGCGCCGCCACAGCCATTCAAGCGGGCCCATCTGGAAGCGCGAGAGCCACAGCGGCGACCACACCAGCTGCACCGCCCACACCGCCAGCACGATGGCCCACAAAGTCGGTCGATCCACTTCGCCAAACAGGCCGAACCCACGACCGCCCCAGAAGATCGTCGTCATGATCAGCGATTGGGTGATGTAATTGGTGAAGGCCATGCGCCCAACCGCCGCCAACGGTGCGGTGACGACGCTCAGATTGCCCTTGACCAAAAGCACCATGAGGCTGGCGTAGGCGAGCGAACCAAAAATCGACAACGCGACGTTCGCAAGCGACCCGTTCGAGAGCATGTGCACGAAGTCGAAGCCGCCTTGGGCGTTGAGCCAGGCCTGGTAACCGATCAAGCCGAGCGCGCCCGCACCGATCACAACCATGAGCGCATAAACCCAAGCCGGCGCTTTTCCGGAGAGGAAGCCCAGCTTGAACAGCGCCATGCCGATCATCATCACGCCTGCGGTGCGCACGATCAGCCCGACAGCCGAGTTCGCCAGAAACTCCAGCCACACGGAAATGTTCTCTTGCGTGGCGGAAACGATACCGCGCTGGAATGCGGCGATGGTGCGCGCCAACGCTTCTTCAGGCGGCGCCCAGATGTCGGCGCGGATTTCTTCCAGCATGCCTTCCGGGATGAGCCCGAACATCATGCCGGACGCGGCTTGCACCCCGATCGACAGCGCCAGCAAAATGATGCCGACAATCATCAGCGTGCTTGCGCGCCAGGAGCGCGCCAACAATACGAGAAAGCCTGTCAGCGCGTAGGCGACGAGAATATCGCCATACCAGATCAGAGTCGCGTGGATCAGGCCGAAGATGAGCAGCCATGCGAGGCGCCGGCGCAGCACCGCGCCGCGGTCGGTATCGCTGCGCTCGCCGCCGACCAGAAAAATGCTCGCGCCGAACAGGATCGAGAACAAAGTGATGAACTTGAACTCGAAGAACACATGCATCACCCACCACGACCAGAGCGTCCCCTCGGTGACGGCGAGGGGCTCAAGCGTCGGATTAATGCCAGTTTGCCAGGGCGCGGCGAAATATGCGGCGTTGACCGCGAGGATGCCAAGCACGGCAAGCCCGCGCATCACGTCCAAGCTCTGAATACGATCCGTTACAGCGACTGGCGCGACACTCATGCGCACACTCCCCCGTTTGTCCTTTTGCCGCCATCACGCTAGAGCAGCGCCATGGACGCCCGCACACTCGCCGATCCGATCCCCCTGGCGCAAGCCCTGATGCGACGCCCGTCCATTACGCCAAACGAAGCCGGCGCGCTCGATGTGGCCGAGGCCGCGTTGGCGGCTTTGGGCTTTCGTTGCAAGCGCTACAGGTTCGGCATTGTCGACAATCTCTACGGGCGCTTAGGCGATGCGCGACCGAACTTCTGTTTCGCCGGCCATGTCGATGTCGTACCGCCAGGCGAGGGCTGGGCCAGCGATCCCTTCGCCGCCGAGATCCGCGACGGCATGCTCTTCGGGCGCGGCGCCGCCGACATGAAAACCGCGATCGCGGCAATGATCGCGGCGACGGAGAATTTCCTTATCCATAGCACGGAATTTCGCGGATCGATTTCGTTCCTGCTGACATGTGATGAAGAAGGCCCTGCCGTCGAAGGCACCAAGCCCACTTTGGAAGCGCTGACGCGCGACGGCGAAGTTCTCGATCATTGCCTTGTCGGCGAGCCGACCAGCGAGGGTCGCGTCGGCGACGTGATCAAGAATGGCCGCCGCGGGAGTTTGAATGTCGTGATCGACATGGACGGCGCGCAGGGCCATGTCGCCTACCCGCACCGCGCACGCAATCCGGTGACGCCGCTGATCGAAGCGCTTGGCGTCCTCAAATCGCGCAAGCTCGATGACGGCGCGCCGGGGTTCACGCCCTCTAATCTGGAAATCACGAGCATCGATGTCGGTAATCCGGCGCACAACGTGATCCCGGCCCGCGCCAGCGCCAAGCTCAACATCCGCTTCAACACGCATCACGAGGGTGAAGGTTTGTTTCAGTGGATCAAGCAAACCGCTGAAACCGCGGCGGCCGAGCACGGCGCCAAAGCAAGCTTACGAATCGCCTCGCAAAGCGTGCCGTTCTACACAGACCCCGGCCCGTTCACGGACTTGCTACAAGAAGCGGTACGCGAAAGCTTCGGCATCATGCCGAAGCTCACCACCACCGGCGGCACCTCCGATGCGCGCTTCATCCGCAATTATTGCCCCGTCGCGGAACTCGGCCTGCGCAACGCCACCGCGCATATGGTGGATGAGCATTGCGCGGTCGAGGATGTTCGCACGCTCGCGCGCTGCTACGAGGCGGTGTTGCGCCGGTACTTCGCGACATGACACAAGCCATTGCAATGTTTGCGCTCGTCGTGCGCGATTATGACGAGGCCATAGCCTATTTTACCGACGCCTTAGGGTTCGACTTGATCGAAGATACGCGGCAAAGCGAGACCAAACGCTGGGTCGTGGTGGCGCCGCCAGGCGGGCGCGGCGCGCGCATGCTGCTCGCCAAAGCAGCCAATGAGCGCCAGCTCGGGCGTATCGGCGATCAAACCGGCGGTCGCGTGTTCCTGTTTCTCGAAACTGATGATTTCGATGAAACGTATGCGCGCTATGTGAAGGCGAACGTTCGCTTCATCGAAGCGCCGCGCAACGAAGTCTTTGGTAAGGTCGTCGTATTCGAGGATCTCTATGGCAATCGCTGGGATCTGGTCGAGCGGCGTCAGTAATCGATACGCATCAGATATAGACCATCGGCCGGCGCAACAGGACCGCAACGCGCGCGATCCTTCGCCGCGAGCGCTGCGCCAACGTCATCGGCGGTCATCTTGCCTAGGCCAACCTCGACCAACGTTCCGAGCATTGAACGCACCTGACGATGCAGAAAGCTGCGCGCCTCGAACCAGAACAAAATTTCGCCTCCATCACGCAACACGTCGGCGCGATCGAGCGTCTTGAGCGGCGATTTCGCCTGGCAATGCGCATCGCGGAAGGTGGTGAAGTCATGATGGCCGATGAGCCGCGCCGCCCCCGCCGCCATCGCCTCGACATCGAGCGCGCGTGACACACGCCACGCCTTGCCGCGCTCCAGCGCCAACGGAGCGCGGCGATTGATGACCCGATAGAGATAGACGCGACGTAGGGCATCAAAGCGCGCGTGAAATTCAGGCACGACCGCGCTTGCCTCCAACACGGAGATCGGATGCGGTCGGAGGTGCGCGTTCAAGCCATCCGCCAGCCGCTGCGGCTCGAACAGCTTCTCGATGTCGACATGTGCGACCTGCCCGCGCGCATGCACGCCCGCATCGGTGCGCCCCGCCCCCATCACATCGGCGCGCACGCCGGTGAGTTTCTCGACCGCGTCTTCAAGCGCGCCTTGAACGCTCGCGTGCTCCGGCAAACGCTGCCAGCCCTGAAACGGGCCGCCGTCATATTCGATCGTGAGCTTAAAGCGCATTACCCGCGCCGATACTCCAGCATCGTGCACGCGCGCGCATCGCCCGCGCCGGGCGCGCCGCCACTCACACCGAGCACTTTGAGCGCCGCATCGCTTGGAGCGGCGGGCTCCCATACGACGAGATACGCTGTCGCGCCCGCTCCACAGAGGCCTTGGCCGCTTTGCGGTTTGGTTTCGTTCGACACGCGATAGACCAGCACTTGCGGCTCTTCGACCGGCAAGTTCAGGAGCGCGCGCAGCGTTTGTCCTTGCACCTGCGTGGCGGGGGAAACCACGCTCGTCACCTGCGCTTCGACGATAACGCCATTGGCGCCGCGCAAGCTCAGCACTTCCTGCGCATCGGCGCCGGATTGGCTTGCATCGGGCAACCGCAGCGACGTCGACACCGTGAGATCGCCGGTGGTTGCGCGCGAGGAATCGCTCGCGGCCGCAAACGCGCGCGACGGCTCGGATTCCGGCGCTGGCGCATCGAGTTGCGCAGACGCGTTCTCAGCTTCCGTCGACGCGTTTTGCTGGCCGCACGCCGCCAAGCCCACAAGGAGCGCGGCTAAGAGCGATCTGAGTTTCATAACACTTCCTTTGCTTCACGCTTACCGCCTTAAGCCGGACGCATCAAACGCAAGCCCACCCCAAACGTTGCCCGGCGGACACAGGTTGGCCCCGGAGAAACGCCTCCGCGACCATCGGCCCCCGCCCCTCTCGCTGTACAATGAGCAAGCGCACCGCGCCCTGGCCGCAGGCGATCAGAAGCTCGTCGTCGAGCGCTTCGCCAGGCGCGCCGTCGCCCTGTCCTAGGCGCGACATCAGCACCTTGATGCGGGCGCCGTTGAGCTCAAACCAGGCGCCGGGGTGAGGTGAAAGGCCTCGGATTGCGCAATCGACCTCGCGCGCCGGTCGCGTCCAATCGATGCGCGTTTCCGCCGACGTAATCTTGTGCGCGTAAGTGACGCCACTTTCGCTTTGAGGCGTCTCTATTGCCTCGCCTCGCTCAACGCTCTTCAGCGCATCCACGAGAAGCCCAGCGCCAAGCACCGCCAATCGATCATGCAAAGTCGATGAAGTGTCGTCGAAGTCGATGGGGGTTTCCGCGCTCCCGAGAACCGGGCCAGTATCGAGCCCTTCCTCCATGCGCATAACCTGGACGCCGGTGACATGATCGCCCGCCATGATCGCGCGTTGGATGGGCGCGGCGCCGCGCCAACGCGGCAGAAGCGAGCCATGGAGATTGAACGCGCCAAGGCGCGGCGCATCGAGGATCGCTTTCGGCAGAATGAGCCCGTACGCGACGACAATCGCCGCGTCGAGATCAAGCGCCGCGAACGCCGCCTGCTCATCGGTCTTCTTGAGGCTCTTCGGCGTGCGCAACGGCAAGCCGTGCGCAACGGCGAACGCGTGCACTAGCGTCATGCGCTCTTGCTTGCCACGCCCGGCCGGTCTGGGCGGTTGCGAATAGACGCAGGCGATCTCGTGCCCCGCCTCGATCAGGGCTTCCAACGCCGGCAACGCGAAGGCCGGCGAGCCCATGAAGGCGAGGCGCATCGGGGCGTGTTTAGTGCAAGCCCGTCTCGCGTTGCATGCCGGTCAAGAAGCCGCGCAGCGCATCGGCGAGTTCGCACGCGGCGGCGTGCGCTTCGGCGCGATCGGCTTCCGGCAACGCATCGAGCAATTCACGGCACACGTCCGCGTGCTCAAGATCGGCGACTTCGTGCACCTCGAAGAATTTAAGCGTGGCGGGCTGGCCCGCATCATAGCGCTCGACGAGGCCCTTGATCTTGGTCTTGGCGACTGCAGGCAATTGGCTTTCGTAAGCATAAAGCGCGCCCAAGCCCGACGCATATGAGTGCCGCGCGAGACGGCGGAAGGTCTCGACCAGGCGCGTCGTTTCCGGATTGAGGCGCACCGCGCGCACATCGTCCTCGTCGGCGCCCATGCCAGCGGCGAAGCCAAGCCACAGGCGCGCGTGATCGTCCTTGCCCGCGCCAATACCTTCTTCCTCGGCGAGGTTCTCGGCGAGCAGCTTGCGGCCCTTCGCATCGGGGCAATTGGCGTGCACCGCGCTCACCGCGCGCGGGAAGGCTTCAACGTGATGGAAGTATTGCTTGGCGTAAGCCTTGAGCGCATCGCGCGTCAGCCGGCCCTCTTCCCAAGCCTGATAGAAGGGGTGCGTCAGCATCGCGCGCTCAGCTACGGCCGCGTCGATCGCCGCTGACGTGCAAACAAAACCACCAAAAGCTTCGCTCATCGTTATCCCCTACCGGAAGGCAGCGCCTCACCGCGCCGCCGAATTCGCCCCGAACATAGCGTCTTCTCGCGCCCGCGAAAGGGGGGCGCCTAGTGCGCGGCCAGCACCGGCACGCCGGTGGCCCGGAGCACGCGGGCCGTAGCCCCGCCCAGGATCAGCTGCGACAGGCCCCGCCGCCCCAGCGCCCCCATCACAATCAGGTCGCTGCGGTGAGTGTCGGCGGCGTCGAGGATGGCCGCCGCCGCGCTGGCGTCAGGGGTGTCATGGCCTAGCACGTCAACACTCTTGGCGTGCCGGCGCAGATACTCAGCGATGTCGAGGCCAGGGGCCGAAACGATCGAGGGCATGGCTTCGCGCATCCGCCCTTGGAGCACCGCCACGCTCTCGGCGACCTCGATCAACGGCATGGCGGCATGCAAGGCGCGCGTGGCTTCGCGGCTGCCGTTCCATGCCACCAAAATGCGCGTAAACGCCGCTTCGTGACGCCCATGGCGCGGCACGATCAAAGTCGGGCGGCCGCAGTTGACCGCCGCCTCCTCCGCCGACGACCAGTTCTGATCGTCGCTTGACTCGTCGGTCTGCTCAACGACGACAAGATCGTGGAAGCGGCCATAGAGGCTGATCAGTTCGTTGGAGCGCCCTTCCGCCGCAACGAAAGCGCCGTGAACGCCGCGCTTCAGAATCGCCGCCTCGAACCGCGCCCTCATCGCCGCCGAAGCGGCGTCGGCATCGGCTTGGACCTTGGCGATGATATCGGCGCCGCCCGCTGGCGCGCCTGTCAAAAGCTTGAGGATGGCGAGGTTCTGCTCGGCAAACAGCCCGGTCAGATAAGCGCGCGACCGCGCCGCCAGCGCGATCGCCGCATCAATGTGGGGCGACCACTCCTCGTAGGATTTCAAATGGACCAGTATGTCGCGGTACATCGGGCGTCTCCCATGAATTCGCCGCGATCATGCCGCCTGCGCTGGGAAACACGAATGCGATCGATCAATTCCTGGGATTAAGCCAGCGCGGCTTCCTTGCGCGCCTTCTTTAGCTTGCGCAGGGCGTTCTCGCGCTTCAGCCGCGAGAGATGGTCGATGAATAGCACGCCTTCCAGATGGTCCATCTCGTGCTGGATGCAGACCGCGAACAGGCCCTCGGCGTCCTCTTCGATCTCTGCGCCATGATAGTTCAGATAGCGCAGTTTCACGCGCGCGGGCCGCTCTATCTCGTCATAGATTTCCGGAACCGAGAGACAGCCCTCCTCGTAAGGCGCGGTCTCCTCGGAAGCCCAGAGGATTTCGGGGTTCACGAAATAGCGCGGGGCCTTGTCCTCGCCGTCGCGAGAAATATCCATCACGATGATCCGCAGCGGCTCGCCGATCTGGATGGCCGCGAGCCCAATGCCGGGTGCCGCGTACATCGTCTCCAGCATGTCATCCATGAGCGCGCGGTGCGCATCCGTCACCCCGCCCTCGACGGGCTTGGATTTCTGCTTCAGACGGATGTCCGGCGCGGTCAGGATATCGCGGATAGCCATACGCTTTCAGGTATTGAGCGGCGGGGCGAGCGTCAAGGAACAGGGGTGGATGGCAGCCATGAACGCACGGATTTTGTTCAAGCTTTCCGGCGGCGCGGCGCTGATGGGCGGGCTCATGCGGATGGTGTCGGCCACGCCCTTGCCGCTCGCCGCCGCCGAGCAAGAGGCGCTATGGACAACCACCGACGTCTTCCTCAGCCTCGGCTTGATCGGGATTTACCTCGCCCGAGCGGAGAAACTTGGGCTGCTGGGGCTCGCGGGTTTTGCACTCTCGATGGCCGCGCTCTCCTTCATCGGTGGGCCGGACGCGGACGTTTTTGGTTTCTCCACCTATGAGCAAGGCGCCGCAGCGTTGGCGATTTCGCTTGTCGGCCTTTCCCTCGCCTGGCTGCGCGCAGGCGAGCGCCCTTGGGGGCCGCCGCTTTTGTGGTTTGGGTCCGTGATCGCCGCCGGAGTGCTCGGCATGTTGCCCGCGCCCCTGCCCGAGTACGGCTTCGCGGCGGCGGGCGCGCTGTTCGGCGCGGCGTTCGCCTGGGCGGGCATCGACCTCATCCGCCGCTGAGCCCTTGCGGGCGGCCGCGCAAGCGGCGATATGAGCGCCGCAGGCAGGCGGCGGACGGTCGCCCCGCCAACCCGGTCAGATCCGGAAGGAAGCAGCCGTAACGGGTTGCGTACGGGTCGCCGTTCTGTCTGCACTCACGCTGCGGCTTGATCTTCCAGATCCAGATCGACGGCGCGCTCGGGCAGGATCAGCGTAAAGCGCGAGCCTTTGCCGAGTTCGCTCTCAACGGTGACGTCGCCGCCCATCAGCCGCGCGAAGCGGCGTGTGATCGACAGCCCCAACCCGGTGCCGCCATACGCGCGCGTGATCGATGCGTCCGCTTGCGCGAACGGTTGAAACAACCGCGTCAGCGTTTCGGCGCTGATGCCGATGCCGGTGTCGCGCACGTCAAACGCAAGGGCCGGCGCGTTGTCCCAGGTCGTCCGGCGCACATGAAAAACGATACGTCCGTTGTGCGTGAACTTCGCAGCGTTCGACGCCAGGTTCATCAAGCATTGCTTCACGCGCAACGGGTCAGCGGAAAAATGCTCGGCGCCGGGTTCTATCAGAAGATCGCACGCCGTGCCGTTTTCCGCCGCCATCGGCGTGACCGTTTCTATGACGGAGGTCGCCAATTCGCGCGCATCGATCGCCTCGGGACGCAAGACGACCTTTTCGGCTTCGACTTTCGACAAATCCAGAACATCGGCGATCAGTCCCAAGAGATGTATCGCCGATGAACGAACGCGTGCCGCGTGTTGGCCGCATTCCGACACATCGCCTGCTTCGACATCCTCCTGAATGATCTCGGAATAACCGATCACGGCGTTGAGCGGCGTGCGCAATTCGTGGCTCATGTTCGCCAAGAACAGGGATTTGGCCTTGTTCGCCGCTTCCGCTGTGCGTAGCGCTTCCATGGTTTCCGCGGTACGCTCCACGACACGCCGTTCAAGTAAAAGCGCCGCGCTTTCAGCCTCCAGCCGCGCGGCGACCGTGTCAGCGAACACCTTTGCGCCAGCACGCGCCATCACGATAGCGTTCACAAGGGTGAGCACTGCCAGCACCCCAATGCCCAGTGCGCCGCCAAAAGACGCGCCAACGACCCCCGCGCTGGCGACAAGCGCGATCGCCATTGGCGGCAGCGTGTAAAAGATCATCGTCTTGGTCATGACGTGCTGACTTGTCATGATCACGATAGCGCCCGCAGCGAACAGCAGCGCCACCAGCGGGCCAGGATTCGGTGCAAACACCAGCGCCAGATAGGGTGCCGCGTACGCTGTCACGACCGCTACAATACGCAACACCAACTGAGTTTGAACGCGCTTTAAGGCGTCAAGGGGCAGTTGATCGAGTTGTCCATCCACACGCCGCAACCAGTTTACCGCCCAGACATCAATCGCGACGGCCAAGGCAGCACATGCCAGACCGAATATCCCCCACCAGCCGGGCACAAGAAACAGGGTCACGAGCGGGATCATTGCCGCCGACGCGTACCGCGTCGCGCCGTGGCGTTGCCACGCAATCTCGTGAAACCGGCGGATCGCCAGCACGCGGCCCCTGGTTTCGTTCGCGACTGCGTCCATATGGGCACCTTCCCCGTATGTACCCTTTTTGCCGCACCCAACATTAATGTTCTGCTTCCAGGAACCTCGCCCAAGGCCGATCAAAGGTCTAAATGACCTTCGATGAGCGATGACTCGGTCCCTGGCCTGTTTGCCGACGCACCTGCTGGAGGCGGCTACCTGGTGCTTGCCCGCAAGTACCGGCCAAGGACGTTTGCTGACCTGATCGGTCAGGAAGCCATGGTGCGCACGATCGCCAACTCTTTCGCGCTCAATCGGATCGCACACGCAACTATGCTGACCGGGGTCCGTGGGGTAGGCAAGACAACCACCGCGCGGCTCTTGGCGCGGGCGCTGAACTACCGCCGCGGCGACGTCGATGCGCCAACCATCGACCTCGATCCCCCGGGCGAGCATTGCCAAGCGATCATGGAAAGCCGCCATCCCGACGTGTTCGAGATGGATGCGGCCTCGCGCACCGGCATCAACGACATTCGCGAAATCCTGGACTCGGTCCGCTACGCGCCGGTGATGGCGCGCTACAAGCTTTACATCATCGATGAAGTCCACATGCTCTCGACGCAGGCCTTCAATGGTCTGCTGAAAACGCTCGAAGAGCCGCCGCCGCATGTGAAGTTCATTTTCGCCACCACCGAAATTCGCAAAGTGCCGGTGACCGTGCTGTCGCGGTGCCAACGCTTTGATTTGAAGCGCATCGATAGCGAACGGCTGGCCGAGCATCTCGCGAACATTTGCGCGAAGGAAGGCGTGAAGGTCGATGCCGATGCTTTGGCCTTGATCGCACGCGCGGCGGAGGGTTCGGCGCGCGACGGGCTCTCGCTGCTGGATCAAGCGCTTGTACAAAAGCCCGGCGCCAGCGTTGGCGCCGCCGATGTGCGTGACATGCTGGGCTTGGCCGATCGCGCGCGCGTGCTCGACCTGTTCGACGCTATCGCCAAGGGCGACGCGAAGACGGCGCTCACCGAAGCACGTTCCCAATACGACAGCGGCGCCGATCCTGCGCTGATCCTGCGCGATCTGCTCGACATCGGCCACGAAACCGCGCGCGCGCAGGCGCTGGGCGCGGACGCGCGGCTGCTTGGCGGCGCGGACTGGATCGCGCGCGTGCGGGGCTTGGCGTCGAGCGTCTCCCCCGCGCAGCTCTCCCGGCTCTGGCAGATGCTGCTGAAAGCGCTCGATGAAGCTGGCAAAGCCCCGGACCCCATCGCGGCGCTGGAGATGGCCCTCGTGCGCCTGTGCGCGGCACAGAATCTGCCCCCGCCTGAGGACGCCGCGCGGTTGCTCAAAGATGGATCGCCAGCGTCCAGCCCGCAACCACACCAAGAAACCCGGCAGGATGCTGGCGGCCCCAGAGCTGAGCAGGCGCCGGTCAGCGCCCCGGATGCAGGCGCCCCTTCTTTCGGCAACTTCGAGGATGTGATCCGCGCCGTCGCTGAGGAACGCGACATCGAATTGGAACTGGCGCTCGATCGCTTGAAGGTGACGCGCTTCTCGGCCGAGGGCGAGATCGTGTTCATCGCCAATCCCGCGCAACCGCGCGATCTCGTGCGTCGCCTGAAAGCATTCCTCGAAGAGCGCACGCCATTTGAATGGCGCATCCGCTCAACGGAAGAATCCACCGCGCCGGTGGAAAGCCTCGAAGAGCGTCGCAAACGCGAACGTGAGCGCGAAATGGAAGAGCTCAAGCGCCAGCCCTTCGTCGCCGAAGCGCTGAAGGCGTTTCCCGATGCGCAGATCACCGCCGTGCGCGCGCCTGTTGAAGACCCGCGCGGCGATGTCGTGCCGATGCCGCAAGCAGCGAAGCCTACACCGGCGCCAGGACGCAAGAAAGAAGCGGACCGATGAAAGACATCTCCCAGATCATGCGCCAAGCGCAGCAGATGCAGGCGAAAATCACCGAGGCGCAGAAGAAACTCGAGGCCATGGTGGTCGAGGGCAGCGCGGGCGGCGGCGCGGTAAAAATCACCCTCAGCGGCAAGAACGCGCTCGTCGCCATTCAGATCGATCCCTCCGCTGCGGGCGACGCCGAAATGCTTGAGGACCTGATCAAAGCCGCCCATGACGATGCGCGCAAGAAACTCGACGATGCGCAGAACGATGAGATGAAGGGTCTAGGCGGCGGCTTAGGCATTCTGCCCGGCTTCAAGATGCCGTTTTAATCACATGAACCGTTATCTCGCTCTCGCACTCCTGATTCTTCTCGTCAGCGGCGGCGGGCTAGCCATTGGCTATTTGACCGCGCCCGGCGACTGGTATGCAGCGCTGGAGAAACCATTCTTCAATCCGCCGGGCTGGGTGTTTGGCCCGGCCTGGACGACGCTCTACGTGCTTATAGCCGTCGCGGGCTGGCGCATCCTGCAAGCGCATGCGGGAAGCGTTACCATGAAGCTCTGGTGGGCGCAGCTCGCGCTCAACTTCGCTTGGTCACCAGCCTTCTTCGCGCTGCAACAGATCGGCTTGGGGCTCGTCATCATCCTCATGCTGTTAGCGACCATCCTCGCGTTCATCGCCACGGCCTGGCGACGCGACAAGCTGGCCGCATGGCTGTTCGTACCTTACGCCGCCTGGGTTGCCTTCGCGTCGACGCTGAACGGAGCGATCCTGGTTCTTAACGCATAGATGCGCTCCAAATCCGCCACCGCCGCGCCCGAGATCGAGGCGCTTATTTCGTTGCTGGCGAAAGTCCCCGGCCTGGGACCGCGCTCGGCACGGCGGGCGGCGTTGCAGCTTCTGAAGAAGAAAGACGCGCTCATGCTTCCGCTCGCGGGCGCGCTGAGTGAAGCCGCGGAGAAAGTACGCGCGTGCTCAAATTGCGGCGCGCTCGATACTCAAGACCCGTGCATGTTGTGCGCCAATCCTGAGCGTGACGACGGCCTCATCTGCGTCGTCGCAGAGGTGGGCGATGTATGGGCGCTCGAACGCGCGGGAGCGTTCAGGGGGCGCTATCATGTGCTGGGCGGCGTGCTCTCTGCCCTCGATGGCGTGCGGCCGGAAGATTTACGCATTCCCAAACTGATTGAGCGCGCCTCAGCGCCCGGCGTGCGCGAAGTGATCCTTGCGCTCGCCGCGACGGTCGATGGGCAGACCACAGCGCATTATCTGGCCGAGCGGCTCTCCTCGCTGGGCCTCACAATCAGCCGGCTCTCGCATGGCGTTCCCGTGGGCGGCGAGCTTGATCTCTTGGACGACGGCACTTTGTTCGCCGCGCTACAAAGCCGGCGTTCAACCTAGCTTGAATGCCGCTCCAGGCAGGTCGTGCGCGCGCGCGTGATGCGCGGGTCCATGGAGCCGGTTTCCCGGAAGCGCGACAGCGCGGCCTCGTACTCATCGTACGGCATGGCGCGGGTGATGTTGTCCCATGTGCAGACGCAAACTTGGCTTTCAGGCGGGCATGACGCGTCAAACCGCGTGCGCGCGTCAGCGGGATAGGGATTGGGCGCGCTCTGCCCGCACGCGGCGAGGAGCAACGCCAACGCCAGAACAGGTGTCTTCAGCCGCATGTGCGTCTCCGCCCGAGTCGAACGGCGTGAGCATAGTCGCATCAGAAGCCGTGGTTAAGGCGCTTCCGGCGCGGGGGGCGCGTGCTCGGCCATACATTGCGTCGCAAAGCCCTCGATTTGCTTCTGCACCGGGCTTTCGGGGCGCTGCGCGGCGGGCAAGCGCTCCAGCCCGTCCAGATCGGCGCGCGGCACATCGGCGGCGATCCGCGCCCATGAGCACGCGCATACCGCGCGCGGCGCGCCCTGGGCTTCGCACCCGCGCATGAAGTTGAGTTCGTAGGCAGGCGGGTAGCCTGCCTCGGGTTGACTACAAGACGCGCCGGCGAGCGCAAACAAAGCGACAATAAGACGTTTCAATTCGCGCTCTCCTCCAGCAGCCGTCGCGCAATCACCATGGCCTGGATTTCGCCGGCGCCTTCGAAAATGTTGAGGATGCGCGCATCGGCCAGCACCCGGCTGATCGGATATTCCACCGCGAAGCCATTGCCGCCATGAATTTGCAGCGCATTGTCCGCAGCGGCCCAGGCGACGCGCGCGGCCAACAATTTCGCCATGCCGGCTTCGAGATCGCAGCGTTTGCCGGAATCCTTCTGCCGCGCCGCGAAGTACGTAATTTGCCGCGACGCCATGATCTCGGCGGCGATCATCACGAGCTTGTTGGACACGCGCGGGAAATGAAAAATCTCCTGCCCGAACTGTTTGCGCTCGACGGCGTATTTCAAGCCGAGTTCCAGCGCGCTTTGCGCCACCCCAACCGCGCGCGCGGCGGTTTGGATGCGTGCGCTCTCGAACGTCGCCATTAATTGCTTGAAGCCCTGCCCTTCTACCCCGCCAAGCAGGTTGGCCGCCGGCACCTTGAAGCCGTCGAAGCCGATCTCGTACTCCTTCATGCCGCGATAGCCGATCACTTCGATCTCGCCGCCGGACATCCCCGGTGTCGGGAATGGATTGGCGTCATCGCCGCGCTGTTTCGGCGCAAGCAACATCGACAAACCATTGAAGCCGGTTGTGTTCGGATCGGTGCGCACCAGCATCGTCATCACGTCAGCGCGGGCGGCGTGGGTGATCCAGGTCTTGGCGCCGGTAACGACGTAATGATCGCCCTCTTGCACCGCGCGCGTGCGCAGCGACCCGAGATCGGAGCCGGTGTTCGGCTCGGTGAACACGGCCGTCGGCAGAATCTCGGCGCTCGCGATCTTCGGCAGCCAATAGGCTTTCTGCTCCGGCGTGCCGCCGATCAGAATGAGTTCGGCTGCGATTTCGCTACGTGTGCCGAGCGAACCCGTGCCGATCCAGGCGCGCGACAATTCCTCCGACACCACGCACATCGCGGTCTTGCCGAGGCCCGCGCCGCCATACTCTTCCGGGATGGTCAGCCCAAACACGCCGAGCGCGCCCATCTCATTGAGCACGTCAAGCGGGATCAGCTCATCGCGGCAATGCCAGCCATGGGCATGCGGCATGATCTTATCGTCCGCGAACTTGCGGAATTGATCGCGGATCATCTCGGAGTCGGCATCGAGATTGGTGGTCTCAAAGGTCGCGCGGCCTTGAGCATCGTGCAGCAAAGCGGCGAGACGCGTCTTTTCATCCTGACTGATCGCGACCGTCACGCGCGGCGCATCGACCCCAAAATCGGCTGGGCGAATGGTCTCGACCTGCGTCATGGGCAAGCCGCCGGCGAGTTGGGCGCTATATTCTGCGACGAGCACTTTGGCCAAAAGGCTTTCGACCTCGCCCAACTTGCCTTGCGCATGGAGCGCGCGCGCCCAGTCGCGTACTTCGCGCAGGGTTTCGGCATAGGTCGCCACCCAGGCGAGGCCGTGAACGACATGCTGTTCGCGATCCATGGCGGCGCGGTCCAGGCTGGCGCCTTTCGCCACCCGCCCACGAACGGCCGCGCGCGCCGCGCGCATATAGCTTTCCGCTGCGTCAGCAACAGCTTCCAATTGACCTACGATCTCAGCACTCATGCGCCCCTCGTTCAGACCCGCAGCCTAACCGAGCTTTTCGCACCTGCGAAGCGCTTCACACTACCGCACCAAAAATGGCCCCGATCCCCGCCGTTATGGCCATGGCGAGCGCGCCCCAGAACATCACCCGGATCGCCGCTCGGCCGGACTTGGCGCCGCCTGTTCGCGCGCTCACGACGCCAAGCAGGCCTAGAAAGAACAACGAGGCGATCGATACGGTCCATGACAGCAGCGCCGGGGGCGAGATCAGCACCACAAGCAACGGCAGCGCCGCGCCGCTGGCAAAGGTTGCGGCCGACGTGAACGCCGCTTGCACGGGCCGCGCGCTGGTGATGTCGGAAATACCGAGTTCGTCGCGCGCATGCGCGCCAAGCGCATCCTTTGCCATGAGTTGCGCGGCGACCTGTTGGGCGAGGCCGTGATCGAGGCCGCGCGCGACATAGATCGCTGTCAGTTCTTCAAGTTCAAATTCGGGCTGTGTCGCCAATTCGGCGCGCTCGCGCGCGAGGTCGGCTTGTTCGGTGTCGGACTGCGAACTCACCGACACATATTCGCCCGCCGCCATCGACATCGCGCCCGCCACGAGGCCTGCGATCCCAGCGGTCAGGATTTCGCCGCGCGAGGCCTGCGCCGCCGCCACCCCGACAATCAAGCTCGCGGTGGAAACAATCCCATCGTTGGCCCCCAGCACGGCCGCGCGCAGCCAACCGATCCGGGCGACAAGGTGGCGTTCGAAATGGGGCATGGGGCGATTTCCTGGCTTACTGTGGCCATGCTAGACTAAGAGCTGCAATGGATAGCTTGATTGACGACGATCAGTTGGAGCCCGATCCCTTCGCCGCATTCCAAGAATGGGCCAGCGAAGACGACGACTTCGCCTACGCCGATCTTTGACGCGCGTGACTAACTCATCCACCTCAACACCGTCGCCTCGATCGGGTTGACGAAGTCACGTCCCTCTTCGCGGCTTTTGGCCCATTCGCGCTTGAGCTTGAGATACCACTTCGCCTGAACGTCGATATCGTCGATCCAAAGCATGGAGGGAGAATAGCGTAGGCCTGAGTTCTGCAGATCGACCATGCGGCCATCCTGATCCAAAAACTCACGCCCCGCCGGAATGAGGATCGGCTTCATCACGTCCAAGAGTGGCGCGTTCTTCCAATAGGTCACTTGGGTGATGCGCGTGGAATTTTCGTTCTCTGGCGTGAGGCAGGTCAGCGTGAACAAGCGCGAGGTTGGGTTCTCCACCACCTCCCAGCGAAAGCCCGGCAGCATGAAGCAAATCTCGGTCGTGACCTCGCCGCCAAACAACATGCGATACGCGAGCGAATTGCCGCTCGGCGCGTGACGCTCGATCGCCCAGCCGCGCTCGCGCGGCACGAAGCGTTTCTCCTTGAGCTTCTTGCCGGTGCTGGGCGGGCGCCACCACCATTGATTATGCACGTACGGCACGTGCGCTGGGTCCATCAGGCCGACAACCGCGTTATCCATGGTCGCCGCGAAAATGCGGTGGATGACGAATTTCGGTTCGCGGAAATCGCCCAGATCGAACATAGGCGGCGCGGGCGGTTCGTCGACGAAGCGCGGATCCGCTGACACATAGATGAGCACGATGCCGTTGGCTTCGTGCGTCGGGTAGTGGCGTACGCGAATGCGGCTCGCATCATAGGGCTGACCTTCAACCAGCGACGGAATTTGTTTGCACACGCCGTCGCCCGTGCCGAAGCGCCAGCCATGATAGGGGCACTCCACCGTCTGCACGCCCGCGTTCTCAACGACGCGCCCGGCCGACAAGGGCACGGCGCGATGCGGGCAGATGTCCCTGAGAGCAAACGCGCGGCCTTCGCCGTCACGCCCCAGCAGAACCGGCTCGCCAAGAATTTCGCGGCGAAACAGTTTTTCGGTCTTCAGCTCGGCCGACGTGGCGGCGAAGTACCAAAGGTCTTTCAGCAAATCCGTCATTGCGCGCCCGCTCTCAGGGAAAGTGGGAGCCGGTTTTCCGTTCGAGAGCGGGCCATCATGAAGACATGTAATACAAGATCGCCGGGAGGCCGACAAAGCCCAGCGTCGCCGATGCGACGATCCCGCACAGGCAAAGCAGCGCGTAAACGCCGCGCCGCAATCGCGTTTCAGGCGGTCGCGCCCGGTTGAGCGCCCCGCCCATAAACAGGATCATGCCCAACGATCCCGCGACCACGCCCGCGAGCGCGGCGAGATAGAGCGCGAATTGGAGCAGTAAGACCAAGTTAGCGCGCCGCCACGGTCACGCGGAACACGTCCGTCGGCGGCTCATTGGTTTCCCAAGGCCGGCGTTGTTCCATCACGATCTCACCCTCGCCTGGCGCGGTGGCGACAAACATCGTTACCTCCCAATGATTGCCGCCGGTGAAGCCGGGCTGGCTTTGCGCGGCGCTGGTGTTGCCGCTCGCTTCGCCCGCGCGCTGCACAAACGCAGGCATTTGCGCCGGCGCCCAGATATAGCCCGCCGTCGGCACGCCAACGAGTTCAATCGCGAAACGCTGATTCACCGCGACCTCGACGCGCTGGTTGTTCTTCTCGGCGCCAATACGAACGATGACATCCTGCGGCGTCGGCGCCGGGACGGCTTGCGACACAGGCGCCTCCTCTTTCGCTTGCTGCGCTGGCGCGCACGCCGCCAACGCCAATACCGCGATCATCATGCGTATCATTGTTGCATAGCTCCCGCTTCCATCAAGCCGATATAGAACCGGATCATGCGATCGAGGTTATCGATCGTCAGCCGCTCGTTGTTGCCGTGAATGCCGTCGAGGTCTTCCTGCGCGACCAGCATCGGTTGGAAGCGATATACGTTCTCAGCAACATCCGCATAGTGGCGCGAGTCCGTGCCCGCGATCACCAAGCCAGGCGCCACCGGCGCCTCTGGCAGGATTTCACGCGAGAGCGCCGCGATCAGCGCGTAGCTCGACGATGTTGTGCTGGATATGCCGCTGGCCTCACGCGGCGGCTCGGCCCACTCCACCGTGACGCCCTCCAGATGCGCCACCGCCTGGCGCGCGCGGCGGAGGATGTCCTCCGACGTGTCGCGCGGATGCAGGCGAAAATTGATCATGGCTTCCGCTTCCGCCGGCATCACGTTCGGTCGCACGCCGGCGTTCATCATTGTTGGCGCGACGGTCGTGCCCATGAGCGCCATGGCTGGCGGGCTTGACTGCAAACGTTGGCGCAACACTGGCCCAAGCAACCATTCGTTCGAGATGGCGACGCGGTTGGTGAGCGAAAGCTCGGGCGCAAGCGCGCGCATCATCGCCAAGGCCGGGCCGCCTTCGAGGCTTCGCTGGATTGGCATGGCGTGAATACGATCCACCGCCTCGGCCAACAGCGACACCGCCGTTTCGGGCGGCGGCATCGACGAATGCCCGGGCTGCGCGACAGCGCGCACGCGAAGGGTCGCACCGCCCTTTTCCGCAATCCCGATCATCGAAGCGGGACCGCCGGTGAGCGGATGCCGCTCTAGCGCCGCCATGCCCTCATCGATGACAAACCACGCGCGCACGCCGCGCTCGGCGAGCAAGGCGGCGATACGCACCGCCCCTTCGCCGCCGCCAATCTCTTCGTCATGGCCGAACGCAAACATGATCGTGCGTGTCGGGCGCCGCCCTTGCACAGCCAAGAACTCGGCGGCTTCCAACAAGCCGACCAGCGAACCTTTATCGTCGGTTGCGCCGCGCCCCCACACCGCGCCATCGCGCACCGTGCCTATGAATGGATCGGTCCGCCAATCAGCGCGCGTCACGTCCGGCGCCGGCACGACATCCTGGTGCGCCAGCATCACGATCGGCGGTTGCGCGGGATCGCTGCCTTCCCAGGTGTAGAGCAGCGAAAGCTCGCCGACGAGTTCGCGGCGAGCGACTGCGTGAAAATTGGGATACGTCGCCAACATCCAGGCATGAAATTGCTGAAACGGCGTGCGATCATCGGTCTCCGCCACCAACGAGACGGTCCTGAAACGGATCGCCTGCGCCAAACGGTCTGCCGCTGCATTCGTATCGATCGCGTAAGCGCTGGTTTCGGGGGCGGCGATCTCGGTTGGCGGCGGAGGTGCGGTGAAGGTCGCGGTGCGGTAGCCGGCAAACCCCACCAACGTGGCCAGACCCAGCGCTATCGCCGCCACAATAAGACGCACCATGATCCCTGCTCCCTCGGGCCAAGCATAGCGCCCTTGGGGTCAGACTCGTCAACCGCTCAAACCTGCTAGCGCGCCTCAGCCGCGCGCGACGACTTCGGCCTCGACCCGCGGCGCCTTCGGCCAAAGCACCTTGTCAATGCCGTGCAACACCCCGTTGGCGGCGATGATGTCCGGACGCACGATCAAGGCGCCATTCACGCTAATGGCCTCGTCGCCCTTGATGACGAGTTCGCTGCCTTCAACGGACTTGCCGCGAATGCGCCGCCCCTTGAGGCGCTCGGTCAACACCTGGCCGCTCACCAGATGCACCGACACGACAGCCTTCAACAGCTCGTCATGCGACGCATTATTGAGTTTCTCTAAGGTGGCCTGCGGGAACTTCGCGAACGCCTCATCGGTTGGGGCGAACACGGTGTGCTTGGCCTCGGCCTGCAACAGGTCCGTCAGCCCGATTTGATCCACCATCGCGAGAAAGGTCGTGAACCCGCCGGCGCGGCGCGCGACTTGTATGATGGTGTGCGGAACGGACAACGCTTTTCTCCTGCTCCAGGCCCCGCGGCTGGAGCATGATCAGTGTTTCATTTCCAAAGTGCGCCGCGACGAGCGCATCAGGCTCTAAAGCCGACGCACTCGTCGCTTGCGCATCGATTAGGCGGCCCGAAGGTTCGTCGCGGACTCGCGGCCGCGTTGATCCTTTTCCATGTCGAACGAGATCTTTTGCCCGTCGATCAGGCCACGCATGCCCGCGCGTTCAACGGCGGAAATGTGCACGAACACATCCTTGCCGCCCGTATCCGGCGCGATGAAGCCGAAGCCCTTTTGGGTGTTGAAAAACTTAACTGTACCAGTAGCCATGACCGTCTCCACATAGGGTCGTGTTACCCGCCCAGGATCATCCCGGCGGGTTCGAACTCGAAGGAAACAGCTGAGAAACCGGCGCGACAGCGAGGGGATCAGTGCGTGACGCGACGAAGAACGATGGCGGCTACATAGGGGCTCGCGCCTGGAAAGTCCAGGAATGATCACACTGCGACGTTTTCAGCTCAGCGCGCCCATCGCCGCGCGCGTTGCATCGTCCGCGGGAAACAGCAGTTCCAAGCGCAAATCGCGCACCGCCGCGTCTTCGTTGGTGCCGAAATGCGTGATCGCTGAAAGGAACCGCAATTCGCCCGTCGGCGTCCTGAGCGCGAGCGGCACTAAGGGCCGCCGCGGTTGCGCGGGCTTAGGCGGCGGATGGCGCCGCGCGGCTTCCTCCAAAAGCTTAAGCAAATCGGCGAACACCGCATCGCCGCCCGCTTCCAAAGCCTCCAGCCGGATACGCCCGATCATCTCATCGAGCACTTCGCCGAAATTGACGATGAGGTCCGGCGCCAGCGGGCTTTGCGCCAACATCCGCACCATGTTCATTTCGCCGCTCTGCCCATGCAATGGCGCCAGCAACGCACGCGCGGTTTCGTTGGCGTCATGCAGTGTCCAATAACGATCGCACAGCATGGCGGGGTTCGGCGCATGGCGCGCCATCATTTCGGACAACACGGCGCGCAAAGGCCCCAGCGCCTCAGCGTCCAGCGGCGTTGACGGATAAAGCGGCGCGAACCCCGCCGCGATCAGCAACGCATTACGTGACGCGCGCGGGATCACCATCGCGTCCGCCAATGTCAGCACCATGTCGCGGCTCGGCTTGGCGCGGTTGGTTTCCAGGAACGACAGGTGCCGGGCCGAGGCGCCCGCAGCCAACGCTAGATCGAGCTGGCTTAAGCCACGCTGTTGCCGCCACGCGCGCAGCGCATCGCCAAAACTGGACGGGGCCTCAACGAGTGAACTCATGCGCCCAGCTAAAGGCGCTCTGACGCCGCTGTCCATGACCTCTGAGGGAATTGCGGCACTTACCCCGTCTCCGTCACGCTGAGCGCGTCATACCCAAAGGAGAGACCCTGATGACCCCATTCTGGAGAACTTGGCTACGCGTCTGGTGCTGGGCGACGTTTGCCTTCGGCGTCGTGCTTGCCGTCGCCGTTTTCCCCGCGCTCGATGCGCCGACGCGCTGGTTCTACGATCTCGTGCACTGGCCGCTCGATGGCGCCAGCTCTTTCGGCGACAATGTGCGCTTCACCTGCGGTGTCTTGGGCGCGGTGATGATCGGCTGGGCGCTAACCATTTTCACCACCGTCGACGCCGCCGAAAAACTCGGCGCCCCGGTTTGGCGCGCGCTCACTAGCGCGATTGTCGTTTGGTACGTGATCGACAGCGCGATTTCCGTGGCCTCAGGCGCACCAGTGAACGCTGTATCCAACACCGTGTTCCTGATCACATTCTTGGCGCCAATCATGGCAAGCGGCGTGCTGGGTGGGGCAACGACTCGGCCAGCGTAGGCCAGCGCGTCCCTTCTCCTGTTTAATGAGAAGGTGTCCGACGCCCGCAGATGCGGGTGTCGGACGATGAGGTTTACTGGCGGCGCCGGCGATGGGCGCCGCAATCTGGGCGCGCGGCACCCTCACCCGGCGCGCTCAAGCGTCTTTAAGGTGTTCCCTTGTACCTCTTCAAAAGCTAGTAAGACATATGGCTTCGCTTCGGCTCATAGTCGCTGCCTTGGTGTTGGCACCGTACACCGCCAGCTTCGCGCAAGACATGCCTGCCCCTGAGGCAGTCGTCGCCAGCGATCCTGAACGATCCGGAATGGTCACGTCTGAGACGGTCACGCCAGAGGCACGACTAAGGGCGCTGCTTAGACGCCACTTGATGCAGTGTTGGCGATCCCCAATCGACTTGCCAGAACCCAGTCGATTAGCGGTCACGGTCCGATTCTCTTTAAACGAAGATGGAACGTTGAGTCGTGAGCCACGTGTCGTTGCTCCGCGGCGTTCCTGGTTTCAACCGCATGTACGCACTGCGGTAGATCGCGCCGTGGATGCTGTCAGGCAATGCTCGCCTTATCCTATGGCAACCGACCCGTTTCTTGCGGACCGATACGAGATGTGGCGCGAGGTGGAATTGTCCTTCGCACCGCCGCCCTGACCCGTGTAGCCCACCATCACAGCCAGTTTCTTACCTATACGATCAGAATAGCACCTCGCTCGCAGACGCATTGAACGCGCGCTATCCCGAGCATATCGCATGCCCAAGTCGTTGATTTCCAGTACGATGCCCCGGGGATAGAATCCCACCAATCCGACCTGCTCCAAGCGGTCGTAGAGTGCGCGCGCATGCACGTCTTCGACCGCACCGCCGCCGCCCGAACACCGCAGCTTTGGGCCATCGCCCGCAACGCCTTCGCGCGCCTGAGCGCCGCGTTCGGCGGCGCTGCCGCCATCGCCGCGCTCGATCCGTTGACGCGTGCGCTCCGGCGCGAACTGCTTGCCTGGCTCGCGCCGCTTGAAGCGTTGGTGCGCAAACTGATCCTGATCGAAGCCGCGAGCTTCAGCGGGGTCGCACCGCTGAATGTGCGAAAACCGCCAGCACGCGCCGCTGTCTCCACGCGGCGCGCACCAGAATGCGGCGCCCCAGAACATTGGCGCGCGCCGTTTCACATGGCCGTACCGCCTGAGACGCAGCGCACCATCCCCGAGGATCGCGCGCCACGCATCCGCGTGTTGGGCCCGCCAACATTGGTTCGCGAGATCTGGCGCGAACTGGCGTCCATCGATCCGCCAGCGGCGCCGCGGCGTGCTCCGATCGACCCAAAAGTCTCGGTTTGGCGCTTGGCGCGTCGGGTCGAAGCTGTACGCCGCGCGCTCGACGACCCGAAGTCCCTTGCACGGCGACTGGCGCGTAGGCTCGCACGTCTGTGCGCCCATGTGCGCCGCGCGTGCGTACGCCGTATCGCGTGCGCGCTGACGCCGCGTAGCAATCCTGATTTGATTCAGCCGTTGCGCGATGCGGCGGTGATCGGCTGCAGCCTCGAAGACCGCTTCAACTCGGGTTGAACCCGGCTTTGCGACCTAGCCCCGCGCCGCACTTGCCTCCAGCACGTCGTCCCACGTGCGGAGCCCGCTGCGCTGCGCGTTCACCAGCACAGCCATGTTTCCCGGCGCGTGCTTGTTATCGAGCATTTTTTCGTGGGCATCGGGGATTTTGTCCCACGGGAACACTTCCGACATTGCCGGATCGATACGTCGATCGATCACGAGTTGGTTGGCCTGAGAAGCGTGGTACAAGTGCGCGAAGTGCGAGCCCTGCACGCGCTTCTGGCGCATCCACAGGAAGCGCGCGTCCATGGTGAGATTGAAGCCGGTGGTGCCGGCGCAGATCACCACCATCCCGCCGCGCTTGCACACCAGAACCGACACCGGGAACGTCGCCTCACCCGGATGTTCGAACACGATATCGACATCCTTGCCGCCAGTGATTTCCCAGATGGCTTTGCCGAACTTGCGGCTTTCTTTCATGTAGTCGGCGAACTCCGGGCCGTTCACTTTCGGCAATTGGCCCCAGCACTTGAAATCGTTGCGATTGAGCACCGCCTTCGCGCCCATCGAGAGCACGTAATCTTTTTTATCTTCGCTCGACACAACGCCAATCGCATGCGCGCCGCTCACCGCGCAAAGCTGCGTCGCGAACACGCCCAAGCCGCCGCTCGCGCCCCAAACCAGCACGTTCTGCCCAGGCCGCAACACGTTCGGCCGCCAGCCGAACAGCATGCGATACGCGGTCGCGAGCGTCAGCGTGTAACAGGCGCTCTCTTCCCAGGTGAGGTGCTTTGGGCGCGGCATGAGCTGGCGCGCCTGGACGCGGCAGAATTGCGCGAAGGAGCCGTCGGGCGTTTCGTAACCCCAGATGCGCTGGCTCGGCGAGAACATCGGGTCGCCGCCATTACATTCTTCGTCGTCGCCGTCGTCCTGATTGCAATGGATGACGACCTCGTCGCCCGGCTTCCAGCGCTTCACCTTGGCGCCCACAGCCCATACAATGCCCGACGCATCCGAGCCGGCAACGTGGAAGGGCTGCTTGTGGCCGTCGAGCGGCGAGATCGGCTCGCCAAGCGCGGCCCAAACGCCATTATAGTTCACGCCCGCCGCCATCACGAGGACGAGCACTTCGTCCTCGCCGATCGTTGGCACCGGCACCTGTTCGAGCTGCATGGCCTTGGCCGGGCGGCCATGGCGTTCCTTGCGGATCGCCCACGCCCACATCTTATCCGGCACATGGTATTGTGGTGGGATTTCCCCAACCGCGTAGATGTCTTTGACCGCTTTCAGGTTCGCCTGAGCCATGGCCCCGCCCTTATGTTGCAGTGCACAATGGGCCATCTTTTGAGCAAGGCGTCAATGGGGCGACGTTTTGACGGCGTCCGCGAACTGGGCCTGGCTCAGAGCGGCCTCGGAGCGCGCCGCATTCGCGGTTTTCCGCGCGCGGATGGCATTGACCATCTCCAGCGCGGTTTTTTGTGGGGGTGGCAACTCGTCGGGGCAAACGCTGATCGGCGTAACGCGCTCGCCCCAGCGCACGACATGGGCGCAATAAGTGAGCCCCGCACCGAACGCCGGCATGAGAATAAGCGAACCGGGCTTCACACGCCCCTCGTCGAGTGCAGCCGCTAGCGCCACCGGCACCGTGGCCGAACTCATGTTGGCATAACGCTCGACGGTGAGCATCACCTTCTCCATCGGGATGCCCGCGCGCGCAGCGACCGCCTCGATGATGCGCAGATTGGCTTGGTGCGGGACCACAAGGTCGATGTCCTCAACCGTCACGCCGCATTTGGCCATCGCGGCAGCGCTCGCTTGCGCCATACCGTGTACAGCACGTTTGAACACTTCTTGGCCGTCAAAATCGATTAGCGTATTGCCGATGGTTACGTCCTGATTCACGTAGGCCGCGCCCATGCCACGAATACGAAGGGTCTGGCGCGCATCAGCGATGCAGCCGAGCTGATCGGCCAGAACACCCTCTTCGCGATCACTCGCTTGCACAACAACGGCGCCGCACCCATCGCCGAACAGAACCGCGACGTTACGATTGTCCCAGTCGATATATTGCGCGATGATCTCGACGCCGATGACCACCGCGTTGCGCACAACGCCAGTGCGGATCATCGCATTGGCGGTCGACAAGCCATAGAGAAAACTTGTGCATGCGGTGTTGACATCCATCGCGCCGGCGCGCTTGGCGCCAAGCGCAAATTGCACGCCGGATGCCGTGTTAGGAACCTGTTCGTCGTTGCTGCAACTGCCGAACACGATCAACTCGACATCCGCCGGATCGAGGCCGGCGCAGGCCAGAGCGCGGCGCGAGGCCAGGATCGCCAATTCCGTGCCGCTCACGTGCGAGATGCGCCGCTCGCGCATACCGGTTCGCGTGGCTATCCACTCGTCGCTGGTGTCGAGAAATGTCGAAAGGTCGGCGTTGCTCAGGATTGCTGGCGGCATCGCCGCGCCCCAGCCCGTGATGGCCGCGTATGGCATTGCTTTCCCCCTTTGGCGCAGCGTCGGCGCGCCGCTTCCAAGCGTATTCGTACGACGCCCGTGGAGTCGCCGCCATAGGCGCGCGCGATGCTGCGGCGCAAAAGAAGGGGCACCCCGGCTGACCAGAGCGCCCCTATTTGAGGTACGCGGGGAAAGGAGGAAGCTTAGTAGACGCCGCCCGACACGGTGCCGACGCCGGAGAGGCTCGCGCCCGAACGATTGCGTTCGAACAGGGAACCTGTGCCGAAGCTCCAACGCAACCCGACTTCCCATGTGTCCACATCGGCGACAGCAGCATCGAATTCGCTCGTGCGATAGCCGCCGGTGAAGCTGAAGGGACCACCGCCCGGCTGCCACTCCAGGTTCAGCGACGTCGAGTTGATGCCTAAGCCGTCAACATCGAGATCGCGATAGCCGGCGCCGACAGAGAACGTGTCGGTCACGAACCAGGTGGCGCCGACTCGCGACGTCGATCCGTTTTCATCGAACGTCCCGCCTTCAGCGCTCGTGAACGCGATGGCGCCATCCAGCGTCAGCCGTGACAGATAGAGTTGGCCTTCGGCGCCGAAATGGTAGGCGTCGATATTGAACGAAGCCTCTTCGACACCCACGAACCCGCCAACCAGAAAATTGTCATTGCGGTTGAAGACGTGCAGGTTCGCGACCGAATAGGTATGGTTGAAGCCACTGCTTGTATCGACGCGGCTGAAGCGAGCGTCCACCTGCGCTTCGAGTGATGACGTCATGTCGAAATTGACCGCGCCGCCAAAATTGATCGTATTGACGCCCGAGCCCTGGTCGGCGTCGGAGTAGCTCAGATCGAGATGGCCGTCGGCCGCAGACGCCACGCCAGGGACGAGAAAGGTCAGCGCCGTCGCCGCGCCCAAAAGCAGTTTACGCATGTCATTCCCCCAAAAGGTTTGGAGAATCACAGCTACCTGCTTCGCAGGGGTCGTGCGCTACCCGTTTGGGTAGGGCCTGTCGTTGGGGCAGTTGCTGCGGCGCACAACGGCGGTTAGGGAATCACCGTGAGCTACCAGCACGCCCCCGACCCGCCCTGGATCTTCCGGACCTATTCTGGGCATTCGACGCCGGCTGAGTCCAATAAGCTCTACAAGACCAATCTGACCAAGGGCCAGACGGGGCTCTCAGTGGCTTTCGATCTGCCAACCCAAACGGGCTATGACAGCGACCACATCCTCGCGCGCGGCGAGGTCGGCAAGGTGGGCGTGCCGATCGGCCATTTGGGTGACATGCGCACCCTTTTCGACGGCATTCCGCTGGAACGCATGAACACGTCAATGACGATCAATGCGCCGGCGGCATGGCTCTTGGCGCTCTACGTTGCGCTGGCTGAGGAACAAGGCGCAGACCTCAAAAAGCTCACCGGCACGACGCAGAACGACATTCTGAAAGAATATCTTTCGCGCGGCACCTACATCTTTCCGCCTGCACCATCGCTGAAGCTGACTGCCGACACTATCGCCTGGAGCTTGGACGCGATCCCGAAGTGGAACCCGATGAATGTCTGCTCCTACCATTTGCAGGAAGCGGGCGCGACGCCGGAACAGGAATTGGCTTTCGCGCTCGCGGCGGCGATCGCAGTGCTCGATGGAGTGCGCGCACGCGGCGAAGTTCCGCCCGAGCGCTTCGACTTGGTGTTCTCCCGCATTTCCTTTTTCGTGAATGCGGGGCTGCGTTTCATCACCGAAACCTGCAAGATGCGCGCGTTCACGCAGCTATGGGACGAAATCGGCGAGCAGCGCTATGGCGTGGAAGGCGACGTGCACCGCCGTTTCCGTTATGGAGTTCAGGTCAATTCCCTCGGCCTGACTGAACAACAAGCGGAGAACAACGTCTATCGCATCTTGCTCGAAACGCTTTCCGTAACGCTGTCGAAGCATGCGCGCGCACGCGCGGTGCAGCTGCCAGCCTGGAATGAAGCCTTGGGCTTGCCGCGACCTTGGGATCAACAATGGTCGCTGCGGATGCAACAGGTGCTCGCCTACGAGACCGATCTGCTTGAGTTCGAGGACATCTTTGAAGGCTCCAAGGTGATCGAAGGCAAGACCGCCGAGCTGATCGAAGGCGCGCGCGCTGAACTCGCCGCGATCGACGGCATGGGCGGCGCGGCGGCGGCGCTTGAGCATATGAAAGCAGCTTTGGTGGACTCCAACCGCAAACGCGTTGAGGCCATCGAAGCTGGCGCTCAGAAGATCGTCGGCGTCAATTGCTTCACCGAGGCTGAACCCTCTCCGCTCGAGGCGGGCGAGAAATCCATTCAGACCGTTGATCTCGCCGTCGAAGCCGAGCAGATCGCGCGGCTGAGGTCATGGCGCGCGCAACGTAACCGCGACGCCGCCGAACGCGCGATCACGGATTTGCGCAGCGCCGCCCAGGAAAACCGCAATGTGATGCCGGCGTCATTGACCTGCGCGAAAGCCGGCGTCACGACCGGCGAATGGGCGCAAACATTGCGCGAGGTCTATGGCGAGTATCGCGGGCCGACAGGCGTCGCGCTGTTCATCGAAACGGGCGGCGAAGACATCGACGGCGTGAAACGTGATGTCGCCGCGCTCTCAGAGAAACTCGGCCGACAGCTCAGCTTCCTGGTCGGCAAACCGGGCTTGGACGGCCACTCCAACGGCGCCGAGCAAATCGCCGCGCGCGGGCGCGCCGTCGGCATGGAGGTGCATTACGAAGGCATTCGCCTAACGCCTGCCGAGATCGTTGCTGCTGCGAAGCACAAGAGCGCGCACGCCGTGGGCCTATCGATCCTCTCCGGCTCGCATCTCGACTTGGCTCAAGAAGTTGTACGCTTGATGCGCGCGGAGGGGCTGGAGCGTGTGCCGCTGGTGGTTGGCGGCATTATTCCGCCGGCTGACGCGCTGGCGCTCAAACAAATGGGCGTTGCCGCCGTCTACACACCGAAGGACTTCAAGATCACCGGCATTATGGGCGATATCGTGAAGCTCGTGGCGGACAGAAACTAGGCTTGCAGCGACTTCACAAGCCGCGTCATTGCGCTCGCGCCGACCAAAGGCGCGACAAACGGAATGAACGAACAGGCTAGGCCCACAAAGAACACGCTCAACCCAAAGCGCGCGCGTAAGCTGCGCGCTTGCGACCAGGGCATGCGGCGCACGGCGGCGAGCGAGAAGTACTCGCGCCCCATCAAATAGCCGTTGAGCGCCAAGAACCAGATGAGGTTCACAACCGGCACGAACAGCAACGGCAACGACAGGATGTTCAGCACCAAGGGCAGCCAGCCGATGCGAAAGCCGTTCGCGAGACCTTCCAATGGCGAAACCAACCGCCCCGCTGGCAGCGCGACGTCCTTTTCCACCTGCGCGGCGGCGACATCGAACAACACCGAGCCCACGATCATCGAGATCGTCGGCGCCAACACCACAGCGATCAGCACAATGAGCGCGCCCCCGAAGAAGTCCGCGACCGTCCAAAGGTACTGCCACCAGCCCTCCCCCTCCGGGATCATCGGCCAAAGGTAGCGGAACGCCGCCCAAGCCGCAGCGATCGTGGCGGTCAGCGCGACGCTGAAACACAGAAACGCCCAGCCGCCCAGGCGACCGCCGAACACATCCTTGAGGCCGCCCGAAATCGCAGCGAAGGGTTTTGCACGCATGACCCACATTTAGCGCGAAAGCCGAGAATACAAAATGCGGCGCGCTCGTCTCGCTCGCCGCGCCATGCTAGGCTGGACCGACACACAAGGAGAAGCGCGATGGTCACCGGCGGATGCCATTGCGGCGCGATTCGTTATGAGGTTCAGGGCGAAGCGCTCACGCATGCACTCTGCCATTGCGTGGATTGTCGGCGTCACGCCGGCGCGCCGATGGTGAGCTGGACGATGTATCCCGAGAGCGCACTTACGATCACAAAGGGCGCGCCCAAGATCTATGCGTCGTCACCACACGGCCGGCGTCATTTCTGCCCCGATTGCGGCACGGGCTTGTTTTACGTCAATCAAGAGGTGCTGCCGGGGATCATCGACATCCAGAGCGCCACCTATGACGACCCTGACGCCGCTCCGGCGCCGGTTCATATCCAAACCGCCGATCGCATTCGTTGGATGGAGCGCGCGCACGAACTGCCCCAGTTCGAGCGCTACCCGCCGCAGGGCTGATGTTCAGCCTTCCAGCTCATACTGACTCTGCAGATAATTCTGCAGGCCGACTTGCGCGATCACCGAAAGCTGCGTCTCGAGGAAATCAATGTGCTCTTCGGTGTCTTCGAGGATCTCGGTGAGCAGATCGCGGGTCACATAATCTTGCTTCTGCTCACAGAGTGCGATGGTTTCGACCAACGCCTTGTGACCGGTCTTTTCGGCGCCTAAGTCGGCTTCCAGCCGCTCTTGCACGCCCTCGCCGATCGCAAGCTTGTTGAGGCTCTGAAGGTTGGGATGACCTTCGATCATGAGGATGCGCTTCACGATCGCATCGGCGTGCTTCATCTCGCCGATGGATTCCTCGTAGGTCTTCTTACCGAGTTTCCCGTATCCCTCGTTCTGGTACATCCGCGCATGCAGGAAGTACTGGTTGATCGAGGTCAGCTCATTGGTGAGGATGGCGTTGAGCTTCTTGATAACGTCCGCATCGCCCTTCATCCGCAGCCCCTATTCAGCCGCGACGAGGCTCCGGGAGCGAGCCATTCCGCCGCATGCAATACCATCGGCGATCTCTGGCAGGCAGCGCCCGCAGCAAGGATCGCACCCGTGATGGGCTAGCACCTCGTGCGGACCTTGAGCCCCCGCAGCGATGGCTTCATCCACCTCGCGCCGAGTCACACCGTTACAGTTGCACACGTACATGCGGCACTTCTCTGAAAGCAAAGGCTTCTTTGGCGACTAAGTCGCAACAGCAAGAATGTAGCCAAGGATTTCGGCTATTGCAAGTCATTCGCATGTGGCTGATTTGAATGCCGCTTGGGGGTCAGCCGTGCGTGGGCTAGAAGGCCCCGCCTCCAACACAGGAACCCAGGCATGGCCGCAAAGGCCCCCACTGTCGGCATCGTTTCGCTCGGCTGCCCTAAAGCGCTCGTCGATAGCGAGCGCATTATCACGCGCCTGCGCTCGGAGGGTTATCAGCTGAGCGGCTCGTATGAAGGCGCTGACCTGGTCGTCGTGAACACTTGCGGCTTCCTCGACAGCGCCAAGGCTGAAAGTCTCGACGCCATTGGCGAAGCTATCGCCGAGAATGGCAAGGTCATCGTCACCGGCTGCCTCGGCAAGGAAGAGAGCCTGATCCGCGAGACGCACCCGAAGGTGCTCGAAGTCACCGGGCCGCATCAATACGAGGCGGTGATGGGCGCGGTGCATACGCATCTGCCGCGCTTGCACGATCCGAAAGTCGATCTCGTGCCTGAGAGCGGGTTGCGGCTCACACCGCGCCACTATGCCTATCTGAAGATTTCAGAGGGCTGCAACAATCGCTGCTCGTTCTGCATCATTCCGAGCATTCGCGGCGATCTCGTCTCCCGCCCCGCCAACGCGGTGCTAAAAGAAGCCGAGCAGCTGGTGAAGTCTGGCGTGAAAGAATTGCTGGTCATCAGCCAGGACACGTCCGCTTACGGCGTCGATATGAAGTACGCCGAGAGCAAGTGGAAGGACCGCAGCGTTCGGGCCAAATTCTTCGATCTGTGCAAGGAGCTCGGCGAGTTCGGCGTGTGGACGCGGCTGCATTATGTGTACCCCTACCCGCACGTGGACGAGGTGATCGGCTTGATGGCGGAAGGCAAAATCTTGCCCTATCTCGACATCCCGTTTCAGCACGCGAGCCCGCGTCTGCTCAAGGCGATGAAGCGCCCCGCAAATCAGGACAAGATGCTCGAACGCATCGCCTCATGGCGCAAAGTCTGCCCCGACCTCACCATCCGCTCGTCCTTCATCGTCGGCTTTCCTGGCGAAACCGAAGATGATTTCGAAACCCTGCTCGACTTCATCGAGGAAGCTGAAATCGATCGCGCTGGTTGCTTCAAATACGAAAACGTCGACGGCGCGCCCTCGCGCGATCTGGACGACCATGTCGACCAGGACGACATCGACGAACGCTACGACCGCTTCATGGAAGTGCAGACCGAACTGGCGCACGCGCGCGGCCAAGCGATGATCGGGCGCACGATTGACGTGATCTCAGACGGCTGGGACGAGGACACTGAAGCCTATGCCTGCCGCTCCAAAGCCGACGCGCCCGAGATCGATGGCGTGGTCAACGTCACAAGTGAAACCGAGATCGCTGAAGGCGCGATCTTCCGGGTGCGCGTCACTGCGGCGGAAGGGCATGAGCTAAAGGGCGCCCTCTAGCCGATCGCCTCGCCCTTCACGGGCAGGTGGGCAATCCCCACTCGACGATGATGCCAAACACCTTGCGGCTCGCGTTTTCGTATTGAACCGTGATCTGACGGCGCGCCATGCCTGCCGCTTCGATTGAGCGGATGATCATGTCATAGCGTGTGGCTTGCTCGCGCGTTGTGAGCGGCGTACCTGTCGGCGCGATCATCTCGACGCGGTTGGGCTGAAAATTGAAGCGCTCGGTCCGGCCCGACACTGTAAGCCATATTTGCGCGGTGTAATTGTCGATGTCCTGTACATCCCACAGCTGACGCGCCAGACATCCAGTGATAGTGGACACCGCTGGCGTTGGTGCGGGCGCGGGTATCGCGATAGGCGGCAACTGGCGCTCTGGCGGAATGCGCGGGCCCAGTTGCGCTGCGGCGCGTCTTGATTTCGCCGCGCGAGCACGCAGGATGCCCTCCATGAAGTATTTGTTGCTGGTGGCTCTACTCCTTGGCGCGTGTGCGGCGGCGGAGACCGTACCGCTCGCTGCGCCCGCCTCAACGAGCGCGCCCGGCGAATGGGTGCGCATCGATCCCCAACCGGTGCGCATCAATGGCCGCTTGTTTGAACCCACCTGCTCGCAAGCGCCCGGCGCCGATCCGGCCTATGCGTTCTGGTTCAAGCAAGGCGCAAGCGACGGCCTCGTTGTGTACTTCGATGGCGGCGGCGCGTGCTGGGACGATGTGACCTGCGCTGTGCCACGCCTGGCGACCGATCGCCGCGACGGCGAAGGGCTTTACAAAGCCGAACTCAACCCGAGCGACGAGCCTGTGCGCATGCGCGGCATTTTCGATCTTGCAAACCCGCGTAACCCGGTGCGCGACTGGAGCATCTTGTTCGTGCCCTATTGCACCGGCGATGTGCATTCGGGCTCCAATACGGCCCACTACCGCGATCCCGACACCGGTGAACCTTACACGATCCAGCATCGCGGCTGGGACAATGTGCAAGTGATCCTCGCCTGGATGCGCGCGAACGTGCCCCAGCCGGCGCGCTTGTTGGTGACGGGATCGAGCGCGGGGGCCTATGGCGCGGCCACGCACTACGCCGCTTTGCGCGAGATATATCCGCGCGGACGCGCGGTGTTCTTGGGCGACGCAGGCCAGGGCGTGACGACGCCGGACTTCTTCTCAAGCCGCAACACAAGTTGGAATTACCAGCTCCCGGCGTCGGTGTTTGGGCGCAACGCCCAACTCACCGCCGATGACGACATCGTCGCGCGCTTGGCCGCGCACTTCCCCCGCGACCGCTTCGCACAATACACGACGAGCTACGACGTCACGCAGCGCGCCTTCTATGCGTTGATGGGCGCGGCGCGCACCTGCGATGCTTGGACCAACGCGATGACGCGCGATTTGGAGCGGCGTCAAAGCGCGGCGAACTTCCGCTCCTATCTGGCCCAAGGTGAAACCCACACCATCCTACGCTCGCCCTTGTTCTACGCAGAGCGATCCGGCGGCGAGCCATTCGCGGAATGGCTAAGCGCGCTGCTGAGTGAGCAAACGCCGGGCAACAAATCCTGCACTGCTTGCCTCGCCGCGCCGGAGCGCTGTTCGTTCTGAGCGGCGCGCCGACGATCTTCGTCGATGCCGACGCCTGCCCCGTGAAGGAGGAGGTCTATAAGGTCGCGCGCCGCACCGGCTGCAAAGTGTTCGTTGTGGCGAACGCCTTCATGCGCACGCCGCCCAATGTCGAGTTCGTGGTTGTGGATTCAGGTCCCGACGCCGCCGACGATTGGATCGCCGAACGCGTAAAGCCGCGCGACATCGTCATCACCAATGACATCCCGCTCGCCGACCGCGCCTTGAAAGCCGGCGCCTCGGCGCTGGGCGCGACTGGCAAGGCGTTCACCACCGCCTCCATCGGCGCGGCCTTGGCGCAACGCGAGCTGATGGAACATCTGCGCTCCTTCGGCGAGGGACAGGGCGGGCCGAAACCGTTCTCCGCCGCCGACCGCTCGCGCTTTCTCTCAGCGCTGGATGCGGCGGTGATGAAGGCGAAGCGGCGGTGAGTATGCATTTCGCCGAAACACGACATTCTACGATGATGGTCTCGCGGGTAGTGGACAAGGTCGTAACGATCTCGACCTAGGGATCGAAGCGTTGACGCAGGCGACGTTGCTGACCCAGGAAACGGGAATGGATTGGGATGCCTTCTTCGCGGTTCATCGCGACCTGCCCCGGGAGGGACCGGGGCTGGCCGAGGATGTCGCCTGGGCGGGGCAACTGATCGGGATCTCGCCGCAGGGGTTTGTATGCGACGCTGGTTGCGGTCCCGGCGGCGATCTAGCGGCGCTTCGCCAACTTGTACCGCATGGCCGGATCGATGGGTTTGAGACCGTGTCGCACTTTGTAGAAGCGGCAAGAGAGAAGTTCTCCGGCGACCCGTCTGTGCGGATTTTCGAAGCCAGCATGGAGCAGCTGAGCGGCCCCTATGATCTGATCTGGTCCGCCGGGGCGGTCTATTTTCTTGGCGTTTCGCGAGCGCTCGAAGCTTGGCGCGGCGCGTTGGCCGATAAGGGCGCGGTAGCGTTCAGTCATCCCTGTCTTTTCACGGATGCGCCGTCCGAGGCCGCGTTGGCTTTTTGGGAGGCCGAGCCCGGCAGCATCGAAACGGAGACTGCGACCCGCGCCCAGATCGCCGCCGTCGGCTGGCAGGTTCTCGCCACTCGGCCGCTCTCGGATGCCGCTTGGACAGCCTATCATGACCCGTTGCTGGCGCGCTGCGACACACTTGCGGCGGCCGGTACAAGCGACTCTGTGGCTACCGCCGTTGCTGCCGCCCGCAAGGAAGCGTCCGACTGGCGTGCCGTGGCCGGCGAAACTGGATATGTGCTTTATGTCGTTCGTCCCGGCTGAGCTGCGTCGCTGTGTCATGTTTGGGCCACGAACACCCTACCCCAACTCAATCATCACCTCATCCGCCGCGACGCTCGCGCCGGCCGCCACATGCACCTTCGCGATCACGCCATCGCGTTCGGCGCGGATGATGTTTTGCATCTTCATCGCTTCGACCACGGCAACGCCCTCGCCTGCCTTCACCTCCTGGCCCGCTCTCACATCGATTGAAATCACCAAGCCCGGCATCGGCGACACGATCAATTTTGACGTATCCGCCTTCTGCTTTTCCGGGATTTTCTTGATCAGTTCGGCGCCGCGCGGCGTCGCCACCGTGGCGAGCGCGGTGATGCCGCGATGGCGCAAAGTGTAGCCTTCGGGCGCAGTTTTGATCTTCACCGCGAACGGCTTGCCGTCAAAGCTGCCTTCAATGATGCGCGCGCCAGGGCGCGTGAGCGTATCGAGGCGGTGCTTTTTGCCATCGATAAGGACGTCCGCGCCCGCGTTGTCCAGAGACACCTGGGTCAGGTGATGCACCTTATCGAGGATCACCACCCAATCCTTTTGGGCGTCATCGGCGCCGCCATTGAGACGTCCGCTGGTTTGCGTCGCGCGCCGCGCCGTGAACGAGCGCGCCACCGCCGCGCAGGCGATCAGGAGCTTCTCTTGCGTCTTCGTAGGCGTGGCGCCCTGGAAGCCATCGGGGAATTTTTGCTTGATGTAAGCTGTGGTGAAATCGCCTTTGCGAAAATCGGCCTCCTCCATCACCGCGCCCAGAAAGGGAATATTGTCGGCGATGCCGTCGATCAGGAATTGATCGAGAGCGCGCGCCTGCGCGTCGATGGCCGCGATCCGCGTCGGCCCATAGGTGATGAGCTTGGCGATCATCGGATCGTAGAACATCGAGATTTCATCGCCCTCGCGTACGCCGGTTTCGTTGCGCAGCGTAATGTCGCCGGTCTTGCCCTCTGCCGGGGCGCGATAGGTGCGGAGGCGCCCAATCGAAGGCAGGAAGTTGCGGAACGGGTCTTCGGCGTAGATGCGGCTCTCGATCGCCCAGCCTTTGATCTTCAAATCCTTCTGCTTGAACGCAAGCTTCTCGCCCGCGGCCACGCGGATCATCTGCTCAACGAGATCAAGCCCGGTGATCATTTCAGACACCGGGTGCTCGACCTGGAGCCGCGTATTCATCTCAAGAAAGTAGAAGCTCTTATCGGCGCCCGAGGCGACGAACTCCACCGTGCCGGCGCTATCGTAATTCACAGCGCGCGCGAGCGCGACCGCCTGCTCGCCCATGGCCGCACGCGTCTTTTCATCCAAGAGCGGCGACGGCGCTTCTTCGATCACTTTCTGGTTACGGCGCTGGATTGAGCATTCCCGTTCGAACAGGTGAACCACGTTGCCATGCTTGTCGCCCATCACCTGGATTTCGATGTGGCGTGGCGCGGTGACGAACTTCTCGATGAAGATGCGGTCATCGCCGAAGGCGCCCTTGGCTTCGGCGCGCACCGCCGGGAAGCCCTCCTCCACATCCTTCTTGTTGTACGCGACGCGTATCCCCTTGCCGCCGCCGCCGGCCGAGGCCTTAATCATGACCGGGTAACCGATCTCCTCCGCGATCTGCACGGCGTGATCGACGCCCTCAATTTCGCCGATGAAGCCCGGCACGCACGAGACGCCGGACTCCGCCGCCGTCTTCTTGCTCTCGATCTTGTCGCCCATGGCGCGGATGGCGTGCGGGTTGGGGCCGATGAAGGTGATCTTCTCAGCCGAAAGCCGATCGGCGAACTCGGCCTTCTCGGAGAGGAAGCCAAAGCCAGGGTGGATGGCCTGGGCGCCCGTCTGCTTTGCCGCATCAACGATCTTATCGATAACGAGGTAGCTCTGCGCCGCCGGCGACGGGCCGATGAACACGCCCTCGTCGGCCAGCTCGACAGCAAGGCTGTCGCGGTCGGCTTCAGAGTAAACGATGGCGGTTAGGATGCCCATCTTGCGGGCGGTGCGGATGATGCGGACGGCGACCTCGCCGCGATTGGCAATCAGGATTTTGTCGAACATGGGCTGAGGGTGTTAGCGACGTTTGCCGGGGCCGTCATCCATTCCGGGCGCAAAGCGACAATCAAGCACCCTCAAACGGCCAACCGCCCCAAAATGGCGCACGCGCACCGGGCGAGGGCCGCTCGCCTCGTTGGCATGGGGGTTGCAGCCCTTAGGCGTTAACGCCGCTCAACCATGGCGGCCACGGAGCAACACCCCATGTACTACGAAGAAGACGAACGCGATCCGTTCGAAGCCTTCGGCGACGTCGACAGCGCAGCGGACGCTGCGTCGGACTTGGACTTCGATCCAGATTTCGACGCCGAATTGGAGCGCGCGGCGCTCGCGGCTGGACCTGAGCACAAGGCGGGGCGCTTTGACCAATACGCGCCGGAACACGCCCCAGCGCCGGTGAAGACCGGCTTTTCCTGGGCTGGTTTCCTTGGCGGCATAGCCTCCTTGATCTGGATCGGCGGCGCCATCGGCGGGCCGTTGACCTATTACGGACTCGACTCCGTCATGAGCATGGACCCCGCCATGCAGGGCGGCTTCATCGCCTTGGCCTTTGGCCCCGCGCTCTTGTTCTGGGTCGCGGCATCGGCCGCTGGCGAAGCCTTGAAGGCGCGCAAGCTCGCAGCCGAACTGACGATCATCGCGCGCGACGTGCGCGCGCCGTTCGAGGCGGGCCAAGCCGACGCCCAGCGCATGGGCGCTTCGGTGCGCGGTGAATTGGAGGCGCTCACCGACGCTGTCGCCAACGCCCTCGACCGCATGGCTGAACTCGAACTCTCCGCCAAGCGCAACACCGCCATGTTCGGCGAAACCATTGAAGCTTCACACGTCAGCGCCGCGGCGCTGACCCATGCGATCAAGCGCGAGCGTGATGCGCTCGCTGAGATCAGCACGGATCTGCGCGGCCAAACCGAAACCGTCGCCCACTCGATCGGCCGCCAAGTGCGGCTGATGCGCGAAGCCTCAAAACTGGTTACCTCCGAGATGCGCGCAGCCGAGGATGCGTTGCAGGCGCACCTCGCTTCCTTCGCGGCCTCCGCCAGCATGATCGGCGAACGCACCAGCGCTTTCCATCACGCCGCCGACGAAGCGTCCGCCGCAGCCGCTTCCCTCAACGGAACGATGGCCGTGATGCTCGATGGCTTGAGCGAGGCGACCAAGCTTTCAGAGTCCGCGCGCAAGTCGAGCGAACAGGCCGTGATGGCCGCCAACGAAACAGCCGGCGCGCTGCGCGAAACCACACGCAGCGCCGTGTTCGAAGCCAAACGCGCGGCGCAATTGATCCGCGCTGAAACCCAAGCCATGCAGGAAAGCGCCGCCGAGACGCTGGCCAAACTGAAGGACGCCGCGAGCGCCGCGCAGGCCGCGTCGCAAAACGGTCGCGCCGCCGCCAACCGGCACGCTGCACCCAAGGTGAAGGCGACAGAGCCTGTGAACGTCCGCTCGAACGAACGCGAAGAGATGTCGGACCTGCGCGCCGCCGCCAATGCCGCCATCGCCCGCACGCGCGCCCCGACACGTACGACCGAGGAAGAGCGCCGCTCCGCATTCAAGGGCTTCGGCAGCTGGGGCAATTTCATGCCGCGCTCGCAGGCGGAGGAAGCGCCGCCTGCCGCCAATGAGGATTTCGACCTGGTAGACTTTGACTCGAAGCGCGATCCAGATGTCGCCTTGAAGTGCGAAGCGCTTGATCTCGTGGCCGACGCGGGAGTTGACCTCGAAGATGTGCTCGCCGCCAGCGACCTCGCACGCATCGCCCGCTTCTCGCGCGATGGCGCAGCGTCGCGTCGCCGCGCTGTGTCCGATGCCGCCCCGGGCGCTGTAACGCGCATCGCGCGCTATGTCGGCCGCAACGAAAAGGCGCACTTGGTCGCCAACGAATTCCGCACGCGCCCTGACCTCGCCAAGAGCGAAGACAAAGCGGAAGGTTCAGACCTTGTACGCGCTTACCTGCTGATCGACGCTGCGCTCGCCTGAGCCGCGCTTTCCGCCGCAAACACCCCAATACGCGCGCTGCCTTCGCGGGCGGCGCGCGTCAGTGCTTGGGTGGCCGCCGACGAGGTGCGATCCGCTACAGGCGACGACGCTTCGATAATTCGCTGGGCGATGATGCGCCGTCCCGGCAGCGCGACAAGCTTCACATCCGCCACGAAGCGCGCTGACATATCCGTTTCGAGTATCTCGAAGTCCAAAACCTCCCAGCGGATTTCATAATCACCACGCGCCTCACCTGTACGCGTGGAGGCGTTGAAGCGTTCTTGCCGGATGAGCGTCTCGACCAACAGCGATTGCAGCGCCAAATCCGCGCGGTTCGACCATTGCGATTGCGCCACGAACGCCAATTCATCGCCGGTTCGCCAAACCACATCCGTACCTAGAATAGCGCGCTCGCCGGTCGGCAACGCGACGCCAACCGCGCCAGTCACGCCGGGCGTTTGCGCTGCGCTCACTTCGCCCGCTTCCAGCACGTAAATGCGCGGCGGCGGCGCCGGCTCCGGCAGCAATGAAATACAAGCGCCTAGGACAAGCAACGGCAGGACTATTGCGGCGCGCATCATGGCCGTAGCTCCAGTGTGGGCCGCGGCGCGCGCGGCGTGAGGACTGAGGGGTTTTCTTCCAAATTGGTCGCCACCCGGCCGATGGCGGCGGAGGCGCGGCGAATTTCTTCAGCGGCAAGCGTGAGTTCCGGCAGCGTCTCGCCCGAAGCCACCGCTGCGGCGTCGCGGATTTCGCCCATGGCGTCATCCAGATCGGCCAGCTGCGTCTGAGTTTGACGCGCAAGCGCAGCGATGTCGTTGGCGGCGGTTGTCATGGCGCCGGCGGCCTCACCGGACCGCGCGATCACCGATTGACGATCCGCAAGCTGGCTGGAAACCGTCTCAAGATTGTTGAGGATGCGCGACACACGCGCGATGTTCTCATCCGTGAGCAAGTCACGCACCGACGCCATCGCCTCGGACGCCCGCATCACGATGTCCTCGCTCCGCTCGACAATGATGTCGATCTGACTACCGCGCCCCGCGATGCGCGGTCGTGGAGCGGCGAATGTCGGGCGCAATATCTGCGCGTCATCCGTGCCGGCCGAGAGTTGGATGAGCGTGACGCCTGTCAATCCGATCGGCTCAAGTTGAGCCTCGCTGTCGGCGCGCACGGGAACTTCCGATGCCACGCGTATCAGCGCGATCACGTGGCTGGTGTTTTCGGGATCAATCCGCAGTTCCTGCACTTCGCCGACCTTGATTCCGTTGAAGCGCACCTCGCCCCCTTCTGTGAGCCCGCGCACGGGGTCGGTAAACACGACATCATACTCGATGTACCCGCGTCGATACTCGGAATTGGCGAGCCACATTGCAAACAGCATGATGAGCGCCGCGCCGATGAGGGTCGCCGCGCCGATGAGGATGTAATTGGCTTTGGTTTCCATGGGTCCTAACCTCCCGCCACACCGCGCCCAGCGGCCCGGCCCCGCGGCCCTGAAAAATAATCATTCACCCAGCCGGATGCGTTTGCGGTGATTGCCGGGATGGTTCCCAATGCCGCGACCTTGCCGCCATATAAAACCGCAACCCGGTCGCAGATGGCGTGGAGCGTGTCGAGATCGTGCGTGACCAGGAACACCGTCAACCCAAGAGACTGCGCAAGCTCTCGCGTCATCTCGTCGAAATTCGCGGCCGCAATGGGATCGAGGCCTGCCGTGGGTTCATCGAGAAACAACAACTCGGGGTCGAGCGCCAACGCCCGCGCCACAGCGGCGCGCTTGCGCATACCGCCGGAAATCTGCGCCGGCTTCTTGTGATGCGCTTCCGGGCCTAATCCAGCCATAGCCAGTTTCAATGCGGCGATCTCGCCACGCAGCGCTGGCGTGAGGCGGGTGTGTTCGCGCAACGGGGCTTCGACATTCTCCAGCACCGTGAGGTTTGAAAACAGCGCCCCGTCCTGAAACATTACGCCCAAGCGCGGCGCGAGGCCTGTTGCGTCGAAATACGGGAACGAGATATCGCCGGCGGAAACCTCCTGCAGCCCCACGATCTCGCGCAACAACACCGACTTGCCGCACCCCGAAGGCCCAACGACGCCCAGGATTTCGCCGCGGCGAACGTCGAGATCGAGCCCGTCGTGAACGATTTGGGCGCCGAACTGAGTGACAAGCCCGCGCACTTGTATGGCGATGTCGGCGTTCACCAATCCATCTCCAAGAACCAGAGCGCAAAGACAGCGTCGAGCAATATGATCATGAAGATGGACTGCACGACCGATGTCGTAACCCGCGCACCGAGGGAAGCGACATCGTCCCCAACCGAAAGCCCTTGTTTGCACCCGATCACGGCAAGCGCGAGCGCGAAGGCCGGCGCCTTCGACATACCGACCCAGAAATGTTGTTCGGGTACTGCGTCCGATATGCGTTGGAAGTACATGGCCGGGCTGACTCCCAACTCCGCCCAGGTGACGAGCAGCCCACCGAACAATCCCGACGCCATCGCAGCAAAGGTGAGTATGGGGGTCATTGCCAGCATTGCGATCACGCGCGGCGCCACGAGCGCCTCCATCGGCTTGATGCCGATCACTTGCATGGCGTCGATTTCCTGACGCATTTTCATCGCGCCGATCTCGGCGGTGAAGGCGCTGTTGGTGCGCCCTGCCAGTAGTACCGCGGTGATGACGACCGCGAACTCGCGCAGCATCGAGAACGCGACCAGCTCGACCGTGAAAACCGATGCGCCAAAATCGCCCAGGATGCGCGCACCGAGATAGGCCACGACCAGGCCTATGAAAAAAGACAACAGCATCACGATTGGCAAGGCGTTGAGCCCGGCAACTTCCATGATGTGGACGACAGAAACCCAGCGGATGCGCCCCGGATTGAGCAGAAGCCGCGCGAGCACAACTAAGGTCTCGCCCAAGAACGAAACCGTCTCGACGATCTCGCTCCAAATCTTCGCCATCGCGCGTCCGACGATTTCGAGAAAGCCAATGAGCCCTTGCGGCCGATCTGGCACAGGCGCGGGCGTGGCCGCGGACTTTCGGGCAGCGTCGAGCAAGCGCTTGGCGGTCGCGTGATCGCCGCGCAGCGCGATGCGAGCGCTCTCGCCGCCGGGGCTCTCACGGAAGGTGCGGTCGATCAGGTACGCGCCTGCAACGTCCAAGCGTTCAAGCTGGGTCACGTCGATGACGGCGCCAGGCGTCAGTCGGTCTGCGAGTTGACGCAAATCGGCTTCCAGATGGGCGATGGTGTCCACCGTCCAATCGCCGCGTAGCGCCAGAATTGGCGCGCGCCCCCCCTCCTGGAAGTCGAAAGCGGCCTCTGCGGCCATGTTCCCCGGGTCCTTTCGGCGTTCTGCCTCAGGTCATAAGCGCTAACAGAAAACATTAGGCAAAGAAGCCAGAGGCGCTTTCGGGGCGATCTTCGCGTTCGGCGCGAATTCGTTAACGACGCGGCGCGGGCTCAAGCAGCTGAAGCGCAAGCAGGCCGCCCGCCAGGGACAGTCCGGCCATAGCCCAATAGCCGGCCGCCCCGACATGATCGTATAACACCCCTGACGCCAAGGTCGACAGACCCATCAGCACGCCGGCCGAGGCCGCCGAATACAGCGTCTGCGCCATTCCGGCTGAGCTTTCCGGCGCCTCGCGGGAGAGAAGGCGCATCGCGCCCACGTGCGCGGCGGCGAACGAGAGCGCGTGCAAGGCCTGCAAGGGCCACAGGATAAACCCGGTTGGCGCAAACCCCATAGTCAGCCAGCGCACGACGCCGCCCGCTGCGCCGACGAGGATCAAAGCCTCGGGCGACACGCGCCTTTCGATCGGCGCGAGCGACCACAAAAACGCGACCTCGACGGCGACGCCGAACCCCCACAAGAGGCCAACCGCGCCGGCATCAATGCCTTGGCCGCGCCAAACCAAAGTCGAGAAACCATAATAGAAGCCATGCGCGCTTTGGATGAGCCCGCACGCAACTATGAGCATCACGAAACGTCGCGAGCGCAACAAACTCGGCAACGCGCCAAACCGCCCTTGCGGCGGCTGTTGGCTTGCAGACGGTGCGTCGCGTTGGAGGCCCGCCCAAGCAGATACCGCCGTAAGCGCAAGCCCGCTCACCACCCACGCCACCATGGCGTCGAGCCCGAATCTCGACACGAGCAGTCCGCCGGCAACGTTGGCGACGATGAAGGCAATCGAGCCAAATCCGCGCGCAACGCCGTAATTCAGTTTGCCTTGCGTCGTGGCCCGCAGCACCGCCGCTTCGACAAGCGGCGTCAGCCCTTGCGTCAGTGAGAGCGCGATGAAACCGATCGCGAATAACCCCCACGTGTACCAAGATATGAGAAAGAAAGCGGAATAAGCGACCAATGCCGCAGCCGTGATGATTTGGATTGGCCTCCGCCGGTCCGCGAAGGTCTCTGCCCAGAGCGCGATCGCGGGGCCGGTCAGCACACGCGCGAACTGCGCCAGCGACAGCAGCACGCCGATCGCGGCGCCATCAAGCCCGCGCTCAACCTCAAGCCAGCGCGGCAGGAACACCATGATAACGCCGGTCGTGCCGAAGAGGCAGGAGATCACCAGCGTCACCCGCGCAGCGCGCGACGCGAGAACGGGTTCGTGAGTTTCAGTCAAGGGCTTGTCCAAGGGTCCGAGCGAGTAACATCGTTCTAGGCCCATGTAGAGGGGCGCCGGCCTTGCTCCGACGCGTCCGCGCCCGTAAGCGAAGCCTATGTCCACGCGCCGCGACCTCTATCCCGCCATCGAACCGAGCCAAAGCGAACTACTCCAGGTTTCGAAGCTTCACACGATCTATGTCGAGCAATGCGGCAATCTGCTGAAAGGACGCCCGGCCATCGCGCTGCATGGCGGCCCTGGCGGCGGACTTTCACCAGACATGCGCCGGTTCTTCGATCCCGCGCGCTACCGGATCGTGCTGATGGATCAACGCGGCTGCGGCCGCTCAACACCCCATGCCGAGACGCGCGAGAACACGACGTGGGATTTGGTGGCCGACATTGAGCGCGTGCGCGAGCGCTACGGCATCGAGAAATGGGTCGTGTTCGGCGGCTCTTGGGGATCGACGCTTGCCTTGGCGTACGCCGCCAAGCACCCCGAACGCGTGGCCGGACTCGTGCTGCGTGGCGTCTTTCTGCTCAGAAAATCCGAGATCGATTGGTTCTACCAAGCAGGCGCGAGCAACATCTTTCCAGACGCCTTCGCGCGCTACATTTCCGTCATCCCCGCCGAGGAACGTGGGGACCTCCTGCATGCCTTTCATCGCCGCCTAACATCGGGTGATCGCGACGAGCGCTTGCGCGCGGCGCGCGCCTGGGCGCGCTGGGAGGGTGAGACAATTTCCATAGCAGGCCCCAGCGCCCTGCCCGCACGCTTCAACGAAGATCGTTTCGTCGAGGCTTTCGCCTGCATCGAGAACCACTATTTCGTGAACAAGGGGTTCTTCGAGCACGATGGTTGGCTGTTGGACCAGACGCCGCATCTGCGTCACATACCGGCGCGCATCGCGCATGGCCGCTACGACATGTGTACGCCGCTGGCGTCCGCGTGGGCGCTGAAGCAAAAATGGCCTGAGGCGGAACTGGAGATTATCCCAGACGCCGGCCACTCCAGCCTGGAGCCTGGCATCGTGGATGCACTCGTCCGCGCTACGGATTGGATGTTGGCGCGCGGCGCCTGGTAGCCCCTCAAGCCAGGTCGCGCCGCCAAACCTCGACGCCGACCGCAAACGCGCGCGCAACGCCTCCCTCCCGAACAATGCGGACTTTGTTGACAGCGCGCCCCATCTCGATCGGCGCCCAACTTGCCCCGCCATCGCGCGTCTCGAAACCTGTCGTCGACCCGCCGACCCATCCCCAATGCTCGTCCACGAAACCGACGCCAAATTCGCGAACCCGCGCATCGTCCACCAGCGGCAACTCACGCCAACTCGCGCCGCCATCTGTCGTCTTTATCACGACACGCTGACTAGCGCCCTCGGCATAGTTCTGCACCGTAGCGTAACCCACGCGACGCGTCGGGAAGTTCATTTTCCAACAATTCTCGAAGGGGCGAGTCGAGCGATATGCTTCCGTCCAGGTTTCGCCGCCATCGCGCGTTCGCAAGATCATGGCATTAGCCTGGCTCATGTCGTCCGAACTCGCGGCGCACACCAAGCCGTTCGAGACGTCGAAGAATTTCACATCTAGGATCATCCCGGCGTGAGCGCCGAGATCGATCGTACGCCAATTTTCACCGCCATCCAAAGACCGCAGCATCGCCGCCGGCCCGCCCACGCGACCGGCTGCATGAACGATTGCGGTGTTTCGCAACTCGCCCTGGAATATGCGCTGTTGCGGCAACACGTCGATGCCGCAGATACCTTTCACGACGCCGATGCCATCCGCTTCGATCGGCGTCCACGTAACGCCGCCATCGCGCGTGCGATAGAGCGGCCGCGTGTCGGAGACGTTGGGGTAATAATCCGTACCGACATTGCCCAGGAAGCCATTCTCGGCATCCATAAAGCCGAGCGCGCGAACAAACGTTCCCGGCTGCTCCCAAATCTTTTCCCAGGTTTGACCGCCGTCACGCGTGCGATAGAGCTTTCCCGCCCCATTGCCGTACCAACCGATATCCGGGGTCACAAAGTGGATATCGTCTTGCTTTCCAGGATACGGCTCGGTGGCGAGCTTAGTCCACGGACCCGCATCGTGCGCAGTCACTGATGTGTTGGTCGCGCACGCAGCTAAAACAGTGGCCGCGCCGAGCGCGAAATCACGACGATGCAGCATGAACAACCCCTGACTATACGACCATGGTCGCACGCGACAGCGGGGGACGAAAGGTCGTCTGTCGATGAAATTCGCGCGTGCGTCGCGTCTGCTACCATAGAATCCCGCGCGTGCCGTGTTGATCGCGATGCAGATCAATCGATAGCACGATCGCGAACCCCACCATGATCGTCAGCATCGCGGTGCCGCCAAAGGAAATCATCGGCAACGGAATGCCGACGACCGGCACAAGCCCGATCACCATCGCCGTGTTGATGAACACGTAGCACGCCAAGGTGGCTGCGACGCCGGCGGCCGCGAGTTTGCCGAATAGAGATCGCGCGCGCAGCGCCACTTGCACCGCTAGCGCCATCAACGCCGTGAACAAGCCAAGCACCAACGCGCCGCCGAGCAAGCCAAACTCCTCGACGATCATCGTGAAAATGAAGTCGGTATGCTTCTCGGGCAGAAAGTCGAGTTGACTTTGGGTGCCCTGCAAATAGCCCCGGCCAAACAAGCCAGCAGAGCCAATCGCGATCTTGGATTGAAGCACGTGATAACCCGCGCCAAGCGGGTCATCCGCAAGTCCGAGGAACACGTTGACGCGGTCACGCTGATAGCCGTGCAGCACATAATTATAGGCGAAGAACGCGCCGGCAGCGCCCAGTACAACCCCGCCGCCAACGATCCACCAAGACAAGCCGGCAAGAAACATCACCGCAATGCCGGCGAACACAATCAGCAATGCCGTGCCCAGATCAGGCTGGTGCATGATCAACGCCACCGGCGCAATAATCATTAAGAAAGGCGGAAGGATCGACAACAACGCGCCAGTGCGGCGCGGGTCGAGCTGGTGATAGTACCGCGCCAGCGCCAGCACGATGCCGATTTTCATGAACTCAGAGGGCTGTAGCGACACAGGACCGAGCGCAAGCCAGCGCGTGGCGCCCATACGCGTCTCACCCGCCACCTCAACGAGGATCAGCAGAAGCAACGCGCCGGCATACAAAGGGTACGCGATTGCGAGCCAAAACCGCGGGTCCAGGATCGTCGCCGCGATCAGAACCATCATCATGACGACAGCAAAGCGAATGCCATGCGTCAACGGCATATCCGTCCAGGCGCCGGACGATACCGAGAAGTGCATCAACACGCCGATCAGCGCGAGCGCGACCATCACGGTGATGATGCCCCAATTGAGCCGCGATACGCGTTCCGCAAGCGTATTCGGGTTGGAACCAGCAGCGAGCGTCATGCCCGGCTCCTCGTAGTGGATTCAAGACTCGCCAAACGCGCCGGGGCGCGCCGCGCCGGATCGCGCAGCAGCGTCTCACGCATGATGGCGCGCGCAATCGGCCCCGCGACAGCCGAACCTGCGCCACCATGTTCAACCACAACCGCGCAGGCGTAACGCGGCTCGTGCCAGGGGCCGAAACAGCAGAAAAGCGCGTTGTCACGGAACCGCCACTCGATCGTGGAGAAGTGGCGGCCACGATTGGCGCCTAGCGCGCGCACTTGCGCGGTGCCGGTTTTGCCCGCGATCTGCACGGGCGCCCACGCGCGATTCTCCGGCGTCAACGGCACCGCGACGCCCGTTTCCGGGTGACGCACGAGTTCCAGATTGCCCGCGCGCATGCCCGTGCCTCCCGGCTCGTTACACACGCCGAACATGCCGTCGCGCACGCGCGCCAGATGTTCCGATGCAATGCCGCTCATGTGCACAGGCTGCGGCGGGTCCGTCACTCCCGGCGCCTCGCGCACCAGCCGCGGCGCCACCGCATGGCCGTTATTGCCTAGGCGCGCCGACATCACCGCAAGCTGCAACGGCGTCACACCCATCGCGCCCTGCCCGATGCCGTAATTGAGCGTTAGTCCTCCCGTCCAGCCCTCATTGCGGTTTTCGCGCCACCAGGTCGGATCGGGTATCAGGCCGTCGCGAACATTCGGCACGCCGAGATCAAAGTGTTCGCCCAAGCCAAACTGACGCGCGACAGCCGCAATGCGCTCCGGCCCCGCACGCAGCGCGGCTTGATAAAAGTACACGTCGCACGAATGCTTGATGGCGTCGTGCAAGTTCATGCGGCCATGCCCGCCCGCGCGCCAGCAGTGGAAAGTGCGGCCGCCGAAGAAGTAACCGCCGGAACAGCTCACCGCCCAGGTGTCTTCAACACCCGCTTGCTTGGCGGCGATGCCGACAATCATTTTGAACGTGGAGCCTGGCGCGTACACCCCGGTCACGCCCTTGTTGAACAGCGGCTTTTTTTCGTCCTCGTTCAAGACACGAAAGGGCTCGCGCGCGATGCCATTGACGAAGAGATTGGGATCGAACCCGGGCGCGGACGCCATCACCAGCAAGTCGCCGGTGTAGATGTCCATCACCACGGCCGCGCCGGATTGATCGGCGCCGAAATTCTCCATCGCCACTCGCTGCAATTCGTGATCGATCGTGAGCACAACGCCCGATCCGCGCACCGGCGGGCGGCGCTCGTTCTCGTCTTCCCCCTGCTCGACGCCGCGCGCATTGACCACCACTTTGCGCCAACCGGCCTCGCCATGCAGCGTCTGCTCCAGGCCGGCTTCTAGCCCGGCCTTGCCGACCCGCACCATCGGATTGCGCAGATACATCGCCCGGCTCTCGCCTTGCGCGGGGTCTTCCAGCGCGCGCTCGACGTCGCGCTGCGTCGGCTTCTGCACGTAGCCGATCGGATGCGCGTACACCGTGCGATAGGGATAGGCGCGCACATCCGCCGCATGAGCGACGATGCCGGTGAGTTCAGGCAGACGCACATTGATGCGGTTGAACTCGTCCCATGTCAGCCCCTCTTGCAGCGGCTGCGGCTCATAGCGCGAGCCACCGCGCACGCGGATGACCGCGCGCCGCGCCCACTCCGCGCTCAATCCTAGAATCTGGCCGACGCGCCCGACCACCTCTTCAAGGTCTTCGACATCTTGTTGCACGACAGCGACCTGATAGTCGCGACTGGTTTGGGCGAGCACGGTGCCGAAGCGGTCGTAGATGATACCGCGCGGGGGTGCGATAATGCGCGTGTCGAAGCGGTTGTCGTCGGCGGCGGCCGAGTATTCGCGACTGAACAGGTTAGTCGCCTGCAACTGCCCCATCCGCACTAGGATCGCGCCCATCACGCCGGCGCCGACAAACGACATCAGCGCGGCGCGACGATTGAAGATCGCGCTGACATCGCGCTTGGGCATCGTAGAGCCTACGCGCTTGGGTCGACTCATTTTTTGAACCCCGGCTGCGGCCGCATCGACGGCGCCGAACTCATATAGAGAGGCCGCACGAGCGGAAACAGCAGCGCTGTAATGAGCGCTGCTTCGGCATACGGCGTCACCGACACGTTGGCCCCCAAACCCATCGGCGCGACTACGGCCGCCACGCCTATGGTGATGACTGCTGTCACAATGAAACCGCCCCACAGCGAAACGAGATTTGGTGAGGACATGATCACGGCTGCGACGCGCCCGATTAGATAGGCCGACAGATAAAGCGCAACGAATAGGCCGTAGGGCCCGCCCGCCAGTTGATCGTGCATGAGACCCAGAGCGCTGAGCGTCACGGGCGCGCGCCAGCCTGTTTCATCCTCCGCCGCCCAGCCATAGGCAGCCCACAACGCCGCAAGCGGCATCGGCGGTTGCGCGAACAATGGCCCTAGCGGCAAGGCAGGCAAGATCACGCTCGCCACCGCAAGCGCGAGCCCCCAGGCGCGCAACACGCTGCGGCTTGGCGCGCGCGCGATCATCGCTGTGGCGGCGCCGCCGGCGAGGGCGACGGTTCCGGAACGGGCGCGGCCGGTGGCGTTGCTTCGATCGTAGCGGGCGGCGTCTCGACAGCCGCCTGCGGCGTTTCGCGACGCGGCCGCGGCGTTTGCGGCGCAGGGGCCAGCGTGCTCGGCGCCGTCGGCGGCGGCGCCATCGTGTCACGTCCGATTGAGGTCACCGACGACGCCGTGTTGAGCGGCGGGCCGGTGTCCGCGACCGGTTCGTTCTCTGGCGGCGTGACGCCCACGAACGGAATTAACCGCACGAAATCGATCGGCCGTTGCGCGGCCGCCAGCGCCACCTGCCAGCTGCCGTCACGCTCGCCGCGCGCCACGCCGACAGGAATGCCACGCGGGAACAAGCCGCCATCGCCGGAGGTGATTACGCGCTCGCCTTCGCGCAAATTCTCCGCGCCGACGACAAAATCGAGCCGCGGCGCCTGCATTTGAAACGGATGCGTGATCAGGTCCGGCCGACGCGTCGCCTGCCCCGCCAGCACCGCGCGCACGCGCGACGCCTCGCCCATCACCGGAATGCGCGAGTTGTAATCGTCAAGCATTAGAACACGTGACGAGCGGCGGCCCACCGAGACGACACGGCCCACAAGGCCATTCTCGTTCACCGCGATATAGCCGACGCGGACGCCGTGGTCTGCGCCCGCATTGGCCACCAAGGTGCGCGTAAACGGCCCGCCAGAATCCAACACCAATTGCGCGGCGATGGCGTCTTCGAGATCGGCGCCTTCGCCGAATGCATCAACCGGCATCCGCAGCAGCGCTTCGTAGCGCGCATTACGTTCCGCCAGCCGCTCCGCGAGATCACGCCACGCCTGCAAGTCGCGGTTCTCGCGCTCGAGCTCCTGGACGCGCGCGCTTGCGCCCCACATGCCGGCGATACGGTCAAGAAAGCCTTGGCTTGCTCGCGCCGGGCCTGTTGCGACACGTCCACCGGCTGCGGCGGCGTCATCGCCGGCTTGCATCGCCACGCCGCCCGCACGTATCCCGATCAGCACGACCGCACCAATAAGCAGGGCAACGCCGAGGATGATCCCCGGCGCGAAGCGGCGACCTGAACCGGCGCGCCGTACACTGCTTCTGCGTCTGGCCACTTCGTCGCCTTTATCTTGAGCGGCGCGCGGTCACACTTCTTCCGTGAGCAGCCGGCGCGCTTCAGAGGAATTTATCGTGTCGAGCGCGATTCCGCACCCCTTCACAACACAGCGCAGCGGATCATCCGCCACCGACACGCGGATCGAAATCCGCTCCTGCAGCACGACATCGAGATTGCGCAGCAACGAGCCGCCACCCGTCATCATCAGGCCGTGATCAAAAATGTCGGCGGCCAGCTCCGGCGGCATTTGTTCGAACGCCTGGCGCACCGCGTCGACGATACGCGTCACCGGTTCGGCCAGCGCTTCCGCCACCATCGCCTCGTTGACGATGATTTCCTTGGGAACGCCCGAGAGATTGTCACGGCCCTTGATTGGCATCGACATGCCCGCGCCTGTATCAGGCGCTTTCGCCGTGCCGATTTCCTTTTTGATGCGCTCGGCGGTGCTTTCGCCGATCATCAGGTTTTCGTGACGCCGCAGATATTGGATGATGGCTTCGTCCATCTTGTCGCCGGCTTCGCGCAAGCTGCGCGACCACACCAGCCCGCCCAGCGACAGCACCGCGATTTCGGTGGTGCCGCCGCCAATATCGACCACCATGCAGCCGGAGGGATCGTCGATCTGCAGCCCCGCGCCCAAAGCGGCGGCTACAGGCTCCTCAATCAACTTCACGCGGCGAGCGCCCGAGGCTTGCGCGCTTTCAAGAATGGTTCGCCGCTCGACCGGCGTAGCCCCCGTGGGCACGCAGATCACGATCTGTGGAGAGATCAAAGCTGGGCGCGGCAGCACCTTCTTGATGAATTGCTTGATCATTTCCTCGGCAACGTCGAAATCGGCGATGACGCCGTCGCGCAGCGGACGCACCACTTCCATGTTGCGGTGGGTCTTGCCGAGCATGGTCTTGGCCTCGGCCCCGACCGCATAGACGACCTTACGGCCACCTTCGTTGACGTACGCCACCACGGACGGCTCATCCAAGACGATGCCGCGGCCCTTGACGTGGATCAGCGTGTTGGCGGTGCCTAGATCGATCGCCAGGTCCGGCGCTACAAGACCGAACATATTGCCGAGCATGCCCAGAAATTCCCTCGCCTCAGAAGCTTAGCCGAATCAACCCGATCATCCGGGCTTAGCGCGCCAAGCCTTAACCAAAACCTGTGTCACCGGCGTGTTGGGCGATTGGGGCGTGTGCACGTGCTGTTTCATTTTGGAAACGCACGGTCCAAGCCGCCGACCGCCCCCAGTCGCCGACGACCCAGGACTTGCCGTGATGTTACGACCGATGCAAGGGGCGCGCCGCAGGCGTCACACGGCGGTCGCAATTCATCCACAGCCGCATCGCACGCACTTGTGAGGCTGCGTTTGGCTTGCCCTCCAAGTGGCGGCGCCCGATGATGGTACCAGCGACGGCGAATACGGGCGGGGAATGGCTTGATCGCAAAGGCTTTAAGGTTTCTAGCGGCGGCGTTTCTGCTGGCGCTGACAAGCACGGCGGCGGCGCAAACCAGCGTCGATGACGCCGAGCGCGGCATTGTGCGCGTCGTCGTGATCCTTGAAACCACCGAGGGACGGATGCTTTACGGCTCCGGGTCCGGCTTCGTTGTGGCGCCCAACCTCATCGTTACCGCGGCGCATGTGGTCGCACCCGCGCGGCAGCGAGCCGAATACGGCGTCGCGATTGTGCCGCCACAGGGCGACGGACTGATACCCGCACGCATCATCCGGTTTTCTCCGTTGTCGGAACTCGCGCTGCTTGAGTTCCGAGGCCCCGACATGCCGGCGTTAACAATTTCGACGGTCGAGCCCCACGCTGGCGATGGCGTCATCGCGCTGGGCTATCCCGACGTGGACTATCAAGGCGCAACCGGCGCCGATCTGTTGCGGCCTACGCCGGCGTCGCGCACCTCCGGGCAAATCTCATCGCTTCGCGACCGCGCCCCAACCGGCGACCCGATCCCGACCATCAACCATCAGGCGGTGATTTCTTCGGGCTCCTCGGGGGGACCGCTCCTGGACGAGTGCGGCCGGGTCATTGGCGTGAACTCCTGGCATGTGTCGGGCGCGGACACGCGCGAGACGCGCGGGGTCTCGACCCGGGCGTCACAACTTCTGCAATTCCTTGATGAGGCCGGCGTCTCCCCTACCCTCAGCGATGAGCGCTGCCTCTCCTTCGCCGAACGCATCGAGGCCGAGCGCGCGGCCACCGTGCAAGCGCTGCAAACCCAGAATGAGGACCTCGCCTCGAAGCTTGAAACCGCCGACCGGCTGACGCGCATCGCCGTCGTGATCCTGATCGGCGGCACTTTGGCGTTGTTTGTCGCGGTCTGCGTACTTGGCGCGATCGTGCTGTCACAACGGCGGCGTCAGAATGGGCACGCCGCGCCGCACGCGCCGGCTCAGCCGCATCACCAGACCCATGTCGCGCCCGAGCACGCCCCGCGTCGACGCCTCGGCGTCATCGCAATTGTCGGCGGCGCGGCCTTGGCGGCGATCTTCATCGTTGGTGCGGCGATGCTGTTGCTACGCCCAGCACAACAGGTTGTCGCTGAACAACAAGACACTCCGCGCTTCGCTGGCGCCATTAGCTGCACGCTCGACCGCGAAGCCAGCGTTGGTTCTCAGGGCGTGTCCGACATGAGCTTCTCAGCGTCCGGCGCGTTGTGCGTCAACGAGCGCACCTTGTACGCGCGCCGCGACGACGGCCGCTTCCAGCGCGCGATCGTATTGGGCGAAGCGCGCGCACTCGACGTGCTGACGATTGATCCTTCAAGCGGCGAGTTCAAGCGCGAGCGCTATCCGCTGTCGGACGACGACTTCGCCGCCGCAAACCAAGCGGTGGCGGAATCCGGCGCCGGGCGCGGCTGCGAGGGCAGCGGCGAGGCGGTGGCGCGGCGCAACCAAACCTTGATGGACTTCGCCCAAGGCACGCCGTCCCAGCGGCTCATCTGGCGCTGCGAAGCGCGCAACTAGCGTGCGAGTTCGGCCTTGAGCCGTTGCTCGATCGCCTCGATCCGCGCGCCATTGGCGCCGAGATCGGATAGGCCGACGCGCGAGCGCGAATACACCGCCACGACGCTCCGCTCAGCTGACGCAGGATGGATGAGCACATCGACATCGTCGCGAAACCGCATCAGCGGCGTCACCGCGACGTAGCGCGCGCGGATCGCGCCGGAGGCTTCGTTCTGGACCTCGGCATTGGGCTCGATGCGCAAGAGTGCTGCGGCAACCACCGAGGCGGACGCATCCATCTCAATCGCCGGCCGCATCGATTGCGCCGCCGGGCACAAAGCCTCGGTGCACGCCAACGCGCGATTCGATGTCGAACCGGGCGCAATGGCGTCGAACGATAGCCACGGGCCCTCAGGCCTTGGCGCTGAAACGCACGCGCCAAGAGACAGCGCCGCTAAGGTCGCAAGGATCGAACGCGCCATCAATTTGGCGCCGGTGTATCGGGATACGCCACGCGCCAAACGATGTCGCCAACGTCGTCAGCGACGAGCAACGCGCCCGTCCGATCCGTGGCGATGCCGACCGGGCGGCCAAGCGCCTCACCGCGCTCATTGAGGAAGCCGGTTAGGAAATCCTGTACCTCACCGTTCGGAACACCGCCTTCAAAGGGCACGAACACGACCTTGTATCCGACCCGCTCGCGGCGGTTCCAGGAGCCGTGCTGACCGACAAATACCCCGTTCCAATAGCCCTCGGGGAATACGTCGGCGCGATAGAAGTGCAAGCCGAGCGAGGCCGTATGCGCACCGAGCGCGTAGTCAGGCACGAGCGCTGCGGCGACCAGATCCGGTCGTTGCGGCTGCACGCGGTCATCCACATTCGCGCCGAAATACGAATAGGGCCAACCATAGAAACCGCCATCGCGGACGCTGGTCATGTAGTCCGGCACTAGATTATCGCCCAGCATGTCGCGCTCGTTCACAGCCGTCCACAACGCATTGGTGTCCGGCGCCCAATCCATGCCGACGGGATTGCGTAAGCCTGTCGCGAACACGCGCGCGCCGGAGCCATCCGGATTGAACTCCCAGATCGCAGCGCGGCCCTCCTCCGCCTCAATGCCATAATCGGCTATGTTGGAGGCCGACCCCACCGCAACGTAGAGTTTCGAGCCATCGGCATTGGCGATCAGGTTGCGCGTCCAGTGGCCGTTGTCGCCCGCGCGATACGGCAGTTCGAGGATGCGTTCGCCCGCGCCGGTCACGCGTACCGCGCCCGCCGTGTAAGGAAAGCGCAGCACCGCATCCGTGTTAGCGACGTAGAGGTAATCTCCCACAAGCGCCATGCCGATCGGTTGATTCAAATTCTCCGCGAACACGTGGCGCTCGTCCACGTCGCCATCGCCATCGGCGTCGCGCAATAGGGTGATGCGGTTCGCGTTGTCGGCCAGCGCGCCGGCGCGGCGTTGCACGGCGTTGCGGATCCAATCCATCACGCCACCGCCCTCGGAGGCTTCCGAGGAAGTTTCAGCCACAAGCACATCGCCATTCGGCAAGAGGTAGAGCCAGCGCGGATGCGCCATGCCCTCGGCGTAGCGTGTGACAACAAAGCCGGCGGGTGCGATGGGCCCGGAGCCCTCCGCCCAGCCGACAGCGCGCGCCGCATTGACCACAGGCATGCCGCCGCTCTCTGGTGCGGGTAATTCAGGATTGGCGCCGTAGCCGGTATCGACGGGCGGAGCGCCGCCACACGCAGCAAGCGCCAAAGCCAACAGGAGTACGATCCTTCTCATGCGTTCAATGTACGACGGAAGGGGCCGCGCTGCACGCTTATTCGCGACTTTCCCCATTTTGCCCCTGCGCTCTCAGCCAGGGACGAATGACGACAACCGCGAGGAACCAAATTGCTATGGCGATAACGCCCGCAACAGCAGCTGACCCAAGCCGGCCCTCGAGCGCATCCATGATACCGTCGCCCGCGAAGGCGACGATCGCCGTCTTCGGCAACACGCCAAGCGCAAGCCCGCCTATGAATTGCCAAAAGTCCACCCGCGCCGCGCCAAACGCCATGTTGACGACAATGAATGGCGCCGTCGGCACAAAACGCACAATCAGGCTCGCGAGGAAACCGTTCTTGCCCATGAAGCGGGTGAAACGCCCGCCGGTCGCACCGCCAAACCGTTTCCGCGTTTGCGCGCTCGATAGCCGACCCGTGAAATAGGTCGCCATTCCCGAGACAATCGTGGCGATCCAGGCAAACCAGAATCCCTCTTCCGGCCCGAAGGCGATCACACATGCGCCGATCAGAACGATCTGTGGCGCGCCAACATAGGCGGTGAGCGTGAACACCAGGATCGCCATCGGCAACCCAAGGTGTGTGCGCCGCGCCTCGCCGAGTGTTGCATCGATAAAGGCCTCGATTTCTTCGCCGTAATAGAGCCGCCCAACCACCAGAATAACCGCGACGACCACGACCATGGCCACGGACACGCCCACCGCGCGCCAGGCGCGGGCGTCCATGTTGTTGACGAAGTCCGATATCTTGGCGGAAAGCCCCGGCTTCGACGGTTCAGGCTGGGCGTCGTTCATTCAGCCCGCCCTGTGGCGCGCCAGCGCGCGCGGGTCAAGCCGCCAGGATCAGGCGCTCTGCGGACGCTGACCTAACAAAGCGCCAAGGCCAAACGCGTTCCGCGCCGCCGAGCGGCGCTTGCTTTTGGCGGGCTTGGCCTGGGGGATTTCCATGTCGTTCATCCGGGGCTTGAGCCCCCGGATCAAGTCCTCCTCGACCCGGCGGCGATCAACCTCATCACGGATCGGCCCCAGCACATAGCGCTCGGTGGCGCCGTAATACCAGAAGGCGCGCGGCCATTTCTCATGGCCCAACATGCGACCGCGGAGATCGTGCGCCTTACCCACATAGAGCGGTTCCAGGCAAAACACCCAGCGACGGCGAACAAAAACATAAATTCCGCCCACGCCGGCCTCGGGCATGTCACGCTTGGTCAGAACGCACTTGAAACGATAGCGCCGGCCGCTCTCGCCGCGCCAGGAGTGCGATCCAAACAAGAACATGATTTTCTCTCCGGTCGATGGGGTGGCGGACCCTCGGATTGGAATCGTAAATGCGCCGTTAAGATGTTGCACCGAAAGCGAGGCGAGGCGATCCTCCGAGTCATGCCGCTCAGCACTCTCCCCTCGCTCTCTATGCATGACCGCGTTGCCGACCCCACTGCGTTCGCTCAGGCGATTGGCGACAGCTATGCGCGTTTCGGCTTCGCCATCGTGCGCGATCACGGGCTGGACGCCGCCTTGATCGCGCGTGCGCTCGACGCTGCGAAAGCGTTCTTCGCGCTGCCGGACGAGGCCAAACGCCGCTATCATGTCGCGGGCGGCGGCGGGCAACGCGGCTACGTGCCCTTCGGAATCGAAGCGGCCAAAGGCGCCGACAAGGTTGACCTCAAGGAGTTTTGGCACGTCGGGCGCGAACTGCCGCCGGGCCATCGCTACCGCGCCGCAATGCCGGATAATCTCTGGCCAGACGAAATACCGACCTTTCAAGCCGACGTGTACGCCCTCTATGCCGCGCTCGATGCGTTAGGCGTCCAACTCTTGGACTCGATCGCCCGCTATCTCGGCATCAGGCCGGATTTCTTTATCGACGCCGTACGTGACGGCAATTCAGTACTGCGGCTTTTGCACTACCCGCCCATGCCGCCCAACCCGGCCGGCATGCGCGCGGAAGCGCACGAGGACATCAACGCCATCACATTGCTTCTGGGCGCCGAAGAAGCCGGCCTGCAATTGCTGACGCGCGAGGGCGAATGGATCGATGTAGCGCCGCCGGAAGGCGCGCTGGTCGTCAATATGGGCGACATGTTGCAACGCTTGACCAACCATGTCCTGCCCTCGACCAGCCATCGTGTACGCAACCCGAGCGCCGATCGCGCGCACCTGCCGCGCTATTCGATCCCCTTCTTCTTGCACTTCGCGCCGGATTTTATGATCGAAACGCTGCCCTCCTGCATCACGCCGGATAATCTGAACCGTTACCCCGCGCCTATCACGGCGCAGGACTTTCTGCTCGAACGCTTGCGTGAGATCAGGCTGACTTAACCAGCGAAACCGCCAGCATCGAGGAACGCCTGCTCCTCCGGCGTGGTCGCGCGCCCGAGCGCCGCATTGCGATGCGGGAAACGGCCAAAGCGGGCGATGATGTCGCGATGGACGCGCGCGTACTTGGCGTATTCGGCGTCGCCCGTCGCCTCCATCAGCGCAACGCACCGCGCCTGTGCCGCCAAATCCTCGGCATGCTCAAACGGCAGATAGAAGAAAATGCGCAGCGGCAAATCAATGGCGCGATGATGCCCGGCCTTCAGCGCGCGATCCGCGATCGCAAGAGCCAACGGGTCGGTCGCGAAAGCATGGGCGGAGCCGCGATAAACATTGCGAGGAATTTGGTCGAGCAGAAGGATCAAAGCGAGCGCGCCCTCAGCGCTCTCCTCCCACGCACTTAGATCGCCGCGCGCGGCGGCGTGATGCGCGGCTTCAAACGCGCTACACCGCGCGTCGATGGCGGAATCCTTCTTGAACCAGGCGTCGGGGCCGACGGCGGACCAGAAGCTCAGAACATCGTGCGGGCTCATTTGCGAACCCTGCGCGCGATGGCTATGACGCGCAAGCTCCGCGAACAAAGAGACCCCCATGACTCGCATTGGCACGCCGCTTTCGCCCTCCGCGCTCAAGGTGATGTTCCTCGGCGGCGGGGAGTTGGGCAAGGAAGTCGTCATCGAACTCCAGCGCCTCGGCGTGGAAACGATCGTGGTCGATCGCTACGCCAATGCGCCTGCGCAGCACGTCGCCCACCGCGCGCACGTGATCGACATGACCGATGCCAAGGCGTTACGCGCGCTCGTGGAGCAAGAACGTCCACACCTCATCGTGCCAGAGATCGAAGCCATCGCCACCGACGAACTCGTGCGTATTGAAGCCGACGGCCTGGCGCGCGTGATCCCCACCGCCAATGCCGCCCACATTACTATGAATCGCGAGCGTATCCGCCGTCTTGCGGCGGAAGATTTGAAAATGCCGACCTCACCATATGCGTTCGCCTCCTCACTCGAGGAAATGCACGCGGCGATCGATCGCATCGGCTTTCCCTGCTTCGTGAAGCCGGTGATGTCCTCCTCCGGCAAAGGCCAGAGCCGGCTCAAGTCCGACGCCGATGTCGCATCCGCTTGGGAGTACGCGCTGAACGCGGGTCGCGTGAAGCAACCGCGCGTCATCGTGGAGGGCCAAATTCACTTCGACTTCGAGATCACGTTACTCACCGTGCGCGCTAAGAGCGGAACGCATTTCTGCGAACCCATCGGTCACGTGCAGATCGATGGCGACTACGTCGAAAGCTGGCAACCGCAAGCGATGAGCGCGCAGGCCCGCAGGCTCGCACAGGACATCGCGGGCAAAGTGACGGAAGCGCTTGGCGGCCACGGCATTTTTGGCGTCGAGCTGTTCGTGAAGGGCGACGAGGTTTGGTTCTCGGAAGTCAGCCCGCGCCCCCACGACACCGGCCTTGTGACGCTCGTCTCCCAGGAGCAGAGCGAGTTTGCGTTGCATGCGCGCGCGATCCTCGGCTTGCCCGTGGACACAAACCTGCGTGCGCCGGGCGCGAGCGCGGTGATCTATGGCGGCATGGACGCGCACGATATCGCGTTTGACGGCGTCACCGAGGCGCTAGCGGTTCCCTGCACCGAACTGCGCCTATTCGGCAAGCCCGAGAGCTTCATCAAGCGCCGCATGGGCGTGGCGCTGGCGCGCGGCGCTGATACCGACGAAGCGCGCGCACGGGCCAAACAAGCGGCGGCGCTGGTCAAGCCCGTCACCTGCAGCTAGCGTGCGCGCAACGAGAGCGCAGATGACCACGCCACAATCACCACTCCAATCTGGCTACGGCATGCGCACCGAAGCGCGCGAGGCGCTCGGCGAACGTGATCTCACCGGCAAGGTCGCCATCGTTACGGGCGGTTATTCCGGGCTTGGGCTGGAGACGACCAAAGCGCTCGCGGGCGCCGGCGCTATCGTGATCGTGCCGGCGCGCAGCGCCGAGAAAGCGCAAAAGGCGATCGTCGGCATCGCCAATGTCGAACAAGCCACGCTCGACCTCACCGATCCCGCCAGCATAGACGCCTTCGCCAGCGGGTTTCTCTCCCGTACCAAGAAACTCGATATACTGATCAACAACGCCGCCATCATGGCTGCGCCCCTGGCGCGTGATGCGCGCGGCTACGAAGCGCAATTCGCCACCAATCATCTTGGCCATTTCCAGCTTACAGCGCGGCTGTGGCCAGCGCTCAAAGGCGGCGCGCGCGTGGTGAGCTTGTCCTCTGTAGCGCACCGGCGCTCCGGCGTTGATCTCGACGATCCCAATTTCGAGCACACGCCGTACGACAGATGGGTGGCCTATGGCCGCGCCAAGTCAGCCAATGCGCTGTTCGCCCTCGGGCTCGATAGGCGCAGTGCAGCCCATGGCGTGCGCGCCTTTTCCGTGCATCCGGGCGGCATCATGACCAACCTCCAACGCTTCATGCCCGAGGAAGAAAAGCGCGCCATGGGCTGGATCGACGAGCACGGCAATACTCATCCCATGTTCAAGACGCCCTCCCAAGGCGCGGCTACTAGCATCTGGTGCGCGACCCACGCGCAGCTCGACGGCATGGGCGGGGTGTATTGCGAGGACTGCGACATTGCCCAGCCCGTGGCCGCCGATGACGAGGGCTTCACCGGCGTGCGCCCCTGGGCGACCGATCCCGCTATTGCAGAGGGCTTGTGGGCGCTGAGCGAAGAAATGACCGGCGTGCGCTTCGCACTTTAACGACGGAACCAACCGCCAGCGCCGTTCAACACCCATGAACCGTCGATCCTTCCTGGCCGCCAGCGCCGCTACGTGCGTTGCGCTTCCCGCACACGCGCAGACGAACCCGATGGCTGCGGCGGCCGCCTATTCCGCACAGCGACGCGGCGTTTCGCTGCTGGTTATGCAGCGCGGGCGGGTTGTGTTCGAAGATTATCCCAACGAGGGCGGGCCGGATCGCGGCTGGGAGCTGGCGAGCGGAACCAAAAGCTTCTGCGGCGTGATAGCCGCCGCCGCCGTCCAAGATCAGTTGCTCGATCTCGACGAACCCTGCGCGGACACGCTGCGCGAATGGCGCGGCGACAACCGCCGCCGCATCAGCATCCGCCACCTGCTCTCGCTGACCAGCGGCATCGACGGCGGGCGTATTGGCCGCCCGCCAACATATGCGGACGCTGTCGCCATGCCCGCCACCGCCAACCCCGGCGAGCGCTTCGCCTACGGCCCGGCGCCGTTCCAGATTTTCGGCGAGATCATGCGGCGCAAAACCAATGGCGATCCACTGGAATATTTGCGGCGCCGCATTCTCGACCCACTCGAAATCCGCCCGACGCAATGGCGGCGCGGCGGCGACGGCAATCCGCTGATGCCCCAGGGCGCCCAATTCACGGCGCGTGACTGGGCGCGCTTCGGCGAGTTCGTTGTGCGCGGAGGCGACGGGCGACTCGATGCGAGGGCGCTGCGCGCGTGCTTCGAGTCGAGCCGCGCCAATCCCGGCTACGGGCTCACCTGGTGGCTATTGCGCGATGGGCTGATCCCGCCGGGTCCTCGCTCGGGCGTCGACGTCAGCGCCGAACTCGAAGCGCGCTTCGGCCCGGTCAGTATGGCCGCCGGCGCCGGCGACCAGCGGCTCTATTTGGTTCCCGAACTCGGCCTCGTTATCGCGCGCCAGGCCAGCGGCATTCTCCGCGCCACGAGGGGCCGCGATCGCGGTCCGCGCTGGTCGGACGCGGACTTCTTGCGCCTCGTACTGGCTTAACGAAGAGCGGAATCGAAGGAATAGCGCCAATTGCCTTCGTAATCGCGCGTCCAGATAGAAATGTAACGCCCTGGCGTGCGCGTTCCATCGGGCGCGACATACACCGAGTTTCCCCAAGTCCAGCCCATGTCGCCGCGCGCGGACACACGCGCGGTCTCCGGCGCCCATTCCAACCGAGCGCCTTGCGGCCAATTTTGATAGCGCGCGGCGACTCCCGCGCGGCCAGAGATCACCTCGCTCGACGTCACCATCAGCACGTCTTGCGCCGCATATCGATTGAACGCCGCCGCGACTCCGTCAGCCACCGACATCGCCGCGAAGGCACGGTCGGCGTCCATCAACTCGGAGACGGCGGCCGCCGCTAGCTCTTCTTCCGTGCGGGACCCGGCGATCTCCGACAACCGCCCTGAGAGACGGCCCGCTGCATCTCCTGCAGCCACGCACGCGCGCGTCAAGCTCGTCGAGCGCCCAGCGAGCGCCACTTCGACATAAGCCTGCTCCCCAGCAATACACGGCTCGTCGCCGCCACCCAGCGAGCCCGCAACGCCCATCGCCGCGCGCACGAGCGTTGCGATCTCAGTGCGTTGCGCCTCGGTAGGCGTCGTCACACGCGGCGCGTCCCCACCCCAGAGCCACCATCCCGTGGAGGGATGCCCTGTGAAGCGACGCACAGCCAACACGCCTTGTTGCCCACGCAATTCATAGCGGATCACGCGCGCAACGCCGCCGCGATAGGGCGCGATTGTCGCCCGAACCGCTAGATCGATGCCCTCCGCCGCCAAAGCGGCGCGCCCGCCGGTCGTCGGCGTCACGTCCGCCGACAACATAGCCTGCGCCCATTGTGGGGCGCGCAGCGACAAATTCTGCGCCGCCGCCGGCATGCTGATAAGAAGCACAACGCCACATAGAACAGCCGCGCGAAGATATGTGTTCATCCCGCCCCCGAAGGTCCGCTGGTTCTCAGTATATCCGTTTTACGACAAACGCCACGCGCCTCGCCAGCGGCAAGACGGCATTTTCACAGCGTTGAGGTTAAGATCAGGGCTGCGGCATTTCTATAACCGGCTGACCATCGCGCAACACCCATCGCGCCGTCCCCGCCACGCGATCGACTTCGTCCTGCAGATCGCGCACGACGCGCGGCATTCCCACGCTGGAGCCGGCATAGTCCACCACCGCTTTACGCCGTCCATCGCGTTCAAAGATGAGCGTGAAGGTAGGGTGGTCAGTCACCTCGCCGCGATACTCGCTCCGCAGGTTTTCAAAACCCGCCGCATCGAAGCGTTCAACCAGACGCGCGACTTCCTCTGGTGCAATCGTCGCGGTTTGGGCCCCACGCACATTGACGAATTGGCGCCCTTCATAGCTCACAGCGCCGTCGCCTGAGATCGAAACCGTATACGCGGGGCAGTGCCCGTAGCAGACGGTCCGCGTGAGGCTGATGCGCACATTGTTCTCCTGGGCTGGCGCTTCAATCGGCGCGCACGCGACAAAGACAAAGGCGCAAAGCGCCGTTAGAACGAAACGTATCATCATCACGTAGCCTTTCGCGCCAGCTTTTCGCGCGCCGCCACCCAGGTCGCGTCGCGGCGCTGAACGAGGTATCCAGGGTAACGCGCCTCCATCGCCTCGCCCAGTTCGGCGGCGATCGCGAACGCTGATGTCTTGTCATCCATGCGCCCAACCGAAAGCCGGCGTAACATTTGCCCACGTCGGCGCGGATCGATGGCGTTCTGCGCTTCCGACACCAACAAGCGCCGACACTTCACAAGAAACGCCAACGCCTCTTCGTCCGGCTCAGCGCCGGCGGCGTCCAGCCGCTCGACCTGCCCACAGGCGAAGACAACCGCATCTAGGATGGGCGGGCGAAACCCTTGGAACGCGGCCTCTTTGTGTTGGCCGTGCTCGTCAGGCGCTTCGTTGGGAAAAAACAGCCTGCCGCGATCGGCGGCCGAAGAGAGCTTCTGCCCTGCTTCGAGCGCCAGCCGGCGAAACTCGTCAGCCGCATAGATCGCGCCGCGTCCGCGCGCCAACGCAGCCCCCTGCGAGACAAGATCGATGGCTTCGTGAACCCAGGCCAGCACCTCGGAATCCATCTGCGCCTTGAGGCTTTCAAACTGCATCGCCGTCTGCCGGCGCACAACCAGCCAGTTCAGGATGAGAGAGACAAGCGCGAGCGCAGCCGAAAGCGCCGCGACCCATTCGTTCACACCCCAATTCGCCAACCAATTCATGCCCATCTCCGACCTTGGCCTCGCTGTAGCACGGCCCCAGAGACGCCAAAAAGCGCAACCCGCAGGCAATTTCACGAAATTGTGCGCGCGCATGCAACGGCGACGGGTTAAGGTGCGGGCCAAAACGATAAGGAGCCAGCCCATGGTTTCGAAGCTCAGTCTCGCCGGAGCAGCCGTCCTATTGGTTACGCTTGGCGCATCGCCGCTGGCCATGGCCGCCGGGAGCGGCGGATCGATGGGCGGCGGCGCGCCGAGCGGGAGTTCGCAACGCGAAGACCCGGCGCAGGCTTATCAAGCCGGCGTCACAGCTTTGAATGCACGCGAATACCGCGACGCAATTCGCCACTTCCGCGCCGCGCGGCGCGCATTGCCGAATGACGGGACTGTCAACTACGCGCTTGGCCTCGCCTACGTGGGCGCCGATGAAACCGAGGAAGCACGCAGCGCCTTCGAACGTGCGGCGCGCGCTGAGAATGCACCCGCTGGCGCGCGCCTCCAACTCGGTCTGGTTCACCTTCAGCTCGGACAGCGCGATGATGCTGTTGCGCAGCAGGCGGAACTCGCGCGTCTGATCGCGGCATGTGACGAAGCATGCGGCGCGGCGAAGCGTGGGCAATTGCAAACCGCGTACGATCAACTGACGCAAGCGCTCAGCGCGCCGGCCGCGGCCGCCGCCGATCCTGCTACAACAGGGTGGAACTTTCCCAACGTCGAAGAAGGTCGAACCGCCTATGCGGCGGCCGTGGGCTTGATCAATCAGGAGCGTTTCCCCGAAGCGCTTGAGGCGTTGCAACGCGCCGAAACGGCCGTCGGCCCTCATCCAGACATTCTCAATTATATGGGCTTCGCCAGCCGCAAGCTCGGCCGCTACGAAGCCGCCCTCGGTTATTACGAACAGGCGCTGCAGCTTGCGCCCAATCACCTCGGCGCCATCGAATATCTGGGCGAATTGTACGTCCAAATGGGCGATCTTCATCGCGCGCGCTCGCAACTCGCGCAGCTGGATGGCCTGTGCGCGTATGGCTGCGAACAGCGCGAGGAACTGGCGCGGTGGATCGACAGCGCGCGTTAAAGCTGGCGGCTGTCGCGCTCGCCTGCACAACGCTCGCGGCGGCGGCTCAGCCAAGCCAAATCTTGCGTCAACAAGGTTGGACTGTGCAAGGGGAAACGCTGGCTTTCGATCTGACGCACGCGCCCAGCGAGTGCTTGGCGCGAACATCGCCAGAGATCGAAGCGGGCCGCGCTTTGTTTCGCAGCCCCGCGCTTCTCGGCGGGCCTGCTGCGCGACTGGGTCTTTCGTGCGACGCGTGCCACAGCAATGGGCGCGCCAATGCGCGCTTCTTTTTGCCGGAACTCACCAATCGCGCCGGCGCCGCTGATGTCACGTCGGAATGGTCCAGTCGCGTGCGCGGCGATGGCGTAACGAACCCCGTCCCTATCCCCGACCTTGCGGGCGTAGGGGCGAAGGCCGGTTTCGGCGCCGCGCGCAATCCGTCTCTCTCCCATTTTGTTCGCGGCGTCATTGAAGAAGAATTCCAAGGCGCGCCTCCACCCGATGAAGCTTTGGCCAGCGTGATCGCGTATCTCAACGCGCTTGATGCAAGCGCGTGCGCTCCCGATCCTGCACCCATCAGCTTGACCCTTACCGCCAACGATGTGCGCCGCGCTATAGACGCGGCTCGAGGTGCTGAACCCGCCACCGCTTCATTGCTGGTGTTATCCGCACAGGATGCGATCGGGCGCATCGTGGAGCGCCTTCCGGCGCAACGCTTCGCGACATCGCGCAATGCTCTGGAAGGCTTGGCGCGCGAACTTGGCGGTTGGCGCTCAAGCGGTGATGTTCGGGTCGCTTTGCTGACAGGACACGATGGCTGGCGAGCGCGCTTCGACGCAGCGATTGCGCGCATTTCACGGCGCGAACGCCACACTTATTTCGATGCCGAAACCCTAAGACGCCACCTCAGTCACTAAAGACCGCGCCTGCGCAACTCTGCTCTCTACATCGACGGACTCAAGGCGCGACCAATCGCGCATTTGGTTGGCGATCCAGGTAAACTGGCGTTTGGCGTAGCGGCGCGTATCGCGTTTGCCGATCTCGGCGGCGTCCGCGAGGCTGATCTCGCCGCGCAGGTGCGCCATCAAGGCGGGCGCGCCGTGCGCTTTCAACGCCGGCAATTCCGTATCAAGATTGCGCGCCGCGAAAGCTCGCACCTCATCGAGCGCGCCGGCGGCGAGCATGGCGTCAAAGCGCGTATTGATCGCGGCATAGAGCGCTTCACGCGGCGGCGCCAATGTAAGGCCAATCCAATCCGCCTGCGCAAGCGGCGGTTTGGTGTCGGCCTGAAAGGCGCTGATGCTCTCGCCCGTTGTTTGCCACACCTCCAACGCACGTAAGATTCGCGGCGCATCGTTGGGCATGATGCGCATGGCGGTTTGCGGATCGACGCGCGCGAGGTCCGCATGCAGCGCGGGTGCGCCTTCCTTCGTGGCGCGCTCCCGCAGCGCCACGCGCGTCTCGTCGCTGGCGGCCGGGATGTCAGCGAGTCCTTGCGTGAGCGCGCGGAAATAGAGCCCCGTGCCGCCAACCAGGATAGGCACAGCCCCACGCGCTCGAATCGCGGCGATCGCCGCGAGCGCATCTTCAAGCCAACGCCCCACCGAATAGAGTTCAGCGGCGTCGATATGGCCGTAGAGATGATGTGCAACCCGCGCCTCTTCCTCCGACGTCGGGCGCGCGGTGAGAATACGGAAGTCTCGATAAACCTGCATTGAGTCGGCGTTAACGATCTCCCCGCCGAGATCCTCGGCGAGCCGCAACGCGAGGGCGGATTTGCCGCTCGCGGTCGGCCCCATGATCAGAAGCGCGCGCATCATGCGTGTTGGAGGTAGCGCAAAGGCTGCGGCTCCCCTAGAGGGAACGCGTGGAACACGCCCTCGTCTTTGTCGCCTCCCCAGACAACAAGCCCGCCTATCGCGAAGCCCTGATGATGCTGGGGCGCGTGGCTTTGGCGCGCAAATTGCCGCCGCCCGAGGTGCTTTCGGGCTGGGAGAGCGCGCAATGGATTTATAAGCGCGTTGACGATGAATTGCGCGCGGACGCGGCGGCGGCCGTTGAGGGGCTTCCGGTGGATTGGGCGCTGGTTCCCGTTCAAGGTCGGCGAAAGCGCCTCCTCGTCGCCGACATGGATTCGACCGTCATCAACGTCGAATGCCTCGACGAATTGGCCGATTTCGCGGGCATTAAGGCCGAGATAGCCGCGATCACCGAACGCGCCATGCGCGGCGAACTGGCGTTCGAGCCAGCCTTGCGCGAGCGTGTGTCGAAACTCAAAGGCCTCGCCGTCAGCGCGTTGCAACGCTGCTATGACGAACGCGTTCGGCTCAATCCGGGCGCGGTGACGCTTGCGCGCACAATGACCAAACACGGCGCCCGCTGCATTCTGGTGTCCGGGGGCTTCACGTTCTTCACCGCGCGCGTCGCGGACGCGGCGGGCTTTCATGCGAATTTCGCCAACGTCTTGCTCGACGATGGCGCAACGCTCACCGGCGTCGTGCAAGACCCCATTCTGGGGCGCGCCGCGAAGCTTGAAGCGCTTGAGCGCGAAGCCCGCGCATGTGGCGCATCGCCCGCCGAAGCGTTGGCGCTGGGCGACGGCGCCAACGATCTCGACATGATCAAGGCCGCGGGCCTTGGCCTTGCCTATCGCGCCAAGCCGATCGTGGCGGCGGAGGCCGACGCGAAGATCGATCACACGTCGTTGGAAACGGCTTTGTTTTTTCAAGGGTACGCCCGCATCGAGTTCGCGTCTTGAGTTTGCCGCAAGCATTGCGCGCCGTGATCTTCGACCTCGACGGCACCTTGATCGATTCCGAAGCGCTCGTGCGGGAAGCTTACTTCGCGGCAGCGAAACAATTTCGCATTGAGGTGACAGATGCGCAATTTCTGTCCTTGGTCGGGCTGCATCGCGACGCCAACGACGCCAAGATGCGCGGCTATTACGGCGCCGATTTTCCGTTGGATGATTTCTACACGGCCACGCGCGCATTTCTGGGCGACCGCACCGCGACGCTGAAACCAGGCGCGTCCGAACTGCTCGATGCGCTTGATGCCCGGCGCTTGCCCTACGCGTTGGCCACGTCCTCGGGGCGGCCCTGGGTGGAGAAACACTTCGCCGCCCACCGCCTCGATGCGCGCTTCCGCGCCGTAATCGCGCGCGGCGACTACACACATGGCAAGCCCCATCCCGAGCCGTACCTCAACGCGGCCCAAGCACTCGGCGTAGCGCCTGAAACGGCGTTGGCGTTGGAAGATTCCCATGCGGGAATCGCCGCCGCGCACGCCGCAGGCTGCATCACCATCATGGTTCCGGATCTGCTGGCGCCCAACGAGGACTCGCACGCCAAGGCGCTGATTGTGCGCTCTCTGCACGATGTGCTCCCGCTGCTTGCTTAAGTCCGCGCACGCAACCGTCGATACGTGACGCCGCCATCACGATTGACGCGCACCACCAAGGCGTGCTCGCCAATCGCGGCCTGGCCGGCGACACCTCGCGCCGCATTGAGCGTATCCACGCGCGCGCGTCCCATCGCTTCGATCACATCGCCGGCGCGCAGCACGCCTTCATTGACGCCGCCGACATCGGTTGACAGCACGACCAAGCCTTGCACCTCCGGCTCGATCTGAAACTCCTCGCGCAAGCTGGCGTCGAGTTCCGACAGCGCCACGCCAAACAGGCGCCCACTGCGAGGACCGCCATCACGACGCGGCGCGACGGCGCCATCATCGGCGGCCACACGCGCGCCGCCGCCATCGCTCTCTTGCAGGCGCTCGATTGTCGCTGTCAGCATGATGCGGCGGCCGTCGCGCATGATCTCGAGCGCTGTTTCTTCGCCCACTTGCGCCTCGCCCACCATCCGCGTGAGCGCGCGGCTATCGTTGACTTCGCGGCCCGCGAACGCCACCACCACATCGCCAGGGCGCAGGCCCGCCGCTTCAGCGGGCCCGCCGGGGGTCACGCGCGTCACCACGGCGCCTGTCTCTCCGGCCAAACCCGCACGCTGCGCGATCGCGGCGGTCACGTTGGCGAGGCGCACACCGAGCCAACCGCGCCGCGTCTCGCCGTAGCGCAGGATTTGCTCCACCACCGGGCGCACGATCGAGGTTGGGGTGGCGAAGCCGACGCCAACCGAAGCGCCGGACGGCGAGAAGATCGCGGTGTTGACGCCGATCACATCGCCGTCCGTATTGAACAACGGCCCGCCTGAATTGCCGCGATTGATGGCGGCGTCGGTCTGGATGAAGTCGTCATAGCGCCCGGCGTCGATATTGCGATTGCGCGCCGAGACGACGCCGACCGACAGCGAGCCGCCAAGCCCAAAGGGATTACCGATCGCAAGCACCAGATCGCCGACGCGCGCCTCGGTGCTGTCGCCCATGTTCACATAAGGCAGCGGTTGGCGCGCCTGCACCCGCAACACAGCAATGTCGGTGGCCGGATCGCGACCCACCACGATCGCTTCATAACGCTGGCCCGATTGCAGGATGACTTCGATCGCATCGGCGGATTCGATGACATGGTTGTTGGTGACGACAACGCCGTCCGGCGAAATGATGAAACCCGAACCGAGCGACGTGACCTGGGCCGCGCCATCGCCCAGGCCCTCGTTGAAGCGCTCCATCGGCGAGCCGGGCGGGAAGCGCGGCAGCTCATCGACGCCCTCAACCCGCTGGCTGGTGGCGATATTCACCACCGCGGGCGAAAGCCGCTCGTTTAGGTCCGCGAAGCCGCCCATCGGTAGGCGCGACTGCGCCAGCGCCAACGGCGCGGCGACAAGGATCAGAGCAAGGAGTGCGGAGAGATGGCGTATCATCGAGTCAGCACCCTACTGCGCGCCACGCGCGACGGGAACAGGGTTCAGCGGCGGCGATACCCTACATATCCGCACTTAGCGGGCAAAAAAGCAGATCGAGTTGGGCTCTGCTTCAGCCGCACTCGCGCAGGCCAGCCTGCTTCATGCGCCAAATCATGTGGTCAAGCCGGTCTTGACCAAAGAAGGGCTCGTCGTTGAATACAAACAGCGGCACGCCCCAATGCCCGGCGCTTTTCTGCGCGGCTTCGTTGGCGGCGATCTCGGCGTCGAGATCGCCGGCCGCCGCTGCGGCTTGAGCTTCAAGCACTGGCGCCTCGAGGCCCGCCACTTCAAGCGCGCGCTTAAGATGATCGCCCTCGTGCCAATTGTCGATTTCGCCTGACCAGATCGCGTGCGCGGCGGCGCGCACGAATGCAAAGCCCCTCCCCGCGCGTTCGGCGGCAACACCCAACCGGCTGACACCGTAAATGTGGGGTTGCACGGCGGCAACTTCGCCCTTGCCGACATCCATCACAATCGGGTCGGGCCTCGGCCAGCGATAGGGAATGTCGTGCATCTGCGATATGCGGAAGGTGTCGCGCAACAGATAAGGCGGCCAGAGCGGATTGACGCTCTTGAAGAAGCCCGGAATGCGAATCGCGATCGGCAGCACGATGCGCATGCGCGGCGCGATCTCGTAGCGCGCCATCAGCCGCTCCACCATCGGCGTGGCGAGATACGAATACGGACTGCGGAACGAGAAATAGAAGTCGAAAGCGAGCGTCATGCGCTTCAGTCTTAAGCCAATGCCGCAAAAGAAAAAGGGCGCGGAGGGGGAGACCTCCGCGCCCTTCACTGCACCGCCTGGCGACCGACTTCGGAAGGGGAGCTAATCCTCCGAATTTCGGGGGCGGCGGTCGCCTTTGTCGCTGGGAGCTTACGCGACGATCAGCGCGGCTTGGTTGAGCGTGGCCATCGCTACCGGGGCAAAAACGGCGCAGGCGGCGATTAGGGAAGCAAACTTGGTCATGGGGCTCGTCTCTCTTGAATTGGGTTGAGGTCAGACGATCTGCGCGGCTTGCGCGAGCGTGGCGTAGGCTGCCGGCGCCATCAGCAGAGCGGAGAGGATGAGAGAAAAAAAGCGGGTCATGGGTTTGGGCTCCTTTGGGCCGAAGCGCTTCGCTTCGGTGAATTGAAGCTACCCGGCCCCCGCCAAGGGCGATGTGACCGAGGGCACGACCAGCGCTGTGGGTCTTTCGACGCACCAGCCGGTGCGTTCAGCGCTGTCTGAATTGCCTCGGCGGCGTCCAGGGGGTACTGGCGCACTCAACACATGCCAGGAGCATCATGCGCTTCCGCCCGTTTGCCTTCATCATCGCAGCCCTCGCGCTCATGGCGCTGCCCTCAGCTGCGACAGCCCAGCGTCAATGGTTTGAAGCCGGACCTGCGCCGCTGCGCTATGACATCGCCGTCACACCTGATGTAGAGGCCGGTCGGTTCAACGGCGAGGTGCGCATCACGATCCAAACTGACGCGCCTTTGAACGCCATAACCATGAATGCACTGGATCTCGATGTGACGCGCGCGAGCATCAATGGCGCTGCCGCTACCTTCGCTGTCGACAACGACGCGCAGACATTAACATTGACTCCCCGCCGCGCGCTGGGCGCTGGACGCCACACGCTGCGCATCGCCTATTCTGGAAAAATACAGGACGACGCCTACGGCCTCTTCCGCGTGTCGTACGAAGCGGACGGCCAGACCAAGCGCGCGCTCGCGACGCAATTCGAGCCGGGCGACGCGCGGCGCTTCGCACCCATGTGGGACCAGCCTGATCGCCGCGCCGTGTTCGCGCTCACGGTGACGGCGCCGAGCGGCCAGATGGTCGTCTCCAACATGCCGGCGGCGCGCACCACGCGGTTGCGCGGCGGGCTGACGCGCACCAGCTTCGCCGACACGCCCGCGATGCCAAGCTATCTGCTGTTTCTGGCCGTTGGCGACTTTGAGCGTGTGACGCGCGACGTCGATGGCGTCGAATTGGCGGTCGTGGTGCGACGCGGGCAGACCCATCGCACAGCGGCGGCGCTGGACGCGGGCGAGCAATCGTTGCGCTATTTCACCGAGTATTTTGGCGTCCGCTACCCGCTGCCGAAACTCGACATGATTGGCGTGCCCGGCGCGGGCGGCTTCGGCGCCATGGAGAATTGGGGCGCCATTCTCTATTTCGACCAATATCTCCTGGTCGATGACACCTCCAGCGAGGGCGAGCGCCAAGGCGTGTTCGGCATCGTGGCGCATGAGATCGCGCACCAATGGTTCGGTAATCTCGTCACCATGAATTGGTGGGATGATCTGTGGCTCAATGAGGGCTTCGCCTCCTGGATGGCGGCGAAAGCGACGGAAGCGGTGCATCCGGATTGGCAGCCCTGGCTGGGGCAACTCTCGGGCGGCACTTCAACCGCGATGGCGCTCGATGCGCGCGCGGGCACTCATCCCGTGGTGCAAACCGTCAACACCATCGACGAAGCCAATCTCGCCTTCGACACCATCACCTATGAGAAGGGCCTGGCGGTTATCCGCATGCTGGAGGCGTATGTCGGCGAGGAGGATTTCCGCCGCGGCGTGCGTGACTACATCAACGCCCATCTCTACGGCAATGCGCGCACGGAAAATCTCTGGGAAGCCATCCAGTCCGCTTCCGGCCAGCCGGTGCGCGATATCGCGCGCGGCTTCACCAACCAGCCGGGCTTCCCGCTGCTGACGGTGTCAGCTCCCGACTGCCGCGGCGCGGTGCTCACCATCGAGCAGCGGCGCTTCGCGATGGACGAAGTCTCTCGCACCGGCGAACGCTGGAGCATCCCGGTGGTCGCGCGCCGCCTCGGTCATGCGCCGCAGCGCGCGGTACTGCCCGCGAACGGCGCGACGACGCTCAGCGTCGAGCCCGCGTGCACGCCCTATCTCGTCAATGCCGGCCAGAGCGGGTTTTTCCGCGTGCGCTATGACGCCGCCAATCTCGCGGCGCTCACGCGCGATTTCGCAACGCTGGAGGACATCGACCAGCTTGGCTTGCTCTTGGATTATTGGGCTTTCGGCCGCAGCGGCGATGCGCCGTTCACAGACTATCTCGAACTCGTCGCCGCTATCCCCGCCGACGCCGATCCTGTCATCGTCATGGATACAGCCGGCTCCATGCTGGCGCTGCATGAATACGCGAAGGGTCGCGCAAGCGAACAAGCTGTGGCCGCCTATGGCCGGCGCACGCTGCGGCCGTTCTTCGACCGCCTGGGCTGGACGGCACGCGAAGGCGAATTGCCAAACGACTCCCTGGCGCGCGCGACCCTGATTGGCGCGTTGGGTTCATTGGGCGATCCCGAGATCATCGCGGAAGCCCGCCGCCGCGTGCGCGCTTCGGAGACAGACCCTTCCGTCCTACCCGCCGGCATCCGCACCGCTACCCTCGGCGTGTATGCGGAAAACGCGACCGCCGCGGATTATGACGCGCTGCTGACGCGCGCGCGCGCGGCAAGCGACTTCGTTGAGCAGCGTCGCATGTGGCGCTTGCTGGCGACGGCCAATGATCCCACGCTCGCGCGCAGGACTTTGCAGCTCACGCTTGGCGAGGATGTCCCCCGGCAAATCCGCACGCAAGTGCTCGCCAATGTCTCGGGCGCTCACCCGCGCTTGGCGTGGGATTTTTTGGTCGCCAATCGAACAGCCATCGAGGCTTTGCTGGATCCGCTCACCCGCTTGGAATTTCCAACCGATCTCGCGTCGGCGAGCAGCGATCCGGCCATGGTGGCTGAACTCGAAGCGTATGCGCGCGACTTCCCAGAGGGCGCGCGCGCGGCCGTCGATGGCGCGGCGGCGACGATCCGCATCCGCGCGCAGACCATCGCCGAACGCATGCCTGCGGTGGAAGCTTGGATCGCGGCGCGAGACCGGCCGCTGATCCGCCACCCGCGTCTGCGCTAACGGCGCGAGAGAAACGCCGCGAAAGCGTCGCGCGCCTCGTCCGACTGCAAGCGGTCGGCGAAGATCGCGCCCTCTTGCTGCATGCGCGCCATCAGCGTATCCGGCGAACGCATGAGCTTCTTCGTCAGCCGCAAGGCCTCGGCGGGTTTCTGTGCAAGAGCGATGGCAGCGGCCCGCGCCCGCGTCTCGACCTCGGCTGCGGGAAGCGCCGCATTGGCGACGCCAAACGCCACCGCGTCACGCCCGAGCAGAGGTTCGCCCAAACCCAACATCGCGAATGCGCGCGTATGCCCCATCAAAGCGGGCATTGTGATGCTGGAGGCGTTCTCAGGCACAAGCCCCAGATCGATGAAGGGCGTGGTCAAACGCGCGGTTTCGGCGACATAGACGAGATCGCACTGAAACAACATGGTGACGCCGACGCCGACCGCATGCCCCTGCACGGCTGCAATCAAAGGCTTCTCAGCGCGAATGCAGGCTTCAAGAAAGCGCCCAACGTGACGGGGTGCGCCGGCGATCGCACCGCCGGATGTCGCGGCGAAATCCGCGATGTCATTGCCAGCGGTGAAGAAATCGCCAGTGGCGGTAAACAGGATCGCCCGCACTTCGGCGTCGCCATCCGCCGCGAAGATCGCGTCAGCCATCGCGCCGTACATGGCGTTGGTGATGGCGTTTTTCTTCTCGGGGCGATTGAAGCGCAGCTCCAGAACGCCCGCCTCGCGCGCGATCAGGATGTGAGCGTCACTCATGGGCAAGCCTCAATTCTTCAAACGATACCCAGTCGCGAAAATCCAATAGACTGCGCCCAGGCACAAGCCGAGGAAACCCAAGGTCGCTGCAATCGAGACGCCGACATTGACGTCGGCCACGCCATAGAACGCCCAGCGGAAGCCGCTGATCAGATACACAACGGGATTGAACAGCGCGATCTTTTGCCAGAGCTCCGGCAGCATATTGATCGAATAGAAGGTGCCGCCCAGGAAGGTCAGCGGCGTGATGATCAGCATCGGCACGATCTGTAATTTCTCGAAGCCGTCAGCCAGCACACCGAGAATGAAACCAAAAAGACAGAACGACACGCAGGTCAGCACCAGGAAGGTCAGCATCCACAAGGGGTGTTCAATCTCGAACGGCACGAATAGGCGCGCGGTCGCGAGGATCACCAAGCCGATGATGATCGATTTCGTGGACGCCGCGCCGACATAGCCCAGCACGGACTCGATCGGCGACACCGGCGCCGACAGCAATTCATAAATCGTGCCCGCCCATTTCGGCATGTAAATGCCGAACGAGGCGTTCGACACGCTCTCGGTGAGGATCGAGAGCATGATCAAACCCGGCACGATAAACGCGCCATAGCTGATGCCGTCGATCGCCACCATGCGCGAGCCGATCGCGGCGCCAAACACGATGAAATAGAGCGAGGTCGAGAGCACGGGCGAAAACAGGCTCTGCCCAATGGTGCGGAACCATCGCGCCATCTCGAAGCGATAAATCGCCTGGACGCCATACCAGTTCATGCGCGCGCCCTCACCAATTCCACGAAAATGTCCTCGAGCGAGCTTTGTTCGGTGTGCAGATCCTTGAACTCGACGCCCAATTCATCGAGGCGTCGCAGCAGCCCCGATATCCCCGATTGCTCAGCATTGGCGTCGAAGCTGTAGACGAGCTTAGCCCCGCCGCTGGCCAGTTCGAGCGCATAGCCGCCAAGGCCTTCCGGAATGGCGGCGAGCGGCGCCGGCAATTCGAGCGTCAATTGCTTCTTGCCGAGCTTGCGCATCAACGCGGTCTTGTCCTCGACCAAAATCAGTTCGCCCTTGTTGATGACGCCGACGCGGTCGGCCATCTCCTCGGCTTCCTCGATATAGTGCGTGGTCAGGATGATGGTGACGCCGTTATCGCGCAGCTTGCGCACCATCGCCCACATGTCCTGGCGCAACTCAACGTCGACACCGGCGGTGGGTTCGTCGAGGAACAGAATTTTTGGCTCGTGGCTCAAAGCTTTGGCGATCATGACCCGCCGCTTCATGCCGCCCGAGAGCGTCATAATCGTATCGTTGCGCTTCTCCCAGAGCGAGAGATCGCGCAGCACCTTTTCCAGATGCGCCTCGTTTGGCGGAAAGCCGAACAGCCCGCGCGAGAATTGCACCGTGTTGATGACGCGTTCAAACGCGTCAGTGTGCAATTCCTGCGGCACCAAGCCGATCTTGCGGCGCGCGGCCTTGTAGTCGCGAATGATGTCATGGCCATCGGCGGTGATCGCACCGCTTGACGGATTGACGATGCCGCAAATGATCGAGATCAGCGTCGTTTTGCCGGCCCCGTTCGGGCCGAGAAGTGCAAAAATCTCGCCCTTGGCGATGTCAAGGTTTGTGGGCTTTAGGGCTTGCAGGCCCGAGGCGTAGGTCTTCGAGACGTCACGGATGGAGAGGATGGGAAGCACAGGGACTCGGGGGAGGTTTCTGAAATTTGATTTCAGCGGCTGCGTTTACGCGCGCAAAGCCCCCATGGCTAGGCTAAGGAGACGCTTGCGGCCCGTGCCTGCGGGGGCACAATCGATGATCCAGCGGCGCGGGCAGGTCGTAGCACGCCAAGGAGCTCAATATGCGGTTGATTCGAAGCATCCTGGTCGGCCTAGCCCTCGCCGTGGCGGCAACGCCCGCCCTTGCAAGCCCCGCCGAGGTCGCGCGCGCCATGCCTGGCGCGCAGAGCGTCGGCCAAGCCCCCTATCGCGTGCTGTCGTTCCACGTGTTCGACGCCGAGCTGTGGGCCGAGAGCGCCGCCTTCTCCTGGGACCGCCCATTCGCGCTCAGCCTGACCTACAAGCGCAGCTTCTCTGCACGCGCGATCGTCAACCGTACGATCACCGAGATGACCCAGCGCGGCGCCGGCACGCCACAATCCCTGGAACCTTTGCGCGCCTCGCTGCAAAACTGCTTCGCCGATGTCCGCCAAGGCGACCGCATCACCGGCGTCAGCACGGGGCCGAACACAGCGCGATTCTATTACAACGGCGCACGCCGCTGCGAGGTCGAATGGACGGGCTTTCGGCGTGATTTCTTCGGCATCTGGCTGGATGCGCGCGGCTCGCAGCGCGCGATGAGCGCGCAATTGCGCGGCGGCGCGTAGCTCACACCGGCGCGAAGATCGCCCACACGATCATGCCAAGGCCGATTGTGCTCGCGATCCACACAAGCGAGCGCAGCACCGGAACGCCGAACGCATAGAGAGGCACATAGATCACCCGGCCTGCGAGATAGAGTTGCGCCCCCATGGCCGTGAGAGCGCTGTTACGATCCGCCACATGTGCGATCAGCACGGCGGCGATGAACAGCGGCAGCGTCTCGAATAGGTTGTCTTGAGCGCGTTTCAAGCGCTCAGCCATCGCAGATAGCGGGGGCATAGCCCCATCGCGCGCACCCATGTTCCACTTCGCGCCGTACTGGCTCGTGCGCGCAATGTCGAAGAGCAAAATTTGAACGAAGGCCAGGACGAGCGTCCAGCCGAGTATGGTGAGTTCGATGGTCATTGTGTTTCCCCCAAGTTAAACAGCGACGTTATCCCTACAGAAACGCCCAAAGATAACCAGCCACCGCCGCGAAGCCCAGCACCGTACGTATCGCGTGCAAGCCGCCCCATTTGACGATGAGCGCCCGTGACGCTGCATCCGCTTGCTCGTTGGGAATAGAGTCGAGCCGATGGTTGGTCGGCATGATGCCGAGCAAAGTGTAAGGCCAGTTCGCCAGGATCAACCCGGCTCCTACCGCCCAGCGCCAATCCTGGGTTTGCCACGCCGCCCAGAAGCCGAGCGCCGCCGAGACCACCGCCAGCGACGCCTGCATGGCGAAGCCCCGCTTGTAGCTTGGCTTCCATTGCGTCAGCAGTGCACGATCGTCGAGCAGCAAGCGTGCAGGCTGTTCGGCGACGTTAATATAGAATGCTGCGCCGGCGAAAAGCGCGGCGGTGGCGAAGGCGAGAAGTTGAATAAGCATGGTTGGGCGTGTAGGCGCGCGCGCGCAATGGCTAGCGTCCGATGGTTCGAAGTCACGCTTCCTAAAGTAAGGGATCGCGCCGCCCGCACCTCTGCGGCGAACACGAGCACCGCCGTTTTTCGCCGACAAAAGTCATCCACGTGGACGCGACAGGGCGGCTAGGCTGCGCCGTGCTGGAAGTTGAATTCTCGTGAGCCGGGGACGTGGTCGCCGAATTTGATCACATAGCCCGGACCCAGCCCCCGGACCAAGTTCTCGGCATCGATGCTCGACTCAAACACGCCGGCCAGATGCCAGGGCGATATACGAAGGACGCCCCAGCCCATCGTGAGCGTGTTACCCGGAATTGCTGCGCAGTGATCTGCCATTTGCCCCGTCTCTTGAAAACTTAAAGCAAGAGTTGCGCCGCCGTACTTCGGCCGCCCCACGCCCACATTGGGCTAAGCGGGGGCGATCGCGAAGGTTTGCGAGCGGCTGAGGCGCTCCAATCCCGCCGCTCGCGCCCTACCCGTCAATTCGACACGCTGTCGCCGAACGCGGTCACCCAGACTAAGTTTTGAAGTGATATCGATATTGCTGGCCAAAAGTCAGACTTGGGTCGGGTTCCTCGGTTTCAATACGATCAATGTTCTCGACAATATCCGCATGCTCAACAAACAGCTGGCTTGAAACCTGAATCGTACCGTCTTCTATGCGCCGGATCGCCTCGATAGCGAGGTCGTCATACGCATTTGGCGTAAGGTCCAAGTCCCGTGGGTGGCAGTACCAGCCTCCGTCCGACAACTGTATTTGGTCATCCAGAGACAAGGGGCGATTTTCTATCGCTTCGAATGGAAAATGGCTTTCCATTCGGCTGGGATAGCCTCGCAACTGCATACACTTATGAAACACTAGAAATCGAGCTTTGCCGCTTAAGAACTTGAGGTCCTCAGGGGTCCACTCGTCCCGCAGCCTTGCTGTCGCGAGATCAATGAGGCCCGACGAACTTGTCATGTCTAGAGGGCTTGCCAGTCTAGCCGAATGACCGCAACGGGCCAAAAGCAGAAGCCCCTTTCACCCCACCTTCCCCAAACTTACCCCTGGCGGCAGTGCGCAATCGGCGGGCACGAAGAAATCCGGCATCAGGTCCTTCGTTGGGTCAACGCGGTACTTGTCGAAATCGCGCTCGCCCTCTTCGTACAACAGCACATCGTCGATGAAGAAGTTCGCGGTGCAAGCGCGCGCCGGCTTGTTGAAAATCGCATAGGCGGCGTTGGCGATGATGTCCGGCGTGCGGCAATGTTTCATGCCCTCGCTACCGGTGAGTGCAAACTCGATCGCGGCGGTGGCGATGCCGGTGCGGGGCCAGAGCGCGTTGACGGCGATTCCGTCATCTTTGAACTCTTCGGCCATGCCCAAGACACACATGCTCATGCCGTACTTGGCCATGGTGTAAGCCACGTGGCCTGCGAACCAGTGCGGGCTCATGTCGAGCGGCGGCGACAGCATCAGCACGTGCGGGTTCGCCGCCTTCTTCAGATGTGGGATGCAGGCGCGGCTGACGATGAAGGTTCCGCGTGCATTGACTTGGTGCATGAGATCGTAGCGGCGGATATCTGTGGCCAGCGTGCCCGTCATCTGAATCGCGGAGGCGTTGTTTACGCAGATATCAATGCCACCGAAGCGCTCTACCGCAGCGGCCACCGCAGCGTTCACGCTATCGGGCTCGCGCACGTCCACAACCAGCGGCAGAGCCTGGCCGCCGGCCTTCTCCACCTCCTCGGCGGCCGAATAGATCGTGCCAGGCAATTTTTTGTGCGGCTCGGCGGTCTTGGCCGCGATGACGATATTGGCGCCGTCGCGGGCGGCGCGCAGGCCAATGGCCAGACCAATTCCCCGGCTCGCGCCCGTAATGAAAAGGGTTTTTCCGGCCAGGCTCATGCTCAAATCTCCCAAGTTTCAGCCACACTACGGCCTTCGGGGCCTTGTTACACCTCCTCTGCGGCAGGCGGCCCCTTGACGAACCGGCGCCGCAGGCGACATTCCGCGTTCGAGGGCGCTTTTGGAGGATCTGGGATGCGCGGTTTGGCGCTTGCTGCGGCCTTGGCCGGCGGATTGATGATGGGCGGCGTCGCGGCTGCGGACCCCTGGGTGGACCCAGCGGGGCGGCTGAACTTCACCGCGCCATCTGGCTGGCGCGTCCAGGCGCAACCCGCGACTGGGCAGACAGCTGTGCTTACGTTTAATCCGACCAGCGATTGCTACCTCTTCGGCATCGTCAACCCAAACACAGCGAGCGCGACGGCGAATGCCGTTCGCAACGCCGCGACGCCATTGCCAGCGGAGGCGTGGGTTAGCGCTGCGAGCACTCTACGCGACTTCTTTCCTGATGGGGTGGTTCAAGTTGTTTCGCAAACGGTCGATACAAGCGGGTTTTGGCCCGTGCAGCGCGCTGAGCTTCGCGGTTCATCCCGAACGGTGTACGCGGCGTTGCAAGGCCGGCCTGGACTCGAACTAAGAGCCTTGTGCAGTGGCGCGAGTTCGCCCGCTCCCTACGAGCCGTTGTTCGCGTCGATGTCGACTCCGAACGACGCCACGTGGCGTGCTGAAGCCGAACAGCAAGCTGCGGAACGCGCGGCGCGCGCTACTCAAGCGCAACAGCCGCAGGCTGAACCGCAACGCGAGCAAAACAACCGCCGCAGGAACAATTAAGCTTCGTTGCCGCGCCATTAACGTAAATGCTTGGTTATTCTCGCATTTACGCGCCCTTCATCGGGTATGGTTCATAGCCATGAACCATGATCGCGGCGACGACCTCAACACCAAACTCAGACGCGGCGGCTTCTCGCAGCCTAGGCGCTCTGACGCTTGCGGTCAGCGTGGGCGCATGCGCGCTTCTGTATCCGCCGCTCGCGGTCCTGGCTTTGGCGGCACTCGCAGCGCGCGCCCTGATGAGCGGTGCCGGCGTACGGCTGGACGCTGCGCTATTTGTTGGCCCGCTCGCGCTCGCGATCGCGATCGGCGCACTTTTTGGACTTGCCCCAGGCGTTGGCGTTTTCTTTGCGTGCCGCCTGTTTATCGACGCGCGTTGGAGCGTGCGTGAAGCAACCCGTTTGGCACAGCTTTCAGGACGCCCGAAGGAAACAGGCTTCGCGGCGCTCGCGCATGCGTGGCTCACGCCGGCTTACGGACTTGCGCTCGTCGCCTACACCGCCCCGCACATGATCGCCGGCTTGCCGCTCGACTTGCCGCACGTGCCTTTCCTGCTTCCGCTGGTTGCGGCGGGCCTGGCGGCGGGCGCGACCTTCGACTGGGGTCTGCGTCGCATGGCGGATTGGCGCCTGGGCGAACTCGCGACGGCTCCAGCCGCGCATTTGCTCTCGCACCATATCCTCTTCCTCACGGCGTTCGGCCTCACGCTCGACGTGTCAGCCGGGATCGCCGCGCTCATCGCCTGGCGCTTGGCGCACGCCGCGCCCGTACGTCAGGCCAATTTCACAGCCGTTCCGTAGGCCAACACCTCGGTCGCCTGGCCTTGGCCCGCGTCGGTGGTTTCCAGGCGCACGCCAATGATTGCGTCGGCGCCCAGGGATTGCGCTTGCTGCACCATGCGATCGAGCGCTTGCTCACGGCTCTCTGCCAAGAGCTTGGTGTATTCGTGGATTTCGCCGCCCACGATCATGCGTAGCCCCGCGACGATGTCGCGACCAATGAAACGCGAGCGCACCACGTTGCCGCGCACCAGGCCAAGATGTTGGGTCACTTGGCGACCGTGAACATCAAACGTCGTCGAAAGGATCACTCTTATCTCTCCACATCGCGATAGCGCTTTTCGCTATCATCACCACGCTGATCGGCGATCACGCGGCCCAGCATCCATATGGCCCCGATGGCCATCAGAATGAAGCCCGACAACGCCGCCAGCGTGAGGCCGATCGCAGCGATCATGCTGCCCGCGATGACAGCGGCGTCGCCGGCCCCGAAGGCCGCGCTAATCACAGCGCCAACGCCCAGCAGATAGGCGATGCCGGCCAGCCCCGCGCCAATGCAAAAGCACAGGAGTGCGTTGTTTGAGCGATGCTCGGGGTTTGGACCTTCAGGTGGATTCATAACGCGCCACTCCATCCTCCGCGAGCACACGCCGAGCGAGGCCCCGTCCGATCAAGCAATTCAAATGCGCCAGCGCTTCACCTGTCGCCATGCCGATGAGGTCGGGACCAATCGCACGGCCAAACAGCGCCACGAACAGATCGATCGCGCGCTTGGGTTCGCGGCGAATGCGCGTGAGAACACGTTCCAGCGCGCGCTCGTGGCCGTCGACTAAATGGTCGAGGCGCTCATGCAATCCGTGGAACGGCTCATTGTGCGACGGCAGCACCAGCACATCATTCGGCACGGCGGCGCGCAACTTCTTGCAGGAACTGATCCAATCCGACAGCGGGTCGCCCTCAGGCTCGGTCGGAAACACCGACACGTTGGATGAAATTCGCGGCAACACCTGATCGCCGGAAATGAACAGTTTCAGCTCTTCCTGCCACAGACAGGCATGTTCAGGCGAATGGCCGTTGCCGACGATCACGCGCCAAGACTTGCCGCCGATCTCGATCACATCGCCATCGGAGAGCCGCCTATAGGCGTCTGGAATGCGCGATACCGCTTTGCCGAAGCCGCCGAAGCGCACCTTGTAGGAATCAAGCGCGTTCTCATCCCAGCCGGCGGCGCGGTAGAAGCGCACGCCCTCCTCGGGGGCTTCGCGCCCAGTGTCGGCCACCAACATGCGGCCGGTGACGTATTCCAGCCGGCTCATCCACAAACTCGCGTCGAACTTGCGGCAGATCCAGCCCGCAAGTCCCATGTGATCGGGATGCATGTGCGTGCAGATGACGCGCGTGACCGGCTTGCCGTTCAAAGTTGCGTCAAAAATCGCACGCCAATGCTCGCGGGATGTTTCCGTTGCGACACCTGTATCGACGATCGTCCAGCCGTCGCCATCCTCGATCAGCCACAGATTGATCCATTGCAGCGCGAACGGCAGCGGCATGCGCACCCAATGGACGCCCGGCGCGATCTCACGCGCCACACCCGCCGGCGGCGGCTCGCCGAGCGGGTAAACCAATGTGGGTTTCGCCAGACGCTCGGGCGGGTCTTCCAGGCCATCCATCGACATGGGCGCCATGCTAGCCCAAGCAATCCCGCGCGCCCAGGCGCCGGGAGAGCGCCTGCGCTCGGGTTTTGATCCGCTGGGCAACTTTGCCGTCTCTTTAGGCGCTTCCAAAGCGGCGAGAGGCGACAAGCCCGCGCGCGGCGTGCTAGACGCCAAGCCAAGGCGCGGGGGCGCCGCAGCTGCGATGGGAATTGTGCATGCGCTCACTGTTTTTGGCGGCCGCCGTATTGGTTGTGTCCGCTTGCTCCGCAACAATTACGACAACGCCGCCCAGTCCGGCTGACGCAGAGCGGCCCTCCTCACCTGTCGCCGCCGCGTTGCCGCTCAGCGACGCTTCGCGCAATCCCGCCGACGCGCCCGCCGGCGCCTACACGCTCGACGCGCGCCACGCCAGCGTGGTGTGGCGCATCCGTCACCTGGGGCTCGGCCTCTATACAGCGCGCTTCGATACGATTGCGGGGTCACTCAATTTCGACCCACAGAACCCGGCGAACTCGTCGATCAACGTGACGATCGCAGCCAACTCGGTCAGCACCGGGCTGCTCAACCGCGAAGGCCAGCGCGCCTTCGACGGCGAAATCGCGAGCGCACTCGGCGCCACGGCCAATCCCAATATCACGTTTGTCTCCCGCTCCATCCAAGTGACCGGACCGACCACTGGGCTCATCACCGGCGACCTCACGCTCAATGGCCAGACCCGTCCGGTGACGCTTGAGGCGAACTTTCATGGCGGGCGCTATGTTCAATTGCGGCAAAAGCACCATCTTGCGTTCTCAGGCCGCACCATCATCCGCCGCTCGGAATGGGGCGTGACCAACTGGGCGCTGTTTACCGGCGACGAAGTGGAAATCCTCGTCGACGCCGAATTCATCAAAGACTGAACAAGGGGACCTTAGATCATGCGCTTTTTCTTAGCCGCCGCCGCGCTGACGCTCGCGGCTTGCTCTCAGCCCGCGCCGGAAGCGCCGTCCGCGCCGCCAACGCCGGTCGCCATCGATGCGCCCACCGGCGCCTACACGCTCGACCCCACGCACACGAGCGTCATCGTGCGCGCGAACCATTTCGGGCTCTCGAATTATCCGGTGCGGATCGCCAACGTGTCCGGCACATTGAACTTCAACGCCGAGGACCCTACCAAGTCCAGCGTCAGCGTCACGGCGGCCGCGGATTCAGTGCAGACGGAATATGTCGGCGCGCGCGATTTCGACGATGAGCTTGAAAACTCCGAATGGCTTGACGCCGCCAATCACCCGCAGATCACGTTCGTGTCCACGGGCGTGGAGCTCACGGGCCCCAATACCGGGCGGATGACAGGCAACCTCACCCTGCGCGGCGTCACCCATCCCGCGACCCTCGACGTCACTTTCAACGCCGGCTACCGTCAGCATCCGATGGGCTTTCCGATGGCGCTGCTCGGCTTCTCGGCGCGTGGCACGATCAAGCGTTCGGACTACGGCATGAATGTTCTTCTGCCCGCAAGCACGGGCGGGGTTGGCGTCAGCGACGAGGTCGCGCTTGAGATCGAGGCGGAGTTCACCCAGCCGGCGGCGCCGGCGAACCCGACGAATTAAGTGAGCACCTCCGCGCAGCGTTACACGGCGGTGGCGATCGTCCTGCATTGGGCGATCGCCATTGCCATCGCGCTGATGATCCCGCTCGGCTGGTGGATGGGCGATGCGCTGGAGGGTGCGGACACACAAGCGCAAGCGATTGCGGCATTCCAGCTGCACAAATCCGTGGGCTTGACGGTATTAGGCTTAAGCCTGGCGCGCTTGGCGTGGCGGTTGATGAACCCCGTCCCACCCCTGCCCGGGGGCATGAAGCCTTGGGAGCGCACCATCGCTGGGCTCACCCATGGGGCTTTCTATGTTCTGATGATCGCTATGCCGCTCACCGGCTGGCTCTATGTCTCAACAGCCTGGTCTCCCGAAGACGGTCGCCCGCTGGAAGTGCCAACGCTCTATTTTGGGCTGTTCCAGGTCCCGCATCTGTTTGGTCTCTCGCACCTGGCGGACAACACTCGCGCAGCCGTGGCAGAAGCTTTGGCATTCAGCCACTCAAAGCTCGCTTGGGGCGCGATTGTGCTCACGGCACTCCATGTCGGCGCGGCGCTGAAGCACCAATTCAGCGACAAGGACAACCTCATTGCGCGGATGATGCCCGGACTTGCGCCCGCCGGCGATGTCGCGCCGTTGCGAAAGTTCGTGCTCATCGGCGGCTTCGCAGCCATCGTGCTAGCGACGGCAGCGGCTGTATTTGCGTTCACCGCGCCGCAGACAGAGCCGCAAGCCCCCGAAGCAGCGATTGAGGACACGACGATAGAGGAACGCCCAGCCCTCAATGACGTGACCCCGCCAGAAGTCGAGGAAGTAATACGCGATACGCCCCCCGCCTCACCGAGCGCGCCGCCGGCCTGGGCGGTTGATCGCGCGGCGAGCAGCATTAGGTTCACCGGCACACATGCGGGCGTGCCCTTCGAGGGTCGCTTCGGCCAATGGCGCGCCGATATTCGCTTCGATCCCGCCAACCTGGACGCCTCCTCAGCGCGCGTCACGATACAAACCGGCTCGGCGTCCGATGGCGTGGCGTTGCACGACCAGAGCTTGCCCGGCGCAGAATGGTTCGACGTCGCCAACCATCCGACGGCGATCTTCCGTACCACGTCGATTCGCGCGCGCGGCGACGGCGCTTACGAGGCGCGCGGCACGCTCACCATCAAGGGCCGCGCCATCGACACGCGCCTGCCTTTCACGCTGCGCATTGCGGGCGACCGAGCAATCATGGAAGGAACCGCGACCATCGACCGTCGCGATGCCGACCTCGGGATGGAATCCGACCCCGATGCCGAGTACGTCTCACGCGAAATCGGCGTCCGCGTGCGCGTGGAGGCGACGCGCGCGCCATGACACGCGAGATCGAGCGCGCGGCCGACATCTTGCGCGCGGGCGACCTGGTGGTGTTCCCCACGGAGACTGTCTACGGGCTGGGTGGCGACGCTACTAATCCACGCGCGGTGGCGCGCATCTATGACGCCAAGCAGCGGCCAAGCTTCAACCCGCTGATTGCGCATGTGAGCGACCTCGAGACAGCAGAGCGACACGGGATGTTACACGCGAGGGCGCGCGCGCTGGCGGAGCGCTTCTGGCCAGGTCCGCTAACGCTCGTGGTCAAGCGGCGCAGCGAAAGCCCCATCGCCGAACTCGCCTGTGCCGGGCTCGACACATTGGCGCTGCGCGCGCCAGCCCATCCGATGGCGCGCGCACTGCTCGCGGCGTTCGGCGGCCCCATCGTCGCACCGAGCGCCAATCGCTCCGGTCATGTCAGCGCCACCACCGCCGCGCATGCCCACGCCGATCTGGGAGAGCGCGTCGATCTCATTCTTGATGGCGGCGCCTGCCAGCTGGGACTCGAGTCAACGATCGTCGCTATCGCCGATACCGGCGTCGCCACGCTGCTTCGCGCCGGCGCGATCCCACGCGAGACGATCGAGGCCATCACTGGGGCGCTAAGCGCGCCGTTGGCGGCAAGCATAGCGGCGCCCGGCATGATGGAGAGCCACTACGCACCGCGCGCGCGCTTGCGTCTTAATGCGGCGGATCCACAACCGGGCGAAGCCTATTTGGCCTTCGGCGCCACCGCGCCTCCCGGAGGGCTATCGCTCTCTCAGACAGGCGACCTCGTTGAGGCGGCGGCCAATCTCTATGCACATCTGCGCGCGCTCGATGCATCCGGCGCTGACACCATCGCGGTCGCGCCGATCCCAAGCGATGGCTTGGGCGAAGCCATCAGGGACCGCCTCGCCCGCGCCGCCGCGCCGCGCTAGTCTTGCGGTATGACATCAGACTTATTCGAGAAGCTCGCAGCACGCTTGGGTCCCAAGGGCTACGCCATTGATGCCGCAACGCTTGCGCCGCATCTGGTCGAGTGGCGGGGCAGGCTCAAGGGCGCGACGCCTTTCATGGCGATGCCCGCCAGTACCGAGGAAGCCGCCGATGTCGTGCGCCTCTGCGCCGCAGCCGGCGCAGCGATCACGCCGCAAGGCGGCAACACGGGGCTCGTCGGCGGGCAGATCCCCGACGGCGAGGTGCTGGTCTCGATGCGACGGATGGACCACATACGCTCCATCGACGCCGACAACGACTCACTCGTCGCGGAGGCCGGCGTCGTACTTGCGGCGGTGCAACAAACAGCCGCCGAATCGAATCGCTTATTCCCGCTGAGTCTCGGCAGCGAGGGCAGTGCGACCATCGGCGGACTGATCTCCACCAATGCCGGGGGCGTCCATGTGCTGCGCTACGGCATGATGCGCGACCTCGTGTTCGGCATCGAAGCCGTGCTACCCGACGGGCGCGTGCTCGATGGGCTGAAGGCGCTGCGCAAGGACAACACCGGCTACGATCTGAAGCAGCTCTTCATCGGGGCGGAGGGAACCCTGGGCCTCATCACCGCGGCGAGCTTGAAGCTCTTCCCGCGTCCGCAAGCGCGGGAGGTTGCGTTGGTGTCGGTCCCATCGGCAGAGGCCGCCCTCGCCTTGCTTCACCGGGTGAAAGGCGACACCGGCGCGGTCTCGGCGTTCGAGGTGATGAACCGCTTGTCGGTCGACCTCGTGCTCAAGAACATCCCCAACCGGCGCGACCCGCTGCCGCACGCGCGAACGCTCTTGGTGCTCATCGAGTTCGAAGCGCAGCGTCCCCAAGGCCTACGCGACAGCATCGAGGCCGCACTGACGCGGGCCCTGGACGATGGCTTAATCGAAACCGCGCTAATCGCTGAAAACGCAAGCCAGGCAAGGGATTTCTGGACCCTGCGCGAAGAGCTTCCCGTAGCACACAAGCCCGAAGGCGCGCAGGTCAATCACGACGTCAGCGTGCCGGTTTCAAAGACGCCGGCATTTCTCGCGGCTGCGAACGCGGCGATGGAGAAACGCTGCCCGGGCGTGCGCATCATCGCCTTCGGCCACATGGGCGACGGCAACTTCCACTACACGGCGGTGCAGCCCGAAGGCATCGGCGCGAGCGACTTCCCGGGCGCGGCGCTGACCCAGGACGTCTTCGAGATCGCCGTGGGTCTCGGCGGCTCGATCTCGGCGGAGCACGGCATCGGCGTCATGCGCACGCGCGACCTCGCACGCTTCAAGAGCGGCGAATCGCTTGCGCTGATGCGCGCGATGAAGCGCGCCATCGACCCCGACAACGTGATGAACCCGCGCGTGCTGCTCACGTGAGTCGCGCGCGAATCGTCGCTGCGCGACGCGTGATGCGCGCGATGTGATGTTGCAAATTCGCCGCGCGGATTTTTTTCCGTGGAATTTTTTCTTGCACATGTCACGATGACGACGTACTGCGGCTCATTCGCCGTAACTATAGAGGAGCCAGGGCATGGCTAAGAAAGCGAAGAAGGCAGCAAAGAAGGTCGCTAAGAAGGCCAAGAAGGCTGCACCGAGAAAGAAGGCCGCCAAGAAGGCGCCGCGTAAGACCGCAAAGAAAAAGGCGGCGAAGCGCCGGTAGGCGTTGGGCGCCTCAAGGGGCGCTCACATCGATACACGGGCGAGAGCCCACGGGATGCGCGGCGCGAAAGCGTCGCGCATCTTGCTTTTGAGCGAAGTGTTTGCGTGCGCGCACCATCGTGTTTAGCTCGCCCGATGATAGCCTTCCTCACCATCTTCCTCTCAGTGTTCGTCGCTGAACTCGGCGACAAGACCCAACTCGCCACCGCCCTTTTCGCCGCCGAGGGCGATCGCCCGCCCTGGATGGTTTTTTTAGCTTCTTCCATGGCGTTAGTCGCCTCGGCCGGGCTCGCGACCATCGCGGGATCGTTCGCGCGAGACTTCGTCGAGGGGCCCCTATTGAAGATCATCGCCGGAGCGGGCTTCGTCGTGATCGGCGCCTTCATGCTCTGGGGCGCGTTGAAGCCGGCATGAGCGCCCGCGTTCCCATCGCCGCTGTCGGGATCGTCTGTTTTCGCGGCGATGAGGTATTGCTCATCCGCCGAGGCAAGCCGCCGCTAGAGGATAGATGGTCCCTACCAGGAGGGCGAATCGAATGGGGCGAGCGCGCGCGGGATGCGGCGTTGCGCGAACTCCAGGAGGAGACGGGCTGCACGGCGGAGCTCGTGGGGCTGGTCGATGTTGTGGACGCGATCATGCGCCGCCGCGACGAAGAGAGCGATCCATGGGGTCATTATGTGTTGATCGATTATGCGGCGCGCTGGACTGCGGGCGAACCGCTAGCCGGGGATGACGCGCGCGAGGCGCGGTTCCTCTCGCCCGCCGAGATCGCGGGACTTGGCCTATGGGACGAGACCTTGCGCGTCATTGAGGCGGCGCGGCGTCACGTGGACGAAGGTCGGCCAGGTCAAACGTCAGCTTGAACAGCGCCAGAAAGAGAATGCCGATCACGGGCTGGCCGAGCACCAGCACAAGGCCGCCGCCAATCAGGATGGTGATGTGTAGAGCGACAATGCGCGGGTAGGGCGCGCCCATGAGGCCTTGAAGGGTAGCGCTGCGCGCCTCGCCCCCGACCAGGAACTGAATCAAGCGAAACAATTGCCATAAGCCGATCGTCAACATGCCGAGAGCAAAGCCCGGACTGTCCTCCATTGTGGCGCGGAGGATTGCCGTGGACTCAAAGGCGACGCCCGCCTTCTGCAAATGCCCCCCAAACATAACCACGACGAACGCGCCATGCACGGCGCAGAATATGCCGTAGTGGACCGTGAAGAAGGGCGCGAAGAAGAACACGCCCCAGCGCTGAGCCCCGCCCTGGACGACGGCTGCGCCCAGCATAGACGCCAGCGTCCGGACGCCGATGGCCACGTTCTCGATCCAATAGAGAAAGATAAGCGCGAAGACGCTCCAACCCCAGAACAGGACCCCTATAACCGGGACAAGGTTGAGCGCCACGGCAACGGCGATCGCCGGCCAAACTTGGCGTGATACAATTGCGCTAAGGTCCACCAGCGATCTCCTGCCCGGCCTGACTTTACAGGCACGCGCCAGGCAGCAAAGCTGCGGATCACACTCAAGGAGAGTTCGCGCATGAGGCTTCCAGCCATCGCCGCCAGCATCGCGCTTCTGGCGTTCGCAAATGTTGCCGAGGCCAAGACCTGGCGCATCCGCCCTGGCGCGGGCGCTGAGCAAGCACTGCAGACAGCGCTGATCGAAGCGCGACCCGGGGACACGGTGCGACTGGCGCGCGGGCGCATCGAACTCACGAACGGCCTCTCGCTCGATGTCGATCGCGTCACCATACGCGGCGAGGGCGAAGGCCGCTCGATCCTCTCCTTCACTAATCAGCGCCGCGGCGCCGAGGGGCTACTCGTCACATCCGATAACGTGACGCTGCGCGACTTCGCCGTGGAGAACGCGCGCGGCGACGCCATTAAAGCGCGCGACTGCGCCAACATCACATTCCGAGGCGTGCGCGCAGAATGGACCCGTGGGCCGAACCCAGAGAATGGCGCCTACGGGCTCTACCCGGTCAATTGCACCAATGTGCTGATCCGCGACTCGATCGCGCGCGGCGCCTCGGACGCTGGAATTTATGTCGGCCAGTCGCGCAATATCATCGTTCGCGACAATCTGGCGGAATTGAACGTCGCTGGCATTGAGATCGAGAACAGTTTCAATGCCGATGTGTTCGGCAATACCGCCACCCGCAACACCGGCGGCGTGCTGGTGTTCGATCTACCCGGCCTGCAACAAATGGGCGGGCACTCCGTGCGCGTGTTCGATAACACTATTGTTGGCAACAATACGCCGAATTTTGCGCCCCCCGGCAATATCGTCGCCAGCGTTCCGGCCGGCACCGGCGTGCTGATCATGGCCAATCGCGACGTGCACGTGTTCGACAACGAGATCGGCGACAACGGCACGGTCAATGTACTCGTCACCGCCTATCGCAATGACTTCCAAGACCCGAACTACAACCCGCTGCCCCGCAATATCATGATCCGCGACAATCGCTTTGGGAACACCGGCTTCGCGCCTGCGGGCGACCTCGCGGCGCTGACGCAGATGGGCGTTGCGCTGCCGGACGTGATTTGGGACGGGGCCACTATGTATAGTGTCGGCGGGATCGCACGCACTGAAAGCGTGCGCATCGTCGTGCGCGACAATCGCTCAAGCCGCTCGGGCCGCGAGAGCTTCCTCTCGCTGGGCGTGCCGGTGGCAGGCGCGCCACTGAGCGAAGCCGCGCCCGACCCGACCTTCCCGCCCCTGCTGGAATTGGAGGAGCCGGAGGAAGTGAGGATCAGGGATTGATGCGCGCCTTTGCGTTCGTCGCCGCTGCCGCGCTAGCGCTGATGGCGCCAGCCGCCGCGCGCGTGAGCCATTCCGCGCCGGTGAACCAAGCCGCCATCGCCGCCGAGCGACCGCCTGAGGTGCTGTCGGCCTATCGCTTCTTCATCGACATCGCCGCGCGCGAACCGAATGCCGGCGTGACGCCTTACGATCTCAACACCGCGCTGTGGTCGGACGGGGCGCTCAAGTTCCGCTACGTGTTCGTACCGCCCGGTCAGCAGGCGCAATACAATGGCGAGCGGGTGTTCGAGTTCCCGGTCGGCACCGTGCTGATCAAGACCTTCGCCTTAGCTGCTGACATGCGTCAGCCGACGGAGAATGTGCGTCTGCTGGAGACGCGCCTGCTCATTCGCCGCGCGGAGGGCTGGGTAGCGCTGCCTTATGTGTGGAACGAGGAACAGACCGAGGCGCGTCTCTCGCCGATCGGCGCGGTCGTTCCCGTCAGCTTCACCGACCCGGAGGGCGAGGCGATCTCCCTCAACTGGGACGTGCCGAACCGCAATCAGTGCAAGGGCTGCCACGATCGCAATGGCGAGGTCGCGCCCATTGGCCCGAGCGCGCGCAATCTCAATCGCGCCGGAGACGACGTCAGTTTTTCGCCGTGGGACAATCAGGGAAGCAACGCAATACCGCGTTCACAGCCAATCGCGACCAACCAGCTCGATGCTTGGGTGTATGACGGCCTACTCGCAGGTGCGCCGCAGGGTAGAGACGCGCCGAGTGTCCCCGATGCTTTCAACACCGCCAGCGGCTCGGTGCACGACCGCGCCCGCGCCTATCTCGATGTGAATTGCGCGCACTGCCACAATCCGGAAGGCCCGGCGCACACGTCGGGTCTCGATCTCTCTTGGTCGCAGACCGATCCCGTCCGGTGGGGTGTCAACAAGCGCCCGATCGCGGCGGGCCGCGCCTCGGCGGGGTTTGCGTTTTCCATTGAGCCGGGACACCCCGAGCGTTCGATCCTCGTCCACCGTATGGCGTCTACCGATCCCGGCGTCATGATGCCGGAGCTGGGCCGTCAGATTGTGGACGAGCGCGCGGTAGCGCTGATGCGCGAATGGATCGCGGGGATGCCCCGCGATCCGCAAGCGCCGAACTGAGGCTAGAAGCTAAACTGCACCAAGCCGCTCGCGATCGCGGCATGGAATATCAGCGCGCCAAGCGCCAAGCTTGAGATCGAGAAGATCAAAAAGCGAATGATAATAATGTTGACCGTCGCCTGCACCAGCGAGTGGACCACGCGTAGCGCCACATAGGCCCAGGCCAACCCAATATTGATGGAATGATCCCCCTGCCCCAGAAACTGCAAAGCAAAGCAGACCGCGTAGAATAGGGTCGGCTGTTCCATCAGGTGGTTATAGTTGTCAGCGGGATTGCGCGCTGAAGGCGGCAACGCTTCCATTTGCGCCTTAGTGGCATCGCCCGGCCTGATCTTGGCCTTCTGCATCGCCGGGATACGCGCGGCGTAAAGCCAAATCAGCATGATGAAGGACCAGATGAGCAGGCCCACGACCGGGCCGATCATTCCGTGTTCGTACATTTCACTCCCCCTTGTCTGTGCGGGCATCATCGGCGCGACATTCGTGCTCGGCAACCCTCTCCTTGCGCGAGCCGGCTTGGCGAACCGCCCTCACGCGCTTAGTTTCCCGGCTCGGGGGATACATGACGAAACAAGACGACTACCGCCGGCGCACGCCGTTCCTGGAAGCGGCCATCGAGTGGCTGATCTACACCAGCCGTTGGCTCATGGCGCCTGTGTATCTGGGCCTTATCGCCGCGCTCGCGATTCTGATCGTGACGTTCTTCCGCGAACTCTACCTGATGGCGCCGCAGATCCTCACCATGGATGAGACCGACATCATCCTGCTGGTGCTGACCTTGGTCGACCTCTCGCTTGCGGGCAATCTCGTGCTGATCATCGTGTTCTCCGGCTACGAGAATTTTGTCTCCAAGATCGAGGCCGCGAAAGGCGACCCTGACCGCCCCGAATGGATGGGAACGCTCGATTTCTCTGGCCTCAAGATCAAGCTGATCGCTTCGATCATCGCCATCTCGGGCATCCACCTCTTGAAGGTGTTCATGAACCTATCTCAGTACACCGAGAGCCAATTGTACTGGTATGTGATCATCCACTTGACGTTCATCTTCTCCGGCGTTGCAGTCGCGGCGATGGATTGGCTTGAGGAAAAGGCGCACGAAGTCGCCGCGCGGATTAAGCACTAGGCTACATGCGCTCGGGTACGTCGATGCCGAGCAGATCGAGCGTCAGCGTAAGCTGTTTCAACGTAGCAGCGGCGAGCGCGAGGCGTGAGGCGCGCACCGCGCCTTCCGATTGCAAGATGGGGCAATTGGCGAAGAAGCCAGAGAAGGCCTGCGCCAAGGCATAAGCGTGTTCTGCAATGAAGTGCGGCGCCTTCTTATCGTAAGCGAGCGTCAGCGCTTGATCGAATGCGTCAAGCGCGAGCGTAAGCGCGCGTTCAGCCTCGTGTTCAATCGCGATCGGCCCTATCTCAGCGCTCTGCTCCTCCGCTTTGCGCAGGATGCTTTTCATCCGCACCGCCTGATACAAAAGGTAAGGGCCGGTCTTGCCCTCGAAGCTCATGAAGCGGTCGAGATCGAAGACGTAGGACGTGCCGCGAAAATTCGAGAGATCGGCGAACTTGATCGCCGCGATCGCCACTTTGTGAGCGATGCCCTCGAACTCCGCCGGCGAGAAATTGGCGTCGACCTTGCTCTCCTTGAGGCGCTCGCGCGCTTTCTCTTCGGCCTGGCCGATGAGGTCATTGAGCTTCAACACGCCGCCCGCGCGGGTCTTGAATGGGGTGCCGTCGGGGCCGTTCATGGTGCCAAAGCCCACATGCTCCAGCGCCTCGCGCGCGATGTAGCCGGCCTTCGCGGCGGCGCGGTACACTTGCTCGAAATGGTCGGCTTGGCGCTGATCGACGACGTAGAGGATCAGGTCTGGGTTCTGGTCGCGCACGCGCTGCATGATCGTCGCGAGGTCCGTCGTGCCATACATGGCCGAGCCCTCTGACGATACCACGAGCAATGGATCGGGGCTTTCGACCTCGACAACACTGCCATCGTCCAACTTCTTCTTCTTGCGCTCGCCAGGCCCTGCGACGCGCACGATGCGCGCGCCTTGGTCGTCCTCCAGCAGCCCCTTGGCGTCGAGGTCCTTGACCATGTCCGGGATCAGCGGATCGGCGTCACTCTCACCCAGCCACAAATCGAATTTGACGCCCAAAGCCGCGAAGTCGCGCTTCTGCGCAGCCATCGATACATCATGCATCGCCGCCCAAATCTTGCGGTGCAGCGCACTGCCGCCTTGCAGCGCGGCCGTTGCTTTGCGAGCGCGGTCGCGCAGCTCTGTATCGCCCTCCTTTACGCGCTTGGCGTAGGCGGGATAGATCGCTTCCAATTGATCGAGCGTCAAAGTCACCAAGCGTGCATCGAGCTTGGTTTGATCGGCGAAGCCGCCGATCTCGTCTTCAAGCGCGGAGATGACGAGGCCCATCTGGAAGCCCCAATCGCCGAAATGCGCATCACCCCACACTTCGTCGCCTCGAAAACGGTAGATGCGCTTGACGCTTTCCCCGATGATCGAGGCGCGCAAATGACCGACATGCATGCCCTTGGCGACGTTCGGCCCACCATAATCGACCACGACGCGGCGTTTCTGATCCACAAGCGCCGCGCCCGCGCGCGCGTCGTCAGCGATGCTCTGCGCACGCGCGGCCAAGGCGTTGGCCGACACCGTGAAATTCAAAAAGCCAGGCCCGGCCACAGAGGGCGCGGGCGCAAGTCCGGTTTCCGTCCACGCCACAGCGACCGCCTGGGCCACCTCTTGCGGCTTCTTGCCAGCGGCTTTGGCCACAGCCAACGCGCCATTGGCTTGGAAGTCCGCGAGGTCAGGCCGATCCGAACGGCGC
>JALHOC010000003.1:140336-160544 GCA_022843225.1 Hyphomonadaceae bacterium
CCGTCGCGGTTAAACTGCAATTGCTCCGGCGTGAGTTCGAAGCCCACCAGGATTTCGAAGTTCTCGCCTGAAGTTTCGGGCGTCGCGCGCGGGATGACGATGCGGTCTATGGTTTCAGTGCGCGTCACCACCGCTTCGCCGCGATCAAAACGAACATCGACATCAAAGTAAGCCTTCTCGATCGGCGCGCGGCCGCGCCGCGTCACCGCCACCCAATAGCGATAGGTCTGACGTTCGGCGGTCGCAGCGGGCCCGCGCCCAAACGCCATATCAACCTCGATGCTCATCGTTATCGGGTCGGCATCGACATAGCGGCACAGCCCGCGCACGCCCTGCATCTCGCCGGTGAAGGCGATGTTGGCGTAGCGGCGGTTGCTCGCATCCGCGAATTGGACGAGGCGCGAATTGTCGTAGAGCACGCCCATGAGCGGGCATGGGCCGACATTCGGCCGGCTATCGGCGCCAAACATGCGCTCGAACGCGTTCGGCGCCCGCGCCTGCGGATTGGCTTCCTCCGGCATAACGCCGCCTGGCAGCTCCACCACGCGCTCACGCGTCCCGCCGCAGGCGGCGAGGGTCAGAGCGAACGCAAGCATCAGGATTGCCGGGAGTTTCATGCTGACCTCTTCGCGCCCATGAGGGGTCCTGCGGCGGCGGCCGCATGTCTCACCCCGCCCCTCGGGCCATTGGCGAGGGGCCGTGATAGCTTCGCCCCGGGCAGCTCGCAACACGGGCGGGCGCCTGTTACAAAGAGTTCGTGCCTCCCCCGATGCCAAACCCAGAAAAATCCCCGATTTCCATCCTCTTGGCGGCCCCAAGGGGGTTCTGCGCTGGGGTGGACCGCGCCATCCAGATCGTCGAGCAGGCGATTCTGAAATGGGGGCCGCCTGTCTATGTGCGCCACGAGATCGTCCATAACCGCCATGTGGTCGAGCGGCTCGAGGCCCTGGGGGCGGTTTTCGTGGAGGAATTGGACGCCTGCCCCAACGACCGCCCGGTGATTTTCTCGGCCCACGGCGTGCCTAAGGCCGTGCCCGCCGAAGCCCGCCAGCGGGAGATGATCTATGTCGACGCCACCTGCCCGCTCGTCTCCAAAGTGCACGTCGAAGCACAGCGCCATTTCGAGGAAGGCCGCGAGATCGTTTTGATCGGCCATGCCGGCCATCCCGAAGTGATCGGCACCATGGGGCAATTGCCGGCGGGCGCGATTTCGCTGATCGAAACCGTGGACGACGCCGCAGCCTTCACGCCGCGCGACCCGGCCAAGCTCTCGTTCGTTACGCAGACCACACTCTCCGTCGACGACACCGCCGAGATCGTCGCCGCGTTGCAGCGGCGCTTTCCTGCCATCGCCGCGCCGCACAAGGAAGACATCTGCTACGCCACCACCAATCGCCAGGATGCCGTGAAGGCGATCGCGCGCGACGCCGATTTGGTTTTGGTGATTGGATCGCCGAAAAGCTCGAACTCGGTGCGGCTCGTAGAAGTCGCCAAGCGCGCGGGCGCGCGCGATGCGCAATTGGTCGCTTCAGCCGATGATGTGAACTGGGACTGGTTCGCGGGCGTGCGCGCGGTCGGCGTCACCGCCGGCGCCAGCGCGCCCGAGGATTTAGTGGAGGCGCTGATCGCGGCGATCGCGGCGCGCTTCGATGCGCGCGTGCAGGAAGTCGCGGTCACGCGGGAGGATGTTGTGTTCAAACTGCCGCGGGTATTGGCGGAGTGAGCGCGGCGATCCAGGACCTCATCGGCGCTCTCATCGCCGACGCGCGCAAGAAAGCACCTGACCACATTCCATTGATTGGCGTCGCCGGGGCGCAAGGGGCCGGCAAATCCTATCAATGCCGGCAATTCGTCGCTGCGAACCCGCGCGTCGCGTACTTTTCGCTCGACGATGTGTATCTCACCAAAGCCGAGCGGGTCTGGCGCGCCGACAATATCAGCTCGTTCGATCCCTATCGCGACATGGATGGCAATTTCCAAGTCGATCATAAGCCCCGCCCAGAGATCGAGCGTCTGCTGCTCACGCGCGGCCCGCCGGGCACGCATGATCTCAGTTTAGCCAAAGACGTGATCGCCCGTCTCAAGCGCGGCGAGGCGACGAAGCTGCCGCGCTTCGACAAAGCCGCCGACGACCGCGCGCCGGAAGCCGACTGGCCTGCGTTTCACGGCCCGGCCGATGCGATACTCATCGACGGCTGGTGCCTGGGGGCTGCGCCCCCGCCACCGTCAGAGCCGATCAACGACGTGGAGCGAGAGGACGAAGATGGCATCTGGCGCAAGGAAACCGAGACACAGCTGCGCAAGGTCTATGCGCCCTTCTTCGCGATGTTCGACGCCATCGTGTATCTGAAGCCGCCGAATTGGGAGATTGTTAAACGCTGGCGCGCGGAACAGGAAGTCGAGACCCTTGGCCGCGCACTTACCGAAGAAGACCAAGCGCGCCTCGACCGCTTCATGATGCATTATGAGCGCATCACGCGGAGCATGATGGCGGGCGGACACATGGCTACGGTTGTCGCTGATCTGAACGACGCGCGCGATGTCATCTCGGTCCGACACCACGCGAATCCCCCTACATCGCCGCCATGAGCCCAGTCATCGACATCTGGACCGACGGCGCGTGCAGCGGCAATCCTGGCCCCGGCGGCTGGGGCGCGGTGTTGCGCGCGGGCGGCCACGAGAAAGAGCTTTCTGGCGCCGAGGCGGCCACCACCAACAACCGCATGGAATTGATGGCCACGATCGAGGCGCTGAACGCGCTGAAGAAGCCAAGCGTCGTGCGCCTGCACACCGATTCCAAATACGTGATGGACGGCGTCACCAAATGGATTCACGGCTGGAAGAAGAATGGCTGGAAAACCGCCGACAAAAAGCCAGTGAAAAACGAAGACCTCTGGCGCGCGCTCGACGCCGCCAACGCGCGCCATGAGGTGACGTGGAAATGGGTCAAAGGCCATAGCGACGACGAGATGAACAACCGCGCCGATGAATTGGCGCGCGGCGCGATCAAGACGTTGCGCTAGACGTTTCCATCAGCCCGACTTGAGCCTAACGTCGAGCAATGCGTACGCTTTTACTTATTGCCGCTTTGGCTCTTACTTTGGGGCCTGCCGCCGGGGCGCAAACGTTGACCGATCTGCGCTGGCTCAAGGGCTGCTGGCGCAGCCAAGGCGCCGGCCCCGAGATCACTGAAGTTTGGATCGCGCCGCCCGCGCCCGTGATGCTCGGCTATTCATACACAATCGGCGAAGGCGAGGTCCAAGGTTGGGAGCAAGCGCGCATCGAGATGATCGACGGCTGGCCGCATTTCGTGGCCATGCCTGGCGGCGCGCCAGCGGTCCGCTTCCGCCAAGTGGAACCCGATAGCCTCGTGCAACTAGATGATCTACCTGACCACATCGCGTGGTTCTCCAATCCCGATCACGACTATCCCCAGCACGTTGTCTACACACGCACTGGAAACATGCTGCGCGCCTTCATCTCCCGGGAAAATGGCGCCGATCGCATAAGCTTTGAGTATCGCCGCATCCGCTGCCCAGCCGACCTGCGCCCCTAAAGCTTGACAAGCGCTATGATTTAGCTTTGAACTATTTTAGTTAAAACCTAAACCATCGGAGGCCGCATGCCATCCCGTCGCCACGTGCTCGCCCTTCTTACCGCCGCACCGTTCGCCGCAAGTTGCGGAACAGGAAACCTCCCCGACCCGGTCGCGGCTTGGCGCGCCCCCGGCGCTGGCGAGACCGATCTGCGCCGTTTCTGCCTCGCGCACGCGATCCTCGCGCCCAATCCGCACAATCGTCAGCCCTGGCTGATCGAGCTGAGCGGCGAGAATGAACTCGTCTTCTTCGCCGACCTCGAACGCTTGCTGCCGGCGACTGATCCCTTCGATCGCCAGATCGTCTTGGGCTGCGGCGCTTTCCTCGAATTGTTCGATCTCGCGGCGCGCGCACGCGGGCAGCGAGCCGAAATCACATTGTGGCCCGAGGGCGAGCCGCAACCGCGCCTCGATGCGCGCCCGGCGGCGCATGTGCGCCTCGTCGCCGCGGATACGCCCAAGGACGATTTATTCGATCACATCCTGGCGCGACGCACCAATCGCGAAGCCTTCGTCGACCGGCCAGTCAGCGACGACACACTCACAGCCATTGCCGAAGCAGCCTTGCGTCCCTGGCAGCCCGCCAGTGTCGGCCCGACAATTGCGGGGGCACCTGTGCTCGCGCTTCCGCCCTCGCCCCTGCGCGTGGATTGGACCCGCACGCCGGACCAACTCGCGGCGCTGCGTTCGCTCGCCTGGAATGGCTTCGACACCGAATGCCACACGCCGGTCGCATACCAGGAAAGCGTTGACCTGATGCGCATCGGCCGCGCCGAAATCGCACAACATCGCGACGGGCTCGTGCTCGACGGCCCGATGATCGAATTCGCCAAAGCAATTGGCCTACTTAATCGCCGCACACTCGCGGACGTGAACAACAGCTTCACGCGCGACGGCATCAATGCCTGGCGCCCGTTGGCGGAAGGCGCGCCCACTTATGCCTGGATGACTTCGCTCGCCAACACGCGCGCGGCGCAGATCATCGCGGGCCGCGCTTATGCACGCTTTAATCTCGCCGCCACGAGCCAAGGTTTGGCGATGCATCCCTGGAGCCAGACGCTTCAGGAATATCCCGAAATGGCCTCGCTCTATGCGGAAGCCGAGCGCCTCACTGGTGCAGGTGAAAGCGAGACCGTGCAAATGCTGGTTCGAATCGGCTACGGCGAGAGCGTGCCGCCGGCGCCGCGCCGGGGCTTGAGCGAACATTTGCAGACATGAAGCAAGACGAAGCGCTACGCGTCTCCTTTCAGGTCATGACCGAGATCGCGATCATCGGCCATCTGGCCGACACCGCGTTGGCGCAGGCTTTGCCGGACGGCATGTCGGTGGCGGGCTTTGGCGTGCTCAATCATTTCGTGCGCCGCAATCCCGATGGGGAAAGCCCATCGCACCTGGCGCGCGCCTTTCAGGTCACCAAAGGCGCGATGACCTACACGCTGCAACAGCTGGAGGCGCAGGGCTTGGTCGCGATCAGCGCTGATCCCAAGGACGCGCGCGGCAAGATCGTGCGCATCACCGCCAAGGGCCGCCGCGTACGCGATAAGTGTGCGGAGTCGGTGACCCCTGGCATGGTGTCGTTGCTGGATGCGCTAGGCGCGGAAGACTTCGCAAGCGCCTTGCCGTTCTTGGTGAGATTGCGCGAAGTGCTAGACGCGGCGCGCGATTAAGCGAGGCGCTTTACCTTCAGCGTCGCACCATCGACAGCAGAAACTTCCACATGCTGTCCAGGCGCAAGCATCTCATTGCTGACAGCCCGCCACACCGTGTCGCCGATCTTCACCGAGCCAACACCATTGTCGAACGTGGCGATCTCGCCGCGTACGCCGATCAAAGCGATTGCACGCTCGTTCAAGCCGCTTGCCGCGCCCTCGTGGCGCCAACGCTGCACCAAGGGGCGTCCAAACACGGTCAAGCCGATCACAAGTACCGCGAACACTCCGAGATCGACGATCCAGGATGTCGCCCCCGTCCATGTGATCAGCGCCGTCAGAAACGCCGCCACGGCTGGCCAAAGCAGATAGGTCGTGCCGGACGCCATCTCGGCAATCAGAAGGACGAGCCCGAGCACCAGCCAATGCTGGGGCCCGATGCTGGCGAACAGGGTGAGAAGCGTGTCCATGACCTCTACTATGTAGCGCTGGCGCCCGCTTCGTTCCAGCGCGCGATCATGGTTTGCTTGGCGCCGCCCACGGACCGCCGCCGGTCGCTTCGCCTTGCGCGTTGAGCGCGCGTAGCCCCTCCACCAAGCCCGCGAGCCCTGAGAGATCGGCGGGAATGATGACGGTGCGCTGCTGGTTCGACGTAGCGAGCTGGCCGAACGCCTCGACGTACTTCAAGCCTAAGAAGTAGCGGATGGCGTTGACGTCGCCGGCCGAGATGGCCGCCGAAACCGCATCGGTGGCCTTGGCTTCTGCCTCGGCTTCGCGCTCGCGCGCTTCGGCGTCGCGGAACGCGGCTTCGCGGCGGCCTTCGGCTTCGAGGATAGCGGCCTGCTTGGCGCCCTCGGCGCGCAGGATGGCCGCGGCCTTGTCGCCCTCGGCTTCGAGGATTTGCGCGCGGCGTTCGCGCTCGGCCTTCATTTGCCGCGCCATCGCTTGGGTCAGATCCGCGGGTGGCGTTAAATCCTTGATCTCGATGCGCAGCACCTTGGTGCCCCAGGTGTTGGTGGCCGCGTCGATCACCGCCAGCAGGCGCGCATTGATGGCGTCGCGTTGCGACAGCACCTCGTCGAGATCCATGGAGCCGACGACCGTGCGGGCGTTGGTCACGCAAAGATTGAGGATGGCATGATTGAGGTTCTGCACCTCATAGGCGGCCTTGGCTGCGTCAATCACCTGGATGAACACCACCGCATCGACGGACACGACGGCGTTATCCTTGGTGATCACGTCTTGGCGCGGCACGTCGAGAACGGTTTCCATCATCGATAGGCGCCGGCCAATGCGGTCAACGAAGGGGATCAGAAACGAGATCCCCGGCTTCAGCGTGCGGATGTAGCGCCCGAAGCGCTCCACCGTGAACTGGAAGCCTTGCGGCACGACCTTGATGGCGCTGAAGGCCAGCACCAGCGCCATGACGACGAAAACAATTGCGACGGTCGTGCTCTCGAACATTCTGTTCGCTCCCGTTAGTGCAAGGTTGCGCGCTTAAAGCTGCGTTAGCATGTGCTCTGCGCTGGAAACCTTGTATTCACCACCTTCTTCAACGTTCAGGTGTTGTACCACCCCGTCCTTGACGATCATTGAATAGCGCTTCGAGCGAAGCCCCATGCCGAACTTGGAAAAGTCCGCATCCAGGCCAATCGCCCTAGCGAAGTCGCCCGAGCCATCGGCCAGCATGAGGATATCCTCGCCCACGCTCTGATCCTTCGACCAGGCGTTAATGACAAAATGATCGTTCACCGAGGTACAGGCGATCAGATCAACGCCCTTGGCCTTCAGTTCGCCAGCCTTGTCCTTGAAGCTCGGCAGGTGCTTGGCCGAGCATGTCGGCGTGAACGCCCCCGGCACGGCGAAGAGCGCGACAGTCTTGCCGCCGAACACGTCGGCGGTGCGCATCTGCTTGACGCCCTCAGGCCCTGGCACGTTAAACGCCACATCCGGAAGCTGATCGCCCGCTTTAATCATTGAAGGTCCCTCCTGAGGTTTCGGCCTCATGTAGGGGGTTCCGCGCACCTATGCGAGCGCCCCTTGCGCGAAATCGGCGGAGGCGGGACGATACGGTCCATGAGCGATCGAGTTGCAGGCAAGCTTCTGGTGGCGATGCCGGGGATCGGCGATCCCCGGTTTGACCACAGCGTCATCATGATGTGGGCGCACGACGCCGAGCATGCGCTCGGCGTGATCGTCAACAAGCCCAAGACCAGCGTTTCGGTTGGCGATGTCCTGGATCATCTGGGTCTCGACGCCGGCGCCGACATTGGCGGGCGCACGGTGCTGGATGGCGGCCCAGTTCGGCCCGATCGCGGTTTCGTCCTCCACACCGAAGACTTCGCGGCCGGCGATGCGACACACCACGTGGCGCCTGGCATCCGCCTTACAGCCACGCGCGAGATCTTGGAGGCCGTTGCCAGTGAAAAAGCGCCCGAACGCTTCGTGCTGGCGTTGGGGTGCTCGAGTTGGGGCGCCGGCCAACTTGAGGACGAACTGAAGCGCAACGCTTGGCTCGTTGTCGATCCCAACGACGCTATCGTGTTCGATGACAGCCACGACGACAAATGGACGCGCGCGATCAAATCGCTGGGCTTCGAGCCCGCGCAGCTCATGAGTGAAATGGGCCGCGCGTAGCGCCCCTTAAGTGCAGGGCGTTGCGCGCTGAACGCGCTCAACCGACGCCGGATATTTCGCAAGCGCAACTGCCGGCCTTATCGGGCGCGCCACGAGATTGCCTGAGCAATTCGGGCAGATGCCACCCAGAACGCCGTCCGCGCACGTCTCGCAGAAGGTGCACTCAAATGTGCATATCCGCGCCTTGGCGCTCTCTGGCGGCAGATCGCGATCACAGCACTCGCAATTGGGTTTGAGCTTGAGCATAGTCCCTCCTTAGCAAGACTCCTCCCGGCTATCCACATCGTCGCGCGCTTGACGCTCGCGAAATTCCAGCCGACGAACGCGCCATGGCCAATCAAGAGCAAAAATCGATTTTCGTCACCGGCGCCGGCTCCGGCATCGGGCGCGCGACGGCGCAATTGTTTGCCGAGCGCGGCTGGTTTGTCGGCTTGTTCGATATCAACCAAGCGGGCCTCGACGAAACCGCGGCCAGCCTGCCCGAAGGACAACGCCTCTCGATGACTTTCGATGTGCGCGATCGCGCAGGATGGACGCGCGCGGTCGATGCGTTCGGTCAAGCAACCGGCCGGCGCATGCATGTGTTGTTCAACAATGCTGGCGTGGGCAAGGGCGGGCTCATTGAGGAAATGCCGCCAGAGGACATCGATCTTGTGATCGACGTGAATTTGAAAGGCGTCATCAATGGCATCACCGCGTGCTTGCCGTTGCTGCGCGAAACGCCAGGCGCGCGCATCGTCAACACTGCGTCAGTCGCGGGACTTGTGGGCGCACCCAGGCTGGCGGTTTACGTCGCCACCAAGTTTGGCGTGCGCGGGCTTACCGAAGCGCTCGACGTCGAGCTTTCCCGCTTCGGCATTCGCGTCACCAGCTTGATGCCATGGTTCATCGACACGGCGATCTTGGACAACACTGGCGCACCGGGAAGCAATCGCGCGCTACGCGATCAACTCAAGGACACCAAAACGCCGATTTATCCCGTTCGTATGGCCGCGCAGCGCGCATGGGACGCAGCGCACGGTTCCGACATTCACTACACGGCAGGCAAAGAAGCCGAACGCGCGAAGTTCGCCGCGCGGTTCTTTCCCAATCTTGTACGCAATCAGATGCGGAAAACTTTTCGAGTCGACTAAGGTCGCCGCGGATCAGGTGGCGATTTCGCCTTCGACTTCGACTGGCGCATCCGTGATCGCTTCGGGCGCGACTTCCGGTGCAGCTTCAGTTGTCACCGGCGCCACCCCGTCTTCCTGCAACGCTTCGACATCGGCTTCGGGGACGAGCGTTTCGCGAGCGCTGCGCGCGGCGGCCGAGAGGCCACGACGACGCTCCAAGGCTTCCTGATAATAGGCGCGCTCGGAGCGGTTTGGCATCCGATAGAAGATGTGCGAACCGATTTCGGTCGTCACGACCAGCCCCGAATTCCATACTGGGTTGACTTCGTGGGTATGGTAGTGCGTCGCGTTCTGGGTCACGGGGCGGGTGTAGCCCGACATCATGGCCGTGGCGACGCGTTGCGCGCGCTCCCAAGCCCGACCGCGCGGACGTTGATGGATGGAGCCGTCGCACGTGAAGGTGAATTGGCAACCCGTTGCGCGATGCGACCCCTGATAGACGACCGCGCAGATCGAGTCCGGATAATGCCGTGAGCGCACCCGGTTCATGATGACTTCCGCCACCGCGACCTGGCCGCGTTGGCTCTCGCCACGCGCCTCATAATAGATCGCCTGCGACAAACAATGATGTTCGCGCTGGTTGATGGACGGCTCTTCGGCATCGCCGCCCTGGTCGGCGGGCTTGGACGGGCCGCGCAAAACCGCCTGCACCAACATGGCGCGGGCGTCGGCGCTCTCGAACAAGCTGGCGCTGCCGCGGGCGCGCAAGCCGTCGTCGGTGCGGAAGGCCGTCAGTTCGACACGCGCATTCGGCTCGGCGCTGGCGATCTGATATTGCAATTCTTCACGGAAAGCCTCTGACGTCGTCGCCCACTCGGCGCCATCGCGCTGAGCGGCCGCGCGATCTGAGATCACCGGCATCGCGACAGCGGCGGCGGCAAGGCACAGCACCGTGGCTGCGCCCTGGCGCACGGCCAAGGGATTGCGCTCAATCTCAACCATCACCTGGGTCCGTATCTCGCCCGCAAAGACAGTTAGTCGACGCCAGAACAACGACAAATGCATTAAGGTCCGCTTAATTGCGTCCAGTTTTGGGACAATAGGCTCCCAATTGAACGACAGTCGCCCACCACTTTTTGTTCTTTGAACATTGTGCCTTTCGGCCCTGGCGGCATATAGGAGCCTCGCCGGAGCGGCGATTGTCTTTTTGTTCATGGACCCGCCTCCCTGGAGACTTCGGCTCATCTGGCGGTCCATTCGGTCGGCATAACCAAATACCTCAACCCAGCCATTCGGCCTTACGGGACAAGGCCTTGCGAGGAGCGTGCCGATTCACCCAATGGGCGAGCGTTGCCGCAACACCACGCCGCGCCACGGATATCCACCGCGTTACCTGGATACCACCAAACTAGCCTTTTGCGAGAGCGGCCTGGGCCGCCGCGAGGCGCGCGATCGGCACCCGGAACGGTGAACAGGAGACGTAATCGAGCCCGATCCGTTCAAAAAAGCTGACCGAGACTGGGTCCCCGCCGTGCTCACCGCAAATGCCGAGCTTGAGGTCAGCACGCGCCGCCCTGCCCCGCTCGCAGGCAAGCTTTACCAATTCGCCAACCCCCTGCTGGTCTACTGAGACAAACGGGTCGACGCCCAGCACGCCGCGCTCGACATAGGCATTGAGGAACTTGCCTGCGTCATCGCGTGAGAAGCCCAGGGTCGTCTGCGTGAGATCATTGGTGCCGAAGGAGAAGAATTCGGCGGTTTCCGCGATTTCGCCAGCGAGCAAAGCCGCGCGCGGCAACTCGATCATCGTGCCGATGAAGTACGCGATGTTCTGTTTGCGTCGCGTCAGCACCTCCGCCGCGATCGCGTCGATACGCGCCTTGATCAGGTCAAGTTCGCGCTTGGCGATCACGAACGGGATCATGATCTCGGGGGTCGGCGCATCGCCTGTTTCGGCGATGTCGCAGGCGGCCTCGAATACGGCGCGCGCCTGCATCTCGTAAATCTCGGGATACACGATCGCGAGCCGGCAACCGCGGAAGCCGAGCATCGGATTGCTCTCGGCCAAATCCTTCGCGCGCGCGAGCAACGCCTTGGCGTCGAGCCCGGTCGCCTTCGCCACATCGGCGCACTCGGCTTCCGTATGCGGCAGGAATTCATGCAGCGGCGGATCGAGCAAGCGGATCGTCACCGGCCGCGCGCCCATGATCCGGAAGATCGCGGCGAAATCCTCACGCTGGTGCGGGAACAGCTTGTCGAGCGCAGCGACGCGCCCCTTCTCGGTCTCCGCCAAAATCATCTCGCGCACAGCGGCAATGCGTCCGGCATCGAAGAACATGTGCTCTGTGCGGCACAACCCGATGCCTTCCGCGCCGTACTTCACCGCCGTGGCCGCATCATCCGGCGTTTCGGCATTGGCGCGCACCTTCATCCGCCGCGCCTTGTCGGCCCATTCCATCAGCGCGCCAAAATCGCCTGAGAGTTCCGGCTGCACCATCTCAGCGGCGCCGAACAGAACTTCACCTGAAGAACCATCCACGGTGATGGTCTCGCCTTTCTTGATGATACGCCCAGCGACACGGAACTCCTCCGCGTTCATGTCGATGCGCACTTCGCCCGCGCCCGACACGCACGGTCGCCCCATGCCGCGCGCCACCACGGCGGCGTGGCTGGTCATGCCCCCGCGCGAGGTCACGATCGCGCGGGCCGCGTGCATGCCATGAATGTCCTCTGGGCTGGTTTCCTCGCGCACGAGGATCACTGCTTCGCGCTTGGCGGCGCGCGTCACCGCCTCATCGGAGTCAAACACGACGACGCCGACCGCCGCACCCGGCGAGGCCGGCAAGCCTTTGCAGATCAAATCACGCTTGTAGCCGGGTGCGATGGTGGGATGCAGCAATTGGTCGAGCGAACTCGCATCCACGCGCGTCACCGCTTCGTTGTGCGTGATCAGACCTTCGTTCGCCATATCGACGGCGATCTTGAGAGCGGCCTTGGCGGTGCGTTTGCCGTTGCGCGTCTGCAGCATGTAGAGCGCGCCGCGTTCGACCGTGAACTCGATGTCTTGCATGTCGCGATAGTGCGCTTCGAGCTTCTGGTAGTGCGCGGTGAGCTCGGCGAACACCACAGGCATCGCTTCTTCGAGCGATTCCCCGCCCTCTTTCATCGCCTCGCGCGCGGCTTTGGTGAGCGGCTTCGGCGTGCGGATGCCGGCGACCACATCCTCGCCCTGGGCGTTGATCAGATATTCGCCGTAGAAATGCTTCGCGCCCGTCGATGGATCGCGCGTGAACGCCACGCCCGTAGCGGAGGTTTCGCCCATATTGCCAAACACCATGGCCTGCACATTGACGGCTGTGCCCCAGCTTTCGGGAATTGCGTTGAGTTTGCGGTAGGTAATCGCGCGCGCATTCATCCAGCTGGCGAACACCGCGCCGATGGCGCCCCACAATTGCTCCTTCGGATCGCTCGGGAACGGCTTGCCGAGCTGTTTGTGCACGGCGGCCTTGAACTGACGCACCACCTCTTTCCAGTCATCGCCCGTCAGCTCTGTGTCGGAGCGATACTCGTTCATATCCTTGTGCGTGCCGAGGATTTCCTCGAACGCGCCGTGATCGAGTTCCAGCACGACATCGGAATACATCTGGATGAAGCGGCGATAACTGTCATAGGCAAACCGCGCATCGCCGGAGAGCTTGGCGAGGCCCTCCACCGTCTCATCGTTGAGGCCAAGGTTCAGCACCGTGTCCATCATGCCGGGCATCGACGCGCGCGAGCCGGAACGCACGGAGACTAGCAATGGGTTGGCGGGATCGCCGAATTTCTTTCCCGTTTTCTTTTCGAGTGCCGCAAGCGCCGCATCGACTTGGCCCGCGAGTTCGGAAGGATACGCGCGATTGTTCGCGTAGAACTCCGTGCACACTTCGGTCGTGAGCGTAAAGCCCGGCGGCACAGGAAGCCCGAGCTTCGACATCTCAGCCAGATTCGCGCCCTTGCCGCCAAGGAGCGTCTTCATAGACGCATCGCCCGCGCTTTCACCCGCGCCGAAGGAATAGACGTATTGGGTCATTGTTGTTCTTCCATCTCCCCCGCCCCCTGGCGGGGCGGGGGTAGGGGGTGGGGGGCTTTCAAGTAAACGCGAATTTGGTCGAGCACCCAATCAGGTCGCGTCCAAACATCATCATTGGTCAACCGAAGGAGGTTGAACCCAGCCCGTTTGGCGTTCAACGTCTTCGCTGCATCACGAACGGCGTTCTCGGGTAAGTCATGAACGCCACCGTCGAGTTCGATCAAGAGCCGGGTGCCAAACTCCGCGAAGTCGTACACATACTCGTTGACCGCTACTTGCTTGCGGAAATGCACGTTGGGCTCGTCACGCAACAAACGACGCAGCTTCTTTTCTGACGTCGTAAGTTCGCGACGCAGACGCCTCGCGCGCTGGTTCGCGCGAACGAAATCCTTCTGCCGGGTTTCTTCGAGATTTGGCGACCAACCGAGACTCGCGCGCGCGGTGTCTTTTGAGCAGTCCTCTGAACGCCCCCCACCCCCTGCCCCCGCCCCGCCAGGGGGCGGGGGGGCGACCGCTCCACTCTTCCTCATCCCTCGATCTTCGAAAAATCCGCCACCGCCGACAGCGCGTCGCTGAAGCGCGACAGCAGCAGCAGGCGATTGCGCCGCAGCGCGGGGTCCTCGGCATTGACCAGAACGCCCTCGAAGAACCCATCCACCGGTGCGCGCAGCGCGCTGAGCGCCTTCATCGCTGCTGCGAAGTCTTCTTTCTCCACGGCGGCTTGCGCGGCGGGCAGCACCTTAGCGAGCGCATCGGCCAGCGCTTTCTCGGCGGGTTCGACGAGCTTGGACGCATCGATGTCGCCCTTCGCCTCCTCCGCGCTCCATTTGGCTTTCTTTTCTTCCGCCGCGAGGATGTTGGCTGCGCGCTTGTAGCCCGCGAGCAGATTCGCGCCGTCTTGCGTTTTCAGGAACGCGTCCAGCGCCTCGACGCGCGCGACGATGCGGACGAGGTCGTCGTCTCCCAATGCAAAGACCGCATCGACCAGATCGTGGCGCTTGCCTTGATCGCGGAGCTGTACTTTGAGGCGATCGGCGAGGAAGGCGAGGAGGCTATTTGCTATTGCCAGCGCCGCTACTATGGGCTCATCAGACTCCCAAAAGACCTTTTTCCGACTCTCCGCAAAAGTGTCCATCATGGCAGGCACTAAGGCTTGCCATGCTTCTTGTGGTTTGCCGGTCAATTCAGCGGCATTGGCGAAACGATTCACCAGTTGGCTTCGCCGGACTTGGCGCACCTGCTCAAATCGAATGAAGCAGGTAATCGCAATTGTCCTCCGCAATGCCATGCGCAATCCGAGCGCGCCCAATATTCGTATTAGGCCTAGTGCCGCACGCCGCAGAGCGTATGGATCTGAAGAACCGGTTGGCTCCTCACGCACTATCCAAAACCCAACTAACGTATCCAGCTTGTCCGCCAGCGCGAGCGTGACGGCGACGGGATCGCTTGGCACGCGGTCATTGGGGCCGAGCGGGCGGTAGTGATCTTCGATTGCCGAGGCGATGGACTCCCCGCCCCCTGGCGGGGCGGGGTTGGGGGTGGGGGGCGTCGAGGATGTGGCGCGTGCGGCGCGTTGTTCTGCACGCCCCCCCTCCCTACCCTCCCCCGCAAGGGGGGAGGGTTCGGCAATCTCCAACAGATAAAGCTGCCGCCCCACCTGCCCTTGCAGTTCCGGAAACTCGCCGACGGTTTCCGTCACCAAATCCATCTTGCACAACTCGGCGGCGCGTTCGACCAGCGCCCGATCCGCGCCCGTCACGGCGCAGAGCTCAACCGCCAGCGCCTTCACGCGCTCGACCTTGTCCCACACAGAACCGAGCTTTTGGTGGAAGACGATCTTCTCCAGCTTCGCCTTGCGCTCTTCTGTGTAGAGCGGCGTCTTCTTATCCGTATCCCAGAAGAAGCGCGCATCGTTGAGCCGCGCTGACAGCACGCGTGCATTACCCGCCGCGATCGCCTTGCCACCATCCTTGGCTTCAATATTCGCAACGAGAATGAAATGCGGCGCGAGCTTCTGCGTTTTCGGATCGCGCACGGCGAAATACTTTTGGTGCGTGCGCATCGAGAGGCGGATCACTTCGCCAGGCAGATCGAGGAAGGCCGGGTCCATATCGCCCAACAACACCACCGGCCATTCGACCAGGCCGCACACCTCTTCAAGCAGGCCGATATCCTCGACCAGCTCCAGCCCCTTGGCGGCGCAGGCCTTGCACGCATCTTCCACAATCTTCGCCTTGCGCGCTTCGCGGTCGATCTCGACCTTCGCCGCGCGCAATTTTACCGCGTACTCCGCGAAATCCTTCGGCGCGATGGCGTCCGGCGCGTGGAATCGATGGCCCCAAGTTTTCGCTTCGCTCGGCACGCTATCGACGCTGATCTGCACGTGCTGGCCGCCGAAGATGCACATGATGTTCTGCAACGGGCGCACCCATTGCAGATCGCCGGAGCCCGAGCGCATCGATTTCGGCCACGGAAACGCGCGCACGATCTCCGGCACGATCTCTTGCACGATCTCCGCCGTCGCGCGCCCGGCGCGCTCGATGCGCGCGACGTAGAAGGCGCCCTTCTTGTCCTCGACCACCTGCGCTTGGTCGATCGAGCTCAAACCCGCGCTTTTGAGAAACCCCTGGATCGCCTGATCGGGGCTCCCGACGCGCGGGCCCTTCTTCTCTTCGTTCACGTCCGCGGCTTTTGCCGGCAGATCGTCGATCACCGCGCCGATCCGGCGCGGACTTGAGAACGTCTTGATCGCCTTCGGCTCAAGCCCGGCTAGTTTGAGTTTCTCGCCCAACGCGCGCGCCAAGTCCTCCTCCGCACGCTTCTGCATGCGCGCCGGGATTTCTTCCGAGAAAAATTCGAGAAGCAGCTGGGGCATTAGCTTTGGCTCTCCGCCCAAGCGCTCGCGCAACCCTTCGCCAAATCCCGCACGCGCGCGATGAAGCTCTGCCGCTCTGTCGGCGAGACCACGCCGCGCGCGTCCAGCAGATTGAACAAGTGCGACGCCTTCAGCGTGTAGTCGAACGCCGGCAGCACGGCGCCGGCTTCTAGCAAGCGCTTGGCGGTTGCCTCTGCATCGCCGAACCAGCGCAGATTCTGCTCCGCATCGCTCAGCTCGAAATTGAAGCGCGATTGCTGCTTCTCGTTTTCGAGGAACACATCGCCGTAGGTGAGCGGATGCGGAGAAGCCGGATCGTTGAACGGCAGATCGTAAACGCGATCGACGCCGAACACGTACATGGCGAGGCGCTCCAGCCCATAGGTGAGTTCGCCCGACACCGGCCGCACATCCAAGCCACCGACTTGCTGGAAGTAGGTGTACTGGCTCACCTCCATGCCGTCGCACCAGACTTCCCAGCCGAGCCCCCAGGCGCCGACGGTGGGGTTTTCCCAATCGTCCTCGACGAAGCGGATGTCGTGGAGCAACGGATCGATGCCGATGGCCGCGAGCGAGTTGAGATAGAGCTGCTGCAGGTCCGGCGGGTTTGGCTTCAGGATGACCTGGAACTGATAATAGTGCTGCAGCCGGTTCGGGTTCTCGCCGTAGCGGCCGTCCTTCGGGCGGCGCGAGGGCTGAACATACGCAGCGCGCCACGGCTTGGGGCCGAGTGCGCGGAGCGTGGTGGCGGGGTGCAAGGTGCCGGCGCCGACTTGCTCGTCATACGGCTGCAGGATCGCGCACCCCTGCTCTGCCCAGTAATTCTGGAGCGTCAGGATCACGTCCTGGAAGCAGCGTGGTGATTTGGGGGCGGCCATTGCTGCACCCGCGTAATGGCCGCCGCCCCGGGGATCAAGTCGTGGGGATCAAGTCATGCGGGATCAGCGCAGGAAGCTCTGGACCGCCGCCGCGAAGGCGTCCGGCTGGTCGAGCATCAAAAAATGGAAGCTTCCATCGATACGCGCAAAGCTCACCTGCGGCGCGCTGGCATAGGCCCCGCGATAGAGCCCGTCGATCATAGCCTCCGGGCCCATCGCGGGATCGAAGGCGTAAACGACCGTGATCGGGGTCGTCGCCGCAGCGACTTCCGCACGAAGATCGGTCGTCATCACCTCATACATGGCCTGGGCGAAAGTGCGCCGGTCTGACGCCACCGTCCAGGTCACGACCTCCGCGCGGCGCGCTTCAGTCTTCACCAGGCGCTGCACGCCAATGTTTTGCTGAGCGGCGAACATAGCGTCATCCATCGCGATGATCTGATCGCGCATAGCCCGCGCCTGCGGCTCAACCGAGGCGGCCGTCACCTGCGGCCCAAACATCGCGCTGTAAAAGGGCAGAGCGTCCACGATCATGAGCCGGCCGACGCGCTCGGGGTGACGGCGCGCCAACATCAGCCCGGAGAAGCCACCCATGGAATGGCCAATGATCGCGGGGCGATCAAGGTCGTTCGCTTCGATGTAGCGCGCGAGTTCTTCCACGAACGGCGCGACGACTTCGCCTGCCGCATTTGGAGCGGGCCTGCCAGCGAAACCGGCGAGCTGCACCAAGTGCACGCGATGCGTGACCCGTAAATCAGCGACCTGACGCGCCCAGACATCGCGGCTTGAACCGAGACCTGGAATGAGGATCACGTCCGGCCCCTGCCCTTGCACCTCGACGCTGAAGCGCATGGGCGTGAAATCTTGCGCTTGCGATAGCGGCGGCGTTGCGCATCCAAGAACAGCGCCAAGCATGGCCGCGACGGCCAAGCGTTTCGAGATTTTGAACATGACTCCTCCTTTGGCGCTTTCGCGCCCTTTTTAGTTTTGACTTGAACGGGTGGGTCTACTCGGCGGCTTGCGCCGCTTCGTCCTTGAAGAAAATCGCCTCGATCGGCAGGCCAAAAATCTCCGCGATCTTGAACGCGAGCGGCAAGCTGGGATCGTACTTGCCAGTCTCGATCGCGTTGACGCTCTGGCGCGACACATCGAGGCGATCGGCCAAGTCCGCCTGGCTCCAGTCGCGCTCGGCGCGCAACACTTTGAGCCGGTTTCTCATTTGTAGCGCAGCCGGATGACGCAGAGCGCAACGCCCCAAGCGGCGATGAGCACCGGCAAAACCCAGATCAGCGGCACGTGCGGAAAGCCCGCCCATTCTTCCAAAAAGCCGTAGGCAAACGAGCCAAAGCCGACGACGCCTGCGGCGATCATGATTGCTTCGCTTTGCATGCGGCGCTGAAATTCATCCACGGCCGCGACAAACACCGCATAGGCGCGCAGCATCAGCATCGCTGGAAAGAGCGGCGCGAGCGCGATGCCGATCACCGCCCATTGCGGCGGGTCGGCGTAGCGAATTGCCGAAGCCCCGGCGAAAACAAACACAGCGTAGAGCCCCGAAGCGAGGAGCATGTCGCGGGTGTAGCGGCGCGCCGCGTGTTTGGCGGTATCGCTCATAGCCCCGCCCCCGATTGCGATAACGCGACGACCAGCGCCGTGGCCACGCCGACGGCGATGGCGAAAGCGGCGCCCCAAGTCAATTTGCGAGCCATGCCTAAACTCCAATCAAGCAACGACATTTTTCTCAAGCGTAGCGCCAGCGCACGAACACCATGGCGGCGCTCCAAACGATGCAGAGCGCGGGAAACACCCACATCATCGATATGTCAGGAAAGCCGGCCATATCTTCGAGTTGGCCATAGGCCAGCGTCCCGAAGGCGGTGACCGCCGCCGCAATGAGCACCGCCTCGCTTTGCAAGCGGCGCTGAAACTCATCGAGTGCGCGCATATAGCGAAGCTGAGCGCCCAGCATCAGCAAGGCCGGTGCAATTGGCGCCACAGCAAGCAGGCCCGCGATCCATTGTGGCGGGGCAAATCCTTTGATCGCCAAGCTCGCGCCCGCAACCGCCGCAAGATAGACAACGCCAGCGCCAAGCATATCGCGAAACAATCGCCCTGCGGCTGGCTTGCCGGCGCACTCGGTGTAAACGGTCATTGCGTCTTTCCTTTTCCTCAATGCGGATGGTGACTGCGGTCAAAGCCTCAACGTCACGCCCACGCCGCAGGCACAAACAGTGACACTCAGCGCATAAGCATCGACGCGAGCGCGAACGGCACACGAGGCTTGCGGCGCCTGCACCACGAGTACCGCCGCAGCCAGCGCGACCAAGAGCGCCGTCATCGGTCCCCGGTCGCGGTTGTCTTGCTTCGCCATGCGCTGTCACCAATCAAGCTTGCTTATCACTATATCAAGCTTGCTTGACTAGTCAAGTCTCGTTGACAACGCCCCAATGAAACACCTCCTCCAACGGCTTGCCGAACACCTCGGCGATGCGGAAGGCGGCCTCCAGGGTTGGCGAGTACTTCCCGGCCTCGATGGCGGCGATGGTCTGGCGGGTGACGCCGATGCGTTCCCCGAGTTCGGCTTGCGTCATCTCGCCCGCCATGAAGCGCAGCGTCCGGATGGTGTTGGTGAGGGCCCGCTCAGCCATGCCAGCCCCGCTGTGCATTGGGCTGCCGCAGACCACGCCGATACGCAGCCACAATGAGGGCGTGGCGAATGATTTCAGCCAGGGCGATCGCAAAGACCGCAGCATGGAAAATGTCCCAGCCTGTATGGCTAAAAGGCATTAAGCAGCCGACCAGGATAATGCCGCAGAGCAGAACCTGGTAGGCGACGGCGGACGCCCTATGCGCAATGGCGCGATCACGCTCGTCGCCGCTCAACTCGTTTTTGTACCGCAGCGCAATCACCGCGCTGGCGATGGCGATGACGACGACCTGCACGATGGCGGTCGCGGCGAACATGATGATCTGGGTCCAGAACGGGGTCTCGCCCATGACCACAACCGCGGCGAAGTAGGCCGCGTAGGTCACCACCATTGTCAAAAGCCAAACCCAAGCGAATTGCTCTCGAGCGACCATGTCGAACTCCGTTAAGTTATCCAGCCTTTATGTTATGTTTATTTTACATTGAGTCAAGAAATTTCGGCATTTTCCAGATTTGCTGGCGCCGCTGAATCCGCGCATCGTCCTGGCCATGGGTATTTGTGGGATCGATGAAGCGGGGCGCGGGCCCTGGGCGGGACCAGTGGTGGCAGCTGCGGTCATTCTACCGCCTAAAGGCCGCCCAAAGGGCTTGGCCGATTCCAAACAGCTCAGCGCGGACGCCCGCGAAGACTTGGCTCAAGCGATCCGCGCATGCGCGATAGTCGGCGTCGGTCTCGCGACGCCCAC
>JALHOC010000003.1:160644-171573 GCA_022843225.1 Hyphomonadaceae bacterium
TGGGGCCAGCACTTCTTCGGGTGGGAAGCGGGCGGCATCTTCACGCAAATTAACGATCAAGGCGAAACCAATTTTCACAACACCACTTCATGGCTTGATCAAAAACCCCGCGAGATTCTCACCTTCGGCATGGTGCTTGGGGCGATTGTGCATCCGCTGGTGAAATGGGCGCGTAAAGGGCGCGGCTTATTCGATAATCCCTGGTGGCTCGCCCCTACAGCTGCGAGCCTCGCGCCGGTGATCTTGTCGATCCTCGCGGGCGCGCCCGAGACTATCGAGGATTGGCGCGTGCTACCCTACTCGCTCGACCTGTTCCGCTGGAGCGAGTTCCAGGAAGTCTTCCTGTATATGTTCTTCGTCACCTACACGCTGTCGCTGCGCCATCGGTTGATTCAGCGCCCAGTCAACTGAAGCTTTTATGGTTAACGCAGCGCTGGACTCTTGATTCGGGAGTCCGGTCAAGCTTGAATCCCCCCTCAACGGGGACGCTCACACATGGCCGCGCGGCAGCTCAAGGACAGGATCATCGAGGGCGATTGCATCGAGGCCATGCGCAAGCTTCCTAAGGGCTGCGCCGATCTCGTGTTCGCCGATCCGCCGTACAACATGCAGCTTGGCGGCGAGCTCACGCGCCCGGATCAATCAATTGTCGATGGCGTCGATGATGAATGGGACAAGTTCGCCGATTTCAAATCCTATGACGACTTCACCCGGACATGGCTCGGCGAAGCGCGGCGCTGCTTGAAAGATGATGGCGCGATTTGGGTGATCGGCGCCTATCACAACATTTTCCGCGTCGGCGCGATCCTGCAGGATCTCGGCTTCTGGATTTTGAACGACATTGTCTGGCGCAAGACCAATCCGATGCCGAACTTCAAGGGCACGCGCTTCACCAATGCGCACGAGACCCTGATCTGGGCGGCGAAGTCGAAGGAAGCGAAGTACACCTTCCACTATGATGCACTGAAGATGCTCAATGACGATCTGCAAATGCGTTCGGATTGGACCCTGCCCTTGTGCACCGGCGGCGAACGCTTGAAGGGCGCGGACGGGCGCAAACTGCACTCCACGCAGAAACCAGAAGCGCTGCTGCATCGTGTTGTGCTCGCCACCACGCGCCCGGGTGAAACCGTGCTCGATCCCTTCTTCGGCACCGGCACCACGGGTGCGGCCGCCAAGCGCTTGGGGCGCCATTTCATCGGCATCGAGCGCGACGCCGCTTACGCCGAGGGCGCGCGTGCGCGGATCAAGAAGGTCGTCCCCGCCGCTGCCGAGGACCTCATGGTCACGCGCTCCAAGAAAGAAGAACCGCGCGTGCCGTTCGGCCAAGTGATCGAAGCCGGCTTCATCCGCCCCGGCGACATGCTGGTGTCGCCCAACGGCAAGCGCGCGCGCGTGCGCGCCGATGGCAGTTTGGCCTTGGGCGAAGCCACCGGCTCGATCCATCGCATTGGCGCGCTCGCCGCGAATGCACCCGCCTGCAATGGCTGGGCCTTCTGGAGCCTGGAGACCAAGCGGGGGCCGCAACCGATCGATCACTTCCGCCGCGAAATCCGCCGCGCCATGGCGACCGCGCCGCTCAGCGCTTAGTCTTCGGCCTCACCGCGCGGAACCGGCTGATAATCACGCACGAAGCGCTCCAGCAAACGAACGCCAAATCCCGCAGAGCCATCCGGCTTCCAATCATTGGCCGCGCCATAGGCCGTGCCAGCGATATCGAGGTGCGCCCACGGGATTTCGCGGCTGAGGAACTCGCCGATGAAATGCGCGCCGGTCCCGGCGCCAGCGCCAGAGCCTGTGCTGGTGTTGCGAATGTCGGCGATGTTGGAGCGCATGTCGCTGGCGTAGCTCGCGTGCAACGGCAATCGCCAGAGCGGCTCGCCCACCGCTATCCCCGCCGTCTCAAGCTGCGCCGCCAGCGCGTCATGGCGGCTGAAGAGGCCGGCATAATCATCGCCCAGAGCCGTGCGCACCGCACCTGTCAAAGTCGCGACATCAATGACGGCCGCCGGGTTGAGATTGGCTTCTGCCCAGCTCAACGCATCGGCCAGCACCAAGCGTCCTTCCGCGTCGGTGTTGATCACTTCGATGGTCTTGCCGTTCATGGCCGTCAGCACATCGCCTGGGCGGATAGCGCCGCCATCCGGCATGTTCTCGGCGAGTGCTGCGATCGCGACCACGTTCACCGGCGCGCGCGACCGCGCAAGCGCAAGCACAGCGCCTGTCACGCTTGCGGCGCCGGACATGTCCATCTTCATATCGCCCATATTCTCGGCGCCCTTGATCGAAAGACCGCCGGAATCGAACGTGATGCCCTTGCCCGCTAGCACAATCGGCCCTCCTTCGGGGGCGCCCGCGCCGCGATAACGCACGATCAGCATGCGCGGCGGCCGCTCCGATCCACGCCCGACGCCGAGGATAGCGCCCATGCCGAGGCGCTCCATCGCGGGCACATCCAACACCTGGATCGAAACGCCGCGTACGCCGGCGAATGCCGCGCGCGTGCGTTGCACGAAGGTTTCCGGATAGATGACATTCGCGGGTTCGTTTGAGATATCGCGTACCCATGTCATCGCGTCGATCAGGGCGCGGCCACGATTGAGGTAAAGGCTCTGCGCTTCAGCCCCCGCATCCGACACGATAATCGTCGCGCCCAGGGCGGCGCCATCGCGGTCGGCGGTGCGATAGAAGTCTGAGCGATAGCCGCCTATCCCCAGCCCTGTCGCGAACTCGGATACCGCTTCCGTTGAAAGGCCGTTCGCGGCGACAACCAGCGCGCCCTCTTCACTCACAAGGGCGCGGCCGGTGATGGCGCCGGCTGCCTGGAAACGCGCCGCGTCGGGCTCCTCGCCGAGCCCAATCACATGCACACGGCCCCACGATCCAATGCCGCGCAACGCCAAGGTCGCGCGCGCTTCATACTTAAATTCCGCGCTCTCCAACGCGCGTTCGATCGCGGCGCGATCGCTGGCGTCAAGCGTCGGTGCGCGTGTGGCTAGATCTGAAGCCGAAGCGAGCGGCAGCACCAAAGCGCCGCCAGCCGCTGGAAGCGCGGCGGCGAACGTGATCGGTCGTTGCACGGGCTGCGCGGCGTCCTGCCCCGCATTGGTTCCAATCGCGCCGCGCCGCGCTTGGGCGTCCGCGTCAACAGGGATCGCGGCGAAGGACAGCGTCAAAGCCGACGTAATCAGCGCGACCGAGCGAAAAGACATCATTGAGAAACCCCGCAACTCATCTTGCGCGCATATGAGCAATGAGGCCCTCAGTGCAAGGCTTTACACGTCTGATCCTCAGACTTGCGCGACCAATGCCGGAATTCCCTTACTCAAGTGCAGATAATTGACGCGGGCGGCCAACCCAACCAAGCTCTTCCCCATGGCGGGGAATGATCTCAAGAGCGTTGAAGCAGCGCTGGCGAAAGCGGAACTGATGGCGGCGCTCTCGGACGCCGGTCGCGCGCGGCTGGCGAAGGCGGGCACGCAAGTGTCCGTTGAACCGGGTGCGCTCCTGTTCGCCAAGGGCGACAAAGGTGACGCGCTTTACGTTCTCCTCGAAGGCGAAGTCGAGGTACGCGTCTCGAATGAGGCCGGGCGCGATGTGCGCATTGCGTCGCTCAAGCCGCATGCGCTGATCGGGGAAATGGCGGTGCTCGATGGCGGCAAACGATCGGCCGACATCGCCGCCATACGACGCTCGCGTTGCCTGCGCATCTCCCGCGATCAGGCGATCGCGGCGCTGGAGAGCGAGCCGAAGGCGTTGTTGAAGCTGCTCGCGGAAATGTCCCGGCGCCTACGCGCGGCGGATTCCGCGCTCGAGGACGCGCGCCTGCTCGATCTCGGCGGGCGTCTCGCGCAACGTTTGCTCGAGGAAGCTGGCGATGGCGCGACCATCACGCTAACCCAAACCGAGCTCGCACGCCGCATCGGCGCCAGCCGCGAAAAAGTGAACCGTAAGCTACACGAATGGGCCGATGAAGGCTGGGTGTCTCTTGGCCGCGCCGGCATCAAGCTCGTAGACCGCGACGAACTGGAAGCTTTGATCGCGCGTGACCGGGCGGATTAGACGGCCAGTCGCGCCGCTTTCTTAAACACTGTGGGCAGCGCGGCCTCATCAGCCCACCAGCCCTCGCCTGTCGGCTCGGCGTCAGCGGCATACACGTCGAGCGTCAGCGAGAAGTGCGTGAACACATGACGCACTGCCCCCACATGCGCCCAGTCCGCGCGCGCCGGCGCGTGCGCAAGCACTTCCGCGCTCGGCCAAGGCGCATCACGCCATTCCGTTGAAGGCAACCCCGCCATGCCGCCGAGCAAACCCTTGTCCGGACGTCGCACCAGCCACAGCGCGCCCGCGCGCTCAATTCGAAACGCCGCGCCGTAGCGGCGCGGGCGCGCGGCTTTTTCGGCCCGGCGTGGATAGGTCTCGGGCGCGCCAGTCGCCAAACCTGCGCACGCGCCCGCCCAGGGGCAGAGCCCGCATTTTGGCAATTTCGGTGTGCAGATCGTCGCGCCCAGATCCATCAGCGCCTGCGCCCAATCGCCCGGGCGATGCGGTGTAGCCAACGCTGCGGCAAGGGCGCTGAGCCTTGGCTTCGCGACCGGCAGCGCCTCCTCAACCGCATGGAGCCGCGCCATCACCCGCTCGACATTGCCATCCACGACATTGGCCGGCTCATCGAACGCGATCGCGGCAATCGCGGCAGCCGTGTAGGGGCCGACGCCCGGCAAAGCACGCCAGCCGGCTTCGGTTCTAGGAAACCCATCCGACGCAAGTTTTTGCGCGGCGGCATGCAGATTGCGCGCGCGCGAATAATAACCGAGCCCCGCCCAAGCTTCGAGCACCGCCTCGCGCGGGGCAGCCGCCAGCGCCTCGACATTGGGCCACAACTCCAGGAGCCGCGCGAAATACGGGATGACGGCAGCCACCGTTGTTTGCTGCAACATCACCTCAGAGAGCCACACGCGATAGGGATCGGCGCTAGCCCCGCGCACCCGCCAGGGCAGGTCGCGGCCATGCACATCGTACCAGGAGAGCAATGATTTCCTGAGATTATCCCGAGTCGCAGTGGCCTTATCCACAGCGGGGCGGCGGGTTTTAGCGGGCTCGGCCATGGGCGATCTTTACCCTTTCTTCATGGCTTTCCGATTCGATCCATCCCCCATGTCGTTGCGCGAGAGATTCCGCCCCAGTGCGCCGCCGCGACCCGACGCGCGCACGGAAACCCAGGCCGCCCAAGCTCTGGCGAAGGCGCGCGGTCGCGCGACCATCGCGCCCGCGCCCAGGGCCGGCAAGGCCGTCTCCTCGCTCTTGCGCCCCCTATTGCGTGATGAGGGCGTGGGCATTGCCGAACTGAAGCGCCGCTGGGCCGATGTAGCCGGCGAGAGCTTTGCCCGCGCCACCCCTGAAAAACTGGCAGCCGGCGTGCTCACGCTGAAAGCCCCGGGCGCGCTCGCACCCTTCCTGCAGCAGCAAATCCCGCTCCTGATCGAACGGCTCAGAGTGTCGGGGGTTAAGGTTAAGTCCGTTCGCATCGAGCAACGCACGCCCGCGCCGCGCTCCGCGAATGTGCGCCCCCTGAAGCGGCCCCTGACACCGGCTGAGGAAGCTGCCCTGGCGCAAGCGCTTGACCCGGTAGCCGACCCAGGCCTGAAATCAGCCCTCATGCGGCTTGGGCGCGCGGTGAAGCAGGGCTGAGCTTTTCCACGGGCTCAAAAAACTCTATGCCTCCCGGCCTTAACTTGGAGGTCTCTCATGTTCGCCATTGGGCGCAGGAATTTGCTGGTCGGCGCGGGCGCTTTCGGGCTCGCGGGCGCCCTGGGCGGCTGCAACAGTGCTGGCGGCGGCGCCGCGATCAGCGCCGACGACATGGCGCTCGGGGCCGAAAACGCGCCCGTCACGCTCATTGAATACGCCTCCAGCACTTGCCCGCATTGCGCCGACTTCCACGCCGCGAACTGGGATCAGTTGAAAGCGACCTACATCGACACCGGCCGAGTGCGGTACGTATTCCGCGAATATCCCACCGCGCCTGCTGCCGTCGCCGTCGCCGGCTTTCAGATCGCCCGCTGCGGCGGCGCTACTAGCGAACAGTATTTCGTTCGCCTCGGCGAACTTTTCCGCCAACAGCAGGCCATCTTCGCCACGGGCTCTATGGAAGGCGTGCGCGGCAAGCTGATCGAGATCGGCGCCGCAGCCGGCCTCTCCGAACAGCAAGTGATGGAGTGCATCAATGACGAAGCGGGCGCCGAGCGCATTCGGCGCATCGTCGAGGGCGCGCAAGCGTTCAACGTCACCGGCACGCCGACCTTCGTGCTGAACGGGACGAAGATCGAAGACCCGAGCGTCGTGACCTGGGAGGGCCTGTCGCGCATCCTCGACGCGGCCCTGGCCGAGTAAGCGGGAAAGGCGCGCTCACCACGTGCAGATCACCGAGCTGCGCCTTGCCGGTTTCAAGAGCTTCGTCGATCCCGCACGTGCGCCGATCGAGGAAGGGCTGACGGGCGTTGTCGGGCCTAATGGCTGCGGCAAGTCGAACCTGCTCGAAGCCGTGCGTTGGGTGATGGGCGCGACCAGCGCCAAGTCCATGCGCGCGAGCGACATGGACGATGTGATCTTCTCTGGCAGCGCGGGGCGCCCAGCGCGCGAGCACGCGGAAGTCACCTTGCTGTTGTCGGACGCGGCTGGCCGCGCGCCTGCGCCGTTCCACAAGGCCGATTTGCTCGAAGTCACGCGCCGCATTCGTCGGGGCTTGGGGTCCACCTATCGCATCAATGGCAAGGAGATGCGCGCCAAAGACGTGCAGCTCCTGTTTGCCGACGCCGCGACAGGCGCGAACTCCCCTGCTCTGGTGCGCCAAGGCCAGATCAATGAATTGATCTCCGCCAAACCGCAGAACCGCCGCCGCATCCTGGAAGACGCCGCCGGCATCGCTGGTCTGCATGCACGCCGCCATGAAGCCGACCTCAAGTTACGCGCGGCGGAGACGAACCTCACCCGGCTCGACGAAGTGCTCGCCGAGATCGAAGGCCAAGCAGCCGGCTTGAAGAAGCAGGCGCGTCAGGCCGAGCGTTATCGCGGGCTGGCGCAGACACTGCGCGAAACCGAGGCGCTGCTGCTGCATCGGCGCTGGAGCGAAGCGCGCGAGCGCGAAGCGGAAGCGAAAACGCATTTGCGCGAGGCCGAGCGCGCGGTGGCGCAAGCCGCGACTGACGCGAGCGCGGCCGAACGCCACGCGGAGGCGGCGCGCAACGCATTGGGGCCGTTGCGTGAGGAAGAGACCATCGCCGCCGCCGTGCTGCGTCGCTTCGAGGGCGTTCGCGTCGGCTTGGAACGCGACCTCGCCGACGCCGAAGCCATCATCGCGCGCTGCGACGCCGACGCCCGCCGCGCTGCCGACGAAGTAGAGCGGCTCTCCGCCTTGAAACGCGACGCCGAAGCCGCTCTGCTGCGCCTGACCGAGGAAGCGCAAGGCCTAGGCCCCGGTGAAGCCAAGCAAGCGCAGGCCGCGCTCAAGCTTGCGCAGGATTCGGAAGCGCAAGCCTCCAAAGTGCGCGCCGAAGCGGAAAGCAAACTCGAAACCCTCGCCGCAGAAGCCGCCGCTCAGCGTGCGCGCGCGCAAGCGCTCGCCGACACGGTCAGTGCCGCGCGCGCGCGTTTGCAGCGCGCCGAAGAGCGCAAGCGCGGACTTGAGGCGCACCTCAAATCGCTGCCGCAAACCAGCGACCTTGAGCAACGCAGCGCGCAGGCCAAGCTCGCCGCCAACCGCGCGGCAACAGACGCTGAGGCGGCGCGCGCCACACTCTCGGAAGCCGAAGCCGCAATGAAACGCGCCGATGAGGCCCAAGAGACAGCCTGGGGTCCTCATCGCGCCGCCGAAACTGCGTTCAACGCGCTCAGCGCTGAAGTGAAAGCGCTTGAGAAGCTCGCGCCCGCGCCTGCGACGAAGTTTCCTCCCGTGCTTGGCACGATTGAGGTCGAGCCTGGATACGAGCGCGCGTTAGCCGCCGCGCTGGGCGACGATATCGAGGCCTCCACGCACGCCGACGCACCAGCGCGCTGGGCCGGCGCCGACGTTCCCGCCGCCACCCTGCCGGCTGGCGTGCGATCGCTCGCGGAGGTCGTGAAGGCGCCGGACCCGCTCGCGGCGCGGCTCGCGCTCACCGGACTTGTCGACGCCAAGCAAGGCGCTGCGCTCGCGGCGCACTTGCCGCCTGGCGCGCGCTTGGTGTCGCGCGAAGGCGATCTCTGGCGCTGGGATGGGTTCGCGCGCCGCGCTGACGCGCCCCAACCCGCGGCCGCGCGGCTTGAGCACAAGAACCGCCTCGCCGCCGCGCGCAAAGAACTCAAAACTGCGGAAACCAAGCTCGCCGCCGCGAAGACGGCTTGGGATCAAGCGAAAGCCGAGCGTCAAATCTGCGACACCAAGGCGCGCGCCTTGCGCGCAGAGGCGCCGGCACTCGCGGCCCGCGAAGCCAGCGCACAGCGCGATCTAGAACGGCTCGAAGCCGAAAGCGCCCGCGTAGCCGAACGCGGCGTGGAATTACACACACAAGCGACAGCGCTTGACGCCGAACTTGCCGAGGCGCGCGCTGCCCTCGCCGCGATCAACGACAGTGGCGATCAACCCAGTATCGATCACGGCGCGCTCGACGCAGCCCGCGCCGAAGTCGAAGCCGCGCGTCGCGCCGCCGCCGAAGCCGCCGCCGCGACCCAGAGCCTCGTGCGCGACAAAGCCCAACGAGACGCCCGCCGCGGCGCGATTGAAGCGGACAGCGCGAACTGGCGCGCCCGCATCGCCGACACCGATGTGCGCTTGGCCGCGCTCAGTGCCGAGATTGACGACATCGAACGCCGCCGCGACGCCGCCAAGGCGCTCCCCGTCACCGCGCGCGCGAAACTCGAAGCGTTAATGGAAGAAGCAGGCGCCGCCGAAAGCCGCCGCATCGCGGCAAGCGACAAGGTGGCCGAAGCGGAGACGCACGCGCGCTTGGCGGGCGAGGCCGCGCGCGCCGCCGATCACGTTCACGCCGCCGCCCGCGAACGTCGCGCTGGCGCCGAAGCGCACGCCACAGCCGCCAGCGGCCGCGTCGAAGACGCGGTTGCGCTGTCGCGTGAGCATATCGGCGTAGCGGCCGAGGATTTGGCCGGGCTGGCAGGAAGCCTCATCTCCGGCCCACTCGGAACCGCGCCGATCGGCGATGTCGAGCGCCGGCTTGAGCGCCTCAAGGCCGAACGCGACGCGGCAGGCCCAGTGAATTTGCGCGCACATGAAGAACTCGCCGAGGCGGAAGAGCGCATCGCCACGCTCACGAAAGAGAAAGAGGATGTGGCGCAGGCGGTCGCGAAACTGCGCCGCGCCATCACCACGCTCAACAACGAGGGCCGCGCGCGGCTTTTGCGGGCGTTCGAGGAAGTGGACGCGCACTTTGCGCAACTCTTCGCCACCTTGTTCGAGGGCGGCCAGGCCAATCTCAAGCTCACCGAAAGCGAAGATCCGCTTGAGGCCGGACTCGAAATCTTCGCCGAGCCTCCCGGCAAACGGCTCACCCACCTCTCGCTCTTGTCTGGCGGCGAACAAGCGCTCACCGCCACGGCGCTGATATTCGCGGTGTTCCTCGCCAACCCCGCGCCTTTGTGCGTGCTAGACGAAGTCGATGCGCCCTTGGACGACGCCAATGTCGATCGCTTCTGCCGCATGCTGGAAGAGATGAAGCGGCTGACGACGACGCGCTTCATCGTCATCACCCACAATCCGGTGACGATGTCGCGCATGGATCGCCTCTACGGCGTCACCATGCCCGAGCAAGGCATCAGCCAGCTCGTCTCCGTAGACCTCGGCCGCGCCCAAGCGATGGCGGCGGAATAGCGGCGGAGTTTGCGGACAGCTCGAGCGAATTCTTTACGTTGAGAGCGTCTGCATCTCGCCGATAGTCGCCAGTCACGATGGTCCGTGCGACGTGACTGCGATCAGCGTCCACACGGGCCGTCTTGGTTCGCGAGACTGGCGAAACGCCGTCGGTCTGTGTCCCGATACTTCTTGGGGGCCGTGCAAGCGCTAACGGTCAAGTCGTGCGAACACTGAGCTAAGCCCCAGTCCGTTACTGCGCCGGCGTCATCGTCACCGTCGATGGGTATTCTGGGTTTGGAGATGATTCTTGCGCGATCTCTGTCCAGGACACGATGGTGCGAAGCGTGCGGGTCTGCGGCTCGTCCCCGACGAAGATATCTTCATCGTATTCCAAATCGATGCGTCCGGGCGATGCGGCTATCACGCGATAGTCGCGAAAGTTGCCGAGAAGAAAAGCTCTCTCACCATGCGGTGAGACAAAGGCCAGATAGACACGAAGGCCGTTCATCGCTGGATCGCTGCCTCCGACTCCGAACATCCGCACCGAGCTGATGTTCGAAAGACCTGGAAGGTCGTTGAACTTGACGACCCCAAGCGCTGCGAGGGCTGGATCGTCCTCAGCGAGCGGATTCCATGTTTGGGGCTCGCCATCACCTTCAACGAAACGCGCCGGCGCTTCGACGCTGGCTGGCGCCGTCGTGGCGGAGGGGTTGCAACCCGCGACGGTGAGGCAACCAGCTATCAGCACCGCAGAAATTGAAACACGACAGATCGACATCTGGCCCCCAGCTCGCAACCTCGTAACTCGCTAAAGAACCGCTCCATCAAACGCAAGCCCAGGGTCCCTCGTGTCGCAAAAGGGCCACGGCCCGCCTACCCGTCAAATTTCGCGAATGACCGGTGCCCTCAATTCGTGCCGTAGATCACATTCGCGGCGTTGCGGCACGATCTCGCCGAAAACTGTCAGTCGCACTCATCGCACGGTCTCCTTCTCTTTCGGAGCGGAGACACGCCGAGACTGAGGCTCAGCCTTGAACTTGGGCTTGGGCAGGAGCCGGAAGCGAGTCTGGCACCACGCGAAATCA